>DIKO01000116.1 GCA_002423615.1 Desulfobacteraceae bacterium UBA5616
AACAGCTGGGGTTCTATGGGATGCAACCCAGTATGAGCCGCAAAGGGAATTGCTGGGACAATTCGCCTACGGAACGCTTTTTCCGTTCCCTAAAATCCGAACGGCTGACTGACTGTCGATTTTTTACCCGGAATGAGGCGAAGAATGAAGTTTTGGATTACATCACTTTTTACAACAGTATCCGGCTTCATTCTACCCTGGGATATTTATCGCCTATGGCATATGAGAAAGAGCAATATCTAAAAAAGGTGGCTTAATTTTTGTGTCCGTTTTTACTTGACCATTACACATCCCCACGGGTGTGGGGAACGGACATTGAATTGCCAACCGCTGGTGTCGCGATACGGTTCATCCCCACGGGTGTGGGGAACGGAGATTGTTGAAAAATCCCGGCATACCACCACGCGGTTCATCCCCACGGGTGTGGGGAACGGTTTTCAATCTTATATGAGCCCTTAACCCTCGGCGGTTCATCCCCACGGGTGTGGGGAACGGGAAAGCGGTTGCCTATGCGGTGTTGGTAGAGTCGGTTCATCCCCACGGGTGTGGGGAACGGAACACCGCCGGTGGCCAGGCCGTTGGGCAATACGGTTCATCCCCACGGGTGTGGGGAACGGTTGCATTTTCAGCGGTAGGCATATTGTTCTCCTGGTTCATCCCCACGGGTGTGGGGAACGGCCGGGGTCATCATGGCAGGTGAAGATTCATCCCGGTTCATCCCCACGGGTGTGGGGAACGGTAGTTTTATCTTGACTTTTGCCTGAAAGTGTTCGGTTCATCCCCACGGGTGTGGGGAACGGACGGGTTTATTGATGAGGAATTGTATTGGTCCCGGTTCATCCCCACGGGTGTGGGGAACGGGCCACACCACAATGTCTAAGGCTGGTAGGGATCGGTTCATCCCCACGGGTGTGGGGAACGGGGTGTTTGGCCGAGGAACGTTGAACATCTGGACGGTTCATCCCCACGGGTGTGGGGAACGGGAAGAAAGGATGCCTGAATGAAGGGTGAAATGCGGTTCATCCCCACGGGTGTGGGGAACGGATGGACATCGCTTTCGATGAAACCGCAAGTGACGGTTCATCCCCACGGGTGTGGGGAACGGGGTGTTTGGCCGAGGAACGTTGAACATCTGGACGGTTCATCCCCACGGGTGTGGGGAACGGACCCTTTGACTTCAACCGACCCAGTTATGGACCGGTTCATCCCCACGGGTGTGGGGAACGGTGAAATGCTTGCCGGGAACCCCTCTCAACTTCCGGTTCATCCCCACGGGTGTGGGGAACGGGTCATAGTTTTTTCAGTAAACGGTTTAACCATCGGTTCATCCCCACGGGTGTGGGGAACGGTGTCGAGTCGCAAGACGTTACCAGCCACCATGCGGTTCATCCCCACGGGTGTGGGGAACGGGAAACTAATTGCCGGGAACCCCTCTCAACTTCCGGTTCATCCCCACGGGTGTGGGGAACGGCGTCCATCTGCATGGCTACCATGTCGCCGGCTCGGTTCATCCCCACGGGTGTGGGGAACGGTCCCTCGATGCATATCCCGACATTGGTAAGTACGGTTCATCCCCACGGGTGTGGGGAACGGATTTTCTGGAGATCATCCACCCGTCATCAATTCGGTTCATCCCCACGGGTGTGGGGAACGGCAGGAAAACGACGGCCATGTTAAATGAAATCCCCGGTTCATCCCCACGGGTGTGGGGAACGGTTCAGCCGCCTTCCATATCTCAAAAGCTGCCGCGGTTCATCCCCACGGGTGTGGGGAACGGTTTGATAGGGGCGTTGTTTTTTTCAATGGTTGCGGTTCATCCCCACGGGTGTGGGGAACGGTATATAGGGGTATATAGCGGACCCCTTAGGAACGGTTCATCCCCACGGGTGTGGGGAACGGGGTTTTCAAATAATTAACGATTATTGCGGCTACGGTTCATCCCCACGGGTGTGGGGAACGGGACGCGCGGCATCACTTCCAGAAGCCCCGAGGCGGTTCATCCCCACGGGTGTGGGGAACGGCGTTTTTCGATATTGCGGTGATGTCCGGCAAACGGTTCATCCCCACGGGTGTGGGGAACGGGGATGGTTGTCGGGACATGCGGGGCCACGTTGGCGGTTCATCCCCACGGGTGTGGGGAACGGAGTTCGGGGACTCGTTCAACGAAATATCCACCCGGTTCATCCCCACGGGTGTGGGGAACGGTCAATCCACTCCCAATCAATTGGCTTTCCGTCCGGTTCATCCCCACGGGTGTGGGGAACGGGATGTCCCGGTTGAACGGGAGATCCATATCGGCCGGTTCATCCCCACGGGTGTGGGGAACGGTCCTCGACCCACCGGCAATGCTGAGGCTCATCCGGTTCATCCCCACGGGTGTGGGGAACGGACGGTGAATCGCCGTTACAGGCCGAATCACGACGGTTCATCCCCACGGGTGTGGGGAACGGCCAGACGGGGTCGTCCCCCTCGGGGAAAAACCCGGTTCATCCCCACGGGTGTGGGGAACGGAAAAGTTCCGGGTGAGTCGCACATGTACCCGACGGTTCATCCCCACGGGTGTGGGGAACGGGATTCTGTGCGGATGGTTTACGACACCATAGCCGGTTCATCCCCACGGGTGTGGGGAACGGGCTACCATGCCCTGATATCATCCAGAAAGGGACGGTTCATCCCCACGGGTGTGGGGAACGGAGGCGTTTCAACATATTGTTGAATCACTCTGACGGTTCATCCCCACGGGTGTGGGGAACGGATTAATTCCAGCCGAGCGAGATTATTCCATGCCGGTTCATCCCCACGGGTGTGGGGAACGGTTTTATTGCCATTCGTCGTTATCCTCCATGTCCGGTTCATCCCCACGGGTGTGGGGAACGGTCTGGATGATATCAGGGCATGGTAGCGGTTGACGGTTCATCCCCACGGGTGTGGGGAACGGGCTGGTGGGGTTGGGACTATAACATTCCAAGACACGGTTCATCCCCACGGGTGTGGGGAACGGGGTTTTGTCCGATAGGGTTAGAAAAATTAGGGCGGTTCATCCCCACGGGTGTGGGGAACGGAACAACTATTAAACTAATCATTTAAGAAAGTCCGGTTCATCCCCACGGGTGTGGGGAACGGCCGCTCCCGAAAATCCGGGAACATTTCCCCGGCGGTTCATCCCCACGGGTGTGGGGAACGGAAAGCCTGGTACTGGCAAGCAAATTCTGAACCGCGGTTCATCCCCACGGGTGTGGGGAACGGGCAATACCGGCATTTGGTTTTCATTTTATCACCGGTTCATCCCCACGGGTGTGGGGAACGGGGTTGCTCTGTCTAATCCCATTTTACGTTCTCCGGTTCATCCCCACGGGTGTGGGGAACGGTTCAGACTCAGCGCCAGGAATGGAAGCAGCAGCGGTTCATCCCCACGGGTGTGGGGAACGGAAAAGTTCCAGGTGAGTCGCACATGTATCCAACGGTTCATCCCCACGGGTGTGGGGAACGGCTCTTCTGATTCAAAGCCGATTTTGGTGACTGCGGTTCATCCCCACGGGTGTGGGGAACGGAAAATTTCCGGGTGAGTCGCACATGTAGCCAACGGTTCATCCCCACGGGTGTGGGGAACGGTTCCCATGCGTCCTTTGCGCCGCCCGTTGCGACGGTTCATCCCCACGGGTGTGGGGAACGGGCCATGACATCCATCAAGGCCGCCATCCAGAACGGTTCATCCCCACGGGTGTGGGGAACGGTAACCGGCTGCCATGATTTCGTTGTGTCGTCACGGTTCATCCCCACGGGTGTGGGGAACGGATCGGACAAAACCGCATAGGGAATTTATGGTTCGGTTCATCCCCACGGGTGTGGGGAACGGGTCTGTAATTCGTATTGGGGATATTATCCGGACGGTTCATCCCCACGGGTGTGGGGAACGGCTAAACAACCTCACCGCACCTCCAACCATTGGCGGTTCATCCCCACGGGTGTGGGGAACGGAATTTCGGATGTTCGTGCGCCATAGAAAGATGCGGTTCATCCCCACGGGTGTGGGGAACGGCCGCCAGATGCGATTGCTCTCCCCTGATGAGTCGGTTCATCCCCACGGGTGTGGGGAACGGTCTTCCTGGAACATTACGAAATTATGGGATATTCCAGGAAGCTGATTTTATACCGACAAAATTCATATTTACAAAAGCCTCATATCAAATTGTCAAAGAACATCCCCTTTTTCATCCGCCTCCTTTTCAAGCGGCATAAAGGAGACGAGCCTGAGCCCGTCATAGTCAATGGGAACCCGGCGATTTTCACCGAAAGTTTGAAAATCGAAACCGGATTCGGTGTTGGTGGCCCACGCCATGGCTACATTGCCGGTATCGGCCAAACGGGTAACCTGATCCCATATCATTTCCCGGATTCTTCGGGATACATCCCCCACATAAACACCAGCCCGGATTTCAAGCAGCCAGATGGCCAGGCGTCCACGGAGCCTCGGGGGTACATTCTCGGTTACCACGACCAGCATGCTCACGTTATTTGCTCCTGTGTCCTATGTCCCCGATGGTTTCCGGCTCTGGAATCGCAGGAGGCTGAGCGTCGAGGGGAGGCGGGGGCGGTTGAATTTCGCCTGCCGCTAATATTTCTTCAATGGCCGGAATTATCCGGTTTAATATCCGTGATTGACGAAAGATGTCCCTGCAGGCGATTCGAACCTCTCTGTCCGGATGCGACGGATTTTTGGCAGCGACCTGAAAAGCAGCCGGCACGACGGTTTCAAACTTGAAGACATCGGCGATATCATAAACAAAGGACAAGGGCTTTCCGCTGTGCAGAAAACCAACGGCCGGGGCATAACCGGCTGCGAGAACGGCGGCTTCCGTGACGCCGTAAAGGCACGAAGTTGCGGCGCTGACACATTGATTGGCCATGTCTCCTTTTGCCCAATCCCTGGGGTCATAGCGACGGCCGCGCCACTGGACCCGGTATTGTGAGGCCATCAGTTCGTACAGCTTTTTAACCCGAATGCCTTCAATCCCTCTTAATTGATCGACGCTGCGCTTTTCCGGCGGTTTTTCACCAAAGCGGATTTCAAACATTTTTCGCACGACTTTCAATCTCAAATTTTCGTCCAGAGCGAGTTTGGCCTGGTAAAGCAGCTTGTCTGATCTGGCGCCTCCGGGCTGACCGCAAGAATAAAGCCGAACTCCTGCTTCACCCACCCAGATGAGCAATGTCCCTGTGGTCGCCGCCAGCTTCACCGCCGCGTGACTGATGCGAGTTCCGGGCTCCAGCATGATGCAGGCGACCGAGCCCACGGGGATGTGTTTTCGTTCGCCGTTGACTTCGTCCACCACAACGAATGCGCCGTCCTTGACATCGATCCGGCCGTAATAGACAAAGATCATGGAAACGCGATCCTTAATGGGAATAGGTTTTAAGGGGACAAAATCTTCCTGGCCCATGATGTAGATAGCTCCTTGTGCCTACTTTTCCGTCTTTTTCTTTTTCATGGACAACCGTTTCCGGCTTTCCGACTCGATCAGATAATTTTCAGGTGTTACGATACTTTCCCCGGTTTCTACTTCAAGCTTTTCTCTCGCTTCCCCTGAAATTCTGCCACCTTTTCGAGCTGCGGTCTTGTTTTCGGAAAAATCCCGGGCATCTTGTTTCCGGGCGATTTCCGTGGTGGCCGCTTCTCCCAGCATGGAAAAGATCAGCTCTAAATCGGTCATGTGATCCCGAAGATTCTCTCGCTCAAGTCCCTTGAGGTTCTTGTACTCGCCTGGCGTCAACCCGAAAGCCGCTTTGCTGATTTCAGAAGTTAAAATGGCGTATTCAGGCTCCCCCTTTACGTCACGCTTTTTCCATTCCTCTGTCAATTCAGCCCGGACGGCAATCCCCCGCATCCGCTTTTCAATCCAGGCATCGGAATACCCCTTGGCCTTGTAAATTTCCCGAGTGCGGCGATTGGCCAGTTCCGGGTCTTCGATTTCCTGAACCCGTTCATAGCCCACTTTCGCCAGCCAGCGTTTGAACGGTTCGGCTTTTGGCGAGGGGATGGATTGGATGATACGGAAAATGCCTTCGGTGTTGGCGCAATCGGCTTCTCTGAGCTTCCCGTCAGGCGCGGGCAGCTTCAACCCGTGACAAAATGTCACGGCTTCATGACTTTCCTGCTTTAGTCTCTGCTTAAGCTTCCGCCAATACGCCCCGGCATCAGGGCTGTCCGTGAGCGCCCCGCAAACATCCACCACCGAAAACCACCACTCGTTATTGTTCAGAACCCGACGGATCTTTTTGTTTTTGAAGACAACCAATCTTGTTTCCATTTTTTCACCTTCAGGGAATGCGTTGAAAGTGCCCGAGAGATAGAACTGTCCGACAAATTTTTGTGTGCTTATTGCACGGGTGCAACCGATAGCATTCCGAGCCCCATGGATTTTCCATGTCCAATGCCTTTTTTCAAGGCATTGGTAAAACTGCTGGGTTCTTTAACCGATAAAATTCCATCATAAAGAACTGAAAAAAGTGTGATGGTTTGTCCAGAGTGCTTTCGGCCTGTAAGCATCAGCTCATGAGAAATCCTCACATCCACTCTGCATGATTTGTCTTCTGAAAGATCAAAGGATGCCCCTTGAGGCAACAAAAACCCATGTTGATATGCCTGCCGCTCCATCCATTTTTCCTGCTCTTCCTGCTTTAACAAGCCTTTTCGTTTACCTTCGCGGGTTACGCATGGGTTGGCGCGCAACCTGAAACGAAAATATTGGCCGCGTATAATGGAATCAAGGGAAAGCCGTTCGTTCAAATCAATGGCGGCATCAGTCTTTGCCAGCCACCCTTTGATACTGATATTCGACCAGTTCGGTAGAACTTGACTTTGAACGAGGATGCGCGGACAGCCCGTGGAATCAATCTCCGGCTCAAGCCGCCATAAAAACAAACCTTCAGGGCATCTATTATCTGGGGCGGCAAAAGCCCTACACAAAGTTGCGTGAAGTTGATAAGGGTCTGAAAGATCAAGCCTTGCTTCACGGCATTTTGGATCAAGATGAATTCTATTCAGGAACATTGGGGACCTCCTGTGGAAAGGGCATCCATTCAGAACGGACATATCTTGCACCAAACCGTCGCTCTATAAAAGAGGACAATGGTTGATCCATTCTCAAAACACCTGAACCGTCATCGGACTCTAAAGAAATTAAGAGGTTCTTCGGGGGCTTTTCCCATGGTCTTAATTGTGTGATCCATGGCCATCCACTGAGAATATCCTTCAACGGCGCATTTTTTATTCCATTTTCAATAGCAACGGGTTCTGAAGGCACATAGGATTTCCTTCCCAACGCGAGAGGCCAGACTGGATTATTAAGCTTCCCCCCAATCTCTTCTAAAAATGCTCGATCATTTCCTTCGACTCCCACCAGAAACGCTGCGTCCGCAAGATAGAATCGGTGAGAAACCACGCCATCCTTGGATGGTTTTCCATCTGCTTTAATGATGGTATCATTGACGGCGCACCCTGCAGTCTGGTAATCCCGTTTAGGAATACCGGACCGATCGTGACGTACTCCCATGGACAACTTTGTTAAGGGCTCAAGATCGGTCCAGTTTTCGCGGTCAATGCCCATAGCGGCAGCCAGAAGGCCGACAATACCGGATTTGCTTGGCTCTTTTCCCGTATCACGCTGGTCAAATCGACTGGTTGTTCCCCATGATTGCATGGGGCCAACCAAGCGAAGCAAAAGTGTTGGCATATATCACTCCTTTAGCTTGGCCATGCTATTTTCAAGTAGATTTTCAAGTGAATTCACTTCGGTCCCAAATCCATTGATTTTCGCGTCAACAAGGTTCAGGATGAAAGTGTCCCCCTCGTTTCCAAAAGCAGCATTAAGCTTTTTAGCCTTATTAACGAGCTCTTCCGCAGATTTTTTGGTTAATGATTCACCCTTTTTGACGCGAATAGCAGTTTCGAAGGCATTGGCCAGGTTTCGGGGCGCGCCGTTTTTGCGGATTGAAACCGAGACGAATTCGGGCGGATTATGGGCTGCAAAGGTGTTCTGTTTGCCGGTGGGCTCAGCCACGACGAATCCTTCCAGAAAAGCACGTAATCCCTTTATTCCAAGCTCATTGTCATCCTGCAAATTTTCAACAAGTTTTTCCCAATCCACAACAGCGTATCGGTAGAAACAAGCAGAGTTAAACTCGACGGTTCCAATCATATCTGCCCCTGCCGTGTCTTCGGGTTTAAGATCGTCCACGGCAGTGTAGAAATCAAATTCCCGATCAATGGCGTGTGTGGAAATGGCATGGGCTACCTGGCAGGCCGCATACTGGTTTTTCTCCGGCATGTCAGCCAGCATACGCCCGAAAAGGGCTACATCCAGGGCCTTGCCACCATTGAAAGCTTTGTCTAAGGCCTTCTTCAATTCTGGGTCAGCATTTTGAGCCGCCAGCTTTTTTGCCTTGCCGGTTTTTTTCCCTTCGGGTGCTGATATCTCGATGGCATTGATGGTATCCCATTGTGAATGAATAATTTCTGCTATGCTTCCAATTTCGCGTTGGCCCAAAAAGAGAAGATATTCGGTTTTCCCATCTTCCTTCACTGAAAGTTCGATGCTTGCCAAGGCCAATCGGGCCTTTTCAGAAGCTTCGGATCCAACCCGACCCATATCGATCAATGCATTGGTAATTGCATCAAGTATCCGTTTGGTTCTGAAGGCGACATTACTGCCAGCCAGTTTGTTTTTGTTTACCAGTCCATTAAAATGCTGTCGCACTGAGCGCTTGAGGCACTGGCTGGACACTCGTGCACGGCGGGTACCACCAAAAAGGGCATCTTTGGGAGCACCCGTATCGTCTCGGTTCAGATTGGACGGGGCAAAGTTCTGTAGAACATGAATTTCAACAAAAGTGTTCATTTAAGTTCCTCCTCTTGAGTATTAGTCTCTGTTTCATTTACGGAATCCGAATTCCTATAAAAGTCTCTCGCCCAATCGTTTTGGGTGCGCTTCTGTTCGCTATTCCAATATAAAAGGCCATTCATCATCGCCTCGAAGTCGATAGGAAACTCCTTTAGAAGGGCAATCATCTGGCGCAGGCGATGCGGTAGTTGATCCTCGTCGGCATCCAGTAGATCCATGAAACGCCGTTCTGTGCTTTTAGAACCGCTTGCTGCCTGGTAGGCAGCACTGGCTTTTCCCAGTGACATCGGTTGCCCCAATCGCCCTTGCCGCCAGTGTTCGGCCCAAACACCAGCCACAAGGTAATACACCTCCCGGCGCCAAAAGGTTTCATCATTCTTTACGAAGGGTTCGACATAGGGATAGGCGGGCACGAATCCCCCAGGCTCGAAAGCGAGACTGCGTCGCAATACCGCCCGCACCTTGGTGTCTTTCTCGTTCAAGCTTTCCAGCCATTCAATAAATCCGCTCATGCATCCTCCTTTTGTGGTTCGAATTTCATAATCTCTTCACTGAGTTCTTTTAGTTTGCGATGCACCACTCTTTCGGCCCTTACAATTGCGCGGATAGACCATGCATCGCCAAAGCTGCCTACAACACGGTGCCGATCCCACGCAGCTTTCAAGGTTACTTGAATGGACTTCAACCAATAGCACCGGATCTTCTCTGGACCAATTTCAAGAGTGTATTCCATTAAGATTTCATGAAAACGGGATTCCAAAGTGGACCAATACCAAGCTATACTTGGCATCTGTTCCACAATACCGGAGATGTCTTTTCCAGTGGGTTCGCGCTCCCCACGGCTCAAAATATCTCGTGCATAAGATCGGCAAGCCAACCAGAGTGCTTTCTGTGCGTCTTCAGCATCAGTGAGAAGTTGCCGAATTTCTGTTCGAATGAAGCGATTCCCTTCCAGAGCTTTAGGCAAAATGAAACGCTCCATACGCCAGTATTTGATCTTCGCCTTGTCGTTTGCCTGGCCAAGAACTAACACCGATTTTGGAAAACGAATAGGGCTGGATCGACTCAAGATCGTGGCGTTCTCAATCACTTGGGGCGCCAAATTCAATTCATCAGGCAGTAAAGAATCAAAGTCTCTCCAAAGCCCGCGTTCTCTAAATTGGATCGGCAGTTTCCCTTTTTTTTCATCAATCCTATACCCCAGCATAGGATCAGTGTGGTCGATAGATGTGTTCCCAACTCCCGAGGCAAAAGCAAGTTTTTCAATACGACCAGAATCATTCTCATCTAATCGAATTGCGCGGATTCGCCAAGTATATCGGTCGGCAAGACCGGACTCAGCACGTTCAAGGCCTTTTTTCAAGCTTTCAACGGATTCTGGAAATCGCTCCCATACAGGTTGGTCAGCACTAAGAATTTCTCTATTTTGTGGAACAAGTGAAAACAATAGTGTGTCGTGAAGATCATAACCTATTGGCAGAACCAGTGCAGCCGCTGCAGAAGGTGAAGTGCCGGTATGCGACAATTCGCTCTTTCCGCAACTTACAGAAAATGTCTGTGTGGCCAGTATCCACTGAATTGCCTCAGCCTCGGAAATGGTGCCGGGGGCATTGACAGCTAAATGATCAAATAGAACTTTGGCATTATCGGCATTGTGTTCGGCGGCAAGAGCTGTCCAGGCTCTCCAGGTTTTGGGTGTAAAGGTGGGTATCTGTCCAAACGGGTATTTTTCATCAAAAAGCCAAAACCTTGGACGCCACTTTTCCAGGTATGCCACAATTTTGTTTTCCGGCAGCCCGGATCTGAACAATTCTTTAGCCTGTTCGATATCCGTTGGACCTTCTAATGCGCGGTAAAGTACGGCAAGCAAAAAACGATGTAAAGCAGCTATAACCAAGGGAGATGGATCTTCAATGGATGTGATCTCTTGACTCCGGACCAAGGTATCGCGAATTCCCAATTCATCGTGTGACCCATCGGGAAATCTCACCGGTATCCATTTTTCGTCGATCAGGTTGAACTTGCTCATTTTGTCTCCTTTTTTTCATAAACAAATCCCAGGTCATTATCCAAACGAAGAATTTTATTTTCTGACCAAAAACCATTTTCATCAAGCAGCAGCGGAAAACAATTCCTTAAAAGAGGGGATTGTCTCCAGCCTTCCGGAACCCCATGTGCATGGAGGGTATGGATAACATTTTTACGCGACAGACTGACAGATCGCATGAACCATTCTTTGGCCTTTAAAAAATCCGGGATTTCTTGTGGGTTGAATCGATCTCGGGGCCATAGGGGGATAGCAATGACTGACTCTTCGCCGAGCCTGGTTTGTGCCATCAGGGTGCGATGAATACCAGGTTCGTCTTCATCGTAAAGAACAAATCTCGCCGGATCATTCCATGAAGCATCATCCGGCAACCCCAAAATGGCTTGGTTCGCCTGTCCAAGTTTGGCGTATGTGTCCCCATCCCCATTCATAACCGCTCTTTCAAATCGCTCTTTCAAAGCCTCCGGAATACTTACCCGGTCTTCATAAACCGTTTGAACCAAAACATCTATCTCATTCGGAAGCACTATACTTTGTTTGGAACGCAACAAAACCCAGGTTCGCAATAAAATATCCTCTTGGTAAACAGCTCCCCACCATAGTGGATCGTCAAAAGAGGGCGGTTCTTGGCCATCAAGTCCAGAAACAATTAAAGTCGGTTCGTGAACGGGTCTTGAATTATGAGAGTGACGCCATAATCGCCCGGCCCTTTGCAGAATAAGGTCAATGGGTGCAAGGTCAGTTGCGATGACATCGAAGTCCAAATCAAGACTCTGTTCAGCCACCTGAGTTGCAATCAGGATTTTCCTGCCGTAGCGGTTTGCGTTTTGTCCGAATTCCTCCAATACATGGTCTTCACGTTTCTGCCGCCAATCCGCTGGAAAGCGAGCGTGAAAGAGGAACACTTCCGTTCCATCTAAAAGCCGTTTGCCGATCCTTTTGTGCTCCCTCTCGATAGGATCTCCTTCCGGGTAAAGCTCGTACATCTCCTGTGCCCTTTGCACTGTATTGAGAAGTGCCAAACCCATGCCGCCGTTTTTAAGGAACCCCTCAATCGTAGCGCGCATGGTGGAAAGCTCCGGTTGTATTCTTACAAGGCGAACGGTCCTTTTGCGAATTTTATCAGCCTCAAAGTGCACGGACTTTACATCCTTTCCGGGTTGAAAGACCGATAAGCGGGGATATTCCGTGTCTTTTTCCTGCAATTTGCAGTTTGTCACTTCCGCCAATTTTCGTCTGATACGAGGGGGTAAGGTTGCCGAAAGAAGCACCACGGATGAACCCAGTGCGATGAGCCATCGTAAAAGATGAAGCAGAAGCGTTCCCGTGTAGGCATCATAGGCATGAATCTCATCGAAAATGACCACCCTGTTCGCAAGTCCCCAAAGGCGAACAAAGTTATGGCGAACTGGTAATATGGGCAGAAGCGCCTGATCAATTGTTCCCACACCATATTCAGATAAAAGGGACCTTTTTTTATGTGTGAACCATTCCCCGGCACGAATTTCGCCCCCTGTTTCAGGATCATGGATAGCGGAAAAGCGCAAATTCTGGAACGAATCGTTTAGCATTGCAGCTCCATGCAATAATTGAAAATCAATTTTTTGGCAGCTTCCTGCATTTGCAAGAAATGTTAGAGTCCGATGAAACATGGCATTCCCTGTCGCCTTCGTGGGCAAGGCAACATACAGTCCCCTGTGCCCCAAACGTCTCTGTAATTGTAAGTGTGCAAAGAAGGCCGCTTCAGTTTTACCTTCACCCATGGGCGCTTCTATCAGTAAAATAGAAGGCCCCGTTAATAAGGGTAAAACGTCGGCAACAGTCTTCTGAAGAGGACGCGGTTCAAACCCGAAAAAATGTTTAAAATCATTTGCTATCGGGGCAAGCGGTTTTCTATGACTCCATCCAATTGTGTTCAGCGCTTTCTCAGCACATTTTTTGCGTTTTTTAAACCATCCGGACAAGTCCGCGCAGTCTTCCGGTTTTCCGTAAGGAAACCACTCTTCATTAGACCCTATCCAATCTGCAAAACTAGTAAGTCCCGCCAACAACATAAAATCAGGTCCGGTTATTTTTTGCTTTAAAGGTAATTTATCAGGATTTAGAACCTTTATCACTGACTCCATCAGATACTTTCGCGCATTCATCCATTCCTGGCTACCGATTGAGCGACGATCCCCTTCCAGGTCGAAAAGCTTTACTGGAGTGATTCTTTGTCCATGATGACAAGCCACTGCATCCGCTACCAGTTCCGCAAGGTCTCTTGGCCAACCATGGAGAGGCAAAAATTCGCTTAATGCAATCTGGCTAACAAAACCGTGTTTTACCTTTGTATTTGGACTTGCTCCAGGTTCGATTTCCGTCATGTTCTTCCATTTACACTGGAAACCCGGGCAACCTTTTCCAACGTCATGGCAGGCTATTACTGTCAATAACCACGGTCGGGCACTAACCCATTCAAGGCCCAAAATTGCTGCCATCCTTTTTCGTGTTTCTTCGGGCTCACGGGATAGGATAACATCCGAAGTTGCTGCAATATCAAGCATATGAAGAATCAGTGGATGCCAAACATCCTTATTGTTTAATTGGGTTTTTGCCCAAAGTTTTTGAAAGCTATTTTCCATCAGCCTTCCCCCAATACTTAAAGTAACTCGGACCTGAATCTTCCATAACAGCCCTCAATAACAATAAAATAATAACTCATGAACCAAAATTCCCCAAAATCTGAAAAAGCATTATACCCCCCGACCCCGGACATTTAATGTCCTACATCCGAAAAAAATCATTTTTCCAAAAATTTTCATTTCCCCGATTTGTACAGTTCCGCCATCCGGCAGATTTCCGCCTCCACTTCCCGTCGGAGTTCAACAGGTTCCAGAACCTCCACGTCCGCTCCGAACTGAAGAATCTTGAGCTTGATTTCCCGGAAGTCGGATACGGGAAGGGACAGTTCCAGGCCGCCGTCTGCCGTCGAAGTCATTTTTTGCCGGGGGTGCCAGATCTGTTCCCTGATCCAACCGGCGCGGAAGGGTGTAAATTGAAGGGTTACGGTTTCGAAATTTTGGCCCTGGAAAATCCCGAAGGAATGATCGATCTGGTATTGCCACTCCTCCGTTGGTTTGGGAACAAAAGCTTCCGTGAGGATCTGAACATTTTTCATGCGGGACAGGTAAAATTTTCGCCAGTCTTTTCTCAACCGGCACCAGGCGATCATCACCCAGCTTCCCATGTAATGCTGAAGGTGGTGGGGTTCGACCTCCCTGGTGGACTCGATACTGGACCCCGGCGGCACGTATTGGAACTTTATAAGGCGGTGGTTCAGGAGGGCGTTGGCCGATAACCGAAAAGTATCGGAGGCAGTGGGGGAGTAGCCAATCCAGGAGGCTGAAAATCCCTGTTCCAGTTGAGATTCGGAAAGACCGAGGGTTCCGGTTTCCGAGAACAATTTCTGGATGAATTTTTGAAGGCTTTGGCTGATGATGCCGCCGGCGGACTGCAATAGAAGGTTTCTGGCGATCAAAATGGCAAGGATTTCTTCCTGGGTGGTCTGAAAATGGGGAAGTTCAAAGGTGTTGTCCGAATAGAAATATCCTTTTTGGGATGCATTATATTCCAGGGGTGCTGCCATGCGGTCCCTTAAAAATTCGATGGTCCGCTGGGCGGTTTTGGTGTGGAGCTCGAAATGATGGGCAAGCGTTGCAGCGTTGGGGTATCTTCTACCCCTGACCTGCCCGTCAAACCAGAAAATCCGTTCGTATTTGGGAAGATTCGCCAAACCCTGGAACCTTTTGGATTTGTTTGATGGATAAAATTTGTGGGTACGGGGCATATTGCCTCTTGATGAAATATCTGTCAAGTTTAAAGGGATAACTCCCAATTATTACGTATTATTTATAAAATTTATCAATATCTTAAAGTTGAAATGCGTGTCGGGTAAGAAACCCGACCTACGGTGGGACCAATGGCGGGTTTGCGGCAGAATAACTGAAAATGGGCAACTATGTTTTCGTAGGCCGGGATTCAAATCCCGGCAATATCCGCGTCAGGGCAATTCCCGACCCGGTCCCGCTTGCCGGGTAACCCCCTACGATTGTATTGACACGGCAATCGTCCTTATGTAAAAATTTCCCGAAATTAGAAAAATCAGCCAAAACCCCTTTTTCGCCCCGATACATCGTCCATTTATCCGGGGCAATCATCAGCAATCGGCGTGATCCGCCGTTTTCGATCATTGTGACCGTTCATCAAAAGCCCAAGGTCTTTAACACGCCTGAATTTTAAATGCCCAATAAAGGAGGATGCCATGGAATTCGGATTTACCGAAGCGCAGGAGAAATTGAGGGGCGAAATCCGGGAGTTTTTCATGAAGGAACTGCCGGAGGACTATGAAGCGGGTTTTAACAGCATGATGGGGAAGGAAGTTCAGAGCTGGTGGATGCGGCTGAAAGAAAAGGCCATTGAAAAAGGATACTATGTTCCGGGATGGCCCAGTGAGTACGGCGGCTCGGGGTTCACCGAAATGGAACAGTGCATCCTGGACGAGGAACAGGGCCACTTCGGGGTGACATGGCCGGATTTTCTGGGCCTTCACCTGGTGGCCCCCAGCCTGATGATGTTCGGCACGGAGGAGCAGAAGAAACGGTGGATCCCGCCCATCGCCAAGGGGGAAACCGTGTGTTTCGAGGCGTTCACTGAACCCAATGCCGGTTCCGACGAAGCCAACATCGGTTGCCGGGCCGAGGAAAACGGGGACCATTTTGTTTTCAACGGCCAGAAGGTGTTCATCAGCGGGTGGTATAAACCCACATGGCTGTTCACCCTGGCAAGAACCCGGGACATCGTTCCCAAACACAAGGGCTTGAGCCTGTTTCTCATCCCGGCGGACCTGCCCGGGATTTCCTTCAGACCCCTGTCCACCATGGGAGGGGGCCGGCAGAACTACGTGTTTTTCGACAATGTGAAGGTCCCCAAGGACAATCTTCTCGGCCAGTTGCACTTCGGTTTTTACCATGCCATGCAGGTGTTTGAATTTGAACGGCGGATGACCGGGGATGCCGCCGGGGGAAAACGGCTTCTCCAGGAGCTGATCGCATTTTGCAGGGAAACCTCCTCCAACGGGCAACCTCTGCTGGAAAATCCGGATATCCGGAAAAATCTGGCTAAACTGGCAGTTGAAAACGAGGTGCAGCGACTGGCCGGGTGGTACTCGGCATGGCGATTCACGCAGCGGGAAAAACTCGGGCCTGTACCTGGGTAATTCCGATTTCTGGCTGGAGAAAATTGCTGATCATCTTGAACCTGGACTTTTGAACGACCCAAGGGGAAACCGCTGGGATTATGGAAAACACCGCCGGACGAGGAAACACCGGCCTGGGAAGTATGGACCCGGGAAGACGTGCTGGAGGTATGACATGTCCGTACCAGGGGATTGGCCGGCCTTCCCGTAAGGACTATATTTCGGACCGGCTTAAAAGGGCAGGGGTTTTCCCGTTCGATACGCAAGGGCTTGACATGTTGCGATCAGGGATCCTGATGTGTCTGTTACGCGAATGTCGTATGTCCCTGTTTTCCGGGTTTTGCTGACCTCCTTTGCCGTGGCGCGCAAGAGCGTTTTTTCCGCCGGGCTGGAGATGTAGGTGACGTTCACGTTCAAGGCCACCGCAATATCCCCATGGGTCTGGCAGGAGATCTGAAAAGCTTCATCGATAAGGGCGAAAATAGCCCCCCCATGGGCTCGGTTGAATAAGTTCTTCATTTTCTCGGGATCATAAAACAGCTCAACAACGGCATAACCGGTATCCATATCAACCAGTTTAATTCCCAGGGTATTGGCGAAAGGTTCCAGTCCAACCGCCTTGGTGATATCGTTTTTTATTTTTGAATCCATTTTCTTCATCCGTAATCCTGACCCGCTAATAATAAATTGATATTTAAAACTGAACTATGGTACAGAAGAAAAAATGTCCGCGCAACAGGAATTTGCCGGATATTGCCGGGCCCGGCCGGGATCCATGACCGGAAACACCCCGGCCGTTCTGAATTTCGAACTTTGACTCCCATTTGCGTGCCGTCGACCTGCCTTCGGGTTATGTTAAGGGAAGTTGTTGCGTTTAACAAAAGCCGTTCTCCTGAGGATTTGAATTTATGATCAGCGTTGTTTTGATGGCCGGATACCAGAATAAAAGAGAGGTTAAACGATACAGCAAAATTGTTGCCGAGCATTACGGTGAATCCTTTTTCGAGACGGGGTACAGGCCGTTGAGGGAATTTCAGACTCTTGAAAACGGGGTGCCGGTCAACAAGCCTCTTATCCAGTATACCCTGGAGAGACTTTTTCAAATGAATACGGTCGGGGATATCACGGTGGTCGGCCATCAGATGCTCATTGAACAACGGCTGAAAAGTTTCCTGGCTACGGCTCCCAAACCCTTGAAAATCGTCAATCAGAACCGAAGACTGTCAAACGGCCTCGTGGACCAGTTTAAAATCGAAAAACGGCAGGTGAAATATAATTCCATCGCCGGGAACCTGGTTAAAGGGTACTGGGCCTCCAAAGCGGCGAAAACCCGTCGCCATGCTCTGTTCGTCGCAGCGGATTCACCCTTGACCACTGTGGATTTTCTTGAAAAATTTATCGATTCCAGCCGGGAACTGTCGGAGAAAAGCGCCGTTATCGTTCCGGCCGTTTTCATCAACGGCAGGGAAGACAAACTTGGAAGAAAACCTCTGTGGCTTATCAACGACAGCCCTTACCCCATTTCAGGGTATACGGACCCCCATGGCCGGCAGGGCTTCAGGCTTTCTTCACTTCTCATGGCCAATCCCTACTTTTTCGATATCAATACCGTCAACACGGCCTATAACCTGAGAAAATTTCTAAGCCCGAAAGTTCAGATCCGGTTGTTCAAAATCACCCGGGAGCTTGGATTTTCCAATGTTTATGCCAAACATTTCATTAAGAAGGATTTAAGCGTCACGGATTGTGAAAAAATTACTTCCCGGTTTTTCAGGGGGACCCTGAGCATTCTGCCGCTGGAAGGAGAAACCGCCAGTTACGATTATGACGGCACCGAAAAGGAATACCAGATGATTTCCAGCATGCTCACCGGCACTTGACCCCCGGAACCTGTTTCCGGATTCCCGGGTTTTTCCTTACTCAAACCGAACTTCCTGGACCATTTCCAGGTTTTGGATTAAATTCCGGAGCTCTTTTTGAATCTGGGGGTCGGCAATAGGCTCCACCCGGGAGACATGTCGGTTGTTCCTGTCGCGGAAAATTTTCCACTCCTGAATAAATCCCGGAACGATGGCGTAACCACAACCGCCGGATCCACAGCAACTGGTGTCGAATACCGCATACCCGGTAATGTAAAGCACCTCACGCCCGTAAAAAGGGAGGCGGACTTCTTTGGTCAGGGTGTATTGACCACCGATGGCGCGGACCTCCTCGTCAATTTCAAAATGAACAAAATCTCTGACGGTTTCTGGCGACATGACGTTAACCTCCCTGTGCCGTTGGGTTTTGGGTGAATCGGGATAAAACATTTGACTCGCCGTAACTTATATAATATTTTTTCGCGGACAATGGCAAAAGAATAAAACACCGTCCGCGTTTTCAGTTTAAGGTTGTCCGACATTTCAACCCGGCTTAATCATATACATGGGAATTCACCGGAATATCATTCTCGTTGGCTGTATCTTGTCGGCGGTGCTGTTTATCGCCCTGCGGGTGGATGGGGCGGAGCATCAGGAGAGCCTCCCGAAGATTTTATACGATCAATATAAAGAGGTTAAACCCCGCCTTGAAAACTCGCCGTTCGGCGTTCCCCTTTTCATTAAAACCGATTTTCCCCCCAGCAAGATCCATTGCGCCGTGTACGGGCTCATGGACCATCCTTTTGCCATGATACGAAAAATGCTGCTGAATCCCGGAAACTGGTGCGACATTTTATCGCTCCATACCAATATCAAAGCCTGCACATGGGAAAAAATTGAACATCATCAGGATATTTTAACCCTTTATGTCGGCAGGAAATACTATCAAAAGCCTGAAGATGCACTGAAACTGGCTCTGGAATTTCATGGGGCCGATTCCCCGGAAGAGTACTTCCAGGTGCGGCTTTCCGCAGATAAAGGCCCCTTTTTCACCCGTCATTATCGTGTGGAACTTGACGCCGTTCCCCTGCCTTCGGGGAAAACATTTATTCGCCTGAGCTATGAATACGATTTCGGCGAAGCACTGGAAACCGCGCTGAAAATCTATTACGCAACCCTGGGGAGGAAAAAGGTCGGATTTACCGTCGTGGGTACGGATAAAAAGGGTAACCCCGTTTATGTGAAAGGAAACCAGGGGTTGATTGAACGGAATGCGGTACGCTCCTACATTTCCATTCAATCTTTCATGGAGACCCTGAAATATCCTGAACATACGCGCTTTGAAAAACGAATCCACCGATGGTACGCCCTGGTCAATGAATTCCCGAAACAGTTGTATGACTTAAGCGAAAATGAATACATCCGGAATAAGGTTCAAGAGAACGCCGATCAGGTTCGACTCCAGAAGAATTTACGGCTCTTTCTGAACAATAAAAATTGATGATGAAACCATTTGATTTATTCAGCACATTCCTGGACGGGGTCAACCTGATCGAAGCCAGCGCCGGCACGGGGAAAACGTATACCCTTGAAGGATTATATATCCGGCTGCTGCTTGAAAAAACGCTGCCCCCCGATCGGATACTCGTGGTGACGTTTACGAAGACCGCTACGGAGGAATTGAAATCCAGAATCCGCAAAAAACTGGTTCGCTTAAAAGACGGACTGACGAATCCGGAAAATGACGATGGTTTTATACGGGAAATCATCGATCATACCAAGGATCCGCATCAGGCGAGGGAATTGATCCGGGACGCGCTTGCGGATTTTGATAAGGCCGCCATTTATACCATCCACGGATTTTGTCAGCGGATTCTGCAGGAATTCGCCTTTGAAACGGACAATTCCTTTGATTCGGAAGTTTCCGCCGATCCGTCCTCCCTGTTCAGGGAAATTGCAGAGGATTTCTGGCGCAAAAGTTTTTACGATGCGCCCGGTGAACTGGTCCGGCATGGAGTTGATAGTTTAAAAGGCCCGGCATATTTTGCAGACCTGCTGAAGATCAGCCGTCAATCCGACTTGCGGGTCATTCCACGCCTGAAAACGCCGACACTGGACAGCCTTAATGATTTCCGAAACCTCTACGGCTGCCTGAAAAAAGAATGGCGTAACAGCCGGTTGGAAGTTCTTGAACTTCTCAAGGCACCGGCCCTCAGCGGAATTGCTTACGGAGGCTTGAACCCTGAAAAAAGCAATCCAGCAATTTGCGCAAGGGATATAAAAGTCAGGGAACTGGGATCAGCCATGGATGCCTTCACCTCGGAAGCCGGATTGGGATTACCCCTTTTTCCTAAATTCGATCTGTTTACGGAAAAAAAAATTATTGCCGCCACGCGAAAAAAACAACCCTCACCGGTTCATCGTTTCTTCACCCTTTGCGATGAATTTCAGGCCGCAATACATTCGCTCACAACTGAGATGGACCAGTACCTCCTGTATCTGAAACAACGGTTTTTAACCGTTGCCAAAGAGCAATCCACCGAGAAAAAGAAGAAAACAAATCTGATCCACTTTGATGACCTCTTGGAAAGGGTTGACCGGGCTCTCCACCAGGAAGGGGGGGACCGGCTGGCTGATAAAATCCGCCAAAAATATGAAGCCGCACTGGTGGATGAATTCCAGGACACGGACTCGATTCAGTACAGAATATTTTATCGTCTGTTTTCCCCCAAAGGCAGGGCTCTTTTTTTCATCGGCGATCCCAAACAGGCCATATACGGGTTTCGCGGGGCGGATATTTTTTCTTATATGGAAGCTTTCCGAAACGCGGACCACCCCTATACCCTTTTAAAAAATTACAGATCCCATCCGTCGCTTATCGCCGGTGTGAACCGGATTTTTTCAAACCGGCCTCATCCGTTTTTATTTAAAACCATCGCGTTTGAAGAAACCGCTTCCGGAGTTTCATCCCCGGAAAAAACCACGTATGATCCGGGCCTGATTTTATGGCATATGTTTTCCGATACGGATCAGGACGGCTTCACCTCCATTTCCAAAAGCGACGCCATGGACATGATCACTTCAGCCATGGCGTCGGAAATCAACCGGCTTGGAAAGGGGCCTGAGGCTGTCTCCATGGGAGATATCGCAATTTTAGTCCGTACCAACAGCCAGGCCCAGTTCGTTCAACGCAGGTTTTCAAGCAGGCGTATACCGTCGGTGATTTATCAGTCCGGAAATATTTTTGAGAGTTCCGAAGCTCTGGAACTCCGCCGCGTTCTTCTGGGGATCGCCTTTCCGGCCGATATCCGGCGGGTTAAAGCGGCCCTGACGACGGATCTTCTGGGGGCAAGCGGGAATGGAGAAGAATTCCAAAACGATTCGGTCCCCTTGGAAATCAAAGTCGTTCAATTCAAAAGACTGTGCATGGTCTGGAAGGATCAGGGGTTTATGCGAATGTTTCGCCGGTTGATGTCCGAAGAGCAGTTGAAACAGCGCATCATGACCTTTCCGGATGGCAACCGGCGGTTGACCAATCTTCAACATCTCTGCGAAATTCTCCATCAACAGGATGTTGAAGGCAATCCCGGGCCCATGGGACTCACCAAATGGTTAAACGAACAGATCACATCTGTCGACAACGAAGTGGAAGAGCATCTGCTCAGGCTGGAAAGCGATAAAAACGCCGTCAATATCCTGACGATCCACAAAAGCAAGGGGCTTGAATTTCCCATAGTCTTCTGCCCCTTTCCCTGGGATGCAACACTTCCTGAGAACAAACCGGTCAAATTCCATGATCCGGATTACGGCAACAGGCTGACGCTGGACCTGGGTTCGATGGATTATGAAAACCACCGAAAGGTTGCGGCAACGGAGCAGCTGGCGGAAAATCTGAGATTGTTCTACGTGGCTCTGACCCGCGCAAAAACCCGGTGTTATCTGGCATGGGGCCGGATCAACGATGCACCGGCATCCGCTCCCGCCTATTTATTTCATTACAACGGGGACATGGGTGAAAATGGGGTTGAACCTTTAATAGATGCCGTATCCTCCAAAACCGACAGGGAACTTTTCAGCGATCTTTTGGAGCTGACCCGCTCCGGAGACATTTCTCTGGAAAAGCTGCCATCGGATGATCTGACTCAGGTCTTTCCCCGAATGGGGGGAAATGGTTTGTTTTCGTTCCGGAATTTCCCGGGAAACATTCCCCGGTCGTTTCAGATATCCAGCTACTCGGCCTTAACCGCATCCAGACAGGCGGATGACGATGTCCCGGACAGGGATGGTATAATCCGCCGCCTGCCGGACGACGATGTGTCAGGGGATCAAGCCATGGCCGATTTCCCCAGAGGAACCCGGGCCGGTTTGTTTTTTCACGATGTTCTTGAAAATATCACGTTTACGGAGCCTGATCCCCGGCATCATGAAACCGTCATTGCTGAAAAACTGGGGGAATACGGGATTGACCCGGCGTGGACGCCTCTGGTCAGGGAACTGCTGGCAAAAGTCGTTTCAACCCCGCTCTTGGGAAAGGGTTCCTCCCTGACCCTTTCGAGCATATCCGCAACTGACAGAATTCACGAAATGGAATTTTACTTTCCCATTGAACACCTGTCTCCTAAAACGCTCGCTGATGCATTCAGAACCGGTGGTGCGGACCTTTCTTTCCCGATAAAATATTCCGAATCCCTGGAAAAATTAAAATTCATCCCTTTCAACGGCTTTATCAAGGGTTTCGTGGACATGATTTTCTGTCATAACAGCCGTTACTATCTAGTGGACTGGAAATCGAATTATCTGGGTCCGGGTTCCGAATCTTATAATAAAGAAGCGATTGCCGCCGCCATGGTCGAACATCACTATGTGCTTCAATATCATCTCTATGTCCTGGCCTTGCGGAAATACCTTTTGCTGACCGTTACCGATTTCCAGTACAGTACCCACTTTGGTGGGGTTTTCTATCTGTTCATCCGGGGGATGGATCCGGAAAAGGATGAAGGATACGGGATTTTTTACGACCGGCCTTCCCCTGAAATCCTGAACTCACTCGAATCCGCGCTGACCCAGGACCCCATAACTTAATCTTTAACATGATAAACAATACATTAACCAATTTATATCGCAGTGAAATAATAAACCTGACAGATCTCTATTTTTCCAGGTTCATTGGTGCTTTGGCCGGCGAATATGATCCTGATGTACTCCTGGCTGCGTCCCTGGC
Source organism: Desulfobacteraceae bacterium UBA5616 (assembly GCA_002423615.1). Classification (GTDB taxonomy): domain Bacteria; phylum Desulfobacterota; class Desulfobacteria; order Desulfobacterales; family UBA5616; genus UBA5616. The sequence goes on from DIKO01000116.1 coordinate 23,264, forward strand.
CAGTCAAGCCACATTTAAAAAACATGTCTGTCTGGATCTGGAATCCATTGCCGGGAAGCCCCTGAGCGGCATGAGGCACGGTGGAGAGGTCATCAGATGCCCTGAAATTTCAAAATGGCGGGATAAATTGAAAATATGTCCGGCCGTGGGTGACCCGGGAAGCCGGGCACCCCTGATCCTGGATGATCGGAACAGGCTTTATCTTTACCGGTATTGGGAATATGAACAGGTTCTGGGCAGAGAAATTCTTGAAAAAATAAACGGAAATCTGAATCCGGTGGATGTCCCCAGGCTTCTGGACAGTCTCGAACGGCTTTTCCCCGGGTCCGGGGATACGGGTATGGATATGGACCCGCAGAGAATCGCAGGTATCGTTTCCTGCCTGCGAAACTTCTGCATCATCACGGGCGGCCCGGGTACGGGCAAAACCACCACTGTGGCCAAAATTCTTGCTCTTTTGCTGGAACAGCCGGGAAAAAAAGATCTACGAATTTTATTGGCGGCCCCAACGGGTAAATCGGCCATACGACTGGGGGAGGCCATCCGCGGGATCAAGGACGGACTCGACTGTTCTTCCTCCATCAAAGCATCCATCCCCATTGAAGCCATGACCCTTCATCGACTGCTGAAACCCATTCCGGGATCGCCTTATTTTCGTTATGATCACGACATGCCCCTGCCGGCCGATTTGGTCGTCGTGGATGAAGCATCCATGGTGGATGCGGCCATGATGGCGAAACTGGTTCAGGCAGTTCCCCGCAATGCCGGTTTGATCCTGATCGGCGATAAGGACCAGCTGGCTTCGGTGGAAGCAGGATCGATTCTTGGGGATATTTGTGGAGGGGGCGGGATAAACGATTTTTCACCCCGGTGGTCCCATATTCTTGACCTTTTGGCGCGAGGGTTTACTTCCGATGACGGCATCCGGGGATGCCCTCCGGCTAAAATCGGCGATTGCATCGTAACGCTGAAAAAAAGCTACCGTTTCAGTGAGGGAAAGGAAATTGAGGACTTCAGCCGGGCCATCAACGCGGGGGATGAAAAAAACGCCATGAACATGGCCGAGAGCGACCGGTACAGCAGTATAAGCTTTAAAAAAATGAATTCTCATCCCCGGTTGATCCAGAGCCTTGAACCTGTGATTCTTTCAGGATATAAAAATTTTTTGACTGCCCGTAATCCGGTTGATGCGCTGAAGCATTTAAACGATTTCAAGATTCTGTGCGCCGTGAAAAAAGGTGGCTTCGGCGTGGAAGGCCTCAACCGGATTGCCGAATTCATTTTGAAAAACCACGGTTTTATCGACGCTTCGGGAGAGTGGTACCACCGGAGGCCTGTCATGATCCACAAAAATGACTACACCTCGGGTCTGTTCAACGGTGATATAGGGGTTGCCTGGCATGAGGCCGGCAATCCTGTTTTTGTCTATTTTCAGGCCGGGGACGGCGATGTCATGAGATTTTCCCCTTACCGACTCCCGGATCACGAAACGGCCTATGCCATGACGGTGCATAAAAGTCAGGGGTCTGAATTCGAATCCGTTTTGGTGCTGCTGCCGGATAAGGATTCTCCGGTATTAACCCGGGAACTGCTTTATACCGGCGTTACCCGCACCAGAAGAAGTCTTGCCGTCTGGGATTGCGGCGACGGCTTCAGCGCCTGCATCCAGCGCACTTTGACCCGGCAGTCCGGATTGAGGGATATGCTGTGGAAAGAATATCGCGAATTCAACGAAAAAGGAGATCAACCATGCGTAAAACAATAATCCGGTCAACGGGTCGATACCTTCCGGAACGTTTAATCACCAATGACGATTTGACCCAATGGATGGAAACCTCGGATGATTGGATCCGGCAACGCACCGGCATCGGTCAGCGCTACTGGATCCCCGAGGAAGGAAACGTGGGAGCTTCCGATCTGGGATTTGAAGCCTCCAAAATCGCCCTGGAAAAGGCGGGATGGTCCCCCCGGGACCTGGACTTTATTATTTTCGCCACCCTCAGCCCGGATATTTTTTTTCCCGGTTCAGGCTGCCTGCTTCAGCATAAACTGGGCCTTGAAACCACGCCGGCTCTGGATATCCGCCAGCAGTGCACCGGTTTTTTGTATGGCCTCAGCATCGCCGACGCTTACATCCGCAGCGGGATGGCCAATAAAATATTATTCGTCGGAGCTGAAGTCCACAGCAGCGGGCTGGATATTTCCACCCGGGGAAGAGATGTCGCCGTTATTTTCGGAGACGGAGCAGGGGCGGTCTGTATCGAAGGCGTGGATTCGGAAGAAGATATCGGTGTTCTGGCGACGGCCCTCCATTCCCAGGGCGAATTTGCCGATGCCCTGTGGACCGAGGGGCCGGCTTCCCGGCTGCACGAGCGGATCACGAAGGAGATGATAGACCAGGGACGTCATTATCCCATCATGGACGGGAAAGCGGTATTCAAAATGGCAGTGCGGAGATTGCCTCAGGTGGCCATGGAAACCTTGAACAAGGCCGGACTGTCCAAGGAGGACATCGACCTGTACATTCCCCATCAGGCCAATCTGAGGATCAACCAGTTTTTCCAGAAATCCATGGAACTGCCTGATGAAAAAGTTTTCAACAATATCCATAAATACGGCAACACCACAGCAGCCTCCATTCCCATCGCGCTGGATGAGGCCATTGAACAGAACGTTGTGGGAAAAGGCAGCACCGTACTTTTCCTGGGGCTCGGGTCCGGTATCACCTGGGGCGGCATGATTTACCGGTTTGGAAAATAGCGGTCTTACAGGTGACCTGAAAAAAGAGTGTCCAGAAAATATTTTGAAATGGGGTCCGCTGTATCAAAGCCATGCCGGGAATCTTGGTTTCTCTCCGCCATGGCGTTTCTGATATCCGAAGCCATTGTTTTCCCCAGCTCGACGCCGAATTGATCAAATGGGTTGATGCCCCAGACAAACGCTTCAAAAACCGTTTTTGATTCGTAAAACGAGAGCAACCGTCCGATATCGGCCGGCGAAAGTTCATTCAGCAGGATTGTGGAAGACGGCCTGTTCCCGGAAAAGCATTTGGCGGGATTGTCATCGGATTTCCCTTTAGCCAGGGCCATGGGTTGGGATATCAGATTGGCCCACAATTCCTGATGATTGGTCACGCCTTTGGTCAGGGTCTCAAACTGATCGTACTGGGGATTGACGACGCCGATAAAATCTATGGGGAAGGGCCTTCCCTGATGGGCGAGCTGGAAAAAAGAATGCTGGGCATTGGTTCCCGGCTCTCCGAAAATAATGGTCCCGGTTTCAACATCCACGGCGGCCCCGTCTTGGCCGACCGATTTGCCGTTGCTTTCCATAGTGAGTTGCTGAATATGGGGGGCCAGTTTGGCCAGGGGCGAGGCATAGGGAATAATGCCCTGTGCCGGGTAGTGAAGGAAATTGTTGTTCCATACGGATATCATCGCCGCCGTTAAGGGAAGATTCTCACAAACCGGCGCCTGGGCCGCATGGATATCCATTTCTTCGGCTCCGTATAAAAAGGCCTCAAAAACCTCATATCCCAGAAACAGACTTAACGGCACACCGCCGACCGCCGAGGAAACGCTGTACCGGCCGCCGATGTAATCAAACATGTTAAAAGACGCAAGGACCGGATTGGAGGGGTCGTCTCCGGGGCTTCCCTTGGCCGTAACCGTTACCGTGTGCCGGGAAGGGTCAAGGCCTCTGGACTTCATATAGTGATAGGCCAGGTTGGTGTTGGCCAGGGTTTCGGGGGTGGTGTAGCTTTTGGAAATAATGATCCACAGGGTGGTTTCGGGATCGATGCGCCGTATGATGTCTCCGAAATTGTGGACGTCCACGTTGGCCAGATAGTGGATGGAGATGCCCCTGTCCGCATAGGCATCCAGGGCCGTTGAAACGAACTGGGTTCCCAGGTAACTTCCGCCGATGCCGATGACGACAACACTGGTGAACCGTTTCCCCGTCGACCCTTTAATTTTTCCTGAATGAACATCTCCGGCAAACTGCTTTATGAGACGGCGTTGCTCCTCGATTTCCGGCAGGATATTTCTTCCCTCGACCCGGATGTCACGGCTTGAAAAATCGCGGCAGGCCGTGTGCAGTGCCGGACGGTTTTCCGTGGTATTGACGATCTGCCCGGACATCATTTTCCGGAATTTATTCTTCAGGTCTCTTGCTTCAGCCAGCTCGAAGAGCAGGCCCATGGTTTCCGCATCCACCCGCTGCCGGGAGAAATCCAGGAATATGCCCCCGCCTTTTAGTGAAAAACGCCTTAAACGGTCCCGGGATTCAACTAAATATTTCAGATGGTTTTCAGGAAGGCTGATTCTTTCGGCACATTTTATCAAGCTGTGCCATTGGGGAAGATCCTGTAAGGAAGTTGAATTCATGGTTCTCCTTTCTGTTTTGCCATTGTCCACCGTCAATTTGATGTTTTCGGGGTGGAAAGGGAAACATGATGATAAACATCCGAGATGATTTCTCCGGAAATCTGGGCCATGGCCTTGCTCATGGCTTCGGCAAGGGCCATGGGTGTTTTGTCCTTGCACCGGATTTTGGATTTATATACTTTCTGAAACATGATCCGTCTGTTCACATCGGGTTCCGTTGCGTTCATCAAAACCATATCGAGGGACAGCAAAGCGTACCACTCGTTCTCATCATATTCGCAAAAATCCAATACCGTACCGGTCAACCGGTATCCCGCCGGGTAGAGACTCCGGTCTGAAAAAACCCCCTTGAACAGACCGGATTGCGCCATGTCCCGCGTTATATAATATGTCACCATATCCCGGGGATTTGAACGCCACCGGTGATACAGGTATTGGCCCCGTTGATACGCCTTTTCCCGGTACACCATACGATCGGTATCGTATAGAGGGGCAACCTGAAGTTGATCGACCCGGATGGTTTCAGGGATTGAGGGCCTGCCGGTTTTTGGAGCGGGTTCATATTCGAGGGCGTAATAATGGACATCCCCGGCCGGCGGGTTGATTCCGACGCAACCCGGAATGAAAAAAACAAGGAAAAGAAATGCCGGGATCCGTTTACACATATCTTTCAGGTGGCAAGGTATAAGGTCCATCATTTTGTATTGAGGTTCTCCCGTTCCGGCAGGGGTTTGCTGAAAAGAAGCAGCGAAGGCTGATCGGCGATTTTATCAGCGGCCAGATTCAGTTTCCGGCTGCTCTGTTCAAGGTTTTGAAGTGTTGACATGAGAGACTTTTGGAGAATTTCCAGGTTGAGTTCCGCCTGGTTGACAAAATCGGCGCCTTCCCCGAGTAACCGACCGGCCTTGTCGACGGAATGGGATAGACCGGTAACGGTGCTGGAAAGATCAGCCTCATTATTCTGAACCAGATCGTCCAGATGAACAAATGTACGGTTGATGCTGGAGATCGTGCCGTTGACGTTGGCGATGAGGGTATCCATGGAAGATCCGGCGGTATCAATGGATTTCAGGAGCTTGTTGACATTGTCCAGAGTTAATTTCGTTCGGTCGGATATCCCCCGGATGTCCAGGGCGCCAGCCTGCCTCAAAAGGTTATCTATGGATTTCATGTATTTCTTGAGATCAGAGGGTTTGGTGCCCACGACCGGGTATTCGGACTTAAAGGAAATTTTCGGGGAGAAATCCGGTTCGCCGTCTTGTCTGGTATCGAGTTCGACGAACATGATGCCGGTAATGCCCACGGATTTAAGCTGGGCCACGATGTCCGGCGTGAGCTGCATGTCCTTTTCGATTTTCAGTACGACCCGTATCAGGGTATCGTCCGGTGAAACATCGATGGATTCGACTTTCCCGACTTTAACCCCTCGATATTTCACCGATGAATCCTTGTCCAGTCCCTGAACGGATTCATCGAAATATGCGGCGAATAACCGGCCCTCATTCAGATAACCGGACAAACCGTACCAGATCAGGGCTGCGGCGGCGATGGAAAAACCGGCAATAACGAATATCCCGACACTGAATTTTGTTTTAATGGTTGCCATTTGTTTTCCTAAATATCATGGTCTGATGAAGGTATAAAGGATTCAGGTTCCGCCGTGGGGCGGCTATTAAAAAACTTTCGCACCATCGGATGGCTGCTGTTCGTTTTTAAATCCGTCGGACGGCCTTCCGCAATAATGCCCCTGGTTTCCTTGTCCAGCATGATCGCCCGCTGCCCGATCCTGAAGATACTGTCCAGGTCGTGGGTAACGATAACGATGGTGGTGTTCATGTTCCGGTTGATGTGCAGGACCAGTTCGTCGATTTCAGCCGATGTAATGGGATCCAGTCCGGCCGAGGGTTCGTCCAGGAAAAGGATTTTGGGATTGAGCGCAATGGCCCTTGCCAGGCCGGCGCGTTTTTTCATCCCGCCGCTCAACTCCGAAGGCAGGCGATTTTCGTATCCGTCGAGATCCACCATGTGAAGTTTCAGCCTCACCATTTTATCTACGGCGTTTTGGGGCAGGGACGTGTATTCCAGAATAGGCAGGGCGATATTTTCCCCAAGGGTCATGGCGCCGATGAGCGCGCTGCTTTGAAAAAGTACGCCGATGTTTTTCAAAAAGTCCTGAAAGGCGTTATCCCCGCAGGAAGAAATGTCAATGCCGTCAACACGGATCGTCCCGGCAAAAGGCCTGTTCAATCCGATGAGGTGGCGCAGCAGCGTACTTTTACCGCATCCGCTCCCGCCTAGAATGATAAAGACCTCCCCCGGGGAAACCTCGAAACTGATATCCTTCAGGATGATGTTCTCTCCGTATCGGGCGGTGAAATTCGTTACGCGGATAATGGGTTCGGGTGCCATGGGGTTGCCTACCATAAGTAGCTTCTCAGAATTGCAAAAAACGAATCCGACAGGATAATTAAAAAAATGCTCGTGACCACGGCCGAGGTTGCGGCATTGCCCACGGCATCGGCCCCGCCTTTTGCCTGGAATCCTCGCAAACAGCCGACCCAGGAAATGATGGCGGCGAAAACAATGCTTTTTGTCAGGCTCCAGCTTATTTCAAAAAGGGAGAGGATATCCAGGCTCTGGGAAAGGTAAGATGATGCCGTAAGATCCAGCATGGACACGCCCACGGACAACCCTCCCAGGATGCCGAAAACACCTGAGAAAATCGTCAGCAGGGGCACCACCACCATGGAGGCGATCATCCGGGGAACAGCCAGGAATAATACAGGATCAAACCCCATGGTTGAAAGGGCGTCCACTTCCTCATAAATTTTCATGGTGCCGATTTCAGCGGCAAAGGCCGACCCTGAACGCCCGGCCACCACAATGGCGGTCATGATGGGCCCGAGTTCGGACACCATGGCAAGTGCCACCAGGGAGGCCACATAGATATTGGCCCCGAACTGTTTGAGCTGCAGAGAGGACATGAAAGCCATGACAAGGCCCAGCAGAAAGCTGATAAGAGAGACAATCGGCAGGGCATTGACCCCTGTCTTTTCCATTTCGACGAGGATGTCGCCGAATCGCAAGGATTTGGAATGGATCGCCGCATGCATGAAAGAAAGAAATACAGACCCCACAAATGAAACCATGGTCCGGATCGCCTTAAGATAGTCCAGCGCTCCCTGGCCGATGTGTTCAACCCAGTGGTCGCCGGGCTTGGACGAACCGGTTCTTTCGAAATCCTTTAAATCAACAAAAGAAAGGATATTGTCCGTCATACGCAGGGGGTCGTCAATTTTAAAGGCACCTTTATTTTGATTCAAGACCTGTTGCAGTTCGTTGATCACAAGTGCCCCGTAATCGTCAAAATAGGTAAGATGGTCCAGAACCAGGGTGAGGTTTTTCGGAGACCGGCGTCTGATTTCAGGGCAAAGGGATTTGATCAGAAAAGCGGAAGTTTTGTGGTCCATCCGGTCATTGATGGCCACTCGAAGGTCTCCGTTCCCTGCTTCGGTGATCTCAAACGATACATCGCCTTGCTTTTCGGATTTTAACGCTGCGTTGGGCAGGGGTTTTAAAGTGAGGTCCGGCGGGGCATGATTTTCAGACATAATGGCATCTATCCTTTTGTGCAGGATATACTTTCCGCCAGAATATCGTGAATTTTATCCAGAATTTCACACCGGTCGATGCACCGGGGGAATTCTTCCCTTTCGCCGCACCCTTTGCAGGGGCTTTTGACAAGATGTCCGATTTCGAAATCGAATCGATAATGCAGGGCTCGTTTAACATGAAACTGCTTCATAAGGCCTAAAAAACTTCCCATAACCCTTCCCATGCCAACCATATGATGCTTGACAATTCATTAAAAAAAAATTCTATTCTCGTTCCAATCCGGTGATCCGTGTCCAACCATACATTATCAAGCCGGACTAAATCAAGCATATTAACCAGGAATAATCAGGCAAAGGAGTGTGTCTCAATGAAACGTGTTCATCGCTTTTCACGCCCCATGTTCATATGGATTGCGGTCTTCACCCTGGTGATGGCGTCCTGCATGGCAATATCCGGTTATTACGGATTATTAACCCTGTCCGGAAAACTTGGCGAAATTTTTGACCCGGCAAACGGAATGGCCGACGTGAAGCGGTTTATGGCACAGGTCGATATTCTGAAAGGCCGTTTCTTTTTGTTCGGTCTACCGTTTCTTTACGTATTGTTTCTTTTCTGGGGACTTTCCCTCTGGCTGATTTTACGGCGTTGCCCGGGAAAAGACATCATCCCGGTACACCCTGCCGATACGCCGGGAAAAGCCGAAATGAAAAAAGCAGAGGCGCCGTTGGAAAAAATCGTCTATCGGGTGGACAAAAACAAGGAAAAACGGTTATATGCCCACTTGCTCAATGTTTTTCAACGGGAAGGAAGATGGGTGGATTTTTTGTACGAGGATCTGGAAGGTTATGAAGACGCCCAGGTCGGCGCCGCGGTTCGAAACATCCATGCCAATTGCCGGAAGGCCCTAAATCGCCTGGTGAGCCTTAAACCCGTTGCCGACAGCGCCGAGGGAGATGAAATCGTCGTTAAGGAAGGATTCGATCCCGGAGCCATCCGGCTCGTGGGAAATGTCAAGGGAGAGCCCCCGTTCAAAGGCATTATCCGGCACCGGGGATGGCGGATCGAAGCGCTGAACATTCCGGATTTGTCCGGGGACGAATATGCCGGGATCCTTGAACCGGCCGAAATCGAAATTTTATAGGCGAACAGGGGAAAATCAATTGGATATCATGGATAAACGGTATGTTGTGGGAATCGATCTGGGCACCACGAACTGCGCGGTCTGTTATGTGGACCTCGGTCAGGAAACGGCGGGAAGTCCAACCGTAAAGACCTTCATGATCCCTCAGTTGACGGGCCTGTCAGAAATCACGCCCATGTCCATGTTGCCGTCATTTTTATACCTTCCGGGAAAATATGACATTTCCGAAAATGCGATTAAACTCCCCTGGGGAACCCAGAGCGATAATTTTGTCGGAACATTTGCCAGGGACCAGGGTTCCAAAGTCCCTTCCAGACTCGTTTCATCGGCCAAAAGCTGGCTTTGCAACGCCAACGCGGACCGGCATGGGCCCATACTGCCATGGGGAAGTGAAAGAGAAATCCCCAAGGTTTCTCCGGTCGAGGCCACTGCCCAATATCTTTCCCATATTAAAAAGGCCTGGAACAGTTTGCAGGTGGATGAGGATGGTTTTCTGGAGAATCAATGGGTCATTATCACAATCCCGGCTTCCTTTGATGAAGTGGCCCGGGATCTGACCCTTGAAGGCGCTGAAAAAGCCGGTTTTTCCAAGGTCACCCTCCTGGAGGAACCCCTCGCTGCATTCTACAACTGGTTGATCGTCCATGAAAAAGACTGGCATGACCATGTCCGGGAAGGAGAGTTGATTCTTATCTGCGACGTGGGGGGCGGGACTACGGATTTCACCCTGATCACCTTGAAGGAGGTTGACGGACACCCCCGGTTCGAGAGGATCGCCGTGGGAGATCACCTGATTTTGGGGGGAGATAACATCGATATTGCACTGGCACGCCATATTGAAAACCGGCTCGGCAATGCCGTGCCCAAATTAAGTCCGGACCGGTTTAAATCATTGGTCAACCAGTGCCGCAACGCCAAGGAAGAAATTCTCGAGGGAAAAACCCAGTCCAGACGAATTTCCCTGGTGGGGCAGGGAAGCCGCCTGATCGCAGGTGCACTGACCGCCGTTATGGAGCGAAGGGAACTGGAAGACATCGTTCTGGGTAGCTTTTTTCCCGTGGTGGATTCCGAGCGTTCCCCTGAAAATCAAGGGGAACGGGTGATTTCCGAATTCGGATTGCCCTATGAAATCGAGAATGCCGTTACCCGTCATATCGGCTGGTTTCTTGAGAAACATAAAGATCACATCCAGAGGAATCTGCCGGGAACCGGGGGTCTGCCGGACCTCGTGCTGTTCAACGGCGGTGCTTTGAAGCCTTTAAAAATCCAGGAACGTATTGTACGATCCATTGCCCATTGGTTCGGCGATTCTCAAGGGCCGAGGGTTCTTGAGAATCAGGACCATGACCTGGCCGTTGCCAGGGGCGCGGCCTATTACGGCATGGTCAAGCGGGGAGCGGGAGTCCGGGTGGGGAGCGGCTCGGCCAGGGGATATTATCTGGGCATTTCGCTTGATGAGGATGGAACAAGGGGGAAGGGAAAATCCCTAGCCCTTTGCCTGGTGGAACGGGGAGTGGAAGAGGGCGCCGTTATCGAACTTTTCGACAAAACCTTTGAAGTGCTGACCAATCAGCCGGTCGGATTCGATATCTACAGTTCCAGTTTTCGTTCCGGAGACCGAACCGGAGATCTGATTGAAATCGATGAAACCCTGACCCCACTTCCGCCAATCCGGACGGTAATTCAGTTCGGCAAAAAAGGGGAGCGGAAAAAAATTCCCGTTCATATCCAGGCCGAGTATACGGAAGTGGGCACGTTGGCCCTGTGGTGCAGGTCCCTGATTACCTCTCACCGGTGGCGGCTTCAGTTCGATCTTCGCAAAACCGCGTCGGATCTCAAGGTCGGAAATGAGGCTGTTTTCGATCTTGCGGTGATCGAGGAGATCCGGCAGAAAATCAGAACCCTGTTCAGCCCGGAAACGCCCCCCCCGGTTCTGGATGCCAGCGTCAAGGATATCCGGGACCGCATCGGTCTTCCCAGGGAACAATGGCCCCTTGGCCTCATACGCCCGATGTCCGATGAATTGCTGGAAAACGTCAAAAACCGTAAAACAGGGCCGGATCACGAAAAACGGTGGCTGAACCTCATGGGATTTTGCCTGCGTCCTGGATTTGGAGACGGATTTGATGATCATCGGATCCGAAAATTATGGAAAATTCACGGGGAAGGGCCCATCAGGGACAACCAGGTCCAGGTTCGCAGCGAATGGTGGGTCATGTGGCGAAGGGTCGCCGGCGGTTTGAACGCCGGGCAGCAGAAGCAATTTGTCATGGAAGCCGCCCCCTGGGTTTTTCACAAAAAGGGAAAAGCGAAAAAGGCGACCCCCCAGGAACAGGTGGAACTCTGGATGGCCGTGGCCAATATGGAACGGCTGCCGATTGAAGAAAAAATCAGGTGGGCCAGGCATCTTCCGGATCTGCTTGTGCCCGGCAAATCCAAGGCCCAGTATTTATGGGCGTTGTCCAGATTCGGTGCCAGGGCCATGTTGTACGGCAGTGCCGATCGTGTGGTTCCCGGGGATGAGGTCTGGTCGTGGATAGAGACCCTCATGGGTCATGATTGGCATTATCCCGAGCCGGTCATCGGGGCACTGGTTCAAATGGCCCGAAAAACCGGGGATCGGACCCGGGACCTGGAAGAGGATCGGCTCCACCGGGTCATCGACTGGGTCAGGGGTCATGGCGGCAGCGATTCGGATGTGCAGCCTCTAACACGGGTTACAGCCCTTGAAAAACAGGAAGAAGACCGGGTATTCGGCGAATCCCTGCCATTGGGGCTGGTGCTGCGCAGGGATGGGGCGGATAAGGGTCGTTAAAGTGTAAAATCGGTGTGAGTAGCGGCCACTATAACCTGGATCCTCTTTACCTCGAACCCCTGATGTGCTAATTTCGTTAACCGATTCATCCTGATGAGGGGTTACCCAAGAATATTAAGGAGCCGCTGACGATGCGTGTGGGGATCGGCCATGATGTTCATCGGTTGATTGCAGATCGAAAATTGATATTAGGGGGTGTCGATATCCCCCATGACAAAGGACTGGCGGGGCATTCGGACGCCGATGTCCTGGTGCATGCCGTTTGCGACGCCCTCCTGGGGGCAGCCGGCCTGGGTGATATCGGGCTTCATTTCCCGGACACGGATGACGCCTTCAAGGACATATCCAGCTTGAAGTTGCTGCACCGCACCCTTGAAATGATACGGGAGGAGGGCTACGGGATCATCAACCTCGATGCCACGATTTTTGCGCAGGCCCCCCGCCTCGGCCCATATCGGAAGGCCATGGAAACCAATATCGCTGAGATTCTCGAAATCGGGAAAAATCGTGTGAACATCAAGTTTACCACCACCGAGGGACTCGGCTTCGTCGGCCGGGGAGAGGGCATCCGGGCCGACTGCATCGCCCTGCTGAACGAACACTAAAAGGAAAACATTCGTTATGACGCTTCGAATTTACAATACGTTAACCCATCGGAAAGAGATCTTTGCGCCCCTTTCTCCGGGCCGCGTCAGGATGTATGTCTGCGGTCCCACGGTATATGATTCCAGCCATATCGGTCATGCCCGGTCCGTGGTGGTGTTTGATGTTGTGGCCCGATATTTCAGGGCCTGCGGTTATGAAGTGACCTATGTTCGTAATTTCACCGATATCGACGACAAAATCATCAACCGTGCTCGTGAACTCGGCATGGATACCGTTTCTCTTTCGGAAAAATATATTCAGGAGTTTTACAAGGACATGGACGCCCTCAATGTCCAAAGGGCCACCCTGGAGCCTCGGGCCACCCAGCACATCGATGATATCCAGAAGGTAATTCAAACCCTCATGGAAAAAGGCCTGGCCTATGAATCCGGAGGGGACGTGTTTTTCAGGGTCAGCAGATTTGACGGATACGGGAAATTATCCGGGCGGAAACCGGAAGACATGCTGGCGGGCGCCCGGGTCGAAGTCGACCAGCGCAAGGAGAACCCCATGGATTTCGTCCTGTGGAAATCGGCAAAACCCGGCGAGCCTTTCTGGGACAGCCCCTGGGGAAAGGGGAGGCCGGGATGGCATATTGAATGCTCGGCCATGAGCAGCCGGTTTCTGGGGGAAACCTTTGACATCCACGGTGGAGGAAAGGACCTGATCTTTCCCCATCACGAAAACGAAATCGCTCAGTCCGAGGGGGCATTCGGAAAACCCTTTGCCAGGTACTGGATCCATAACGGGTTTGTAAACATCAATAAGGAAAAAATGTCCAAATCACTGGGAAATTTCGTGATCATCAAAGACGTCGTCAAAGCCTATCACCCGGAGGCCGTCCGTCTTTTCCTTCTGTCCAACCATTACCGCAGTCCCATTGATTTTTCAGACCAGAATATGCAGGAAGCCGGCAATGCCCTTGAAAAACTGTATGCCGCGGTCAACCGGATGGATGAGACACTGGAGAACTGCCCTGAACCATCGAACCCTCCTGAAGATGATTTGTGGACCCGGTTTTGCGATGCCATGGACGACGATTTCAATACGGCCCAAGGCATCGGCATCCTCTTCGACGGGGTACGGACACTCAACCGGATCCTGGACGAGCAGCAAGGGCTCCTGTCTGAGGAAACCCGGAATCTCGTTTGTTCTTATCGTCGGGATATCCTGAAAATAGGCGGAATTCTGGGTATTTTATCCCAGGCACCGGCGGTTTATTTTGAGGGGAAAAAAACCGAAGGGCTTGAAAAAAAGTCCCTGAGTGCCGATTCAATTGAAAAGCTGATAAATGACCGGAAACAAGCCCGAATAAACAGGAACTGGGCCGAGGCGGACCGGATTCGGAAGCTCCTGGAGGATATGAATGTTATTCTGGAAGACAGGCCCGGGGGAACCCTCTGGAAAATAAAAAATTCATGAGCGGATTCAAAATCGTTTCAGGTTTCACGCCAAAAGGAGATCAGCCCCAGGCCATCAGAGCGTTGACCCATGGCTTTCTGGACGGGAAAAAACACCAGGTACTGCTGGGGGTCACGGGTTCGGGAAAAACCTTTACCATGGCCCATGTAATCGCGGCCATCAACAGGCCCGCCCTGGTCATGGCCCCGAACAAAACGCTGGCGGCCCAGCTATATAACGAGTTCAAGAGGCTTTTCCCTGACAACGCCGTCGAGTATTTTGTCAGTTACTATGATTACTACCAGCCTGAAGCCTATATTCCGGCCAGCGACACCTATATCCAGAAAGACTCTTCCATCAACGAAATGATCGATAAACTCCGGCATTCCGCAACACGGTCCGTGCTGTCCCGAAGAGATGTCATCGTGGTGGCCAGCGTATCGTGCATATACGGTCTGGGGGCCCCGGAAGAATACCTTGCCATGCGGGTCGTGCTTGAAAAAGGAATGGAGCTGGACCGGGACAGGGTCCTGAAGGATCTGGTTTCCATCCAGTACGAAAGAAACGACGTGGACTTTTACCGGGGAGTCTTCAGGGTCAGGGGAGACCGGGTGGAAATTTTCCCCGCATATGAAGAGGACAGGGCGGTTCGAATCGATTTTTTCGGGGATGAGATCGACGCCATTTCTGAAATAGACCCCCTGCGGGGAACCGTTTTCAAACATCTTGATTCCGTTACGATCTATCCTGCCACCCATTTCGTAACCCAGAAGGAAACCCTTGAAAAGGCACGGCAGACCATTATTGCCGAATTAAAGGAGCGGATCCGCTATTTTCGGGATGAAAACAAGCTCATCGAAGCGCAGAGAATCGAAGAAAGAACCCAATTCGACCTGGAAATGATGATGGAACTCGGATACTGCAACGGCATTGAAAATTATTCCCGTCATCTCACCGGGAGGAAACCGGGGGAGCCGCCGCCGACGCTTCTGGATTACTTTCCGGACGATTTTTTATTGTTTGCGGACGAAAGTCATATTTCCATTCCTCAGATCCGGGGGATGTTCAAGGGGGATCGGTCCCGGAAGCAAACCCTCGTGTCATACGGGTTCAGACTTCCATCCGCTCTGGACAACAGGCCGTTGTGCTTTGAAGAATTCGAGCGAAAAGTCAACCAGGTTCTTTACGTCTCCGCAACCCCGGCAGAATTTGAGATGAAAAACGCGGGGAAGAACATCGTGGAACAGATCGTCCGGCCGACCGGCCTGATGGACCCTGAAATCCAGGTCCGGAAGGCGACCCACCAGGTGGATGACCTGTATGAGGAGATCCTCAGCCGGAAAAACAGTGACGAACGGGTTCTCGTGACGACCCTGACCAAACGGATGGCCGAGGACCTGACCGAATACTACACGGATCTGGGGATTCGCATCCAATATCTGCATTCGGACATAAAAACGATGGAACGCATGGATATCATACGGGATTTGAGAATGGGGAAATTCGACGTCCTGGTGGGCATCAATCTGCTGCGGGAAGGCCTGGACATTCCCGAGGTGTCGCTGGTGGCGATTCTNNCGCTACCTGCACTCGGACATCGACACCGTGGAGCGGGTGGAGATCATTCGCGACCTGCGCATCGGCGCGTTCGACGTGCTGGTGGGGATCAACCTGCTGCGCGAAGGCCTGGATATGCCGGAAGTGTCGCTGGTGGCGATTCTCGATGCCGACAAGGAGGGGTTTCTGCGATCGGAAAGGTCCCTGATTCAAACCTGCGGTAGGGCCGCAAGGAATGTGAAAGGTACCATCATCATGTACGCGGACAAGGTGACCGATTCCATGCAGCGGGCCATTGATGAAACCAGCAGGCGTCGAAAAATCCAGATGGACTATAATCTTCGCCACAACATCACTCCCGAAAGCATTATCAAGGAAATCGATTCTGTTTTCGAATCCGTCTATGAATCCGATTACGTCACCGTGGAAAAACTCAGAGAAGAGGTGGTCGAATTCGCATCACCGGATGAAATTGAAAAAATGATCCGCAAAATGGAAAAGGAAATGGCGCAGGCTGCCAAGAAGCTTGAATTTGAAAAAGCCGCCGAAATCCGTGACCGGATCAGAAATCTCAGAAAGACCCTGGTATTCGATATTTGAGATGATTCATCACTTGGCCGAAAAGGTTCACAGAGTCTCCATCGGGCCCGGCGTATATCTGATGAAGGATGACCGGGATAAGGTGATCTATGTGGGCAAGGCCATGAACCTGCGGAAACGCCTGGCCTCGTATTTCATCAGTGCAAGTCCCAAGGACATCAAAACAGGTGTTTTGATCAGCAACATCATCGATTTTGAGACCATCCTCACGGCAACGGAAAAAGAAGCCCTCATCCTTGAATCCAATCTTATCAAACAATACAGACCACGGTACAACGTTATTTTAAAAGACGATAAACGTTATCCTTCTCTTTACCTCGATCTTAAAAAACCCTTCCCCAACATCGCCGTTGTCCGAAAAATCAAAAAAGACGGGGGCCTTTACTTCGGGCCGTATTCCTCCGGTCAGGCTGTGAAAGAAACAATCAAAATCATCAACAAAACCTTCAAGATGCGAAAATGCAAAACCCGGACGCCGCCGAAACGCACACGGCCCTGCCTGAATTTTCAGATGGGGGCCTGCCATGGTCCCTGTTGCGGAAATATTTCCGAGGCGGATTACCGGGAAATCGTCAATGAAGTGGTGCTTTTTCTGAAAGGCAAAACTCCGGACCTGATCCGTAAAATGCGGTCGGATATGACCGCTTCCGCCGAGACCCATGACTATGAAAAAGCCGCAGAAATCCGGGATCGGATATTTTCCCTGGAAAGAACACTGGAGAAGCAGGTGGCGGCGACCACCGATTTTATGGACCGGGACGTTCTGGCCCTGGCCTCGGAAGGGACATCCGTCATAACCCTGCTCACCATTCGAGGCGGTTTTTTAAGGGGAACCCGTACATTTTATTTTGACCAGACCCTGGCATCCGAATCGGAACTCATGGAATCCTTTATCCGGCAATATTATGAAAACCTTCCCTTCATTCCCCCGGAAATACTGGTATCCATTCCCCTGGGTTCAAGCTTAATACTGGAAGAATTTCTGGGCCATATCAAGGGGAAGAAGGTTTCCATCAGGGTTCCCCAAAGAGGCGAGAAAAAACGTCTCGTGGAAATGGCCACGAGCAATGCAATAACTTCCCTGACCGATCGAAAAACAACGGACGCGGCCATGGACGTCTTGTTGCACAGACTTCAAAAACGAATGGGTTTAAGGAGATTCCCGCGCCATATCGAATGTTTCGACAACTCCAATATCATGGGTGCGTCTCCCGTCGCAGCCATGGTTGCCTTCAAGTACGGGAAACCTGAAAAATCCCTTTACCGGAAATACAACATCCGGGATGTGGAGGGGCCTGATGATTATGCATCCATGAAAGAAATTCTGCACCGGCGCTTCAGAGACGCGCAATCGCCGGAGTCCCTTCCCGATCTCCTCCTGGTGGATGGGGGCAGGGGCCAGTTGAATATCGCTGTTGAGGTGCTCAGGGAACTGGCGCTGACGGATGTCTTTGACATAGCGGCGATTGCCAAAAAAGACGAAAAAAAAGGAGAATTTTCGGACAAGGTTTACAAGCCGCACCGGGCAAACCCCATAAATTTCGGAAATGAACAGGATCTTCTTTTATTTTTACAGAGAATCCGGGACGAATCCCATCGTTTTGCCGTTACCTTTCATCGGCAAAAGCGGAAAGCATCCTTCATAGAGTCAGAACTCGACGGAATTCCGGGGATCGGAAAAACCAGAAAACAACTTTTATTGAAATATTTCGGAAGCTTCAAAAAAATCCGGGCAGCATCGCTGGAGGAACTCAGCAAGCTGCCCGGTATGGACATCAAAACCGCCGAAGCGGTATTGCGGCACTTTAAACCTGATGAAGATTAGATGCCCAGTTCCTTTAATTTGTCCTTGAGTTCCTGCACGGCTGCCGCGGACTTCTTCAGGGCGACTTTTTCCTCATCCAGCAGTTTGATCTCGATGATTTCTTCCACGCCGTTGGCCCCGAGCTTCACCGGTACGCCGATGAAAAGGTCGCTGATTCCGTATTCGCCCTTGAGATATGCGGCGCAGGGCAGGATTTTCTTCTTGTCCTTTAAAATGGCCTCGGCCATTTCCACGGCTGCGGCCGATGGCGCATAATAGGCGCTTCCGGTTTTCAGCAGTTTAACGATCTCCGCCCCGCCGTTCGCGGTCCTGTCCACCAGAGCGGCGATACGTTCCTTGGACATCAATTCGGTTATGGGGATACCGGCAACTGTTGAATACCGGGGCAGGGGAACCATGGTGTCCCCGTGCCCGCCAAGCACGAACGCATGGGTGTTTTCCACGGACACATTGAGTTCCATGGCGATAAAAGCCCTGAACCGGGCGGAATCCAGGACCCCGGCCATGCCGACCACCTTGTTTTTGTCAAAACCGCTCACGTCATAGGCGACTTGGCACATGGCATCAAGGGGGTTGCTGACGATGATCAAAACGGCATTCGGGGATCGCTGTGCGATCTCCCTGGTGACGTTTTTCATGATGCCGGCATTGGTGCTGATGAGATCGTCCCGGCTCATGCCGGGTTTCCGGGGAATACCGGCGGTGATGATCACGATGTCGGATCCGGCGGATTCGTCATATCCATTGCTGCCGATCAGCTTGGCATCGTGTTTTTCAATGGGAGCGGCTTCCATTAAATCCAGGGATTTGCCCTGGGGAACGCCTTCCACGATATCAATTAAAACAACATCCGCCAGCTCTTTTTCGGCAATTCGCTGTGCGACGGTCGCACCGACATTTCCAGCTCCAACAACAGTCACTTTTTTGTCCATTATGCTATTCTCCTTTTCATATTTGCATTGATCCATTGAAAATTTTAATCCTTCAGAAAGACGGACATTAAGCGTTTGTAACCACGAGAATCCGCAAATTTTCTGGATATCCAGTGTGCTTAAGATTGTCAACAGATTTGTTTCATGGCATTAGAGAACCTCTTGAACTTCATGAACCTGAGCATCCGCTCACAATAAGTCCTCTCCGTATTCAAAGCGTAATGGTGATAGCACAATTCCTGACGGACCTGATCCATCGGTTTTAATCCTGGATCCACTTTAAATTATGGTTTATTTTTGGGGTTAGCATGTCGTTTGAAATTAAATTGCAACATGGCAAAGGCGTTGCCGTACTGTTGGGGGCAAATGAATTTGAAGCTATGCAAGAAAAAATTGACCTTCTTTCCGACGTCCAAACTTCTCTCAACCAGCTTTCAAAAGGAGAAGGAATTTCCCACCAAAAAGCAAAAGCCAAATTATTGAAGAGAGTCCCCAAATGAAAATAGTATGGTCTCCCCTTGCTATTGAAAGGGCCTCAGAACTAGTTGATTACATTTCACAAGATAACCCTTTGGCAGCAGACCATTGGATTAATTCTGTGTTTGCAAAGGTTGACCACCTCAACGCTAATCCGGAAATTGGACGGATCGTCCCTGAAATTAATGAACATCCATTCAGGGAATTAATTTACGGAAATTATCGGATCATTTATCACATAGGAACAAAACAAATATCCATACTTACTATTCGACATGGGAAACAGTAACCGAATCTATCCACACCCATAAGGAGATTTTCTGCATTGGATATTCCACGGATCTTCAACATCACCGAAAGTGCTCGCCGCATCCATAACCCGTTCACACCCGAAAAGCTTGCCGCTCTCGGCGCTGCGTCTGGAAACCGGTTGTTCACCGAGCAGGCGAAACTTCGCGCTGAAGAACTCGGTGTCGCCGATCAAGTCAAGTTCATCCATGGCGATGCTGCCGGCTTCGTCTCTGACGAGA
>DIKO01000055.1:0-13302 GCA_002423615.1 Desulfobacteraceae bacterium UBA5616
GATGTTGACGGCGAAGCCCTGGCCACCCTGGTGGTGAACAAGCTCAGGGGTACCTTGAACGTGGCCGCAGTTAAGGCTCCCGGATTCGGCGACCGGAGAAAAGCCATGCTGGAAGACATCGCCATTCTTACCGGCGGTCAGGTAATTTCGGAAGACATGGGATTCAAGCTGGAAAACGTCACGCTCCAGGACCTGGGAAATGCCAAACGGGTCTCCATTGATAAGGACAACACCACCATCATTGACGGCGCCGGTTCCCGAAGCGATCTGGAAGGCCGGGTGAAGATGATTCGCGCCCAGATTGAAGAAACCACATCGGATTATGACCGTGAAAAACTTCAGGAAAGACTGGCCAAGCTCATCGGCGGTGTTGCCGTAATCAACGTCGGCGCAGCCACCGAAACTGAAATGAAAGAGAAAAAGGCCAGAGTCGAAGACGCACTGAATGCCACCCGGGCCGCAGTGGAAGAAGGTATTGTCCCCGGCGGCGGTGTTGCCCTGGTTCGATGCCTGGATGCACTGGACAAAATCAAGATCAAAGCGGAGCAGAAACTCGGTGTCAAAGTCATTATGCGGGCCATTGAAGAGCCCTTGCGCCAGATTGTCAACAACGCGGGTCATGAAGGCTCTGTGGTGATGGACAAGGTAAAAAACAGCGAAGGCGCATTTGGGTACAACGCTGAAACCAACACCTATGAAGACCTCATGGCGGCCGGCGTAATTGATCCCACCAAGGTGGTTCGGTTTGCACTTCAGAATGCCGCAAGCGTCGCCGGTCTGATGCTGACCACCGAAGCCATGATCGCCGATAAGCCCGAAGAGAAAGCCGACCCCATGGCCGGAATGGGCGGCGGGGGAATGGGCGGTATGGGTGGAATGGGCGGTATGGGCGGAATGATGTAAATCTTTCTTCAGCCCTGATCTTCTGACCTTTCAGAGAAAGCCCCCGAACTAAAATTTGGGGGCTTTCTGATATTCTGCTTTACTCCCCTCTGCTCAAAAGTCATTCAAAACTTGACAAACTGCTTTAATTTACGGTATTAGCTCAAAATGTAACGTATTCGTGACCGACCCAACCTAAATATCCGGAGAATCCCATGAAAATGTTTAAACCGCCGCTATTCGCAGCAGGGTTTGTTCACCCGGGGAATCAACTTATTAAATTCTTCCTTTTCGTGTTGTTTTTTATACCTGCATCCGCCTTCCCTTCTCTTGCCGCAGCCGAAAATCAAGTCGCCCAAAAACCGGGGGAAACCGTCGAACAGGAAGCGGGATTCTATTACACGGTGAAAAAGGGGGACACCCTTTGGGATCTTTCCCAACGTTTTTCAGATACGCCGTGGGTATGGCCGGATTTGTGGGAGGAAAACAAACAAATCCCAAATCCCCACTGGATTTATCCCGGGAACCGAATCCGGCTTTATCACAAGGGATGGGTGAGGCGTCTCGATAAACCCGCCGAGGTGCCCGTTGCAGATGAACCGGTATATTTTGTATATAAAAATATCGACATGGTGGGTTTTATCCGGAGAGAAGCAGTCTCTCCCAGCGCTGTCATCTTTAAATCAAAACACGACAAAGTGCTGGTCAACGAGGGAGACATTGTTTATCTCAGAAAAGAAAAAGAAAGTAATTTTACCCCCGGAAGCCGGTATACCGTTTACAGGACTCTGCCCGAAATAAATGATCATAACACCGGAAGCTACATCGGGATTCAACATTATTTAACCGGCATCGTTGAGATCCTAAAGGATGAGGGAAAATTCGTTCTCGCCAAGGTCACCCAATCCCCCCGCGCAATTGAAATAGGAGACAAATTAATGCCCTATACCCGGAAGGCCTATGAAATTCCAGTCGTGAAAAGCAAGGACGGGATTTCCGGGAAAGTGATCGTTTCAGAGGAACATCAGGATATCTTCAGCGAATATGACATCGCCTTTTTCGACAAGGGAAAAACGGACGGAATCCAATTGGGGCAGATGTATAGCCTGTTTCAACAGGAGGAAGCCTCTCCGGACCCCGAAACCAAGGAAAAAGTACTGCTGACGTCTGACGATTTCGGAGAAGTTTTCGTCCTTCACACGGAAGAAACAACTTCAACGGTCATCATCACTAAGTCCCGGGATTATGCCACCGTGGAAGCGATGATCCGTTCACCGTTGAATTAGCGTTAAACCCTATGGTGTAATCACGCTTTAAAGCCGTTCGCTGTTCCGTCGCATGGTCTGACGGGATTTTTCCACCCATTCCATGATTCGGTTGATGTGGTCCTTAAACGCCATTGAAGTACCGAAGGCTTCAAAACGTGGCTGCGTATTTTTTATCGATTCCACCAGCACAATATCATCGGCCATGCCCGTTCTTCCCATTGCCCGGACCACCACTTTAAGCAGTTGTAAAAGGTTCAATATATTTTCCCGGCTTTCCGGCAGCGAGTAGATCCCGGAATCCGGATTTCCGTATTCTTTCACTGCGCTGCGGATTACGGAAAGTGAAACGGGTCCGCCCACAAGGGCCATGAAAATATAGAGCTCCCTTTCCAGATAAAAAAGGTACCGAACCGGCAATACGTCCTTTACGGACGATTTGACCATCAGTGCGGAAATTAATTGCTGATGAATCGATCTGATTTTTGTATACACATTTTCACGGTTTTGATTCAGAACTCCCATGGAATATTTAACCATATCCAGATCCAGCCCGTTTTGAACCAATAAAACCTCCTCCGGGGTTATCTCAATATCCAGGTTCAATTCCTGGTTATATTTCCGCAACAAGAGGTTGGCCAGCATGATGAAATTCCGGTCACAGAGGTTCACATCGTCGGGATTCCGGAAAAAATCGTCCAGGAGAATGCTGATGGCCTTCCGGGGCTGTTTCATTTCGGCGATGAGCAGCTGAAGGGAACTGAAAAAAGCGATTTGATCATTTCGAGTAACCGTTTCTTTCAGGTAATGCAGAAAAAACTCAAACACCTTTCTTTCGTAACGGGCGAATTCAGGGATATTGTGTTCAAACACCGCTCTCCGGAAAGATCCCTGATCGTCAAAGCACGCTTTAAGCACATCTATGAGGTGTTTAATCGAGGCGACAGAGAGGTTGAAGTCCTTTGTAAGGGTTTCAAGGTCATCGCTGTTAAACTCAACGGAATATTTCACCATGGCCTTCATTTTTTTTCTTGCCGCCACTCTTGCCTTGAAAAACCGGATCAACTGCGAAATCTTTTCATTGATTTTTTCTGACAGGGCCTTCTGTTTTCCGTTGATTTTAATTTTCAAGACAGGACCGTCAATGAAAATATCGTCAAAAACCGTATCGTTAACGACATCAAGACGCATCCTGACATTACTCAAAACCTCTCTTTCAATCTTTGTGTTATCCGGTTGTTGGGCAATGGCAGCCAGCAGGTCAGATGCGAGGTCAAGGCGTTCCCCCAGATCCAGGGGTTCAATGGTGTTAAAATCTTCACCGTAAATGCTTTCCATCATTCTCGCGGATATTTGTGGGGGTTCGCCGAAAACATCGGTAACCAGCCGGCTCACAAGAATCTTTTCCCGGGACACTTTTTGATCCGAGTTCTGTTCGATCAACCATTGCCGGCTGTTGACCTCCAGGAGGGGCCGGACAAGCTTTCCTTGGAGTGCTTTCAGATTGAGCAGGGTGGAAAACGCATCCACGGATTTTCCGGCCCCGTAATGCTCCGGGGAGGAGTTCATCCACTTGCTCACCTTTTCCACCAGAGAACTCACCACCTCGGGTTTCAAGTCATTCAATGCCGCCAGAAAGGTTAAATTCAAATCAGACCGATTCTGTTCATTGAACATGATCCTGCAGGACTGCCATTCTTTTTTACCGTTAAAATAAATGGGGGAATTGGTTTTTCTGGCCACTTCATAGCGAGACAGGATCTGGAGACAGACATAAAGGTTGTTGAGGTCTGTGGCGGTTTCTGACGGAAACCGGAGATAAAGGTTGCTGATCCGGCTGTCGGAAAAGGTTTCAAATGCGTATTCTAAGGCTCCGGTAAGATGACCCATCTCGTCTTTTCTGCGATTAACGATCTTTCCCACCCGATCCGTATCCATGGCCAGATCGGCAAAGAAGACCTGGTAATCCGTTTTCCCCATTTTTGTGGGTTCGGTTGGAATCCCCCGATATCTAATCAAGAGAGAAGCGCCATGAACAGAACCTTTTGCGAGAGAATTCATCAGCGAAAGTGATTCATGGAAGTGCTGGTTGTCGTCGGATAGACCCGTCAGCAATTGCCCGTCCCTTAAAAAAGAGGCGATCAGCCCGACCATTTTTACCAGCGTGGCATACCGCTCATCCATCACGCGCTGTTCTTCTTCCAGACTATCTTCCATCTGGAAAGAAGACCTGGGGATCAGACGTTTTTCAAGATCATCGTCGATTCCCCCGAGTTCCCTGAAAAATCGTTCCGCTTCCTCATCGAGGATGATTTCGTTATCGGGCATGAGATCCATCCCATCGTATGCAGATAATGGCGACCAAATCGATAAAAATTCGGTTTTTAATTTATATTAGGTTATAGCTCACTTTTCAATGTCTAAAACATTCATCGCCATGAACACCTATTGTATTTTATTGATTGTATTTGACATCCCAACAGACAACGGTTAAATTGCATCATAATGGACCATTCATGAGGAGGAAGCAAATGAAAATTTCACCCGGAAAAATCTTTCCCCTTGTTGTTCTCACGTTCCTTACCGGTTTCTTTTATATTTCATCCGATGCCGCTGCGGAAGAAGGCAGTATTATCAAAATTGAAGCACCCGGAGGCAAAATCCCGGAGGGAATCACCATTTATCCCCAGTCATTGACTGTTGAAAAAAATGTTATCGTCATATGGCTGAATACCCTTGTTGATGATGAATTAAATATTCTGTTCGATCAGGGAAAACAAACAAAAGCCGCCACGCTTAACCCCTCGGGCTTCGACCTGACCAATGATGGCGTTTACGCTGCCAAATATCTTCCCTTTGTTGCCACCGCCAGTCTTCGCTTTGTGAAACCGGGAATTTATACTTACCGGGTGATTTCACAAAATACCAAATTCGAGGCCAAGGGGACCATCACAGTCCCTTGACGGCAGTCGGAATTTTATCCTGCGGGGAAGTCGCGGTTTGATATACACCCGCCGATTCAATGCGAGAATATGGCGTGCTTTTATCCTGGAATTTATCGGAGACAGTCATGAAAAAAGTTTTGGAAGACATCCGGGTACTGGATTTCAGCCGGTTTGTGGCAGGTCCCTACTGCGGTATGCTGCTGGCCGATATGGGGGCGGAGGTTATCCGCATCGATCGTCCCGGAGGGGAAGAAGATCGGACCTACGGGCTTACGGCCGGAAACAATGAAAATCTCATCTTTGCCTGTTATGCCCGGAACAAAAAGGGCATCACCCTCAATCTGTTCGGAGACCATCAGGTCCGTGAAATTCTGGCCGATCTTGTAAAAAAAAGCGACGTGGTCCTTCATAGCTTCCCCCCGGATGCCGCCAAGGCGGCCGGACTGACTTATGAATCCCTGGCCGCCACCAATCCAGGAATCATCGTTACGGCCATTTCCAGTTTCGGAATCACCGGTCCCTATGCCAACAAGGGGGGCTTTGACTTCATTGTTCAAGCCATGTCCGGGGCCATGAAGATCGGCGGTTTTCCGGACAAACCCCCGGTAAGAGCGTTC
Organism: Desulfobacteraceae bacterium UBA5616; assembly: GCA_002423615.1. Lineage (GTDB taxonomy): Bacteria > Desulfobacterota > Desulfobacteria > Desulfobacterales > UBA5616 > UBA5616. Next base: position 5,710 of record DIKO01000055.1, read on the forward strand.
ATGAACCCCATGGACCACGGAACCGGCGCGGTGGCGGCTTTCGGGACCCTGGCAGCCCTGCGTCACCGGGATCAAACAGGTGAGGGGCAGCTGGTTGATCTGTCCCTGTTCCAAACCGCCCTCACCTATGTGATGCCCATGATTGCGGAAGCGGAAGTATTGGGAAGGGTTCGCCCGGTGATCGGCAACCGGAGCGCTTATCTCGGTCCAACCGACTTATACGCCTGCAGGGACGGATACGTATTTATTGCATCGGTGATGAATTCCCTGTGGCGACGCCTGGCACGATTGATCGGCCATGAAGAACTGATTGACGACCCGCATCTTCAAACCGATATGGCCCGATACGAACACCGGGATCGTATCGATCCCCTGGTGGCCGAGTGGATGGCCGGGCACACCGTCGCCGAGGCCATGGAAAAACTGGAAAAGGCGAGAATCCCCTGCGGCCCCCTGCGGGGTACGGACGAGGTGTTGAACGACCCCCACATCCAATCGGAAAAAATGGTAGAATATGTGGATATGGAGGTGCCCGGACTCGCGAAAGTGCCCATGACCGGCATTTCCGCCAAACTCTCCAAAACACCGGGAGACATCAGGTTGCGTCCCCCCAGGGTCGGAGAGCACAACCGCGAAATCTATCAGGGTCTTCTGGGATACCCCACGGAGGTCCTGAGCAGTCTCAAGGGGAAAGGCCTCATTTAAATTCCCTTACCTCCCTGCCCGGTGATCCCGGCCGATGATCAGAGCCCTTTTTTTTCGAACCAGATAAACAGGGCCACGACCCCGGCCCAAAACACGGGAATGACGACCCAGAAGGAGACCCCCAGGGATTCGGCAACTCCGATCTTTCCCAGGTCATTCCACGCATATACCGTTGATTTAAAAAAGGGATAGAGCTCCGCATACAGCGCAGCCCCGGTAACCATGCCGAATACGGGGAAAATCGCATGCCACCGGCCTTCTCCAAGAGCACCGATGGATGTTCCGGGGCAATACCCCATGACTGCCCACCCGGCGCCGAACAGGGCCCCGCCCAGGAGTACCGCTCCCAGGTTCATGGGCTTGTGGCTCAGGGCGATGACGCCGGCGTCCGCCAGAAAATGGATCCCCACCATGCCGACGAGGATTGCCGAAAGCATGAACTTCAATATCGTCATATCCTTGAGCAGCATGGCACCCACCTGCTTTTCAAACCGGAGAACCCGGCCTTTCTGCAGAAAGAACCCGAAAAGAACGCCGGTAAAAAGTCCCAGCCATTGATCCGTACTCATGAGTGCCTCCTTCCATAAACAAGGGCCGCAACCAGAACCCCCACGCCGAAGAACATTCCCAGAGCGGCGAACCCACTGACCGAAAGCTGCATCATCCCGCTCAAACCATGGCCGCTGGGGCAACCGTCCGCCATTCTGGCGCCCACCATGGCGATAATGCCTCCCAGGAAGGCACCCGCAGCACGTTTCCACACCGACGTACCGAAGCGATCCCTCCAGACCGGCGGAACGCCCTCCACCTTAAAACTGCCGTCGGAAAGGGATGCGGCCAAGGATCCTATAAAAATCCCCAGAACCAGCATAAACTGCCAGTCAACCTTCACCTTTTCCTTGGTGAAATACGCATTGGCCGCAACACGTTCCGGAGCCAGCGTTTGTTCCAAAAGACCGGCGGCCCGAACAAAGGTGGTCGACGCCCCCAGATAGCTGGTTTTCCCCAGCCAGTGGGTGGTCGCATAGGCCGATGCAATAGCCAGAAGACCCGCAAGCGCGCCGGCAAGGTAAGGGCTCCATCCTCCATCCGAGATTTTCGATTTCATGGAAATTACCTCCTTTTTCATTGGCTGTATTCCAAATTAGTCGATACACACCAGAGATTCTAATCCGGATCTGTTTTCGATGGTCGCGGCAGGCTATCCGGATCAAAACGCTCAAAACCAAGGGCCGGATTCACAGGACAACGAACCGGCTGGTGGTTTACGATGGCCATACTGACGCACTGATAACAGCGGATGCATTTGTTGATGATCTCCGGTTCCCCCGCCCTGACTTTGTTCACCCACGAAGCATCGGCCAGAAGGGGACGCGACAGGGCTACAAGGTCGATCGAACCTTCTTCAATGGCTTTGGCCGCCGTATCGGGATCCTGAAAATTGGCGCAGATCACCGGGATGGACACATTTTTCCGGATTTGCGCGGCATCCGCAGTAATGGCCCCCTCCCCCTTGGGGAAAATCCGGTTTATGGATCCGTAACACCCCTGGCTTACGGAGACGTAATCGGCGCCGGCTTCCTGAAGATTTACAGCCAACGGGATGGAATGCGCCAGTTCGGTGCCCCCGGGGATCCATTCCCGGGCGCTCAGGCGATACCCCACAACAACCTTTTTCCCCAGGGTATTTTTGATTTCCCGGACGATTTCCATGGGCAGGCGATGCCGGTTTTCCTGCGAACCCCCATAGGCATCGGATCTCTGGTTAAAATACGGTGAGGTGAATTGCCCCAGAAGATATCCATGAGCGCCGTGAAGCTCAATGCCTTCAAAACCGGCGGCAACAGCCCTTTTTGCCGCATTTACGGACTCTGCGATGAGGCGCCGGATATCCTCGATGGCCAAAGGTGTCGGTGTTTGCGGGACGATTGCGCTCAATGCCCGGATGTTTTTCGGGATATCTTCATCCGGCATCACGGCCGGTATGGACGAAGGGCCGACCAGGGGCCTTTTCTCATGGTGATAAAAGGCCTGGACCCCCTGCCCCAGGGTCAGTTGAAGTATAGCCCTGGCCCCGCCCCAATGGATCACCCGGGCCAGATCGCTCAAGCCGGGAATACTTTTATCCGAAGCCGCCCCCAGCCCCAGTCCCGGCGTATAGGCATGCCGACCGGTGATGCCGGTAACCTCCACAATCACAAGGCCGACACCTCCCCGGGACCGGGCAAAGTAGTAGCACAGGGTCTGATCGGTGACCCTCCCGCCTCTTTCCGATCCGGTTCCCACATGGGTCGGCGCAAGGGCCACACGGTTTTTGATTTCATGTTTCCCGATTTTTATGGGGTCAAAAAGGGGGGCGTGCTTTGAGAGCATAAATTCTCCTTAATTTAACCGGGCAATCTTCCGAACTGTTTTTTTCAAGACTCCTCGGGCGATGCAGCCGGCGGCAGCAGTGTTTGATAAACTCCAGCCTCAAGAAGCCGGTTCATGAAAGAAAGTTCGTAGGCTTCTTCGGGGGTTTCCCGTACCATGCGATCCAGTTCCCTGGCGTCCTCACCCACAAGAATCCGCCATTGTTCGTTTCGAACCCCGTCCAGGATAATCGCCGCAGCCTGTTTCGGGGTCAGGGGCGCATTGTCGCGGAAAGACTCCAGCTGCATCTTGACCATCGCTTTGATTTCGGGGTCCGTAATGCCGGTGGTGGAGAGCCCTCTTCTTTCCATGGTCTCCCGGATTTTGGCGATTTCCGATGCCGGCATGTCTTCAATACTCGGCTTCCCGAGAATTTTCTGGCTGTTGTACCCGACGTTGGTGCCGATATGTCCGGGCATGACCACGGACACTTTGACATGGGGGGCATTGTGACGCAGATCGATGATCAGGCCTTCGGAAAATCCATTGACGGCAAATTTTGCCGCTTTCACGGCATCACGGAAAGCGACGACCTGATATTCCTGGGAAACATCGCAGGCATGGCTGGTTACCCGGGTTCCCGCCGGCGCTATTTTCATGCATTCACATCGCGTTTCCGCCGCGGTGTCTGCCATGATATCGCAAACGGCCAGGTGGCATCCTTCCGATGCCAGTTGAAGGGCCAACTCCCTTCCCATACCGCTTCCAGCGCCGGTTACAACGGCAAGCTTTCCACTGAAGTCTTTCATTTTGTCCCTCCACCTCCTGGTTAAGGGCTTTTGGGTGACCCGGTTTACGTGGGAATTTAAAAAGCCCTATGATTTCGGTTGAATGAGCAGATTTATTGACGGACCGTTACAAGACCCCTTGGGTAGATTGAAAGAAGAAAAATTCTTTATTTATTAAATCAGAAAACGCCGTATCCGTCAATACTAAACATGATTAAACCTTATTTTCAATTAGTTATTAATGTATTAAGTTAATCCGGGAGAGAAAGGACGGCATGATGTTCCGTTTAAATTGAATAATTTTATTATTTGCTTGAACAGGATTGAAATTTTCTATATAGTCAAGACTTCAAAATTAAATAAATTAAACCCCAAGGAGGATCTGGACGATTTCTTCAAACTCCTTCATAAAGAATTCAACGACGCTGAGATTCTCGAACTGGGGATGATGATCGGTCAGTACCTGGGTTTCGGGAGACTGCTCAAAGTGCTGAACCTGGAGAACCAATAACAGGAGCTTCTCTTTATCTATCAATTACTTGATTCATTTTGAATTCCCGGCTATATAGTACCCGAATACGCCAATTTTACGCTTAGCCATCGTCATTAGCGTTACTTTCAATGAATTCATTCATTATCGTTCCTTCAATCCACCATACTTGAATCCGGCATTTTTGGTTCCGGCAAAGCAAAACGCCATGTGAAAACGATATTTTCAATAAACCGACACTCTATGCAATTGGGGGGGGGAAACACATGAACAACGAAGCTGAAAAGTTTTTGGAGGGGTACCGGGTTCTCGATCTTTGCGATGAAACAGGACAATTTTGTGGAAAAATACTAGGTGACCTGGGGGCCGACGTGATTAAAATCGAACCCCCCTGCGGAGATCCGGCCAGAAACAAGGGGCCTTTTTACCATGACATGCCCCATCCTGAAAAAAGTCTTCACTGGTTTTTTACCAATCTCAACAAGCGTGGGATCACCCTGAACCTTGAAACCGCCGCAGGACGGGACATATTTTTAAAACTCGCAGCATCGGCGGACATCGTGGTTGAATCTTACAAACCCGGTTACCTGAGCAGCCTGAACCTGGGATACGAAATCCTGGAAAAACTAAACCCCGGGCTCATCCTGACCTCTATTACGCCTTTTGGCCAGACCGGTCCTTATGCCCAGTATAGTGTTACGGATCTGGTCGGTGTTTCAATGGGGGGGATGGCCCGCCTTTACGGCTATATGGATTCTCCTCCCCTTCGGTTTTCGGCCCCTCAGTTTTATTTCAACGGAGGACTTCAGGGCGTTTTGGGAACCATGGTGGCCTTGTATCACCGGGAAATGACCGGGGAAGGCCAGCATGTGGATGTCTCCTGCCAGCAGGCCGTGGTGCTCACCCTGATGATGGCCTCCGAAATCTGGGACATCCTCAAGGCCAACTACCGGGGCATTGGTCCTTACGGAATGTCGGTGAGGCCAACACCGCCGGGACCCATCATCACCCGGTGGGTCTGGCCCTGTAAAGACGGTTATGTTTATCTGATGGTGGGCGGTGGGGCGGCCCTCGGGGTCCGGATTTCCACCGAAAACCTGACCGCATGGGCAAACCAGCATGGATTTTGTTTGCCCCTGAAGGATCATAACTGGATCGAGGATAATTCAGCCACCATTACCCAGGAAGAGGTCACCGCCGTGGAAAATCAGTTCGCCGAATTCCTGATGACGAAAACCAAGACGGAACTTTTTGATTACGCCATTCAAAACAATATCATGCTGGTTCCTGTAACAGATGCGGCGGATCTTTCAGCCAGCCCCCAGTTAAAAGCCCGGGAGTTCTGGGTGGAGGTGGATCATCCCGAACTGGGCGAAAAAATCACCTATCCGGGATTGCCCATTCACTGGACCGGCCTCCCCCCATATCAGCCTCAACGCAGATCTCCCCTCATAGGCGAGCATAACGTCCAAATTTATGAAGAAGCGTTAGGACTCAGCCGGGAAGAGATGATCATCCTCAAAAACCGCGGCGTTATATAAAAAGGAGAGCATCATGCAAAAACAAGTCTTTCAAGGATTAAAAGTGGCGGATTTCGCATGGGTGGGAGTCGGCCCTCAGGTGGGGAGAGAACTCGCGGAACACGGCGCAACTGTGATTCGGGTGGAGAGCCACCGGGTCCCGGATTCCCTCAGGACCTTCCCACCGTTCAGGGACGGACAACCCGGGGTGGACCGAAGCGCATTCGGCGCTGCATTCAATACCAACAAATACAGCGTGGCCATGGACCTGACCAAACCCAAAGGGGTTGAACTGGCCAAAAAGCTGGTTGCCTGGGCCGATCTGGTTACGGAAAGCTTTACACCCGGGACCATGGCCAAGTTCGGCCTGGATTACGAGAGCTGCAGACAAATAAAACCCGATATCATTTATTTTTCCACCTGCCAGATGGGGCAGACCGGCCCCTTGAAAAATTTCGGAGCCTACGGCATGTTCGGCACCACCTATGCCGGTTTTTCCCACCTTCTCGGCCTGCCTGACCGGGAACCCCTGCCTATTTTCAACAATTACAGCGATTTTATAGCTCCCTGGTACCTGACGTCCACAGTCATCGCCGCCCTGATCCGCAGAAAAAAAACCGGAAAGGGGACTTATCTGGATCAATCCCAGGTGGAAGCCGGGGTGACCTTTCTGGGACCCACCATCCTGGATTACCAGGTCAATAAAAAAATCGCCCGGCGCATGGGAAATAAAGACCCCTACATGGCCCCTCATGGCATTTTCCCCTGCTCCGGACAGGATCGATGGGTAGCCATCGCAGTTTCCAACGAAATCGAGTGGCGAGCTTTTTGCCGCGTTATCGGCAGCCCCGGCTGGTGCGGAGATGAGAAATTCAGAACCTTTTTGTCCCGGAAAAAAAACGAAGACGAGCTGAATGGGCTTATCTCCCAGTGGACCGGAAACCTTACCGGTGAAAAGGTCATGTCACTGATGCAGGAAGCCGGGGTTCCCTGCGGAATGGTCCAGAACGCCGAAGACCTATTTAAAGATCCTCAGCTCAAGCACAGGGAGCATTTCCGGTTTCTCGAGCACCCGGTGATCGGCGAGCATTCCTATAATGCCCCGGCCTACCGGCTTTCTAAAACGCCAAACCATATTCACAAAGCCGGTCCATGCCTGGGTGAGGACATTGAATATGTCTATAAGGAAATCCTGGGGCTGACAGACGAGGACATCAGCGATCTTTTTGTGGAGGGGGTGATCACCACCGAGGCGGATGTTCCCGGCGCCGCTTAAGCAACCGGATATTAGACGGCTATGCGGATCGCGACATAAAGCAGGGTCCTTCTTGAGGATCAAGGGACCCTGCTTCGTCTTTACTTCCTATCCGGTCAAATCGCATTTTTTGATGACTTCAACAATTTTCGTGTAAACATCTGAAAACCGGATCAATCCCACGATTTTCCCTTTTTCCGTGACAAACAGAGAGTCCGGACGGCCCAGCACAAAAAGGTGAAACGCCTGATCCATTGAATCATCGACATCAACCATACGCTCCGGGGAAGGCGCGCGGATGAAGTCCCCTACCTTGACTTCATAAGCTTTTCTGCACAAATCACCCAGGGGCCTCTGCCACAAACGGAGTTCCTCCTTCATTCTGTCGATGGTCGCCCTGGAAATATGAAACCGGGAATATGCCAGGCTGTCTACCTTGTCGTATTTAGGTTCCAGTCCCTGGACAACGTCCATGGGGGAAAG
>DIKO01000055.1:13334-43850 GCA_002423615.1 Desulfobacteraceae bacterium UBA5616
CTGATAAGCATCCTGAGCCTTTTCCAGCGCCTCAACAGCTTCCATAAAGGTGGCCTGACTGGATATGCTGGGGAATTCTTCGACAGGTCGCATCAATTCTCTGATTTTCATTTTTTCCATCTGATTCTCCTTCATTATTTTTATCGCAATGCTATTTTTTTCCGTTTCCACTTCCATTCTTCAATCATACAAAACAGACAGGGCACAATGAATAGGGTGATTAACGAAACCGTCATACCCCCGATGGATGGGATGGCCATGGGCTTCATGACATCCGCACCCCGGCCGGTGGCCCAGAAAATGGGCATCAGACCGATAACCGTCGTGGCGATGGTCATCAGGCACGGACGGATCCGCTTTATGCCGGCTTCCAGCACCGCGTCCCGAATTTCCCGCAGGGATGCAAAGGAACGCTCATTGAAAACGCCTTCCAAATAGGTTCCCATCACGACACCGTCGTCGTCCACAACTCCGAAAAGCACCAGGAATCCCACCCATACGGCCACGGAGAGGTTCGCCCCATATAGGCTGAGCATAATGAAACCGCCGGAGGCCGACACAAGGACACCGAAAAAGATGACCGGAGCGATCCATCGACGGGAAAATCCCAGATAGAGCATCACGAACATGATGCACAGAGTGACCGGAACGAGAACGCGCATCCGGGACATGGCCCGAACCTGGTTCTCGAACTGTCCTGACCATTCCCAGTAATAGCCCGGAGGGAGTTTAAGCCGGCCGTCCCGGACAGCCTGCCGGAGGAGCGCCTCGGCATCCCGGACCACCGAGACCTCGTCGCGGTCCCGGGTGTTCATCGTGACATACCCCACGAGCAGCCCCCGTTCTCCCTTGATCTCCTGAGGACCTAACACGGTTGTGATGTCGGCGAGTTGCGCCAGGGGAACCTGGGCACCGGTGGAAGACGGAACGTTGATCCTCTGGATGGCAGTTAGATCCTCCCGAAAATCCCGCGCAAGACGGATGCGGATGGGATAGCGCTCGCGGCCCTCCACGGATTCCATGATATTCATACCGCCTAAAGCGGTTTCAATCACGTCCTGGACATCCCGGATGTTGACCCCGTAACGGGTGATACGGTCCCGGTCGATCTCGATCTGAAGATAGGGTTTGCCGACAATACGGTCGGCCACGACGTCCGTGGCCCCCGGAACTTCCCGCAACAATTGCTCCATCCCAAGTCCGATACGCTCGATCTCGGATAGGTCGCCGCCGTAAATTTTGACACCCATCATGGCGCGGAAACCTGTCTGAAGCATCACCAGCCGGGTCTGGATCGGCTGTAGCCACGTCGGCAGGACCCCGGGAATGGCCGTGCGCTCCTGAAGCTCGGCAAGGATCTCGTGCTTCTCGATGCGCCGTTCTTCCGGCCAGATCCGAACAAGCCCGGCTTTCAACCAATTCGGCCAGCCGGAAAAAAACCGGCGCACGGGCAATCTCCGCCAATCGGCCGGAGGCTTGAGGGTGACGATAGTTTCGATCATGCCGATAGGGGCCGGATCGAGTGCCGAATCAGCCCGCCCTAACTTGCCCACCACGCTTTCCACTTCAGGCACACTTGCGATGGCCAGATCCTGCTTGCTGTTTACGGCAACGACCTCGGAAAGAGCCGCCTGGGGGAGCAGGGACGGCATGTACAGAAATGACCCCTCGTCCAGGGGCGGCATGAATTCCCGGCCGATGCCCGGCAGGATGCGCCGTTCCTTGACAACCTTCACCCCGGCCAGGGTCTCGGCTTCCCTCTCCGCAGGATCCTGCCGTCGTAAAAGAACCCGGGTTCCCCCGGATCCATGGCGGTCTGCCAAGATCTGCCAGCGAAGCTGATCGAGCTCCAGAAGCGGTCGGGTAACATCCGCATCCGGCGTCAGGTACATCAATTGTTTGAGTCCGGGCAAAGCCTTCTCCCGGGCAAACAGGTTTACCGTCCATTCCAGGGGATACAAGGTTCGATGGATACCGAGCCAGACTGAAAGACCCCAGAAAAGTATCACAACCGGCGCTATCAGGAAGGTTTTCTTGTGGTCCAGAACCCATCGCAATGCCGGAGCATATCCTGCCGTAATCATTCTGGAAACCCTGTTTTCCTCGGCAGGAACGATTCTCTCGCGGGCCATGCGGACCACGCAGAGGGCGATGCCCACACCCACGGCCATGGAGATCAGCCAACCCCGGTCCCGGTATTCGATAAAACCCCATAATAAAGAAGCTTTAACAGCGAACATCGCCGAAACGCCGCAGAAGGCCGCGATAGCAAATGTAACCCGCCTGCGCCATTTGACCGGACGGAAAAGCAGATAACAGAGGAAGGGAACCACGGTCACCGCAAGGATCACCGACGATCCGATGGCAAAGGTCTTGGCGAATGCAAGGGGCCGGAAGAGCTTGCCTTCCTGGTCCGTCAGAAAAAACACCGGGATAAACGATACGATGGTATTGCTGACGGCCGTGAGAATGGCGCCCCCGACTTCAACAGCGCCTTCGTGGATAATCCTGAAGTAGCCCTTTTCCTGTTTCTCCTCGTCCGTTGCACCGGCCAGCCTTCGGTATATGTTTTCCGACATGATGATCCCCATATCGGACACATCGCCGATGGCGATGGCCAGCCCTGCAAGGGACATGATGTTGCTGTCGACACCGAAGCAATACATGAGGATGAATGAGCCGGCCAGAGCAAGGGGAAGCGTCGGCAGAACGGTCACAGCCGTTCGAAGGTGGAAAAGAAAGAACACCACGATGAGACTCGCCAGAATCGCTTCTTCGAACAACGCCACCTTCAGCGTATCGATGGTTTCTTCCACAATGGTGGTGCGGTCGTAAAAAGGAACGATCCTGACCTTGGAAACGCGGTTTTCGCCAAGGGATTTGACGGGTAAACCCGTATCGAGCTGTGCGATTTTCTCCTTGACGCGCCGCACCACCTCCCGCGGGTTCTCACCGTAGCGCATCAGCACCACGCCCCCCACGGCTTCGAGGCCGCCCTTGTCGAGACCGCCACGCCTGAAGTCCGGCCCCATCTGAACAGTGGCGACGTTTCGGACCAGAACCGGCGTTCCCTTTTCCTGGCGGATAACGATTTTTTCCAGATCCTCAAGGGATTTTACAAACCCCACGCCCCGGATAAAAAATTCCGACCCGCCGTTCTCCAGGACCTTGGCCCCCACGTCGAGGTTGCTCTTCCGGACGGCTTCGAACACCTCCATGAGCGTGACCCGATGGGCTCTCATCTTTTCGGGATGAAGATCGATCTGGTACTGTTTGACAAATCCGCCGATGCCCGCGACTTCACTCACACCCTCCACCGACTGTAGCTGGTAGCGGATGTACCAGTCCTGGATGGACCGCAGTTCAGCCAGGTCAAAGCCTTCACCCTCAACGGTATACCAGTACACCTGCCCCAGGGCAGTGCCGTCCGGGCCAAGTACCGGTGTTACCCCCCCCGGAAGTCTCTGCTGGGCGACATTCAAACGCTCGAGAACACGGGACCTGGCCCAGTAGTAATCGGCCTCGTCCTTGAAAATGACAAACACCATGGAGAATCCGAAGCCCGACATGGATCGGATGGATTTGACGCCCGGTGTTCCGGTCAGACTGGTGGTGAGGGGATACGTCACCTGGTCGTCCACATCCTGGGGACTTCGTCCCGGCCAGTCTGCATACACAATCACCTGCTTCTCCCCGATATCGGGGATCGCATCGACCGGCGTCCGCTTGATGGCCCAATAGCCCGCGAAGACCAGGGACGCCATCAGCAGCAGCATCAGGAAGGAGTTCTTCAGGCACCAGCGGATAATGAGGTTCACCATATGCGGCAGTTCCGATTAATGTCTGTGGACTTCCGGAGACGGTGCCGTGGGTTCAACGGGAACAGATTCTGCTTCAGGGGTCCGGGTCTTGGTCATGGTGCCTCCATGGCTGTGCCCCATATCGGCATAAAGTCCGCCGGGATAATACAGGCTCGGATGCCCTGTGATCTGGAACTGGCTGTCGATGAGAAACCCACCCCGGACCACCACGCGCTCCTTCTCCGTCAGTCCCGAAAGAACGGGGAAAAAATCGTTGGTGCGGGGACCTAGTGAAACTTCCCGCCCCTCGAACGTGCCGCGTCCTTTTTCAACATAAACGATTTTCCGGGTGCCGCTGTCCAGAACGGCGGTGACGGGGACGGAGAGAAGGCCCTGATCCCCGGTCTTTTCAGGCAAGGCCGGGGGATCCACTTTCTGAAGCTTCATGTTGCATACCGGGCAGTTGCCGGGCTTTTCATAGGTTTTATCCCCCTCGCATTTCATGGGACAGGCATACTGTTCCGCCGGCGGCTGGGGGGGAGAGGGCTGAACGGCCTGTGCCATTTGGGTCATGGCGCCGGGAATCCGCTTAAGAGGCATGCCGCACGCGGGACAAGCGCCGGCATGGTCCTTCATGACCTGAGGATGCATGTGACACGTAAACCTGCCCTCGATTCCTGTGGGGGAAGCCTTGCCGTCGGGGGCCAGGGTCGCCTTGATCACCGCGCTGACGTACATTCCCGGTTTAAGGGCATGTCCTTTATTTTCCACATGAACAGGGACCCGGACGGTTCGCGTGTCTTCATTTAGAACCGGCTCGACAAAGGTAATCATGCCGGAAAAGATCTGACCGGGATAGGCCTCGGCGGTAAGTTTCACCTCCTGCCCGTAACGGACCCACGCCAGATCGAACTCGTAGATGTCTATGTAGGCCCAGACCGTGTCCAGATTGGCGATACGGTAAAGCATATCCCCCGCCTTGATCGTGCTGTTATCGAAAATGGTCTTTTCGATAACGGTTCCGGAAACAGGAGAGAACAGGGTCGCCCTTTCGGTGATCTCCTTTCCGGCCATAAGGTCGTCAACCTGTTTTTCCGTCAATCCCCAGCGTCTGAGCTTGAGCCTGGCATTCTCCACCAGGGGGCTGTCCCGCCCGTCCTTGACCGCTATCAGAAGCTCCTGCTGCGCTATGATAAGATCGGGGCTGTATATGTCCACCAGGTGGTCCCCGGCATTGATGTTGACACCCGTAATATTGACAAACAGCTTCTCTGCATAGCCGTCCACCCGGGCCGTAATCGTTGCAAGGGCGGATTCGTTGTACTGAATTTTACCGACGGCCCGAAGATCGCGGGTGAGCTTCCGATATTCGACCGGCACCGTCTCCACGCCGGCCATGGCAAGGGCGTGTTCCGAAAGGGTCAGACTAGTTGCTCCCTCTCCTGCATCTTTCAGTTCGCCGGCAGGTATCAGAGGCATCTCGCAGATCGGGCACTTGCCGGGATTATTAAGGCGTATCTGCGGGTGCATGGAGCAGGTATAGACCGTCTGGGTCTCTGATCCGCCTTCCTCCGAAGTAACACCCATTTCCGGCGCATAAGTCCACCGGCCCAGAAAGAATCCGACGGCCAGAGTAATGAACAGGGCTAAAACCACGCCGATTATAATTTTCTGGCGTTTCATTTTGAAACCTCCTTTTGATTTTCAGGATTTAAATGCTCTTCCGGAACCGGTATCGGGCTGGTTTGGGGGGGTGCATCGGCGATCAAGAGGGAAAGCGATGCCAGGGCAAGCTCCCGCTGTGTCCGGGCTTCGACGAGGAACAGGTCGAAATCCAGGATCTGCCGATAACTTTCGATGACCTCGAGAAAGCTCGATTTTCCGTTTGCATAACCGGTCCGGGAAGCCTCAAGAGACTGTCGCCCCCTGGGAATGAGTCGATCTTCAAAAAGTTCCATATTTCGAGTGCTTTCACGATACATGTAAAGCATGGCGGCAAGTTCAGCGGCAAGTTGCACCTGTTCGTTGCTGAGCCTTGCCTGTGCAGCGCGTTCCCCGGCCCGTGCGCCTGCGATTTCGGCCGCTATCCTGTCACGCCAGATCGGAAGCGTCACACCAACTGAAGGGGTCCACATGGTCGGGGTGTTCTTCAATTCGGCCTCCAGCCCTAATGTAAGGTCCGGCACACCGGTTTTGTGGGCCAGTTCTAGCATGGATTCGGCCCTTTCCACTTCGGCCTTCATTTGCCGGATAGCCGGATTCCGGCGCAAAGCGATATCAAGGACCATGCCGGGATCGGTTGTGTTTTTGGAAGGAATGAATTTCACCGGGAGCGGTGGATCGGGATCGGTTTTTCCCATACCCAGAGCGGCCTTGAGTTCGGCTGCCAGGGTCCCCCGGGAATCTTCCATATTCTCGATTCGGGTCTTGAGGCGTTCCTGCTCGATCTGTGCCTGAAGTGCATCCTGAAGGGTTGCACGCCCGACGGCATTCTGGTACCGGGCTGTTTCTTCAAGATCGATCAACAACCGGAGAGAAACCCTCTGCACCTTAAGGGCGTCTTCCAGGTATTGCAGCCGGTAATAAGCCTCCTTGACGGCGAATGCGGTACGGATAACTTCCAATTCGAAATCATAATATCGCACCATGCTCTCTGCCGCGGCGACATCCCCTGCGATGCGAAGCTTTCCCGGGCCCGGCAGATCCACCATCAGGCCCGCCATCACGGACTCTAGGATATCCGTGATATCCGCTGAAAAGGTAAACCTCGGGTCCATTAGCGAGCGGGATACGGTGATGCGTTCAACACTCGCAAACCATTCATAATAAGCGGCCTCGACCTTGGGATTGTTGAACATGGCATAGCGAAGGTAATCGTCTATCCCTGATTTCTCGGTAAGCTTGGGAAGCTCCGGCCGGGCATCGCCCGGGCGGTATCGTGCCGCCACCCTCGTGAGATCTTTCCTCTTGGACAGTTCGGCCTGGGTCGGGACACCCGCGCATCCTGCAGGAAAGATCATCACCGGCACCAAAAGGAGAAACAGGATCCACCGCTGAGGACTCATTCGGATTCGGTCGGTTGTCATTTCGTCCCGGGCCTCCTTGTTTAATTGTCTTCCCGAATTCAGCGGCGCGTAAGGATCCACGAGCGGATCTCATTTGGCCACAATATAGCACCATGTAGGTAAATGCAATGGAATTCAGTTGGTTGACGGCAGATGACAAACCATTGAATTCAATATTAAGGATGTCTCCATTAAAAGGATTTGCTCGCGTATTTGCGCTTTCCTCTCTTTAAAATCTTATTTAAAATAATTATATCTATTTGATTTTTAATTTAAATTAATTTTTTTTGGATATTTTATCGTTTTTTACGTCTTTAAAATCATTATTGACAATATTTATTATTATATTATATATTTTTACAGGTTGTCGTCCTTAATTTAACCCATAAAAAATTAAAAGGAAAATAACATGAATCGATTAACAAAACTTACACCTCTGGTTGTCTTGTTTCTGGCCATGCTCGTAATACTGCCTTATGCCTCCGCCGAAGATCCGCCCAAAGTCAATATCAACACGGCTTCCCTGGATGCATTGACGGCGCTGGATGGTATCGGTCCTCAATATGCCCAAAGAATCATCGAGCACAGGGAGAAAAACGGGCCGTTTGCAAAGCCCGAGGATATTGTCAACGTTAAGGGAATCGGCATCAAGACATTTGAAGCCATTAAGGACAAGATCTCCGTACAATAATGGCCATTTAAACCAATTTATAGGCTCGTGATGATTCCCGGGTAATTCATTTTAAGATTTCCCCCGGACGACAACCTCCCTCCATTTTTATGCTTCTATCACCGCTTGACGCACGATATAACGGTATTCCTCCCGGTTGAAATTTCAGGTAAAATGATCTTGACTTTAACTTTCTTATGGTGTTAAAAAAGGTGATTTTGATTTTATCCTTGCTCCGGTGCTCTTGAACCGGGGCTTTACAGCCAAAAGGAGGTTGAATGAAGCGATACGAGACATTTGTAATTCTGGACCCGGATTTATCCGAAGAAAACCGCAAACCGGTCATCGAAAAGATCAATGACCTGATTTTGCAGAAAAACGGACTTCTGGTCGAAAAAGATGAATGGGGGGCACGGAAGCTTGCCTATGAAATCAAGAAAAAAATCAGGGGGTATTACATCCTGTTGGACTACTGCGGAACAGGATCTCTGGTGAGTGAAATTGAAAGGTCCTGCCGTATTGACGATCGCGTTATAAAATACATGACGATTCAAATTGAAAACGAAGTGGATATCGACCGCATCAAGAAAGAAATGGAGGAGAAAAAAGCGCAGCGCAAAGCGGCAGCGGAAGAAGCGGCAAAAGCAGCGGAACCCGTGACGACAACGACTGTTTCAGAAACCGCAGAAGGCGTATCGGAACAAGCCGAAACAACAGAAACCCCAATCGATGCGGAGGAACAGCCCAATGAATAATGACATTCGAAAAAAACGGGTCCGGACAAACAAGAAAAAGGTTTACCATCGCCGGAAAGTCTGCCGATTCTGTGCGGACACCAGTCTGACCATCGATTATAAAAATCCAAAGATTCTCAAATATTTTATTACGGAACGGGGGAAAATTATTCCCAGACGCATTTCAGGTACCTGCGCCAAACATCAACGCACCCTGACCGAGGCGATCAAACGCGCCAGAGCCATAGCCTTGTTGCCGTATGTGGGCACACTTGAGTTTTAAAAACTGGACGAAACACCGTTCTTACAGTTGCGTCCTTTCAGCCATGATATGACGAAGGATCTTTTAAACGGCATCGCAATAACCGGTTGTCTTACCGCCGCGGCGTCCACCATGCCGATTCTGGGCTTTTTCTTTTTGTTGTTCGCCCCATTGCCGGTATTCTTTTATCGCGCAAAATTGGGAAGAAGATTAGGCGCCGTCATTCCGGCTGTTGTACTCTGTCTTACCGCTGTGATGACGGATTTCGTTTCCGCTGATTTAAGCTTTCTGCTGGGATTTTTAATGCTGGGATTTGCCTTGGGGGAATGGGTCGAACGGGATTTTTCAATCGAGAAAACGGTCTTGTACACCTGTGGAACGGTATTTTTAATCCTGTCGTCGGTCCTGGTTCTATACAGCTTCTTCTTATATGACCATCCGGTGGCGCTCATTTCAGCGTATGTGAAACAAAATCTGGAATACACCCTGTCACTTTACAAAAGCATGGGAGTTCCGGAGAACGGGATCCGGGTTATCGAGGATTCCATGGATAAGATCCAATACATTCTGGTACGGTCGATCCCGGCCCTGATACTGGGGTCTTCACTTTTTGTCGCGTGGATTAACCTGTTGGCGGCAAGACCGATTTTCATCGGAAAGGGAATTGCGTATCCGGATTTCGGATCCCTGAACCGGTGGAAAAGCCCTGAAACCCTGGTATGGGGTGTAATCGTGGGCGGGTTGCTGATGTTGATCCCGAATCTTGGCGCCAAAACCATAGGCCTCAACCTTCTGTTGGTTCTGCTGGTGATTTATTTTTTTCAGGGGATCGCCATTGTTGCATTTTTTTTTGAAAAAAAGAATTTGCCCCGGATATTGCGGGTGTTTTTGTACAGTCTCATCGGATTTCAGCAGGTCCTGGTGCTTTTTGTGGTCGGCATGGGGTTTTTCGATGTTTGGATGGATGTTCGAAAATTAAACGGGGAAAAAAAGCAGACGCTCTGATCGAGCCTAAACCCAAAACGTGAAAGGCGGTGGGCCATTTTCCCCTTGCTTAATCAATATTATGGAAATATAAACATATGGCGTTTATTCAGGAGTTGACCCGCTAAACGCTTGAACTGGAGGCATCACGTGAAAGTTATATTACAAGAAACCATTGAATCTTTAGGCATTATCGGCAGTGAAATCACTGTTGCCGATGGTTATGCGCGAAACTACCTTCTGCCCAAGGGCAAGGCGGTACTCAACACTCCCCAAAACCGGCAGATTCTCAAACACCAGAAAGTCAAGGTGGATCTTCAGATTGCCAAGGAGAAAAAGCTCGCCACAGAGATGGCCGATCGGCTTAAAGACGTGCATTGCATCATACCTGCAAAAGTCAGTGACGAAAATAAACTGTATGGTTCCGTAACGGTGCGGGATATCATGAATGCCCTTGAAAAGCAGGGGATTGAAGTTCAAAAGCGAATGATTTTATTAAAAGACGCCATTAAAACCCTGGGGGTTTTCAAAGTTCCTGTCCGGGTGTACAAAGATGTTGAACCTGAAATCTCCGTTGAAATCGTTCCGGAATAAAACCAGAACCGTCCTACTCCTTTAGGGGCGGTCTCAGGCCGATGCTCCGATAGACCCCCCGGACGGCGGATTCTTTTCCAACCTCCGTCCGGGGAAAAATAAATCCCCTGTTTATTCCCGAATTTTTTGTTCTTCTCATTTGCCATGGAGCTATGACGATTCGATCATTGGAAAACACAGATGAAGCCACCCCGCTTCGCTTGCCACCGCAAAATGTGGAAGCAGAAGAGTCCCTTTTAAGCGCCATCCTCATTGACAACAATACCCTGCTTGAAATCGTGGAGATTCTGTCACCGGAAGATTTTTATCGCTCCGCCCATCAAAAGATATTCCGTTCATGCCTTGATTTGTTTGAAAAAAGCGAGCCCATTGACTTGATTACCGTGACGAACAATCTCAGGAGCAAAAATCAGCTCGATGACATCGGCGGACCCGCCTATCTCGCATTTCTCATCGATACCGTCCCCTTAGCCGTCAATGCCCGCCATTATGCCCGGATCGTATTTGAAAAATCCTCACTTCGGCGGCTTATCGAAAAGGCCAACGCCATTTCACGCCTGTGCTATGAAGGACGGGAGGATCTCAACGACGTTCTGGATTTCGCCGAAAGATCCATATTTGAGGTGTCTGAAAATAAACACCGGCAGGCATTCTCCCACTTAAGCGAAATCATACAGAAAAATTTTGAAACCCTTGAGGAAAAACAGGGCAACAGGTCCCTGGTGACGGGAGTCCCTTCAGGCTATACCGACCTTGACCGGTTGACATCCGGATTTCAGAATTCGGATCTGATCATTGTCGCGGCAAGACCGAGCATGGGAAAGACCGCGCTGGCCTTGAATATGGCCAGAAATGCCGCTGTGGAAAACAATCTGCCAGTGGCCATTTTTTCCCTTGAAATGTCAAAGGAACAACTTTCCCTGAGGATGCTCTGTTCCGAGGCCAGGGTCGATTCATCCCGGGTCAGGAGCGGCTTTTTCACCATGGAAGACTGGACCAGTCTGACGGAAGCGGCCGCTCTTTTAACCGAGACACCGATCTATATTGATGATTCCTCGTCCTTATCCGTAACCGAATTAAGGGCAAAGGCCAGAAGGCTGAAAATGGACAAGGACATCGGTCTGATCATTATCGACTATCTTCAATTGATGCGATCCAGCAAATCCCTGGAACGCAGGGATCTTGAGATCTCTGACATGTCCAGATCCCTGAAAGCCCTCGCAAAAGAACTGAATATTCCCGTCATCGCCCTTTCCCAGCTTAACCGGATGCTGGAACAACGAAATGATAAACGCCCCAAGCTGTCCGATCTCAGGGAATCAGGGGCCCTCGAACAGGACGCTGATGTCGTGGCATTTATTTACAGGGACGAGGTCTATAACAAAGAGGAAGCAAACCTGCATAAAGGCACTGCCGAGATTATCCTGGCGAAACAGCGAAACGGTCCGACGGGAACGGCCATTCTCTCCTTTTTGAATTCCTTTACCCGATTTGAAAATTACGTATCCGGCGATATCCTTTCCTGATGCGATATTGCCTGCCGCCACCATATGAAAAAACTTTTCGGCAACCTCAAAGGGCTTAAGCCAAACCAGATCCATCGTCTGGAAAACCTCTATCGAAGGCGGGTACCGCCGGACTTTCTGGCGACTCCCGAACTTGCCAGAGATTTGGCCGGCCTTTCTCATGAAATCCACCGGCAGATCGGGCTTCTCATCAACAGATCCGGTAAAATCGCCTTCGTCATTGTCGGGACCTTTCACGACATCCTCATCCCTGAAACCCCGGATTACCGCTCGACGCCTGACCGGTTAAACGGTCTACGGTGTTTCCATACCCATCTGGACGGTGAAGCACTGACCCGGGATGATTTAACGGACCTGTCCCTTTTAAGGCTGGACATGATGGCCGCGATGACCCTGAATAAGGACGGCGAACCCGTCCGGGTCCTCATCGCCCATATTCTTCCCGGAGGTCCTTCCGATAAGCCTTATGAAATCCTTCCGCCCATATCCATCCACCAAATGGACATGAAGTGCCTCGAGCTGATATCCGCTCTTGAGGCCGAGCTGTCCTTTTCAGGAGTTTCCCGGAACGCCGGTGTGCAAAAGGAAAAAGCGCTGTTGATCAGCGTAACATCGGCGCTGAGATCAGCAGCCGCAGATTCCATGGAAGAACTTAAAGACCTCGCCCGGTCCGGCGGCGTTGAAATTGCGGGAACCCTTATCCAGCATCGCACCCAGATCGACCCCAGGTATCTCATGGGGGCCGGGAAGATCAAGGAACTGGCCATCATGGCGCTTCAGAAAGGGGCGACGCTCCTGATCTTCGACCAGGAATTAAGTCCCTCCCAGATCCGTTCCATCACAGACCAGGTGGAAATGAAGGTCATTGACCGGAGTCAGTTGATATTGGATATTTTCGCGCAAAGGGCCCAAACCCGGGAAGGAAAGCTCCAGGTGGAACTGGCCCAGTTGAAATACCTGCTCCCCCGACTGGTCGTCAAAAACACGGCCATGTCCCGGCTGACCGGAGGCATCGGGGGTCGCGGGCCCGGCGAAACAAAACTGGAAAATAACCGGAGAAGAGTCCGGGACCGGATTGTTCATCTGGAAGCCTCCCTGGATCAGGTCCGTAAACAACGGAAACAGCAAAAGGCCAAACGTCAGAAGAAAAGCCTGCCGGTTATCTCCATCATCGGATATACCAACGCCGGGAAATCCACGCTCTTGAACGCCCTGACCCACAGCAGCGTTTTGGCCGAAAGCAGGCTGTTCGCAACGCTGGACCCTTCCAGCCGGAGGCTCAGGTTCCCCAGGGACGTTGAGGTTATTATTACGGACACCGTTGGATTCATCAGAGATCTTCCCAATGATCTTCAGGTGGCATTTCGGGCCACCCTGGAAGAACTTGAGGCCGCTGACCTCCTGCTCCATGTGATGGATATCGGAAATCCCCGATTCCATGAACAGATGGACGCCGTGAACAAAATTCTTGGGGAACTGAACTTGAATGAAATTCCCATGATTTATGTCTTAAATAAAATAGACCTCGCAGACCGGCACATCGTTGATCTTTATCGTGAAAAATTGGATGCCGTTCCCATCTCCGCTTTAGACCGGTCCACCCTGGGGCCATTGGTTGAACGGATGCAGGCAGCCATTATCCCATGATATCCCAGGAAAAGGGTTGACATCCCCTGAAAAATAAATAAGTTTACCGCGATGAAGTTGGAAACCGTCGTACAGACCGCCATGGCCGCCGCCTACGAAGGAGCGGCCGTTATAAGATCTTTGGCCGGAAAAGCCGATATCCGAAAAAAAGGAGACATCGACCTGGTTACGGAAGCGGACATCGGATCGGAAAAGGCCATTATCCGGACCATCAAAGCGACTTTTCCGGACCACGCGATTCATGCCGAAGAAACCGGTCGCGGAGAGGAACAATCCCCTTGCGAATGGATCATTGATCCTTTGGACGGAACCACCAATTTCGCACATAACATCGGTCATTATGCCGTTTCCATCGCCTTTGCCGTTCATCGAAAAATTGTCATGGGCCTGGTGTTGAACCCCATAAAGAACGAATTATTTGCAGCAACAGCGGGAAGCGGCGCCACCCTCAACGGTAATCCCATATCGGTTTCCGGCACCCCGTCTATTTCGGAAAGTCTTTTGGCCACCGGTTTTCCTTACAATTTCAAGGAAAATTTTACACAGATCCAACAGCGGTTCACCCGTTGTCTCATGTCCGCCCAAGGCGTTCGCAGATTTGGATCCGCGGCTCTGGACCTGTGCGACGTGGCCTGCGGAAGATACGATGGATATTGGGAACAAAACTTAAAACCCTGGGACTGGGCGGCGGGCTATCTCATTGCCGTGGAAGCCGGCGCATCGGTTACGGATTTTGCCGGCATTCCCTATGGGTTGGACAACACGGCAGTATTGGCCACAAACGGTAAAATTCATCAAGAGATGATATCATTATTAGAGGTTCAGGATCAAATATGAATAAGGAGATTAAATCTCACCTGTCTTTGGATCAACACATGGGGTGTTTCGGAGGTTTCCGTTTTTCCGATCCCATCTGTAAAAAATATTGCGCGTTAAATTTAAGGTGTGCCATAGAATCAAATCAGAAGGAACAAATGGAGATGTTGGAAGACCTGATATCTTCGGGAAATTTCGACATAAAAACCCATTAACCTAGACGGGAAAAATTTTCCCCGGATTCAATATGCCCCTGGGATCAAATACTTCTTTTATTTTTTTCATCAGGGATAATTCTACGGAGCCGATTTCTTTATTCACATAGGGCGCCTTGGTGATGCCCACGCCGTGCTCCCCGGAAATGGTGCCGCCGAGATAAAGGGTGTAGTCAAACAGCTCTTCGATAACGGCCTCCGCAGTTGCCAGGGCGGCTCCGTCGTTTTTATCCAGCATGATATTGACATGGATATTGCCGTCTCCGGCATGCCCGTAACTGGCGATGATCAAGCCGGATTGATCCTTGAGCGCAATGATCTTCCTGACCATGTCCGGTATCTTGTTTCTGGGCACGGCGATATCCTCGTTGATCTTGTGGGGACCGTATTGAAACAGGGCCGGATTGATGGACTTTCTGGCCCTCCAGAGCCGGGCGACCTCTTCTTTTGTTTCCGCCTTTTCCAGGCTTTTTGCTCCCTGGGCAATGCAGAGATCTCCCAGGCGGTTCAACGCCGCATCCACTTCATCGGTCCTGCCGTCCACTTCTAAGAGCAACAAGGCCCCGGCATCCACGGGCAGCCCTGCCTTCAAGTATTTTCCCACACAACGGATGGAAGTCTGGTCCATAAATTCAACGGTTCGGGGAACAGTTCCCCTTTTCATGATCTCGGATACGGTACCGGCGGCGGTTTCCATGCGGTCAAAAACAGCAACCATCGTTCTTACCGCTTCCGGAAGACCCAGCAACCGAAGGGTCATTCGCGTAATCACCCCGAGTGTCCCCTCAGAACCCACGATAAGTCGGGTTAAATCATATCCAACGACCCCTTTTGCCGTCTGGACTCCGGTTTTGATAATTTCGCCCGTCGGGATTACCGCCTCGAGTCCCAGCACGTAATCCCGCGTAACGCCGTATTTTACGGCCCTGGGCCCTCCAGCGCACTCAGCCAGGTTACCGCCCAGGGTGGAAAAATCGGAGCTGGCCGGGTCGGGGGGATAAAACAAGCCTTCCTTTTCAACGGCGGCATGAAATTCACCGGTAATCACCCCCGGTTCAACCATCGCCACGAGATTTTCCCTGTCAATATTCAGAATCCGGTTAAACCGTGACATGGCCAGAATAAGGCCGCCCCGGACCGCAAGGGAACCCCCGGTAAGGCCTGAACCCGCGCCCCTGGGGATAACCGGGATTCCCTTTTCGGCGGCCAGCAGGAGGATCTGGGAGACTTGCCGTGCGTTTTCAGGGAAAACCACGGCATCGGGCCGGAAGACCTGCGCCGTGGCATCATAGGCATACGCCGAAAGGTCTTCTTCTTCCCGGCTTGCATGCCGGTTCCCGACTATCTTTTGGAGCTTTTGAAAAGCAGAAGTGGAAAGGGGCATGGATACCCGTAGTTTCTAATACTTGCCGGACTCCAGTCTTTCGGATAAATAGTTCACCTGCTGTTTGACTTCGCCGTTGACCTTGATCTCCTGTTCCACTCGGTTAACGGCATGGAGCACTGTGGCGTGATAGCGGTTAAAATGTCTTCCGATGGTCTGTAAAGGAGTGTCCGTATATCTTCTTGCCAGATAAATGGCAATCTGCCTTGGCCTGGAAAAGCATAGCTTTCGCGACTTTGACATGACCTCGGTTAAGGATATGCCGTAATGTTTGCACACCACCTTTTTGATGCTGTCAATGGTGATGCTCTTTCTTAGGGAGACAATATTTTTCACAACGCTCTGGGCGAGTTTAAAATCAATGGGCACCCCCAGCAGTTGGGATTTGGTGACAACACCGATCAAACCGCTCTCCAGTTGCCGGACATCCTCGGTCAGCTCGCTGGCCATGTAATCGATCACTTCACTGGGAACAGTGTTGTAGCCCTTCAACTTGGCTTTTTTTTGTAGAATTCTGACCCGGGTGCGATACGCGGGGGGATCGATCTGGGTAATGATGCCGCTTGAAAAATGGGACTTCAGTTTTTCATCGAGCTTGGGGATCTCCTGGGGCGAATAACAACTCGAAAAGATCACCTTTTTGTTGATCGAAAGCAAAAAGTCCAGTGTCATGGCAAGTTCTTCCTGGGTTCTCGCCTTTCCGCTTAAATATTGAATATCCTCGAGGAGAAGTACATCGCACCCTTCCCGGTATTTCTTTTTCCATTGGTCCACGGAATTGTTCCGGAAAGACTGAACCATTTCGTTCATAAAGTCTTCAGCGGTGATATAATACACATGTTCTCTGGGAAATTCCGAAAGAATATAGTGGCCGACGGACTGGGCCAGATGGCTTTTTCCCATTCCGGTTTTGGACAGCAGTAACAGGGAACTTTGCTGGGATAATTTTTTCGACGCCAGTGAAAGGGCTGCGGAATAGGCGAAATCGTTATTTTCCCCCACAACAAATTTATCAAAGGTGTAATCCTGTTTCAGCTGCCGCCCGAAAAAAGTCTGGCTGTTGATGCTGGGCAGTAAAAGCTGGGTCGGCGTCACGTTATCTTTCTTTATCCCCGGCTGGGTTGGATGAATTTGGATGGACACCTTTAAGGGCGCCTCCAGTTTACGCCCGAGTTCCGTTTCAATCAAGTCCCCATAGTGATCCATGACCCGCTTTTTATAGAATGAATTGGGACAGGACAACACCATACTTTCTTCATTGGATGTCAAATACTGGATAGGCTCAATCCACATGCGATAACTATGTTCGGGAATTTGGCCTTTCAGGACTGCCTTAACGTCATTCCATACAGAATCCATCTTAGAATTATCCTTACCGGTTTAATGAATACAAATTCGCATTTTGTAGTATCAGCAGCAACACGAAAACTAATGAAAAAAAAACGTATGGAAGGTTTATCCAGATTTTCGGAATGCTGAATAAGTGTTGGAGAGTATCTAATGAATAGGCCTTTAAAAGTCAATCTGAAATAAAACGGTTTTCCTTTTGTTTGAAACAAAGTTATCAACAATTTATATCTATCTGATATTATTTTTTAATTTGCTTAGTTACCCATC
This sequence comes from Desulfobacteraceae bacterium UBA5616, assembly GCA_002423615.1. Classification (GTDB taxonomy): domain Bacteria; phylum Desulfobacterota; class Desulfobacteria; order Desulfobacterales; family UBA5616; genus UBA5616. The sequence continues at coordinate 30,649 of DIKO01000055.1, forward strand.
AACATCTTTAAATGACTATGTTTTTGCGTTGAAATGTTTTCATAGACATTTTAGGGGGATTGGAGCGTGTGCCGGAGATTTACACAATTTTGTAAACTCTCAATATCGTCTATTTTCTATCATTTTCTGCTATTTTTAATTATGTTCCCCGTTATTTTTTCCTTCGAAGTTTCGTGAATGTTTCTAACATGTTTTTAATTTATTTGAAAAATACAGGCGCCCCCTGTATGGTTTCTTTAAATCACAAATTAAAAATGACTTTACAGGGTTCTGTTTTTGCATTTACGAACTGTTCACGAACCCTAAATAACTCCGCATTCAAGAAACAATGACGAAACCTATTGAAAAGATCGTTATTAAAGGGGCCCGGCAGCATAATCTGAAAAATATCGACATCGATATCCCCCGTAATCGCCTGGTGGTCATCACCGGCATATCCGGCTCCGGAAAGTCCACCCTGGCCTTTGATACCTTATATGCCGAGGGACAAAGGCGTTATGTGGAGTCGCTTTCCGCCTATGCCCGTCAGTTCCTCGAACGGCTGGAAAAGCCGGAAGTGGACCTCATCGAGGGGCTTTCCCCCGCTATCGCCATCGAGCAGAAAACCGCCGGCCATAACCCAAGGTCCACAGTGGGAACCGTAACCGAAATTTATGATTATCTTCGATTGCTCTACGCCAGGATCGGCGTTCCGTACTGTTATAACTGCGGACGGCCCATCGTCTCAAGGACCATTGACCAGATGGTGGATACCCTGCTCTCCCTTCCCGAAGGCACTCGGATCATCATCCTGTCCCCGGTGATATCGGGAAAGGAGGGAAGTCATGAAAATATATTCAAAAAATTGAAAAGGGATGGATTCGCCCGGGTCAGAGTCGACGGAAATGCCATGGATATCGAAGATGCCGGCGGCCTTGCTCCGGATAAATCCCATGATATCGAGGTCATTATCGACCGCCTGGTCGTGAAATCCGCCGTTAAAAACCGATTGGCAGACTCCCTGGAACTGGCCCTTTCCCAATCCGGAGGAACCGTCAGTGTGGATGTTCTGGAGCAGGGGTCATCAAAAATTTCGGAAAATCTGATCTTCTCGGAATCGGCGGTCTGCAATTTTTGCAAAATTTCTTTTCCGGAGCTTTCTCCGGCAAGCTTTTCATTCAATTCACCCCAGGGCGCCTGCCCCAAATGCGACGGTCTGGGATGCATCACCGAATTCGATGAAGACCTGATCGTTCCCAACCCCGGGCTTTCATTGCGGGAAGGCGGCGTCCTGCCGTGGGCCGGCCGCAATACGGTTCAGTTTTATGAGTTTCTGGAGTCCATGACCGCTTATTACCACACGGACATTCACACCCCATTCAAGGATCTTCCGGAAAATTTCAGAACAGTTCTATTTTATGGGGCGGGTGACGAAAAGATCCCGATCTATTATGAAGCCGACGGTCGACGTTTATGCCATCCAAAAGTTTATGAGGGGATTATCCCCAAGCTTAAGAAGCGTTATCTGGAAACGGATTCCAATCAGTCCAGGCAAGACATCAGGGAGTACATGAACTTCATCAGATGCCCCGAATGTAACGGGCATCGCTTAAACCCGGCAAGCCGGTTTGTCCGGGTCGGGGGGAAAACCATCGGCGAGGTGTGTTCACTGACCCTGGAGCAATCTTCGGTTTTTTTTAACACGCTGACCTTAACGGGAAAGCGGCAGATCATCGGAGAACGGATTTTAAAAGAGATTAGCGAGCGACTGGGTTTTCTGAATCATGTGGGTCTTGGTTATTTGAGCCTGGACAGGCCTGCCCACACCCTTTCCGGCGGAGAAAGCCAGAGAATCCGCCTGGCGACCCAGATCGGGTCCAAACTGACGGGCGTGCTGTATGTCCTTGATGAACCCAGCATCGGACTCCATCAGCGAGATAATCAGCGGCTGATCCAATCTCTTTTGAAAATGAGGGACATGAACAATTCGGTCCTGGTGGTGGAGCACGATGAGGAAACCATCCGTGCATCGGACTTTGTAATCGACATGGGACCCGGGGCCGGTATCCATGGAGGAGAAATCGTGTTTGCCGGAACACCCGGCGCACTGATTGAAAGCACGGATTCCCTGACAGGCCAATACCTCTCGGGACGAAGACGTATCGAAATTCCATCGGTTAGGCGCAAGGGCCACCAAAAGAAACTTGTCATCAAGGGCGCCGGGGAAAATAATTTGAAAGGAATCGACGTCGAGTTCCCCCTGGGATGCTTCATCTGCGTTACCGGTGTGTCAGGTTCCGGGAAATCGACCCTGGTGATCGACACGCTTTTTCGGGCATTATGCCAGAATATCCGGCTTGCGGGTATAAAAGCCGGAAAACACGTTGAGTTATCCGGTCACGAATACGTGGACAAAGTGATCAATATTGACCAGTCCCCCATTGGAAAGACACCTCGATCGAATCCGGGGACCTATACCGGCGTTTTTACCCATATCCGCGAATTGTATGCGAGAACTCCCGAAGCCAGAATAAGGGGTTATAAACCGGGAAGGTTCAGTTTCAACGCCAAGGGGGGAAGATGTGAGGCGTGTGCCGGGGAGGGAATCATCAGAATCGAAATGCATTTTCTTCCCGACGTCTATGTTCCCTGCGATATCTGCCGGGGAAATCGATATAACCGGGAGAGCCTTGAAATACGGTATAAAGGGGAAACCATCGCCGATGTCCTGGACATGACCGTCAACCAGGCCTATCGATTTTTTGAAAATTTCGAAAACATCCGCACCAGACTAAAGACCCTCATTGATGTCGGCCTGGGTTACATCCACATAGGCCAGCCGGCCACTACGCTCTCAGGCGGGGAAGCCCAGCGGGTCAAACTTTCCAGGGAACTTTCCAAAAAGGGCACCGGCCAGACCGTCTATATTCTGGATGAACCCACCACCGGACTTCACATGGAAGATATCAAAAAACTGCTGGAGGTTCTCAATATACTGGCGGATGCCGGAAATACGGTCATTGTTATCGAGCATAACCTGGATGTCATCAAGACCGCGGACCATATCATTGATCTGGGGCCTGAGGGCGGGGACAAGGGCGGTTATGTGGTATGCAGCGGGACGCCTGAAGCGATTGTCCGCTGTGAAGCCAGCCATACCGGCCGGTTTCTGGGCAGCGTCATCGGCAAATAAATACAGGGCCGAACCGGTATGACCGGTTCGGCCCTGTTGGCGGACTTAACTCTCGAACGGTATCAATGGGCGCCCAGCAGACCGGCGATAGCGGCGGCCTGGGGATGGGCGTAGATCAGAATCAATGATACGACCAGTGCATAGATACACAGTGATTCGATCATCGCAAGACCGATCAGCATGGTAACCGTTACCTTACCTGAAGATTCAGGGTTTCTGGCAATGCCTTCAACGGCGGACTTCAAGCCCAGGCCCTGCCCGATACCGCAGCCGAAAGCCGCGATGGCGATCCCAAAACCCGCAGCGGTTACGCTGGCGACAAAAAATTGTAATGCTTCCATGTAATTACTCCTTCCTTTAAATTGATGATTGATACTCGGCTTCTTCCATAGCCAAATTTAAACCCATAATGTAGAAAAAGAAGTTCCTGCCGGGGCCGGATCTTCTTTAATGTGCGTGTTCCATGGCACTTGAAAAATACATGATGGACAATAAAAAGAAAACAAACGCCTGCACCAGGGCGACAAAAATGCCCAGGGCCATTATGGGCATGGGCGCTAAAAATGCGCCACCCAGCATAAACAGGATGCCCAGGACAAGCTCGTGTCCCATCATATTCCCGAAAAGCCGGAAGGTCAGAGACAGCACCCGGGCCAGATGGCCGATGAGTTCGATGGGCAGAATGATCGGGATCATCCACCAGACCGGCCCCAGGAAATGTTTGATGTAGCCGGCGCCATGATATTTAACACCGATGAAATGGGTCATGACGAACACCACAACGGCGCAGGACAGGGGTGTGTTGATGCTCGCCGTGGGGGGAAAAAATCCGGGAACCAGACCGATGAGGTTGCCGATAAAAATGTAAAGAAATATCGTGGCGACGATGGGAAAAAACCACCGCCCCTCTTCACCGGTGACATCGATCATGAAGTCTTCGATCCCGGATACGATGATTTCGAAAAGATTCTGCATTTTTCCCGGAACCATCTGAAGCCCCTTGGCGGCGATAACCCCGCTGCCCACCAACAAAGCCATCACCACCCAGGTATAAATGACATGGGGGTTTGCTTGGGCAAAATGCCCCAGGCCGATCCATTCAAATACTTTAACGAAAAAGAGATAGGGATGCTCCATCCTTAAACTGCCTCCTTCAAGATAAGTTTTGTAAGTTCAACTACCGTCGCGAAAATGATACTGGCCACGACAACGGACAGCCCCACAAACAGCCCCAGGGGATTGACCACATGCTGGGATATCAGGAAAAACAAAATCACTCCACTGAGCGCAAACCGGATGTAGTATTTTGCGAGTACGACACCGTGCGACGCAAGGTGCGGCGGTGTAAGTGCTTTTTTCAGTGTTCTGTAAAGCAGATGAAAATTCACGGTAACAATGAGTCCCCCGAAAATAATCCCCCTTGCAAAAGCCGGCGTGGCCGTAAACACACCCAGAAGGCTTGCACCGGCAAACAGCAGCCAATTGGACCGGGTCACAAATATGAGCAATCTCTGTTGAATTTCCACTTTCGTCTTCTATCTTGAAACCACATCAAAATTTTCTGATTTTTTTAATGGCCATGCCGATGTTGCGAAACCCGGCGATAATGCCCATGACCAGAAAGATCAGCGTCAGCCAGGGCGTTGTCTGAAAGACCTGACGATCCAGATAGATGCCGATGCCCAGACCGATGAATATGGACAGGGCCATGGACAACCCCAGGCTGCCGTAGTAGGCAAGCTCCCTGATCCAACGCCTGTTTTCTCTTTTCATGAAAAAGAACGCCTTAACGGAAAATTGGTATTTGCGCGGTATCCGGCAATTTCCTTTTATATTAATTCCTTAAGTCTGGCCAAAATTCCCGCCAAAATTCCCATTGTTAAGAAAGAAGTGACCCTAACACAGGTTATTTGGGGAGTCAACGTGAAAAGTGACGTTTTGGGCCTTTCGAATTTTTTACAATAAGAGGTTCCGTCGCATTTTTAAAACTGAAAATTTTCCAGATCAAAAACCGGCCCATCCATGCAGACATGATCATATTTTTCCAGGTGCCTGGTGTTCTTCACCGCGCACCCCAGGCATGCGCCCATCCCGCAGGCCATCATGGATTCGAGGGAAATCTGGCAGGGCACATGGGATCTGTTTCCCAGAAAAGCCACCTGTTTCAGCATGGCAATCGGCCCGCAGGCATAGATGATGTCCGGGTGGATATTTTCCAATGCAGTTTCAAGGAGACGTGTGACCAATCCTTTTTCTCCGAATGAGCCGTCATCCGTTGCCGTATAAAGTTGAGACACTTTTTTACGCACTTCATCCAGGCACAAGAGATGTTTTTTGGACGCGGCGCCTATGAACAAGGAAATGCCGCTCTTATCGACACCCTTGCGGGCGAGACGATCAAGGAGAAAAATCAGCGGCGCAATGCCGATGCCGCCACCCACCAGGAAACACCGGCCAAGGGACTCCGGGACCGTAAACCCTTTGCCCAGGGGCCCCAATATGTCAACCTGGTCCCCGGCCTTCACGCGTGCCAGGGCCGTGGTGCCCTTACCGACGACCTTAAAGAGAATTTCCAGGTCGATCCCGTTTGTTCCACAAACTACGCGATGGATGGAAAAAGGCCTTCGGAGTACTGCCCCCTCGTTGTTCGGCACCCTGGCCATGACAAACTGGCCTGGGAAAGCTTTTTTGAAATCTTCTCCGACCCCAAACGTTATCTTATAATAGCCCGGCCCCACTTGAATGTTGGATAACACCCCGGCATTTTCCTGGATCATGTTTTCCTCATTAAAAATTCCCCGCTATTTCAGGCCGATAACAGCCGCAAACCTTCCCGTAAGGTTATTCTGCCGGTAGGAAAAGAATCGGTCTCCATGGCACTTGGTGCAGATGCCCCCGATTTCGATATTGGAAGCCGGCAAACCGGCATCCCTGAGCTGGTCCCGGGTCAAGGCCCAGAAATTAAAAAAAACCGAACGGTGTTTGTAGCCCCAGAGAGATTCGGGGATTTCCCGCCGGTAATTTACAAATTCAGCACAGCACGGCCCCAGGGACGGGCCCACTCCTGCGATGATATTACCGGGAAGGGACCCGAATCGTTCGGCCAGGACGGCGACCGAACGGCCCACAATATTCTGGATGCTCCCCCGCCACCCGGAATGAACATTGGCCACCACTTTTCCAACCGGATCAAACAGGAAAACCGGCTGGCAATCCGCCACCTGAATGGCTAGGGTTTTGCCCCTGACATCGGTGACCATGGCATCTCCCATTCCCGGACCGGCTTTTATGCCGTCTTTATCAGCTTCTTCACTGTCAATGACCAGCACTTCAGCGCCGTGGACCTGACGGGTGAAAATCAATTCGGCGTCATCCATGCAATGAGCGATGCGCTGTCGGTTGGCGGCAACGTTATCCTCATTGTCCCCCAAACCGTAACCGACGTTTAAGCTGTCAAAGGGAGAAAGGCTTTTCCCGCCACTGCGGGTAAAAATACCGTGACGGACATCCGGGTAGGCCTCAAAGGCGGAAAACTGAAAAAAAGGAATCTCGTTTTTCTCCTGAATCAGCATCCTAACCCCTCTCTAAGCCCTTGCAAGGGTCAGCCCATGGACCTCATCGGCGCCGGCTTGGATTAAAACCCGGGCGCATTCATTCATCGTGGCGCCGGTGGTATAGACATCATCCACCACCAGAATGCGTTTATCAACCACTTTCAGGGGATCCCCGACATAAAACACTTTTTGGATATTGGCCATCCGTTCATTCCGGTTCAACCCGGTCTGGGGTCGTGTCCATTTATGCCGGAAAAGGGTTTTGCAATCCACTGAGATGTTCTTTTGCGCAAACCCCAGGCTTTCTGAAAGTTCCGGCCATCGTTGAACCAGCAGGAACGACTGGTTGAAGCCCCGGTCCCGGAGACGTCTGGGATGAAGGGGTACCGGCATGACGGTGTCAATCTCTCCCCAATCCCATTGGGATAAAAAAAGTTGGAAAAGCATCCGTCCCAGGGGTCGGGCCAGTTGAATTTTCCCACTATATTTAAAGGCATGGATCAGATTCATGAACCGGCCCTCGTAAACTCCGAGAGATCTGGCTCTGGCAAGGGATTTCGGATGTTGGGCGCACCCCCGGCAAAGGTGATCTTCTCCCTGACGTGAATCGAACATCATTCCGCACCGGGTGCACAGCGGCGAATCAATGGGAACAAACCGGGAAGAGCAGTCCCCGCATAGAAACGGTGCCATTTCCCGTGCAAATCCGAGATCATCATCCGGATAAAGGAGTGGTTTTTCCTGCGGGTTCACTTCGAGAGCCGGATTTTCATGGTACAGAGACCCGCAGGTCAGGCACCGGGTCGGGAAAACCGCCTTTAAAACAGCACCGATGCTTCTTCGGAATCCTTTTTTAAAGCATCCGGATTCGTTCAACAATGGCCTCCGCAAACACGGAACAGGCGACCGTTCTGGCCCTTTCCATCTGTCGCGCCAGATCATAGGTGACCACGCCGGCTTCGATGGTCAGTTGAATACCCCTCCATATCAACTCCGATGCTTTCCGCCATCCCATGTGTTCCAGCATCATGGCTCCGGACAAAATCAGGGAACCGGGATTGACCTTATCCTGATTGGCGTATTTGGGCGCAGTTCCATGGGTGGCCTCGAAAACCGCGGCTTTATCGCCGATATTGGCCCCCGGCGCCATGCCCAGCCCCCCCACCTGTGCCGTCAGGGCGTCGGAAATATAATCCCCGTTCAGGTTGGGCGTTGCAATGACATGGTATTCGTCGGGTCGCAACAGCACCTGTTGAAACAGCATGTCGGCAATGCGGTCCTTGATCACCACCCTGCCTTCCGACGTTTTTCCGCCGCCGTTCTCCATAATCTCCTGTTCGGTAATGACTTTTTTCCCGAAATGTTCCGCGGCCGCCTCATACCCCCACCGGGCAAAGGCGCCTTCGGTGAACTTCATGATGTTGCCCTTGTGCATCAGGGTTACGCTGGGAAATCCGTTGTCAATGGCATACTGAACAGCCCTGACCACATGACGCTTGGTGTTGGCTTCGCTGATCGGCTTTATGCCGATGCCCGCATCAAGGGGGAGGGCAACCCCCATTTCCTCTTTCAGGAAATTGATCACCCTGCGGGCTTCCCGGCTCCCGGCTTCCCATTCGATGCCCGCATAAACATCCTCGGTGTTCTCCCGGAACACGACCATATTCACCAGTTCAGGCCGTTTCACGGGTGTCGGCACCGGATGGATATATTTGATGGGGCGAACACAGGAATAAAGGTCCAATTCCTGGCGAAGGGCCACGTTGATACTGCGGATACCTTTGCCTACCGGTGTTGTCAACGGGCCTTTAATGGCCACCACACAGGACCTTATGGCGTCGAGGGTCGCTTCCGGCAGCCAGGTTCCGGTCTCTTCAAATGCTTTTTCTCCGGCCAGAACCTCAAGCCAGGATATGGCCCTTTTTCCGTCAAAGGCCTTTTCCACAGCCCCGTCAATGACCTTCCTCGCGGCTCTCCAGATGTCCGGGCCGGTTCCGTCTCCTTCAATAAAAGGAATCATCGGCTGGTCCGGCACATTCAGCGTTTGATCCTGGTTTACGGTAATCCGCCTGGTTTCCGACATGGTTTCACCACCCTCCGGTTTCCCGCCTTTGCGGGAATGGTTTTCTGTTGATGATTTCATCAGGGCTGGACCGGATAAAATCACGTTTTTTTTATAGGGCCCGTCTCTGGCGAAAAGCCTCGTACATCACCACGGCAGCGGCAACCGAGGCATTTAAGGAGTTAAACCCCCCTGTCTGGGGAATGGAAATCAGCCCGTCGCAGTTTTTTTTCACCAGCGGTCTGATTCCCTGATCCTCGCCGCCGATGACAATCCCCAAAGGCCCGGTCAAGTCTGTTGCATACAGAGGCATTTCCCCCATGCGATCCAGTCCCAGAATCCACAATCCATCTTTTTTCAATTGCTGGATTGCATTCACCAGGTTCGTGACCCGACAGACGGGCATATGCTCCAGGGCCCCCGCCGATGAGCGGGATACGGCCGGTGTAGGACCTGCCGACCGGTCTTTGGGAATAACAATGCCGTTCATCCCGGCGCAAAGGGCCGTCCTGATGATTGCCCCGAGGTTCTGGGGGTCCTCGATATGATCCAGCAACAAAACAAAGGGACCACGGGTTTTGTTTCCCGACCCGATCAGCGTGGAGAGCCCTGTGAATGGATATTGCCCCACCCTGGCCGCAACACCCTGATGGGCATCGGTTCCGGCAAGGGACTTCAATTTTTCCGCATTGATCCGGCGTACCGGAACATTGCGCTTTTCCGCCATACCGGCGATTTTGTCCAACCGCCTTGAATCCTTATCTCCTGAAAGAAAGAGCTCAACAAACTCCCTTCTGAAAGATTTAAGGGCTTCCCCCACGGAATGAATGCCGAACAGGATTTCGGTTTTCGCCATCTCCACCGTTTTTACACAACAGGGCCGGTCCCGGCGGACCTCACCACTGAAATAAGTTCATCCAGCGCCTTGTTCAGGCAGTCATTGACGATAATGTACTGATAGAGGCCGCTCTGAGCCATTTCCGCCCCGGCATTGGAAAGACGTTTTTCAATCACATCGGGGCTGTCCGTTCCCCGCAGCTGCATTCGCTCCCTAAGCGCATCAAAGGAGGGCGGCATGATAAAAATGGTGATGCTTTCAGGATATCGTTTTGAAATCTTTTTTGCGCCCTGAACATCGATGTCCAGGAGTACGTCTTTTCCCGCGGCCAATTGGTCATTCAGATATTTGGCGTCGGTCCCGTAATAATGATCATGTACCAGTGCCCACTCCGCCCACTCATCCTTTTGGATGGATCTGAGAAATTCCTCCCTGGAAACAAAGAAATAATCCTTCCCGTGCGTTTCTCCGGGACGCGGGCTCCTTGTGGTGGTGGACACGGAATACGCCATCCCTTTAAAGTGCTTCAGCAGTGCCCTGCACAGGGTCGTCTTTCCGGCCCCTGAGGGAGCGGAAAGGATAAAAAGTCTTCCTGTCTGCTTCACTGTTGAATGAAATGGGGTTTCAGCGTTCCGGGGCATCAAGGCTTCTCCGGAGATTTGTTTTCCAGTAATTTAATGTCGATGAACCGCTGTGAAACCGTTTCCGCCTGAATGGCCGAAAGGACAATATGGTTGCTGTCCATGACGATGATGGAACGGGTCCGCCTGCCATGGGTGGCGTCGATCAGCCGTTTTTCCTTTTTTGCTTCATCTTTCAACCGTTTCATCGGTGCCGAATTGGGGGAAACAATGGCCAGTACCCGTTCAGCCACGACGGTGCTGCCGTGACCGATATTCAGCAACAGATTTTTTTCCATCCGCCCCCTCCCCTGATGCATACATTGAAACCGGCGCCCAAAAATAAGGAACACCTTTTTTATTCTACATTCTGGACCTGTTCCCGGATTTTTTCCAGCTCCGATTTTACCGTCACGATCAGATGGGACAGTTCCGCGTTCCCCACTTTCGACCCCATGGTGTTGAATTCACGGTTAAACTCCTGAAGCAGAAAATTAAGCTTTCGGCCCGCGGGTTCCTCTTCCGCCATCAATGCCCGGAACTGTTCGATGTGGCTTTTGGCACGGGTAATTTCCTCGGAAATGTCGCTTCTATCCGCCAGAAGCGCGGCTTCCTGGGCGATCCGTGCCGGGTCCAGGTCCACCATGCCCTGGGTCAGGGCAGAGATGCGTTCCTTGAGGCGGTCCTGGTAAAATTCCAACTGACCCCTGGTTCTTTCCTCAATTTCCCGGAGGACCCCGGCGATGCCTTCCAATCTTTGGGAAAAATCCCCGGCCATGAATTCCCCCTCTTTTTTTCTCATGCGATCATGGCCCGTTAAGGCTGCATCCAGGCAATCCCGGACAGAGGGCCAGACGCTCTCAACAAGAGTTTCGCTTACATCCGCGGGCATAATAATATCCCCTGCCCTTGCCAAAAGCTCCAGCGATGGCTTTCCTTCAAGGTCCAGTTGGTTCTTCAACCTGAAAAGCGCGTTGTAATAGGCACTGGCTTTCGCCATGTGGATATCGTAACGGCAGGCCTCTTCGGATTCGTCGATGATCCGGATCCGGATCTCGACCCGACCCCTGGAAATTTTCTCGGCAACCGCCTCCTTTATCTTCTCCTCCAGAATCTGGTATCCATGCGGGATGCGGAGGACAACATCCAGATTGCGGCTGTTATAGGAGCGGATTTCAATCTGGACGGTCAACCGCTGCCTGATCTCCTCCGCCGAGGAAAACCCGGTCATGCTGTATATCATATCCTGCTTCCATTGTTATGGATTTCGGGGTATTTCCCTTGAATCCCTATTTCCGATTTGTAAAAACATCTTGATTTTCATGGAATTTAAGATCTATTTTATATTTTTCCCGGATTTTTTCGAGAACACCCGTGATTTTGTCACCGGCATAATCCGGATAGGTCCACGGGAGAACCCGGTACTGCCCCCTGGAATAGATCAAGGTTAAATCAGCGTAAATGCCCTGGCCGATATAGATCCGGTGAGAAAAATTTTTCCCCGTGGCCAGCACGAAGCGTTCCATCAGCAGGTATCCCGGATCGATATTCACCCGGCGCAGGTGATCTTCGGAAAATTGTTCTTCAATACCATTCGTCGCGATCTTGATATCCGGAAGGTCAGACTGGCGGATTAAGGATTTAAATGCCAGCAACCGCCTTGCCAGGGGGCCTCCCATTTCCTTTTCATAATAATCGGTATAACCGAATTCAAACCAGGGGCTGATCAAATCCGGAGGCCCGAACCGATGCGCCAGTTCACGGATGATGCCTCCGGCCAATCTTCCGTCCTTCAGGAGGAAGCCGATCACCAGTTTGGCCGGCTTTGGGGGAAGCGGCCTGCTCATTCATCCAATGCCTATGGGTTTTGCCTCGTCAATCAGCATAATGGGAATATCGTCCCGGATTTCATACAGCAGCCTGCACTTTTCGCACACCAATCCGTCTCGAGCCTCATTGAGATGGATTTCCCCCTTGCACTTCGGGCATGCCAGAATGTCCAGCAACTCCTGACGGATGCTCATGACCTATCCCCCGATCTTTTTCAGGATCATTATCCAGAAGATGTAATATCCCGGATTTTATTTTGTTATCAATGATATTCCAATTGTTCGGCGCGTAAGGATGTTCACTGTTAGAACCATAACGCTGGCTTATATGTCATTTCCGCCGCCTTTGCAATCGCTTTGCGGTCCGGCAATGGCGCCACGTGGAAACCGCCGTTGGGGCAACCCAAAGCGGCGGTTTCGGTATTTTTTAACCTTTCCGGAACACTCGGCTGAAAGAGCCGATTTTTTAACGGTGCATTATTCCTTGAATTTTTCGCCGATGGCTTTCCCATAATCCTGACAGGCCTTCGTACCTTCCCCTGTTTCGATCACGGCTTCCTTTAAACTCAACGGGCCCAGATCCACCATGTCCATTTTATAAACAAATTGCATGGTGTCAAAAATCATGGGGGCCGACTCCCCGCTGTGAGTGAAGGAACCGAAGGCTCCGCCGATTTTTCCAACCAAATTCAAATTCTGGGCCAAAAATAAAAAAGTTTTCATCCCGGCCGTCATATCCCTGTGATAGGTCGGGCAGCCGAACACATACCCATCGTAACCTTCCATGTCCTTTTCCGTTTTAATGGCTGAAATTTTGACGATTTCCGCAATCTTTCCCTGCATCCGGATGCCCTCGGCGATGTACTGGGCCATCTTTTCCGTCTTTCCCGTCCTGCTGGTATAACCCACCATTACTCTTTTCATTTTAAGCCCTCCATTTGATCGGTTGAAATTGAATACCACGGATGATCATTGTCTGTTGTTTCATGTAAATTCATTGGATCTGCCGGGTTATTGCTTCCGCTTTCTTTCTATCAAGAATTGTGCCAGATTTGATATTTCTTCTGGCAATCATTTAACTCTTATGATATCAATTGATTAAGACACAAATACCCTGGGTTTATCCC
>DIKO01000039.1 GCA_002423615.1 Desulfobacteraceae bacterium UBA5616
AACGGGGTTAGACGAATATTTACTATTCAGGTTCCGGCACAAAATTTGCTCTAAGTCTTACGCAGGTGACAAATTTTCAAAACAGGAGAATGGCAGATGAACCAGACACCCCGATTCAGATTTTACAAAGACCTCATCCGGCATCAGGCAGCGACAAGACCGGACAAACCCTATATCCTGAATGAAGGAAAGGTAATCACCTTTGCCGATTATGACCGCGCAACCTGCCGTGCGGCCAACGGCATGGTTGCCCAGGGGGCAAAACCGGGTGAAGGGGTTGCCATCCTCATGGGGAACTGCCCGGAGTATTATTATCTGTTTTACGGCCTGCCCCGGGCCGGCATTTATTCCGTTCCCGTTAACACCTCGCTTAAAAAAGACGGGCTGCGGTATATCATCGAAAATTCAGACGTCCGGTACCTGGTGGTGGATGATGCGCTTTACGGAAAAATGCTGGAATTGGACGAACCGGTCAGCGTGGTTAAAAAAGTTTTTATCCGAAGAACGTCGGACCGGCCCCTTCCCCCGGGTACCCTGGACCTGGATATCGTTCTAAGCGGCAATGAAACGGAACCGGACCACCCCATGGACCCCGATGCCGTCGCTTATCTTATGTACACCTCGGGCACCACCGGTTTTCCCAAAGGCGTGGTGAACCGGAACGGTTTGGGAACGACTGACGGCATGGTGCTTCTGAGCAGCATCCTGACCCAGCCCGATGATGTTCTGTATACGGCCCTTCCCCTGTTTCATGCCAATGCCCTGGTGCTGACGTCGACCTTTGCCCTGGCCGCGGGAATTCCTTTCGGGCTCGACAGGAAATTTTCGGCATCCCGTTTCTGGGACCGGATCCGGTTTTACGGGGCAACCCAGTTCAACGGGCTGGGGGCCATGATGCCCATTCTCATGAAACAGCCTGAAAAGCCCGACGACGGCGACAACCCGGTAAAAAAAGTCATCTCTGCCGCCTGCCCGGCCAACCTCTGGGAGGCCTTTGAAAAACGGTTCAATCTCAAAATCTGGGAGGCTTATGGTGCGGTTGACGGGGGCGGGGTCTTGATTTTTAATTTCGGCGACGCCCCGGTGGGTTCGGTGGGCAAGGTCCCTCCCACCATGGAATGGAAGCTTGTGGATGAAGAAGGAAAGGAAGTGGCCCAGGGGGAAATCGGAGAGTTGATTACCCGGAACCCCGCATTGGAACAAGAAGTCAAAAAGAGGGTCGTGGAGTATTATAAAAATCCGGATGCGTCGGAGAAAAAGATCAAAAGCGGCTGGGTACATTCCGGGGATTATTTTTACGCGGATAAAAACAACAACCTTTACTTTGTCGATCGGAAAAGTGATTCCATGCGGCGCAGGGGAGAAAATATTTCTTCCTTTGAAGTTGAAAATATCGTGGAAAAATTCCCCGATGTCGCCGTATGCGCGGCCTTCGGTGTTCCTTCCGAGCTTGGGGAGGATGAAGTGATGATCGCCGTCGTGCCCCGGTCCGGGAAAACCGTCGATCTCAATGGGCTCATGCGCCATTGCGCGGATCAGATGGCGTATTTTATGGTTCCCCGCTTTGTGGACATCGTGGAGGACATTCCCAGAACCGAAACCTTGCGGATCATTAAGACCGATTTGAAGAAAAAAGGCGTTACGGAAAATACATGGGACCGGGAAAAAGAGATGCCGGAGCTTAACCTCAAGCGATAAAAATAACCAAACACCAAAAAAAGGAGGAGAATTCATGGGATATCTTGAACTGGATATGGATCTTGGCAGTGAGGCAAAGGCCATCCAAAAAGAGGTACGAAAATTTGCCCTTGGAGAAATGCGCCCGGTGGGAATCCAACTGGACAGGCTATCCGATCCTGCGGATGTGATCGCAAAGGATTCCCCCCTATGGAGCCTGATCCGGAATTACCGGAAGCTGAACCTTCATATGGCCGGGATTCCCAAGGCCTTTGGAGGAATGGCCGAAGAAATGGACCCGAAGATCGGTCCCCTGGTGGCTCATGAAATGGGGTACGGTGACGCGGGTCTGGCCATCAGTTTCGGGGCGGGGTCCATGCCCTTCACCCTGGCGGCCATGTCGCCGGAACCTTCCGTTCAGCAGATCGCCAGGGATTACTGCGAGGACGCAAAGGGGGAACTCATCGGGTGCTGGGCCATTACCGAACCCCAGCACGGGTCGGACTGGGTCAATGCCACCAACCCCAAATTTGATGACCCGAAGTGCGGCTCCGAGGTGACGGCGGTTTTAAAAGGAGATGAATACATTATCAACGGGCAGAAGGCGGCATGGGTCAGCAACGGGACCATCGCCACCCACGCCGCCCTCCACGTCAATCTGGACCCGTCAAAGGGGATGCAGGGAACCGGTCTGGCGGTGATTCCCCTCGACCTGCCCGGCATCCGGAAGGGCAAACCCCTGGATAAAATCGGCCAGCGCGCATTGAACCAGGGAGAGATCTTTTTCGATGAGGTCAAGATTCCCAAATCCCACATGCTGGTTCCGGAACCGGCCGTGATGCACATGGTGATGCGCCAGATTCTCACCGGCGCCAATACCGGCATGGGGCAGACCTTTGTCGGCCTGGCTCAGGCGGCCTTTGATGAAGCCCTTAAATATGCCAAAGAGCGGATTCAGGGCGGCGTTCCCATATTCGAACACCAGAACATCAAACTCCGGCTTTTTGAAATGTTTATCAAAGTGGAATCGGCAAGGGCCTTGTCCCGCCGTGTGTCCCTTTATAATGCGGTCAATGAAGCCGGATCGGTCCATTACGCCATCGCATCGAAGATCCTCTCCACCCGAACGGCCTATGAAGTGGCCAGCGACGCCATCGCGGTGTTCGGGGGCAACGGTCTTGCCAGGGAATACGGGGTTGAAAAGATGTTCAGGGACGCCCGGGCCTCCATGATCGAAGACGGGGATAACAGTGTCCTGGCCATCGGCGGAGCTGATGACCTGATTTAAAGGTGCGCGGACGGATCCTGAAATACAAGGAGAAGGAATTATGAGCGAGAATGTTTATATTATCGGCGTTGGCATGATCAAATTCGGGAAATATCTCGAGAAAAGCATCAAGGTGTTGACCGGTGAAGCCCTGGATGAAGTGTTCAAAGATTCGGGGCTTTCCGGAAAAGACATCGAAGCGGCCTGGTTTTCCAATACCGGCTGGGGCATGTACACCTTTCAGCATTCCATACGGGGTCAGGTGGCATTGACGGCAAACGGCATGGACAGGATTGCCGTCACCAATGTGGAAAATGCCTGCGCCAGCGGCAGTACGGCGCTGCACAGCGCATGGACCGCGGTAAAGGCGGGTTTGTATGATTGCGCCCTGGCCCTGGGTGTGGAAAAGCTCTACGATGAAGACCGGGTCAAGGTCATGAAAAGTTTCATGGCGGGTACGGATGTTGAAGAGGTCACGGCCATGATGGAAAAATGGCAAAAAGAGGGACAGAATGGCGAGGCCGGGGAAGCAAAAACCCGGACGGATCAGGCCGGTGAGAAGAAAACAGGCGGCCATTCCGTATTTATGGATTTTTATGCGGCAGGCGCCCGGGCGCACATGCAGAAATTCGGGTCCACCCAGCGGCAGCTGGCGGTGATTGCGGCAAAAGCCCATAACAATTCGACGCTGAATCCAAAGGCCCAGTACACTTTTCCCATGACCGTTGACGAGGTCATGGCGGACCGGCCCGTATCTTTTCCCCTGACCCGGGCCATGTGTGCCCCCATCGGCGACGGGGCTGCGGCCGCCATCATCTGCAGCGAGAATTTTTTAAAGCGGCACGGGGTGGCCAGGGCTGTAAAAATCCGGGCTTCCGTCCTGAAATCCGGATCGAGAACCGGGGTGAACGATATCTCGCAGCGGGCATCCAGGGAGGCCTATGAAAAGGCGGGGATGGGACCCGAAGATATCCACATGCTGGAAGTCCATGATGCCACGGCCTTTGGTGAAATGGTGCAGATCGAGGCCCTGGGTTTCTGCCCGGAAGGGGAGGGCGGTATTTACGCGGAAAGCGGTGCCACGGCCCTCTCCGGAAAGACCCCGGTGAACCCCAGCGGCGGACTCATTGCCCGGGGCCATCCCATCGGCGCCTCGGGTCTTGCCCAGATTTTTGAGCTGGTCACCCAGTTGCGGGGAGAGGCCGGCATGCGCCAGGTGGAAAGGCACCGGACCGCGATGACGGAAAACGGCGGCGGCACCCTGGGAAACGGTGAGGCGGCCATGACCGTCCACATCCTGGAAAAACTTGGATGACACTTTAAACAGACCTGAATGTTCAGGGGGAAAGCGAGGAAGATCATGTCCTGGGAAGATGTAAAACCGATTTTAAGGCCCGAAGGTGTTCACATGGGCGTCATGAAGGTGGATAAGGAACTCTGCACCGGATGCGGACTTTGCATAAGGAACTGTCCCTTTCAGGCCTGGGAGATGGGCGGCGATGACATGCCCGGAATGAAAGAAACCTATGAATGTTTCAGCTGCTATAACTGCATGGTCGCTTGTCCGGTGGAGGCCATCTCCATCGTTTCGCAATACCACGTTGATTCAGGCTTCTGGGCCACGGACCCCCATGCGGTGCCGTTTAAAATGCCCATGCCCCCCAAGGATGCCGAGGGTAACCCGGCCCAGTGGAATGAGGTTGAAAGAGCTGTTCTGGAGCGGCGCAGCGTCCGTAACTTTAAGGACAAAGAAGTTCCCGAGACTCTGATCCGCCGGGTTCTCGAAGCCGGCCGGTTTGCTCCCAGCGCCGGCAACTGTCAGCCCTGGAAATTCGTGGTGATCACGGATAAAGGCCTGATGAACGAAATGAACGAGGCGGTTCACGGGGTCATCAGCGGGGTCTGGGGCATGTATCAAAACGATGACACCGTGCAGTATCTTGCCGGCATGGTGGACCCGGCGAGTCCCGGCATGTACGATCCCCGGCTGGCCATCGGCGGCATGGGGGCCATTTCCAGAAAACACGCTCCCCCGCTGATGAATGCGCCGGCGGTCATCATTATCGCCGGTGACAGCCGTTCCATCGGCGGGCCCCAGATCAATGCGGGCATCTGCGGACAGAACATGAACCTGGTAGCGAACTCACTTGGGATCAAGGCGTGCTGGGTAGGCTTTACGGCGGTGCTTCACATGGTTCCCAATTTTGTCGAAGAAAAACTCGGCATCAAACCGCCCTGGCAGATTATTTCCTCCCTGGCCCTGGGATGGCCTGAATTCAAACAGGAAGGCATGGTGCCGCGTGAATTCCGGCCGGTAACCTGGTACCGGCAGGGTGGGACAGGATCCGAGGTTGACAAGGGATGACTCAATTATAGAGGAGGCAATTGCCATGGGGGGACTTGAAGGTAAGGTCGCTGTCATTACAGGAGGGGCAAGCGGTATTGGCGCGGCCTCGGTTCGCTTGTTTGCGCAAAATGGCGGAAAGGTCGTTGTCGCCGACATTATGGAAGACCAGGGCCAGGCGTTGGCAAACGAGCTTGGAACCGATGTCGTCTACAAAAAGACCAATGTATTTTTTGAAGAAGATATAAAGGCCGTGGTCAATGAGGCGTTTGCCCGGTTCGGGAAGCTGGACATCATGTTCAACAATGCCGGTGTCGGGGGCGTTACCGGACCGGTTGATGAAACGAATATGGAGGCCTTTGATATTACCGTGGGAGTCCTGTTGAAGGGCGTTTTCATGGGGATGAAACACGCCGCCCTGGTCATGAAGCCCCGGCGCTCCGGCTGCATCATCAACACGGCCAGCATTGCAGGCCTCCAGACCGGATTCGGCGGCCATACTTACAGCGCCTGTAAGGCGGCGGTTATTCACCTGACCCGGTCGGTCGCCATGGAACTGGGTGAATTCGGCATCCGCGTCAACTGCATCTGCCCCGGCGCCATTGCCACGCCGATTTTTGCCAAAACTTTCGGAGCGGGCCATGAAGATGCCCTGAAAAGTGTGGATGGGCTCAAGGACATCTTTGCCGGAGTAGCCGCATTGGGCCGCTCCGGCTTTCCGGAGGATGTGGCCAAAGCGGCCTTTTTCCTGGCGGGTGATGATGCCCAATTTATCAGTGGGGAAGCCCTGAAAGTGGACGGCGGAATCGGCGGCAGGTTTTTGAGTGATGAAGACACGAAAAATAAAATGGCCGCAGCCCTGGGTATAGACCCTGAATTCTTCGGCGCTTTATAACGCTGCAACGAAAAATGGGGAAATAGAGAATCTGGAAAAATTTATTGACAAAAGAATATCGTCATTATTTTATCCTTGGCTACATGCGGCATCTTGCCGATAAAATTCGGCAAAGAACGCATTATTTGGGTCCGTCCCGATAAATCCTGGGCAAGGGTCGGCGCCAATGCGAACTATTCCAAGGGATAAAGTGGGTAAATTGAAATGGGCCATACCAGATTAAGCAGATTGAGGCGTTTTTTAGGGTTTACCGTGTTTCTTCTCGCGGTGGGGTACGATTGCACCGAAACAGTGAATGCACAGGCTGCTGCTTTTGCTTTGCCTGCGGCCGACAACACCATAGTCGGGCAAACCCGCGTAGTGACCGATATCGGCAGGAACACGCTGCTCGACATCGCCCGACACTACGATTTGGGATACCATGAAATCGAGGCGGCCAATCGCGGCATAGACCTCTGGGCTCCCGGGAAACATCAAAATATCGTGGTGCCCACTGAATTCATCCTGCCGCCTAAACCCTGGGCAGGTATTGTGATCAATGTGCCCCAGCGCAGGTTGTATTTTTTTCCTAAACCACGAACGGGTCAACAGCCCCTGGTGATGACTTTCCCGCTGAGTATTTTTCGTCCGGGGTGGCCGACGCCGCTGGGTAGCACGCGCATCATCGCCAAGCAGAAGGATCCGGCCTGGTTCGTGCCGAAGAGCATTCAAGAGGAGCACCGTAAGAATGGTGAGCCGGAATTTCCAACGTATTTCCCTCCCGGGCCTGACAACCCGATGGGTATGCTTGCGATGCAGACGGGCTTTCCAGCCATCTTCATTCATGGAACCAATCAGCCCTGGGGGGTGGGCATGCGTACCAGTCACGGATGTTTCCACCTGTACCCGGAAGACGCCGCAGAGCTTTTTCCCATTTTACCGGTGGGTACGCCTGTACGCATCATCAATGACCCCTATGTGGTTGGGCGTCGCGAAGGCCGGTTGTACATGGCGGCTTTCGAACCGATTTCCGATTACCCTTCCACGATAAGCCCGTTAAGCTCTGCCGTGGCCGCTGTGGTAAAGCTGCTGTCGGACAAGCCGGATGGGGCACGCCGCACTGAAGTGGACTGGGATCGGGTGACTTTTATCGCTCAAGCCCAAAGCCCCGTACCCGCGGTCATAAGCCCCGGAGGTCCCACGCTTGATATGATTATCGCAGCGATCAATCCCGAACCCTATCGATTTCATCCATACGGAATGGATGCAAACGGCGGTATGCTCCCTAAGGCACCAAGGTAGGCCGGCATTCCCGGTCCTGTTAGATTTACATCAACGGAAATGACGTTTAAAGCGGAGGTGTTTTATGCCGAAACCGGTTCCTGCGGATGAGTACTTTTATCATCAGATCCCGGAGCCGCATGTAAATGTCGCCACTTACCACGAGCATTGGCGGGACAGTTATTTTTTCATACTCCATCCGCGAAACGCCCCGGGGGACGTTATCATTCTGACCATGGCCCATTATCCCTCCCGGGGAGTAATGGATTCACTACAATTGGGGCGCATCCAAAACCAGCCGGTCTTTGCCCATCACACCCGGCCTTATGGAGACGATCCCCATACCCCCTGTGTGGGACCCGTCTCAATTGATATTATCGAACCTTTTAAAACCATTAAACTCCGTGTCGACGGCACATCCGCGCCGGTGGGGTTAGACCTGACGTTTACGGCCCGGACCCGGGCCTATGGCCTGCGGCGCGGTACCATGAAAGCCGGACATGAAATCATCTGGGATCAGAGTCATCTGTTTCAGTCCGGGAATTATTCAGGGACATATTCTTGCGAGGGGAAATCCTACCCGGTGAACAATTGGTGGGGCCAGAGGGATCATTCCTGGGGAATCCGTGACCATGGCAGATGCCCCATGTGGATGTGGCTTGCCATCCAACTGCCGGACGGCATGTTCGGCGTCTGGCACTGGGAGTACGCCAACGGGTCCCGGGTATATTCGGACGGATGCTTCGCGCCGGCCGACGGGGGTGATCCTGTTCCGGTTACGGATTTTCATCATGAACTGCAATGGACGGATGAAGATGACCGGCCGGTGGAATATGGAAAAGACGGGAGCGGGGTGAAAAAACTTTCCGGACGGGTGACCTTTGTTCTCGAGGGTGGGAAACGTGTCAACATCGCCGCCCTCGGATCCTGGTGCGCTCCCTATGAGCCCTTTCATTGCGGAGGTCTCAACCAGATGGTGGTAAAAACCGATGACGGCCGGACAGGCACGGGTATTTACGAGATTACCGGTTCCTACCATCATCGCTATTTTAACCTGCCCAGGGGAGAGAACCTCCCTGCTTGACCGTATGCCGATCTTTTAACCCGCGGAGCGCCCAGCGTGATATCAGCCCTTAGGCAGGATTGAAAAGGGCCGTCCCCGGCTCCGGGAGGCGACAGCATGAAAATTATCGTGATCGGCGCAGGCATCTCCGGCCTTGCCACTGCATACACCCTTCAAAAAAATAACATGGATGTCCTTGTCTTTGAAGAAGGGGACTATCTCAATCTCGCATCGGTCGAGGGTTCCGTCGGCAGCGGCGTTGAGGCGGCAAAAAATCTTCAGGAAAGAGAGCAGGACAAATGAAAAAGTCCGTGAAAAACGAAGCTCTTTATTCCGGCTTTGATTGCAATCTTTGCGGTATGAGGTGAACAGGCAGGCTAAAACCGGAACGTAAATCGTGAACTGTTCCTGTGAACCATCTGCCCGTAGTCTCGGATCCACCGGTTTTCTTCCTCGGTCAATGGTCCTTTTTCCCGGAGATTGTGTAAATTCTCCTGAAGTTGGAGTCGGTCTTTGGGGCCCGTGAGCACCAGGTCCACATGGGCATTGGACAAACAGAAGCGATAGCAGTCCGATGCGGTCATGGCACGACCGTCCCAGCCTTTTGGACGGTTCAGAAGACCTCGCCATCGCGTTGCCGTATAGGCGACGACAGCCGGTTTGCGTTTGGCAAGATGGGGAAAGATATCCTGCTCAGCCCCCGGATGAGCCGCATTATAGCGAACCATAAACAAGTCCAGGGGCGAATCTTCGGCGAGCATGCCGGCCCGTTTACGATCATGGATACTCACCCCGATAGCCCGAACGACACCTGACTCCCGAAGAGACACCAGCGCGTCGATGGTGGACGGGGTCCAGGCGCTCGTGCGACCCAGCCAGAAAATCTGAAAGACATCAATATAATCCGTGTCCAGTTCCTTACGCAGGCGGTCGGCGGCCCGCCTGATGCCCCCGCCGAAATATCCGGTGGTGGGGCCGCAAGCCAGGATGAGGGATTCCCGGTCTCTTTTCATGGCGGATTTGAGAGCGTTCGTCACCCGTCGCGCATGAGGGGTCCAGAAGACATAGTTCATCCCCTGCTCCAGTGCCCACTCCAGATCCGATCCTTCGACACCGTAGTTAACGGCCAGGCCGAGTCGAAAGACCCGGCGTTCAAGGGCGGGAACATCCCGAAATAAAAAGTCGTCTTTCATGTGGATGGGTCCTTTGCTGTTGTTTTGTCCTGTTTCACACGTTTCGCATCAGGAACTCCCCGGTGCTTTCATCCCCAGTGTTCTCATGCGGGAGTAAAGGCTGGTTCGCTTCATGCCCAGGAGGGTGGAGGCGCCATTTGGGCCGCTTATCTTTCCACTGGTCTTACGGAGAACATAATCGATATAGCGGCGCTGAAGTTCATCCAGGGTAGGGGTGTCGGCAAATGGATGATCCGCAAGGGAAGCGCTTTCAACCGGGAAATTGATCTCGAGTTCGCCCTGGGACAGCAGGACGGCCCTTTCCATGAGATTCTGCAGTTCCCTGATATTTCCCGGCCACTTGTAATCACATAAGATACGTTCCTGATCCGGTGACAGAAAGAGGCCGGAGCGTTTGTATTTTTTTTGAAATCCTGCCAGGAAGTGATCGGCCAGAAGGATGATGTCCTCCTTTCTTTCCCTCAGGGGCGGAAGATGAATGGGAATCACGTTCAGACGAAAAAAAAGGTCTTTTCGGAAGCGTCCTTCCTGAACCTCGATGGACAGGTCTCTGTTGGTTGCCGCAATGAGCCGGAAATCGGAAGTAAGGGTGCTGATGCCGCCGACCCTGTGAAAGGTTTTCTCCTGCAGGGCTCTCAACAGTTTTGCCTGGGCGGGCAGGGGCAGTTCGCCGATTTCATCCAAAAATAGCGAGCCGTTATTGGCGATTTCGATCCGGCCGATTTTCCGTTTGTCGGCGCCGGTAAAGGCGCCTTTTTCGTGGCCGAAAAGCTCGCTTTCCACCAGATTTTCAGGGATCGTCGTGGCGTCCACGATAACGAAGGGTTTTTCACAACGGGTGCTTTTCCGATGAATTCGTCCGGCCAGCAATTCCTTCCCGGTTCCGGTTTCACCTGTAATGAGAATGGTGGATGCGGTGTCAGCCACCTGATCGGCCAGTTTCAGAATTTTCAGCATGCTGCGGGACCTGCAGACGATGTTGCCGTTATCCGACTTTATCTCAATTGATTTTGCCGAAAGGATATTTCTTTCCTCTTTGAGTTTTATATAATGAAGCCGTCTTTCGATGACGAGGTTGGTGTGGGCGGCCATCTGTTTCATGATGGTCGGATTCAGGAAATTAAAGGCATGGTCCAGGTAGGAGTTGTCGTAATAAAAGACCCCGTTGACAGATCCCTGAACCTCGATGGGGATACACAGGATGGACCGGATGGGGTGGCGGCCTTTCCCCGCGGGTTCTTTTGGGGAATGTTCCCCCATTTGATGCTGGTGGGTTTGAAATGCCTTTAACACCATGCCGAGATTTTCCTTGAAACTTTCCGCCTCAATTTCTTTTCGGGTTAAATTGTATGTCGCTCTTAATTCAGGAACCCCGGTGGATTTTTCTGAAGGAAACCAGAACAGGCCGCTCCTCTCCGCTCCGAACATCCGGCTGGTGGCAATAAGGACATTGGACAGAATTTCATGCCGGTTGTTGCTGGGATACAGGGATTCGATCATTTCAATATATTTCTGCAGGAATTCCTCACGACTGTGTTCCGAGGTCGAAAGCTCCTTTGGGTTGGCCATCATATACCGGAATTCATCCGGAAAAAATTCTTCAACATACCCGCCCAGAAGCCGCCTGGACGTATTGACGAGCTGGCGGGCGCTTTTCTGTTTGCCCTGGTTGTAATCCATCCGGGCAATCTCCAGGATGGTTTTGGACAGTTGAATCGGGTCTCCGGACTGTTCCAGCAGATCTCTGCTTTCCATAAGGTCGGCTTTTATGGATTCCATGGCTTCTCCGGCGTCGGCTTTTGTTTTGGCCCGGAGCCGCAGGGCAACGCCTTTAAGGTGGATATTGACCCCGGAAAGGACGCTGTCGAAGATTCCGGAAAAATCACTTTCATCTGTTTCATTGATGGGCTCCAGGCCGAGCCTGTGGAACTCATGGAACATTTCAAGGACCCAGGGAGAAGCAAACTGGCGATTAAGACCGGAGTGAGACGCTTCATTGGACATCTTCATCATGTATTCGTACGCCTCTTCCTTGCGTCCTTCCATGAAATGCTGCAAGGCCACGCCGCCCCTGGCAAAATAGAGTCCGAAGTTGTTGTCGAACTGAACAGCTTCGGCAATGGCTTTTTGGAGATGAACGGATGCTTCCCGGTTTTTTTTCAGGAGTACCAGAAGGGTCCCCAACACTCCCCTGATGGTCGACGCCAGTGCACGGTCGTCCCTTTCCTCTGCGGCACGCAGGTTGAAATCCAGGTTTCCGATGGCTCTGTGGAATTGGCCGAGATAGATGGCGCAATACCCCAGGAACAAGGGAGCGATGGGATTTAAGAGGATGCTCCCCGGGTTGGTTTCATAAACCTGTTCGGCTTTTTCGAAGTGGTGGACAGCCTCCTTGAACAGCCCTTTGATAAAATAGAAAAGCCCAACGAATACGGCGGATTGGGATAAAATATCGTCATCTCCCAGCTCCTTTACGATGGCGATTCCGGTTGAAAGAGATTCCAGGGCTTTCTCCCGTCTGTCGGAGAAATAATACAACCATCCCAGATGAAAATGGGTCATGGCGAAAAGCCGCTGAAATCCCCCGATATTTGCCGTCTCATTGGCGACGGTCAGAAATTTCTCCGTCTGTAAAAAGCCGTGCCCCAGCCCAAAGGAGATGTTGGACAGTTCCAGGGTGGTGGAAATGAATGTTTCATCCAGGGGGATTTGTTTTCGATGATCAAAGCGCTTTTGAACGACATGCTGAAGGTGTTTCCGGTATTCATCAGGATGTCCGCACTTAATGGACTCACGGGCCAGTTGGATTTCATACTCACAGGCCTGTCGAATGCGATTGGCATGGTTGAGCAGATTGAACATCTGCGCGGTGCCGATGTCTTCATCCAGGTGCCGGGCAAAAACCTGATCGGCCAGAAGATTCAGATATCTGGGCGTATTGATGTCGGCCAGTTTTATGTGGATCGCTTCGGGGATGCCGGTATTTAAGGCGAATTGATGTTTACTCACCCTTCTGATCAGATTCAAGGTTTCGGATTTTTCGAGCAGGTCGAATAAGGGGCCGGGTAAAAGCGACACGAGAACGCCGAGAACTTCGATGTGGACCGGTCCTCCGAATGCGGCCAATACAGCTAAAAAATGCCATTGGTCTTCCGAGAAATCCGGCAATGATATTTTGTCATTCAAATTTCTTTTCTTCTCCGCAATCATGGGTGGAACCTGTCGGGACATGGGTGCTTGGGGACAAATCGTATCAGGGCGTTTTCGCTCGATAGCTGCCCGGGGTTTTCCCCGTCCAGTGTTTGAATGCACGGTAAAAATTCGGCAGATCATTATAACCGGTCTCTGCTGCGATTTGACCTATTGAAAGAGATGTCTTTTGGAGCAGCGTGATCGCTTTATTTTTCTGGATCCCGGATACCAGGTCCTTATAGGATGTCCCCACTTCCGTTAAGCGCCGCCTGAGGGTCCGGGGGGATATGCTGTGATGTTCGGAATTAAATACAAGGGGACACTGAAAAATATCCTCATAACTTGACGCATGCCCGGGCTTGGGATAGGCAAACCGCATTTCTTTCAGACTGCAATGCTTACCCATAAGATCGCTGCCGCACCGACTTTTCCAAGGACTCCGGTATGATCCTGTCAGCCGACCAGCAACCCCACATCGATCCCCTTTCCGGAAATATAACGGGATAGTACCGCCAGGCCTTTCATCGAGGGGTATAACGGAAGGGATCTGTGTGAAGACAAGTGGGGGGCGCTATTACTGAGGGTGCTCTCCATTCCTGCGCTCCTTGGCCGGAAATGACAATATAAATGGCCTCACTCGCAATTGTCAAGTTAATTACATTTATTTATAATCGCCGTTAAAAGGAAATCGCACAATGAAATCCATCAATGAAATCATTGACAGGACCTGTGTTTTTGTAATATTTCTCGGTAAACCCGTTTATCCGGGATTAAATGCCCTCTAAGGCCGGAAAGCGAAACATCTTTCAGGCAAAATCCAAACAGTTCGAAATATATCCCGTCATCACGGAAATGATCATTGCGAAACAGAGTGATATGATGAAAATGTGCCGGCTTTCCTCAGGCCTCTGGGTTGTCCTCCTTTTCCTTGTTTTTTATCCCGGTTCTCCGATTCTTGCCGAAGACGCGGAAGAAGAAAACTGGCAAATCCCGTTGGAATTGGAGGATGATTATCGGTCGACGGTGGGAGGAAACGAAAAGTTCAGGATGAACGGCGATCAACCTTCCGTCGAACCGAACAGCAGCGGCGGTGACAATTCAATCCGGCTGCCGGGCGCCGTGAATCTACCGGAATCCGTTTCCGCTGAAGGGAACCCCATGGTACCGGGGAATGGGTGTGAATTCAAAACCGCGCTTTTCAACGGTGAGATTCCCCTGTATGAAGGCGGAAAAATCATCCGGGACGAATTTTTTAACCCCAATGCCTCCGGAGAAATGAGAATTCCAGCTGAAACGGCACAGGTTTTCGACTATTACAAAAGCATCATGCCGGAAAAGGGGTGGACCATGGACGTGTCCATGAAGGAGAAAAACGGCGGTCTTCTAAGTTTCAGCCGGACGGATCTTGAACTGGTTTTCAGGATCGAAGACCAGGACGGGTGGTCAAAAGTGACCGTCGATCTGGCGGGAAAGCGGGGCTTTAAATCTCTTGGACAACCCTTCGGTTTTGAATAAGTCCTGCCGCACGGGATATGGGGCGGATGGATGTTCCGGGATGTTCTGAGGATGTGTGGTAATACCGGGAACCCTTTTGCAGAGACGTAAATCAGGAGGTTTTTAATGGAACAGCCTTTTAAAACGCGGTTGACCGAAATGCTCGGGATTCAATACCCCATTCTCATGGGGGGGATGCAATGGATCACCCGGGCGGAATTCACGGCTCACGCCTGCAACGCAGGCGGATTGGGATTCATCACCGCCGAAAGCTTTGAAACTCCCGAAGATTTGAGACAGGAATTACGGAAAATGAAGGACCTGACCGACAGGCCCTTCGGCGTCAATATCTCCATGATTCCCGAACTGGGGAACCTCAAGGACCGGACCCACCGCCTGTGTGATGTGGTTTGTGAAGAGGGGGTCCCTGTAGTGGAAACCGCCGGCAGAAATCCGGCCCCACTGGTCCCCGCGTTAAAATCCGCCGGGGTTAAGATCATCCATAAGCTCACCACGGTCTATCATGCCCGGAAAGCTCAGGAGGCGGGTGTTGACGCCGTGGCCTTACTGGGATTCGGATCCGGCGGTCATATCGGCACCCAGGACGTGGCGTCTTTCATCGCCCTCCCCATGGCGGTCGACCGGCTTGACATCCCCGTGATCGCCGCCGGGGGCATTGCGGACGGGAAGGGGTTTCTGGGTGCTCTGGCCATGGGCGCGGAAGGAGTCCTTCTGGGCAGCCGTTTTCTGGCAACACGGGAATGCCCCATTCATGACGAGGTCAAGGAAAAATATGTCAAAGCCGGGGCCGAGGAAACGGCGCTTCTGATGAAAAGCCTGGGTAATCCCATGAGAACCATCCGGAACCGTCTGGCCGATGAGGTCCTTGCCATCGAAGCCAGGGGGGCCACCCTGGAGGAAATTTTAAAATATGTGGCCGGCCGGCGCACCCGTTCCGCCTACATGGACGGGGACCCTGAAAACAGCATGCTGCCCTGCGGTCAGGTGGTGGGGTTGATCGATGAAATCAAGACCGTATCCCAGGTTATCCAGGATATCATCGACGAAGCAAAAATCCTGATGAATCGGCTGAAAAAAATGGAGTCCTGAAAGCGAAAAGGGGATACGCTCCCGCGCTTTAAGCGATTTCTTATTTACCCATCACTCACGGAAAGGAATTCGGTTGTGACGGAAACTTCTGTCGGCACGAGGGGATTCTACGGCTGGAAAAACGTTGTTCTGCTGTTTTTCGTCTACTTGTCCACCCTCGGGATTGTTTTTTACGGTTATTCGGTGATTTTCCCCGCCATGATCAAGGCCCTTGAATGGAACCGCGGCACGGCCTCGATTGCACAAACCATCTGCGTGTTGCTGATGGGGACCATCATCCCCCTGGTGGCTTATTCCATCAATAAGAACGGCGTTAAAAAGACGATGCGCTTCGGGATTGCACTGCTTTCCGTCGGAATGCTGCTATTGGGAACGGTGACCAGCCGGATGTGGCAGTGGATCATTCTCTGGGGACTGGTAGTGGGGATCGGGTTCGGATTTTGTGGAACCGTTCCCATTCAAACCCTTTTGATGCACTGGTTCAATGTCAAACGGGCAACCGCCATCGGACTGGTCATGACCGGAGCGGCGGTGGGCGGATTTCTCGCCCAGCCTTTTTTCACCTGGCTGATGGGCCTGGTCAACTCCTGGAGGGTCGCGTGGCTGGTGGGGGCCGGTTTTGGCGTCGTTGCTCTGGTCTGTTCATTTTTTCTGGTGAACAAGCCCGAGGATTTAGGGCAGTTTGCCGACGGGTTGAGCCCGGAGCAGATCGCTGAGGCCCAGAAGGCCTCAGGCGGTGGAGCCCATACTTTCCGGACATCGATCATCTGGGATGTCAAGGATGTTTTCCGGACTCCGGTCATCTATTTCATCACCATTTTTGTCATCGGGCAGTTGATGTCCCTCTTCATGATCACCAGTCACGGTTACCTGCATTTCATCGGCAGGAACTTCACGCAAATGCAGGCCGCTTCCATATTGAGCTTTATCATCCTGGGAAGCGGTTGCGCACGGTTTCCCGCAGGCAGGCTGGCTGGGAGACCGGATTGAGCCCCGGTGGATCCTCACCGTCACCATGGGGTTGATGCTGGTTACATTTTTCGGCCTGTGGAAATTCACGGGGATGCCTTTCATGATCATTTCGGGGGTGATTTACGGGATCTGTTACGGAAGTCAGCTCATCATGTTCCCGGCCATTATCGGAAACTATTACGGTCCGGCGGCATTCCCCGGAATCAACGGGATTATCGGTCCCCTGATGATTATTTTCGCCGCGGCGGTTCCCGTTGGCGCGGGTTATCTCTATGAAATAAATAAAAATTATGACATTTCCTTCACTATCCTGATCGTTATGCTGGCGTTGGCCTTTGTTTTCTCCTTTTTCATGGCGCCCCCGAAAAAATAAAAACTGCCGGACCGTCATCAGCCCCTTGGAGCAGGCCGATGGTCTTATGAAACGTGAAAAACGAATGATTCAGAGGGAAATAAATGATAGCAGAAACCATGCTGGACGGATACCGGGTGCTGGATCTTACCGAAGGAGGGTATCTTCTGGGAGGTCAGATTCTGGGGGACCTCGGGGCCGATGTGATAAAAATTGAAACCCCCGGGGGAAGCCCCAGCAGAGACAGGGGGCCGTTTTACAAGGATATCCCCCACAGGGAGAAAAGCCTTTTCTGGTTTGCCTACAACCGGAACAAGAGGGGCGTTACCCTGAACCTTGAAACCGGAGACGGCAGAAGGCTGTTTGAAAAGCTGGTCGAAACCGCGGACATCGTCATGGAATCCTTTCCGCCGGGACACATGGATAAACTGGGGCTGGGATACGCCCGGCTGGTTTCCATCAAGCCGGATATCATCGTGACGTCCATTACTCCCTATGGACAGGAAGGCCCTAAATCCCTTTATAAGGAATCGGAGCTCACCACCTGGGCCTCTGCCATGATTCACTCCATCACCGGAGATCCGGACAGGGCCCCGGCATGGAACAGTTATCCTTCCGCCGGCCTGATGGGAGGGATCCAGGGAGTCATCGGATCCCTGTATGCCCTTTTCCACCGGGAGATCACGGGAGAGGGACAGAAGGTGGACGTTCCCGTCCAGCAATATCTTCTTCAGTTTACCACCGGGGCCCACTGGTTCTGGGAGTGTATGAAAATGAATTTTCCCAGGATGGGACGGTATATGACGGCGGGTTTTCTGAAGGTCGCCAGCATCAGACCCTGCAAGGACGGTTTTGTGCACTGGGCCCTGGCCGGTGGCGCGGCCGCGGGATTTTCGGACAGCACGGCGCGGCTGGTCAAATGGATGGATGAAGAAGGCATGGCCCCTGACTGGCTGAAGAAAATCGACTGGGTGGGATTCGGCGGCGATGTGGTCCAAATGACCCAGGAAGAACTGGACCGGATACAGGAACCCTTTGATGCGTTCCTGATGACCAAAACCACCACCGAATTTTCTGAAGAAACGGCCAGAAGGGGAATCATGGGATGTCCCGTGTCCAACAGCCGGGATATCTGCAGCGATCACCACCTTGAAGCCCGGGAGTTCTGGGAACCGGTCCGGCACCCCGAACTGGGCGAAACCCTTTCCTATTGCGGCCCCTTTGCAAAATTTTCAGAGGCCCCCATGAAAATCTTCCGTCGTGCACCCCTCATCGGGGAGCACAACCGGGAAATTTATGAAGGCGAGCTGGGCGTTTCCCGGGAAGAGATGCTTTTGTTCAAACAGGCCGGGGTGATATGAATTACAGGAGAGAACAATGAACGGTTCAATTTTCAGCGGTCTGAAAATTCTGGATTTCGGCGCGGCGGCCACGGTGCCCCTGGCCCTGGCCTGGATAGCCGATTACGGTGCGGAGGTCATCAAGGTTGAAACCCATCTGCGACCGGACATCTCCCGGGCGGGCGGACCCTTTTATGAGGCCCGCATGGGAGAGATCGACCATGCCGGATGGCAGGAATGGCTCAACCCCTCCAAATACAGCATTACGCTAAATCTTGGAAAACCTGCCGGGAAAGAGATTGTCCGGCGTCTGATCACCCAGTGGCAGCCGGACATACTGGCCGAATCCTTCAGGCCCGGCGTGATGAAACGCTTCGGCCTGGATTATGGTGAAGTCAAAAATCTCAAACCGGACATCATTTACTGGAGCAGTTGTCTGGAGGGCCAGTACGGGCCCCATTGCCAGCGATTGGGATACGGCCCGGTCAGCACCAACCTCTCCGGGGTCAGTTATCTTTCCGGATGGCCGGACCGGCCTCCCTGCGGCGCGCCCATGGCCTATGGAGATTTCGCCTCAACGGGAACGGGGATTATCGCACTGATCAGCGCCTTGATCAGAAGAAGAAAAACGGGCAGGGGCGTCCATATCGACCAGTCGCAGTATGAAGTCAATGTCCATGTGCTTGCCGGCGTCATGATGGAGTACATGATCAACGGCAGGATCATGAAGCGAAACGGCAACGGTCATCCCAGTGCGGCCCCCCATGGCGTTTATCCCTGTTCCGGGGAGGACCGGTGGGTCGCCATAGCGGTTTTATCCGAGGCGGACTGGAACGGCTTTTGCCGGGTGTTGGGACAACCCGACTGGACCCGGTCGGAGAAATTCAACACCCTTGCCGGTCGCAAGGCACACGAAGACGAACTGGACCGTCTGGTGGGGCTGTGGACCGTTTCAAAAACCGCCGAAGAAATAGAGGCCCTGATGCAGGAAAGCGGTGTTGCCGCCAATGTTGTTGAAACGGGGAAAGATATCTATGAGGATCGGCAGCTGGCGCATTATGGGCATTTCAGGAGGATAGACCATCCCATCATGGGCACCATCAACAGCGAGTGGCCCCCGTTCAAGTTTTCAAAAACCACGGACACCCACAAGCGGGCCCCCCTTCTGGGTGAACACAACCATTTCGTTCTTTCAGATATTCTGGAAATGAGCGAAGACGAAATTTCGGATTTATACGCCGAGGGCGTCATCACCACGGATGCGGACCTGCCCGGCGCGAGCTGAAAAAAGGAGAACATCATGAATATCGTAGAGGCCATTAAAGAACGGAAAAGTATCAGGGGTTACAAACCCGATCCGGTATCCAGGGAAACTTTAACGGAAATTCTGGAAATTGCCGGAAGAGCGCCATCGGCCATGAATACCCAGCCCTGGGAATTTGTGGTTCTGGGCGGAAAGGTCCTGAAGAAAATCCAGGCGGCATATATTGATAATTTAAGGAACGGGGTGGTTCCCAGGCCTGAACACGCGGTCGCCGGGTGGACAAAGGACAGTATTTACAGGACCCGCCAGGTCGAGCTGGCCATGGCGCTTTTCAAGCTGATGGATATTGAGAGAGGGGACCAGAAAAAGCGGATGGAATGGATGGAACGGGGGATTCGCTTTTTTGATGCGCCGGCAGCCATTATCGTCACCACGGATAAATCCCTGGAAGGCCATACGCCCCTGATCGATATCGGAATCGTCATCCAGACCATCTGCCTGGCTGCATTGAACTACGGCCTGGGTACCTGCATAGAAGACCAGGGCTGCATGTATCCGGATATATTACGGGAAATTGCTTCGATCCCGGATACCAAAAGGATCGTCATGGCCATCGCCATCGGTTATCCGGACTGGGATTTTCCGGCCAATCAGGTGAAAACCACCAGAGTTCGCCTGGACGAGAACACCCGTTGGTGCGGATTTTAGGCGATTCGTCATTCAGCGGGTATCACACCCGACAAAATCAGGAGGCGGAATATGACAGAGATGGATGTACAGTGCGGTTATTGCGGCAAAAAAGGCTGTTTCAGGGGGGATATGACCCAGGCCCCGGAATTCTGTCCGTCAAAGCTTGAGCCCGAAGCCCTCAAGGAGGCCAGGGGAAAGCTGGAGGAGCCGGAAACCCGCGGGCTGGCCCAGGATGTGGCCCGGACCTGGAGGGGAATGGCCGGAAAGAACCGGATTGAATTGACCATGGAGTATGCCCGGCTAAGGGGATACAACAGATTGGGGCTCGCTTTTTGCGTCGGGCTCTCCCAGGAGGCGGAACTCTTGTCCAACGCATTGATCAATGAAGGGTTCGAAGTCATTTCGGCCGGATGCATGTGCGGGAGCCTGTGTTCGGATGATGTGGGCCTGCCCGAGGAAGACAAGATCATGGCCGGCCGGCGTCAGCCCATGTGCAATCCCATCGGCCAGGCGGCTGTATTGGATAAGGAGGGAAGCCAGCTCAATATCATGCTGGGCCTGTGCGTCGGGGATGATGTCCTGTTTATCAAGCACTCCAAAGCCCCGGTAACGGTCATCGCCGTCAAGGATTTCGCCCTGGCCCATAATCCCCTGGGGGCACTTTACACGTCCAAGGCTCTTTTTTCGCGGTTGAATACCAACCGTCCGAAGAAGTAAAAACCACCGGGAAGCGCGGTCCGTGCTTCCCGGTCAGTCCGGGCAAATTTACTCCACCCACTGGACCTTTTGGGGTTTCCGGTCGATGGTTCTCATGAACTTGAGCTTTGGATACCCCAGAACCAAAGCGCTGTGAGGTTTGTTTCCCGCCGGCAGGTCCAGTTCCGCTTTGACCGCGGGAGACGCTGCTGCGGCGAAAAGCAGAAGTCCGATATAACAGGTCCCCAGTCCCATGGTCATGGCCCCGAGTACGGCGGTCTGGGCGGCGATGACGCAATCGTCCTTGGGGGTGCTGGGAGACGGGGCCGAATGGAAAACCATGAGTGCGGAGGCCTTGTGGAGGATAGGGTCCAATCCCATTTCCCTGGCAAGACCCATCATTTTGTACCGGTTGGCGAACTCCTTCATCCGGACAAGATCTTCGGGAAGTTCCTTGCCCTGGGAAGCAAAATCCGCCGCCTGGGTTTCCACCGCTCTGATGGTCTCCATAAAATAATCGACGCAGGCATCGGAAATCGCCCTGATTTTTTCAGGATTGGTAACGACTTTTATCTCAACGGTTTGAAGATTGCTTCCCGTGGGGATATATCGGCACATTTCCAGCAGCTTGTCCAGGTCCTTTCGGGGAATCTTCCTGTCCTTGTAACTTCTATGACTTCTTCTTCGGCGAACCAGTTGAAGGAATTCATCAGGATCAAGGCGGATATCTTCATTTACATCCATAAAATTGCCCATGTCCATCAAGCTGTGGGTGATGGCCCCCGTCGGACATAACGAAACGCAATGGCCGCAGATGTTGCAGGTTTCCACATCGGCATGGGAGAGGATTTCCCCGTCCCTGTCGGTGAAACATCTTAAGCACCTTTGAACGCAGATGCCGCAACCGGTGCATAAGTCCTTGTCAATGGTTACCCAACTCATGAATCCCTCCTCGGGGTTATGATTAAGCCTATGAGGCCTTTTTTTTCGGTCCCAGTAGTTCGTGAGCTTTTTTCAGCCACTGGGAAATTTCGATTCCCTGGGGGCATTTTTCTTCGCACTCTCCGCACTCCTCGCATTTGTCCCCCCATTTTTCCTTGGGATTCTGGCGGTAACGGAATCTTGCCGTCCGGGCATCGTCGTAAATGACGGCGTCATTGTACTGTGCAAAGGCATAGGGGATGTCCACACCGTTGGGGCAGGGCATGCAGTAATTGCAGTTGGTGCAGGGAATGGGGCTTAATTCACGATATTTTTCCCGAATCCGGTCGACAATGGCGATTTCTTCATCCCTGAGCATTCCGATGCCGCTTTTTTCAGCGCTGGCGACATTTTCCAGAACATGTTTCATTTCGCTCATGCCGCTCAGCACCACCGAAACTTCGGGCTGGCTCCAGATCCACTGCAGGGCGAGGTCCGCCGGGGTCCGTTTCACCGGCATGGATTCAAAGAATTTTTTAACCACCGGGGGTTGTTCCTTGCTGAGCTGTCCTCCCCGCAGGGGCTCCATGATAACCACGGCCAGTCCTTTTTGGGCAGCGTATCGAAGGCCTTCGGTACCGGCCTGGTATTCGATATCCATGTAATTGTACTGAATCTGGCAGAATGTCCATTTGTCGTAGGCATCCACGATTTCCTTGAACAGCTCGAGGCTGTCGTGGAAGGAGAACCCGATATGGCCGATGCGTCCGTCGGCAATGGCCCCTTCGGCCCATTTCAGTACATCCAGGTCCCGGAGCTTTGGCCACAGGTCTTTATTCATACTGTGCAGCAGGTAGAAATCAATATGGTCGGTCTGCAGCTTTTTCATCTGTTCGGCCAGATATTTGTCAAAATCATCATACCGGTTCATGAACCACGACGGCATTTTAGTGGCCAGTCTGACTTTTTGCCGAAAGCCGTCCTTTAACGCCTTTCCGACGATTTCTTCACTTTTGCCCGCATGGTACGGGTAGGCCGTATCCACGTAATTGACGCCCTTGTCGATGGCCTGACGGATCATACTGACGGCTAAGGCTTCATCGACATCCGGACCCATGGGTGCGGCGTTCTCTCCTCCGGGGGGCAGCCGCATGGCGCCGAAGCCCAAAGCAGAGACCTCCCAGTCCAGTTTTCCAAATTTTCGATATTCCATGTGACCTCCTGTTGTTGCATGTTTGTCTGTATTATGAAAAAAGATGACATATACATAGAAAACATCAGCGATGCTTGTCTTGAGGGATGATCGAATAGGGCGAATGCCGATTGCCGTGTCATAAAATGTTGAAAAGCGTAAAATACCGCTCTTTTTTTGTCAAGGCCTGTCTCGGCATCAAGATTTTTGTTGTTCAACGGCTTTTTTGGTAATAAATTTCCCCGGGAACCAATCGGATCTGAAAGTGGGACGGGGACCGCTTTATCCGAAGATCATCAGGAAAGGACGAAGGATTTTGAAAGATTCCGGAAAGCTGACCAGACAGGAGAGAAGCTGGATTTATTACGATGTGGGCAACTCCGCGTTCGTCCTTGTGGTCGTGACCGCCATCATGCCCATCTTTTTCAAGGATGTGGCTTCCCAGGGGGTGGCCGGAGCCGTTTCCACGGCAAACTGGGGATTCGCCAATTCCCTCTCCTCCTTTATCCTGCTGGGACTTGCGCCGATTCTCGGTACATTTGCCGATTATCGGGATTTCAAGAAAAAATTCCTGATGTTCTTTATCGGGACAGGGGTCGTGTTCACCCTTCTCCTGACGCTGGTACAGCCCGGAAACTGGATGATGTGCCTGTTGCTCTTTATCGTCGCCAAGCTGGGATTTTCCGGGGCCAATATTTTTTATGACGCATTTCTCGTGGATGTGACGACCCGGCAGCGAATGGACCGGATTTCATCCCTGGGATTCGGCTGGGGGTACATCGGAAGCACCGTCCCATTTTTAATGGCCCTGGCTCTGATCCTGCTGGAAAGGTCCCAGGGAGGAACCCTGGGGGTGGGGTTGGGCGCCATGAGAGCCGCCTTTGTCATTGTCGGTATCTGGTGGCTGATGTTCAGCATCCCCATTTTAAGGGATGTTCGCCAGGTCCATTACATCGAGCCTTCCGAACGTCCGGTTTTGACGGCCGTAAAACGCCTGATGGAGACCTTTTCCGAAATCCGGCGCTACCGTCAGGCCTTTGTCTTTTTGATGGCCTATTTTTTCTATATCGACGGGGTGGACACCATTATTGTCATGGCCACGTCCTACGGCCGTGATATCGGGCTGGGAATGGATGTGCTGATAACGGCAATCCTGATGGTTCAGGTCGTGGCATTTCCCTTTGTCCTTATTTACGGCAAGCTGGCGGAGCGTTTCGGGGCCCGGAAGATGCTGTACGCCGGTATCGGTGTTTATATCCTGATCACCCTTATCGGGTTTTACCTGCCCTCGTTTGGTTCGATACAGCTGAAAATGGCCATGTTCTGGGTAATGGCCTTCCTGGTCGCCACTTCCCAGGGCGGGATACAGGCCCTGAGCCGGTCCTATTTCGGTCGACTCATCCCTCCCGAGCGATCGGCCGAGTTTTTTGGGTTTTATAATATCTTCGGGAAATTCGCCACCATTTCCGGTCCTCTGCTGATGGGTATTTTCAGCAGGGTCACGGGGGATTCCCGTTATGGTTTGCTGAGCATTCTGTTGCTGTTCGTTATCGGCGGAGGCATGCTGAAATGTGTCGGTACGGAGGGGAGGGCGGATTCTCCTGAAGACGAGGCGCAGAAAAAAATCCCGCCTCCTGAACCATACGCTTCATGAACTTTGGGTGTGAGACTGAAATGACGATTCAGCCTGATTTAAATAACTCATTTTTTCAAACCCTGCTCGCCAGTTCTCCCATCGGCATTTATATTGTCCAGGATGGCAGGTTCTGTTTCGTGAACGAGGAGTTTCAAAAAATTATCGGGTATTCCGAAGAAACACTCATCGACATGGATCCTTTCCGTATTGTATGCCCCGAAGACGTGGATCTGGTGAGGGAGAACGCGGTTAAAATGCTCAAAGGCCAGAGGCGGTCCCCCTACCTTTACCGCGTGATTGACAGCAAAGGGGAGCGGAAATGGATCATGGAATCCCTGGCACCCGTCAATTACCGGGGAAAAAGGGCGACCCTGGGATATTTCATGGACAACACCGAGCACGAGAGGGCGAAAGA
Source organism: Desulfobacteraceae bacterium UBA5616 (assembly GCA_002423615.1). Classification (GTDB taxonomy): domain Bacteria; phylum Desulfobacterota; class Desulfobacteria; order Desulfobacterales; family UBA5616; genus UBA5616. Next base: position 24,974 of record DIKO01000039.1, read on the forward strand.
AGCCATCCGGCTGTCCGAGGATAAATTTCACAAAGCCTTCCGCGCAAGTCCCGAGTGGGTGGTAATTACCACCCTTGATCATGGATATTACATCGATGTCAATGAAACGTTTTTAAGAACCACGGGGTATCAATCCGAGGAAGTGATCGGGGCAAGTTCCGTTGCTTTGGGCATCTGGGCGGATCCGGAGCAACGGCTGGAAATGGTTGAATTGCTCCGCAGCGAGGGGAAGGTGCGGGACCTGGAAGCCAGGTTCCGCATGAAGAATGGAGAAATCCGTACCGTTCTCTGGTCGGCGGAAATCATCGATTACGGAGAGGAAAAATGCCTCCTCGCCGTTACCCGGGACATCACCCATCGCAAGCGGATGGAAAAAGAACAGCTCTATCGCGAAAAACTCCAGGGAGTCCTCGAAATGGCCGGTGCCACCTGCCACGAGCTGAATCAACCGTTGCAGATCATTTATTGCCTTCTCGACCGGCTTCTGGAGGAAAACCCGGGTCATCCTACGCTGAAGGAACTGGAAAAACAGATTTTCCGGATGAAAAACATTACCGACAAGGTGAACCGCATCACTTCTTATGAAACCAAGGACTATGTCCGGGGATCCAAAATTATCGATATCGACAAGGCCTCCGGAAAATTCTGAGTTCGGAGCATAATCAGGAGCCGGCCGAAAGGGCCCAAAATTTTAAACATCAGGTCTAAAAGATAGGAGGAGGAAATTTTCATGAAAAATCTGGTCTTAAGGGAAAACCGCGGCGGGTTGTGTATATTAAGCCTGAACCGTCCGGAAAAGCTCAATGCCTTGAATGTCGAGGTGTTTCAGGATTTGCGGTCCCATGTGGATGACCTCGAGAAAGAGTTTGATACCATCGGTTGCGTCGTTGTCAGGGGGGCCGGACGATGCTTTTCGGCAGGCCATGATCTCAAGGACATCGGTGCAGGGGAGGCGCCTCCCTATGAGGGGTTTCAGGCGGAAACCATAGAACATCTGGCCAACCTTCCCCAGGCCGTTATTTCCGCCGTGCATGGGCATTGTTACACCGGTGCCCTGGAACTGGCCCTTGCCGGGGATATCCTTCTGGCGTCCCGGTCCGCGAAATTCGCCGACACCCACGGTAAATGGGCATTGACGCCGATATGGGGGATGAGCCAGCGTCTTCCCCGGCGGGTGGGGCAGGCAAAGGCCAGGGAAATGATGCTCACCTCGAGGACGTACACCGGGGAAGAGGCACTGGCCATGGGCCTCGCCAATATGTGCGTGCCGGATGAAAAATTTGAGGAAGAGATCGAGGCCCTCGCCGGACTGGTTCTCGCAAATTCGCGGTTCAGCAACCGGGCCTATAAACGGCTTTTGGAAAAAACGGACGGCATGAACCTGGCCCAGGGGTTGCGATATGAAATAGAACATAACGAGGGGGTCGGACCGGATATGGCCGAGCGGGTCGGCGCCTTCGGCAAAAAGAAGTAAAGACCGGCGGGAAGGCGCCGGATCCCGGAATGACGGGCATTTCGACAGTTCATCAAAAATGGACGCTCCGGAAAAAAGGAAACGAGGCGAAAATGACGGATCATGACAATGCCGGCAAGATCAATGGAAAACATTACCTGGAAGGCACGATTACGCCTCGCAGATGCGATTGCTGCGGGCATCATGAAATCGGCATGACCACCCCGGACGGGGAATACATTGCCTTGAAACCGGGCATGCGGATCATGCTGGAGCTGCCCGTGTGAATGCCGGCTCCGGATTCGTCCCGGACGCCGTCAGGAAGAAGCTTTGGATTCGTTATGAAGAAATGGAGAGACAAGGGCATTTTTCGATGGGCAAAAATGCCCTTGGATTTTTTCAGACCCGAATCATACCACGGTCACGTTAACCGCGGCCGGACCTTTTGCCCCTTGTTCGATATCGAATGTAACGCGGTCCCCTTCGTTTAAGGACTTGAAACCGCTTCCCTGGATTCCCGAATAATGAACGAAAATATCCGGTCCGCCATCCTGCTCGATAAAACCGAAACCTTTTTTATCATCAAACCATTTTACGATGCCATTTGCCAAAGTGTCTCCCCTCCTTTCTCTGAAAAGTCGGTTCCAAACTTCAGGATGCCACTTTAGACAAATGGACATTTCCCGCAGAACGAAACCTGCCCTGAAAAAACCATACCGGCGAATTTAGGTAGTCATGATAGTCATTTCGGACAATAAATCAAGCAAATTTTAAGCAAATGCAGCAAAATGATGACTTCACGGACGGGCGTGAACTATTTTTATCTGTTGATTCGCGACCCGCCTCGGGATATATAAAAAATACTATTCAAAATTACCAACCTTTGCCATCAAGGCGCCGAATCATACTTTAAAGGAGGATTTATGAAAACATCCCTGGTCAATACCGTTACCGGACAAATCCCGCCGAAAGATTTGGGAATCACCCTGATGCACGAACACGTTGTTTTCGGATATCCGGGGTGGTCGGGCGATTGCACCCTTGCGCCCTATGACCGGAAAGCCGCCCTGGCTGCGGCCCTTCCGGTCATGGAAGACATCAAGGCCTGCGGCGTCCGGACATTTGTCGATGCAACGCCCAATGAAACCGGACGGGATCCTGAATTGTTGAAAGAGGTTTCTGAAAGGTCCGGCATCAATATCGTTTGCGCCACCGGCTATTATTACGAGGAGATGGGCGCTCCGGCATACTTTAAATTCAGAAGCCGTCTCGGCGATGCCGAAAAAGAGATTTACGACATGTTTACGGCTGAAATCACACACGGCATCGCAAATACCGGAATCCGGGCCGGCGTGATCAAACTCGCCAGCAGCAAGGATGTCATTACGGACTATGAAAAAATGTTTTTCAGGGCTGCTGCCAGGGTCCAGAAGGAAACCGGGGTGCCCATCATCACGCATACCCAGGACGGATCCATGGGGCCCCAGCAGGCACAGCTGCTCATCGACCATGGGGCCGACCCGGCGCAGATCATGATCGGCCACATGAGTGACAACACCAGCATCCAGTACCATGTGGAAGTATTGAGCAAGGGGGTTTTCGACGGGTTTGACCGGATGGGCATCCAGGGCCTTCCGGGATTTCCGACAGATGAGGAGAAATATGCCGTTATTCTCGGTTTGATCGGCATCGGCCATGAAGACCGGATCATCATTTCCCACGACACCATCGCCCAGTGGCTGGGCCGTCCCTATCCGGAAATGCCTGAACCCATTAAGTCCCTGATGGCGAACTGGACTCCCACCCATTTGTGCAGAAACATCATCCCGTTTTTAAAAAAAGCAGGGGTAACCGAGGAACAGGCCCAAAAAATCCTGGTGGAGAATCCCGGAAGATTGTTTGCGGGCAGTTGACGGAGGGGCTCCAGGGGCCGGCCGGTCGGCCCTTTGGGAGAAACATCCATTGATCATGGAGATGTATCCAGCAGACTATCAACATCCGGCTGATTTTCCAGGTTCATGATCCGGTCTATGAGCACGCCGGCAAAGCCCGGGTCAAGGATATCCCGGGTCAGAGTCCTGAATTTTCCGGTTAAATCTTCCCGGCTTAAGGGGTTTTCCGGATCGCCTTTGGGATGATCGACCCGGCCCTGGAGGATGCGTCCGTTATTCAACCGGACCTCCACCCGGGCCGCCCATTTCCGGGGATACTCCCGGCTCAGGGCATCATCGCCTTCCAGAATGATGCGTTTCATCAAGGCCGCTATGTCCGGATCTTTTAAACGGGCCATGGTGAAATCATCGAGGCCGGCCTGCCTGAATTTAGCTGCCGTTGCGATGCAAAAAGGCAAATTGAACTTCGCCCCGAAGGGTGTATGGGGCTTGATATCGCCCAGAAGGTCCAGGGCGGCCTGATAAATCCGGACATGAATCGACGCGATGTCCGAGACTGTGGCATCTTCGTTTGAAAGCGCTTGTATCGTCGCCTCGACAGCGGAATGGGTGTGCCCGCACGAGGCATAGTATTTAAGGGAATTTTTCATGAACATGAAGTTTTCCCCCAGCCCGGCGGTGCATTTTCCCAAATTGAATTCCGGGGATGTTGCGCGGAAAAATCCCCTTTTTCCTTCAAGAATCGTTGTCGCGCCGGTAAAGCCGTTTTTTGAAAGAAGGGCCGCCAGAAGCTGTTTTCCCGATGCGTGGTCCCGTTGCGCCGCGGCCAATACGGCGGGGATGATGGCTGCCGCTGGGTGCAGGATAGACTCCCGGTGGAGGTCGTCCATTTCCACCATGTGAGAGGAGGCGCCGTTGGCCAGAGCTGCAAAAAGGCAGTTGGTCCGCGTGTTCCCGGGTATCATGACGGCTTCGGGAGTTCCGCCCATGGTTCGGATCATGTCCCTTATCAGCGTAACCGGTTTTCGGCGGCTACCGGCAAAGGCCGATGCAAGCCAGTCCAGAAAAAAGGTTTTCAATTGATCGATTCCGGGCTCCGGCAGGCTTTCGTACGAAAGTGCCGTGACGAAATCGGCGAACTGACGGGAAATCGGGGATGGGGTCATGTATGTTCTCCTGTCTTACCCGAAGGACAGTTCTTCGGGCCATTCCCGGAAATGACCGTCCGCCGGGCCTTTGATGCAGGCATCCACCAGGCATCTTCTTCCCCGCAGGTGGATGTCCCGGTCGGGATCGGTATTGTTGAAAAGCTTCCACATCAGGTAAGACGGATCGGCAAGATCGGCCTTGGCGTCAAAGAGGACCATGATGTTGAAGGGGATATCCGCGGTCTCTTTCAGCAGCCGGTCTGCGAAATACTTCCCCCCCCTTTCCGGGGATTTTTCGACACAAAGAAGAAGAATCCGGTTTTTCTTTCCGGACGCGGCACTGCCGGGCCATAATTCAAGGGGTTTCAGAGAAAGGATTCCCTCACAGGTTTCCTGAATGCGCCCAAGCAGATGCTCCGGCGATTCAGCAAATGCCTGCGGATCATGGCAAAAATCATGGCGATCCGGTTCCCCGGGGAAGCGTTTGGTAAGGTCGATGCCGAGCTTGCCGCCGAACACCGGGGTGGGGGAGGAGTGGTCCAGAACATCCAGAACGCCCTGGGCGCGGACCAGATCCGAGTCGATGTCCATGACGGCGGCGAGGATTTCCAACACCCGGTGAAGGTCTTTCGGGTCCGTATCTTCATCCACGACCACGATGGTTTTGCAATAGCTCATCTGGCTTTGCCCCCACAGGCCGAACATCACTTTCTGGGCGTGTTTGGGGTACTCCTTTTTAATGGAAACAATGGCGATATTGTGAAAAACGCCTTCCCAGGGAAGAAAGTAGTCAACGATTTCCGGAAAAATCATCTGCAGCAGGGGCAGAAAAATGCGTTCCGTGGCCCACCCCAGATAACCGTCTTCCATGGGGGGAGGTCCCACCAGGGTGGCGCAATACACCGGCGACCTTCTGTGGGTGAGGGCCGTGACGTGGAACACGGGGTATTCATCGGCAAGGGAGTAATACCCGGTATGGTCGCCGAAGGGACCTTCTCTTCGCAGCTCATCGGGGTCCACGTATCCTTCCAGTACAAATTCCGCCTCGGCCGGGACCTCCATGTCGATGGTGATGCATCCGGCCAGGGTGACCGGACGGTTCCGGATAAAACCGGCCAGCAAAAGCTCATCCACATTTCTCGGCATGGGGGCTGTGGCCGCATAGATGGTTGCCGGGTCGGCCCCGATGGCCACGGCAACAGGCATCCTTTTCCCGGCCCTCCGATACTCGCTGAAGAAATGGGAGCCGTCCTTGTGGATCTGCCAGTGCATGCCCGTGGTATTTTTATCGAAAATCTGAAGACGGTACATCCCCACGTTTCTTTTTCCCGCAAAGAGGCTCCGGGTGAACACCAGGGGAAGGGTTACGAAAGGCCCTGCGTCCTTCGGCCAGCAGTGGAGAACGGGAAGCCGGGAAAGGTCGATGTCGTTTCCGGTTTTTACCACCTCCTGACAGGGGGGAGTTCTGCGACGGCTTTTACGGGGGAAATAGCGGGTCATGGAAAAGGCCAGGGGCAAAAGTTCGACAATATCCTTTAACCCCTTAGGCGGTGACATTTCGACGATTTTCCGGATCCGGTCTCCCAGCCGGTCCAGATCATCCACCCCGAGGGCCAGGCAAATGCGTTTCCTGCTGCCGAACAGGTTGGTGGCCGCGGGAAAATCCGAACCCTCGACCTTTTCAAACAGCAGGGCCTTTCCCCCGCCCGGGCTTTTGGACTCGATGTCCGTCAACCGGCTGATTTCAAGGTGCGGTGACACCGGATGGCGGATGATCCTTATTTCGCCCTCATTTTTTAACGCTTCGATGAAATCGGAAAGATTGTTGAAAACAGTCTTCATTGCCGCCTCCGGTGACCTGGAATTCATGTGGGCCGTGGTAAAATCCGCGTTTGACAAAAAGAAAACGAATTTATAAGGTTCATACCTAAAATCGATCCGGCTGGCAAGAATCAATAAAACAGGGCCAATAAAACAGGATCCGGAAAACAGAATCCGGGGATACGGTATGATAAAACCTTCCGGTATGATGAAGGCCGTCATTGGGTTCGGAACAAAGGCATTTAAATGGAATACAAATTTTGCCCCTATTGCGGGAAGCCCCTCATTCACATAAAAGACCATGAAAAAAACCGGTTGTATTGCAACCGGTGTGAAATCAAGCTTTATAAAAATCCAACGGTCGGCGTTGCGGTGATTGTCATCCATGATGAGAAAATTCTTCTGGTCAAGCGTATCGGGAGTTATGAAGGCATGTGGTGCATTCCCTGCGGGCACCTGGAATGGGATGAGGATGTAAGAAAGGCGGCCGCCCGCGAAGTCTTGGAGGAAACGGGTCTTCATATCGCCATCGGGCCCGTATTTACGGCCCACTCCAATTTTCACGACATGGAAAAGCAGACCGTCGGGATCTGGTTCTGGGGAAAATGGATAAACGGCGACCTCAACCCGGGGTCCGATGCCGCAGCCGCGCGGTTTTTTCCGTTGGACGACCTTCCTGAAAACATGGCCTTTCCCACCGACCTTCTGGTCTGTGAGCAGTTGAGTCAGTGTATGGAATCCGGTGACCTGCCCCTCTGGCTGGAAGGTTGCCTGGGGAATCAATGGACCCGTTAGCTATTCTGGGGGAAAAAGCATGTCTGAAATCCGGAAACGAACCATAGCAGGTCTTAAGGCAGGGGATGTGTTCAACGTCACCCGGACCTTCACCGAAGCCGATGTGATCGCCTTTGCCCATATTTCAAGGGACTATAATCCCATTCATTTTGAGCGGCGCTTTGCCGGAACCAAAGGCATTTCCGGACTGATCTGCCATGGATTGCTGGTGGGATCCATGTTGACGGAAATCGGCGGGCAGATCGGGTGGCTGGCCTCGGGGGTCAATTACAAGTTCAGCAAACCCGTGCATTACAACGACACCATAACCTGCACCCTGACGATCACCCGGATGGATGAAAAGGGAAAAGCCGCCGCAAAAGCGGAATTTGTCAATCAGCATGGGGTTTTGGTCATGCAGGCGGAGCTGTTCGGAATTATCCCCATGGGCAGTGACAGGGAGGTTTTGAAAACCATGGTGGAAGAGGGAGACCCCACCAATGGGATGCAATGAAGTTCAGACAATAAAAGAACCGTCATGAAGAATCCTGCGGGGGGCATGCGTTTTCCGGCTTCAATTTAAGAAGTTCGGGAATGAATTTCAGATTGGCCCGCGGAAGGGGAAAGCGTTTGATTCCGCCGAGCCCGATCCATTTAAAATCCACCGAACCGCCCAACCGGACCCGGCCGGAAATAAACGTGCAGATAAACACATCCATTTTGATCCTGAAATGCGTGTAGGCGTGGTTCACCCGTGTGACAAATGAATGGATGCAGACCTCGAGGTTGACTTCTTCCCTGATTTCCCGGATACAGGCCTGTTCGGCAGTTTCATCCTGTCGGACTTTTCCCCCGGGGAACTCCCATAACCCTCCCAGGAGACCGTCCGGTTTTCTCTGTGTGATCAACACCCGGTTGTTTTTAAAGATCACCCCGACGGCAATGTGATATTCCGGTGTCCTGGCGGCCCTGAGCCGTCTGGGATAAAGATCGACGGCGCCGTTTTTAAAGGCCGCGCACCAGTTTCGAACAGGGCAGTCCGTGCAGATCGGATTTCCGGGTTTGCAGATCAACGCGCCCAGTTCCATCATGGCCTGGTTAAAGAGGCCGGGCTTGCTTTGGTCCAGCAGTTTTTCGGCGCTGATTTTATAAAAAGCATGGGCGTCGGGTTTGTTCACCGGATGTTCCATCATCAGGAACCTGGACAGAACCCTTTTCACGTTTCCATCCACCACAGGGAAAGGATGTCCGAAAGCGATGCTGGAAACGGCACTGGCGATGTAATCCCCCACACCCGGCAATTTCCGGAGGGTTTCGTAGGCATCGGGAATTTTTCCGTCAAGGGATTTTACGATGTGAATCGATGCCCGGTGAAGGTTTCTTGCCCGGGCGTAATACCCCAGTCCCTCCCAGCTTTTCAAAATCTGCTGAAGGTCGGCATTGGCCAGGGTGCAGACGTCCGGGAAGGTGCCTATAAATTTTTCGTAATATGGCACGACGGTCTTGACCTGGGTCTGCTGGAGCATCACTTCGGAAACCCAGATGGCATAGGGATCGCCGGTTTTACGCCAGGGCAGGTCGCGCTGGTGTTTCCCGTACCAGATCATCAGACGGGAGCGGATGGCGGACAGATGTTTTGACGAAAAGACCGGCGACCGGCCGCCTCCTTGATCGCGGTTTTCCATGCGCTACCGGGACAACTGGTATTGCCGGACGGCCTGTTCGTGTTCCTCCATGGTCCGGGAAAACTGGTGGGAACCGTTGTTTTTGGATACGAAAAACAGGAACGGGGTTTGCGCGGGATAAAGGGCCGCCTCGAGGGATTTTGCCCCCGGACTGGCAATGGGGCCCGGGGGAAGGCCGCTTATTTTATAGGTGTTGTAGGGGGTTACGGTCATTAAATCTTTTTTGGTGATATCGCCGTTGAAATTCGGGATACCGTAGATGACCGTAGGATCACTTTCAAGACGCATCTTTTTATTCAGGCGGTTGTGGAATACCGAAGCGATGACGGGCCTTTCCGAAGCGTTCCCGGTTTCCTTTTCGATTATGGAGGCAAGGGTTACCACCTGGTGTATGGAAAGCCCGAGTTCCTCCGCCCGGGTTTTCCACTGGGGAGTATATACCTTGTTGAACCGGTTGATCATGGCGCTGATGATCTTTTTTAATTCCGCGCCTTTGGGGAAAAAATAAGTTTCCGGATAAAGGTATCCTTCAAGGGTTTGGGCATCCATTCCCAGAGAATGAATAAATTCAGGATCTTTGGTCAGATTCAGGAAGTCGTCCCGTGTCCCCCATCCGTTACGGACGATGACGTCCGCAATCTGGGCAAGGCTGTACCCCTCGGGAATGGTGAAACGATAGAGAACAACCTTTCCGGAGACCATGTTCATCAAGAGTTCTTCGGGTGACATGCGGGTTGAGATCAGGTATTCGCCGGCCTTGATTTTCTGGTCATAACCTTTGAATTTGGCGTAGAAACGGAACTTGAGGGGATTTCGAACCATACCGGATGCGGTAAGATGATCCAAGGTGGTTTCGAACTGTTCTCCGAAGGCGATGTCCAGTTTTTTTTCGATGTTTCGTCCGTCGAGCGGTTGCCTGGCGTAAAGTGTGATTTCCGAATAAAAACCAGCTCCCACGCAGAAGGAAACGAACAGTAAAATCCAGCATATCAGGTTGAACGTTTTCAATGGATTGCACCTGCACGGCTATGGGGAAACCATTTTATGCTAATTGGCCGACGATTAATTTCATACATATGTTAAAACCGCCGATGTTGTCAAATCACATTCAAGGCCACATTAATGAATAGGTCCCGGATCGGCATTTTGTTGGGCATGACGTTCCATATCGCAAGAATTATAATTCGTTCCGTTCAGCCCCGATGATTGACAATCCGAGCGGCTCCTTGGTATAAAATTTCAAAGAACTACAGCGAATCGGGGGTTTCCCGGTTTTTCGACCGGGTAAACTAAAAACAGAACCTATGGAGAAGGTCCCGTGCCTTTTGAGGGATGATGAGATAATTCGCTTCGAGGGCCGGGCTTTGAGAAAGGAAAATTGATATGCACGTGGGATTCTATGGGGCGGTTCGGGAAGTGACCGGCTCAATGCACATGATTTGCAGTGACAGCGACCGGATACTCCTGGATTGCGGTATGTTCCAGGGCCATCGAAAGGAAACCGAAGAAAAAAACCGGGTGATTCCCTTTGATCCGGGAATTATCACCAATCTGGTGCTTTCCCACGCTCATATCGATCATTCCGGTCGAATTCCCCTGTTCACCAGGTCAAAATTCAACGGTCGCGTGTATTGTACAAGAGCCACTGCCGATGCCTGTGAATACCTGCTGATGGATTCGGCTCACATTCAGGAGTCCGATGCCGAATACCTGAATTATAAAACCGCCAGGTCCGCACTGAACCGGCTTCAGGCCGGAAACGGGCAGTCAAAGGCCGAAAAAAGGAAAACCGGGGAAATCCTTAAACGGCTGAAACATGAGGGGCACCGGTTGAACGCCGACATCATCAACGACGTCCTCCGGCAACAGCAGTTAAAATCCGTCGAACCCCTTTATTCCATTGAAGACGCCCGGAGGGCCCTGGAGTTTTTTGAGGGCATTCCTTATCGCCATCCCGTGACCATCGGGGAAAAGGCTGAACTGACCCTTTACGAAGCCGGCCATATTCTGGGTTCGGCGTTTCCCGTTATCAAGATACGGGAAAACGGCAGGACCTTCAAAATCGGTTTCAGCGGAGACATCGGAAGATTCGACAAACCCATCATCAGGGATCCCAATATGAAATTTGCCGAAGAAGACGCCGAGCTGGATCTGTTGATCATGGAGAGCACTTACGGGAACCGCCTGCATGAACCGGTGAAAGGAACTAAGCCGGCCCTGGTTGAAATTTTAAATGAGGCCCTGGTGGAACGGGGCGGTTGCGTCATTATTCCCGCTTTCGCCTTCGGCAGGACCCAGGAACTTCTTTATGTTCTTCACGAGCTTTATGACGAAAAGGCCGTCCCCAAAGTTCCCATTTTTGTGGACAGCCCTCTGGCGTCCAATATTACCAAGGTTTTTGGCGAACATCCGGAGATTTATGATCAGGAAACCCATGAAGTTTTTCTTGAAAAAGGGAAAAATCCCTTTTCCTTCAAGGAGGTCCGTTTCGTGTCCTCGGTGGAGGAATCCATGGCTCTGAACCGGGAGGAAAGGCCCCATATCGTTATTGCCGCCTCGGGCATGTGTGAAGCAGGACGGGTCCTTCATCACCTGCGATGGAAAATCCACAATGAACGGCACACGATTTTAATCGTCGGGTACATGGCCGAAAATACCCTGGGCAGAAGGATCATGGAAAAGGGTGTTGAATACGACAGGTCGGGAAGATCGGGCCCTGCGCCCGTTTTGGGATTTCTCAACAAGGAATACCCTTTGAAGGCCCATGTGAAGCGTCTCGGGGGATTCTCCGCCCACGGCGACAAGAACGATATGTTAAGGCTTTTGCAGCAATCCAATTTGCGGCCCAAACGCATCGCCATCGTTCACGGGGAAGAGGACCAGAGCCTGGCTTTTGCTGATTTTCTCAGGGATAACGGATATAATGTATATGTTCCCAGACTCGGTGAAACCATTCGCATCAAATAAAATGAAAACGGAGTCGGAGAAATGACGGATCCCCTGGAGGCTGAATTAAAAAACGAGATTGAAAGGATATCCCGGGACATCGACGCCATCATCAAAAAAGTGGAGGAGATCTGCCCCAGGGACCAGGGAGCACAGGCACCGGAAGGATCAATCAGGCCTCCGGTACCCGGCCCGGGAGATCCGGGTGGCTGATGACCCGGGGTCAGGAAATATATTGCATCTCCTAAAGCCCTGTGATACTTGACCCCAAATGCCATGCGCAAGAATTTAACGGGAGATTCAGAGGGATTTTGATGCGAGCGATCATATCGGGAATCGGGCATTTTACTCCGGAAGGAAAAATGACCAACAAAGATCTTGAAGCCATGGTTGACACCAGTGACGAATGGATCAGAACGAGGACGGGAATAAAAGAAAGGCGGATACTCGAAAAAGGAAGGGGAACGTCCTATATGGCAACCAGGGCGGCCCGGGCGGTTCTGGAGCAGGCTCATGTTTCTCCGGATGAACTGGATATGATCATCGTGGCGACGATTACGCCGGATATGTTGTTTCCCTGTACCGCAGCCCTGGTTCAGAATGAACTGGGGGCATCCAATTGCTGGGGCTTTGATTTGAGCGCCGGCTGCTCCGGATTTGTGTTCGGCCTGGCTACGGCGTGCCAGTTTATCGAGACCGGACGGTACCGGAAAATTATGGTTATCGGCGCTGACAAAATGAGTTCCGTGATGAATTACGAGGACCGGAACACCTGCATTCTTTTTGGTGACGGCGCCGGAGCCGTGCTGCTGGAGCCCGCACAGGACGAAGAGGGACTCGGCGTAATGGATTTTTCCCTTCACATCGACGGAAGCGGCGCCAATGCCCTGTGCATGCCGGCCGGGGGAAGCCTTTTGCCGGCCACCCGGGAGACCGTCGACAACAAACTGCATTTTCTCTACCAGGACGGCAAAACGGTATTTAAAAACGCCGTGACCACCATGTCCGCCATCTCCATCTCCCTGCTGGACAAAAATCAGTTGGATCAAAAAGATATCAATGTATTCATTCCCCATCAGGCCAACCGGAGAATCATCGACGCCGTTGCCGAAAAAATCGGCCTTGACAGCGATCGGGTGATCGTCAACATCGACGATTATGGAAACACCACCGCCGCCACCATCCCTATCGCCATGTCCGAGGCTTCAGAACAGAGAAGGATCCGCAAAGGCGACTGGGTCATGATCTCGGCCTTCGGCACGGGGTATACGGCGGGAAGCCTGATTCTTAAGTGGGCCATAGAATAAAGAAGATGAAAAAACAGGCTGAACCCATGACGCGAAAAACTTCTAAAAATCTGTTTACCCCGGAAAAATTGAAACAATTGTTTCCCGAATCCGTTGCGGATGAATTTTTTGAAGCCCTTTTCGGGGATGTTTCCGAAGGCGCCTACGACATCAGTCTGGTATTTGAAGATGACCCGGATGGCCGTCTGCTGCTTCAGTTCCATTTGAAAAGCCGGCCGGGCAAATGTTTAAGGTGCAACCTGACGTACGGGCTTCCGGAGGTTTTTTCCCGGCATCCCGTGATCAACGTCAAGGGGCTCGTGAAGAATATCCAGAGTCTTTTAGATGGATCCGGCGAGATCGATCGATGGGAACTGGGCGATACCCGGGAGGTGAGTCCCGACCTTCATGTCATACCCCTGACCCTCTACCTGAAGGGGGGATGCCGTTGAAAATTCAGCCTGAAAGGCCGGGGAAATCCGCTAAGACATTGTACTAAAATATTGTTGACAGCGGTTTTTTTTTCATATAGGAAACTTCCCATCTTTTTGAGCTGAACACACGTTCCTCAGTAGCTCAGTCGGTAGAGCNNNNGGTTCGAGTCCGTGCTGAGGAGCCAGTTTTCAATCCGCTTAAGCGGTTAATATATAAAACAAAACCCTGGGGGTAGGTCTCCCCGGGGTTTTGTCGTCTTTGGCTTCTCTGTTTTGCTCCCCACGCTATTCCCCACACCCAAACCCAAAAACAAGGATTTATAGCTATAAAATAAAGTGGGTATGCACTTT
>DIKO01000107.1 GCA_002423615.1 Desulfobacteraceae bacterium UBA5616
TATTGGCCCTGTGAACGGTTACGATTAAACGTTTTTCCCATCAACATCCCCCCCCTTCGGCACCGAACGGAAGACATCCCTGAGCTGGTAAACCATTTCGTCAAGAAGAAAACGACCGAAATGAAAATAAGGAAGCAGCCTGCCATAGCACCCGAGGCCCTGGAGGCATTGGCCCGATATTCATGGCCCGGAAATGTACGGGAGCTGGAAAATCTTCTGGAACGATCTCTCATCGTCAACAGCAAAAGCAAGGATTCTAATTTTTTGATTTTAAACGAAGTGGTCGATTCAGTTCAAAGAACTCACAAGTCCGACCTCATGCCCGTGAATCAGCAATTATTATCCCTTGAACAGGCCGTTAAAAATCATATTCGACAGGCATTAAAATTATCCAACGGCAAAGTAAGGGGTGAGAATGGCGCGGCACGGATACTCAATGTAAATCACAATACCCTGAGGAGCAAGATGCGGAAACTCGGCATAGCGGGCAAATGAATGCCGCTTTATTTTGGGAGGAGGAAGACGTTGGCCTTCCTCCTCCTGATTCGAGCAAAACCGGTAAGGCTTAGGAGTTCAGGATTTTCCTGGCAGTTTCGTCGTTGATTTCAGTCACCATGGGGATGCCGATTTCGCGGGAGGTTTCCCTGTTTCCGGCGAAAAGATCCTCGCGGGTAATCTGGTTCAGAGAGAATTTCCGGGCGCCGGCCATGAGCTGCTGCAGTCCGCAGGACAGCTTGTCGGCCAGGGTCCAGAAGGCAATGGCGCCGAAGGGGATGTTTTTCATTTCATCCTTACCCACCTTGTCCTGAACGTCAAAATAGGAAGCGAAAATTTCTTCGGCCTTGCTGCCCACTTCGGTGACGGTCTTTGGCAGATGATCCCAGTTCCCGCAGACCTGTGCCTTTCTTTCGGGTTTCAGGACACCTTCGATGTTGGAGCCCAGAAAACCCGGGATCATAATGGCCCGGCCCATACAGACCAGTTTGGAATAGGGGGCGCCCAGGGCAATGGCCTTGAAAATGCTGTCTTCCAGGGCGAAGCCGCCGGCAAAGGACAGATCCACGACATCCGCACCCTTGGCCGCCAGAATACTGGCGTATTCATAAGCCTTGGCATGGAGGTAGATGGAGGGAACGCCCCAGCTCTGCATCATGTTCCAGGGGCTCATGCCGGTGCCGCCGCCCGCGCCGTCAATGGTCAGAAGGTCCATTTTGGCCTCCGTTGCGAACTTGATGGCCATGGCCAGTTCTTCCATGCCGTAGGAACCGGTCTTCAGGGAAATCCGCTTGAAGCCCAGGCTTCGCAGGTATTCCACGCTGCTCATGAAATCTTCCCGGACCTGATCGACGGAGGCGAGATTGGTGCCGCCCAGCCGGCTGTGGCGGGCAAAAGACTTGATGGAACCGTTTTTAAAAGCCTCCTGAACGGTCGGGTCTTTGGGATTGGGGTCCACCACATAACCGCGGTCTTTCAGGAAGATGGCATAGTCCAGGCTGGTGACCTGGATCTCCCCGCCGATATCCTTGGCGCCCTGTCCCCATTTCAGTTCGATGATGCATTTATCGCCGTATTTTTCGGCCACGAATTCCGCGACCCCGTTACGGGTGTCTTCCACGTTCAACTGGACGATGATGGCGCCGTATCCTTCATAGTAACGAAGATAAGTGTTGATGCGGCGTTCCAGTTCGGGGGATGAGGTGATTTTGCCTTTGCGCTCCTGACCCGGGTTGATTTTGGATTCCCGGTCGACCCCGACGACGTTCTCGCCGATCACAACGGGAATACCGGTCAAAGCGCCGCCGATGGCAAAGGAATCCCAGTATTTGGCGGCGATGAAGGTGGAACCCAGAGCGCCGGTCATCAGCGGAATCCGGGACTTGGTTTTCACCTCTTTTCCGAATTCGGTTTCCAGGCTGACATTGGGGAAGATGCAGTCATCCGGGTCGGAGGAAAGACCGGATTTCAATCCATGGCTGCCGTAGGCATATCCCTGAATACGAAGTGAATTGTAGGAAACTCCGACGGTGTTAATGTTGTTGGCCCCGGCAGTCACCGTGCCGAAATCCCGGGGATAGAGCAGTTTGCGGCCCACCAGGCTGGAAAGCCAGGTTTCGCATTTTCCCTGGCAATCGGACCGGCACAGGGTGCACAGACTGGATTCTGCGATATTTCCTCTATTGGTTGTCCCCAGTACATCGTTTCCTTTTGAAAATCTCATGGCGGTTCTCCTTTGTGAAGTAGGTGATGTTAAATAAATTAAAATTCTGCGATTCGATGTCTTAAAATCCGGAGCTGGAGGAACTGACGAAGAAAAACTTGTCGGCCCAGAACGCAAAAAGGCGTCTTCCCTCCTTTTCAGGGATGACGCCTTTGTCGATTTTATCGATATGGCTTCCGCACGTCTTTGTACGAAGCGATATCATTAATGAAACTTAATTAATTACATGCTTCTTTAGCCATACTTACACGCAATGTCAAGACAAAATTTTTCCGTTGATAGCAGGAAAGGGGATATGTTTTTGAAAAAGGAGGGTTTTTACAGTTCTTCGGAGAGCAATATGGCTTCGGCCACATGACGCATGGATTTTCTGGAGTCCATGCTGCGTTTTTGAATCCACCTGAAGGCGTCGTTGCCGGAGAGGTTGCGCCTTCGCATGAGGATCTCCTTGGCCCGTTCCACCAGTTTGCGGGTTTCCAGTTCTTCCTCGATGACCTTGGTCTTGACCATTAACTCCGTATTGACGATCGCCATGGCCGCCTGGTTGGCCACCGTGGTGATGAGGTTGATTTCCGTTTCGGCAAAATCATGAGGAAAGGCGGTGAAACAGTTCAACACGCCGATGACCGTATCGTTTTTGCCTCTTAACGGGACCCCCAGCATGGACACCAGCCCAAGCTTGGCGGCCATTTCCTTTTCCTTGAAGCGGGGTTCCTCGAGAACGTTTTTAACGATCAACGGCTTGTTGTGGGTCGCCACATATCCCACCACCCCCTCGTTCATTTCCAGGGAGCGGTCTTTCAGATAATCGGGTTCTATGGCCTGGGTGGCCTTTAAAGTGATTCTGGGAGGGGTCTGGGTCTCGTCGATGAGCCACAGGGAACAGATCTCAACACCGGTGACCTTTGCCGTCACCATGACGATGAGCTTCAGGATATCCTCCAGGTACAGATCCGAGGTGATGGCCCGGCTGATGTCCATGAGTCCCTTGACGTATTTCTCGTAATTTTCAGGCAATGGGCATTCCCCCGCAATGGCTTTTAAGTTTTCATACTGTGGTTCTGTTACCATGGCAGGCGCTGGGGGTCAATAGACAAACTGAAGGAATATCAAATGGATAACGGTCTTCGGAGTCAAAAGACCGTTATCCCGCGGATTATTTCAGTTCCTTGCTGGAAAGCTTGAGCACGTTCCGGGCCACGATCAGGTGCTGGATCTGGCCGGTTCCCTCGAAAATATCCAGGATCTTGCTGTCCCGCATCCATTTCTTCCGTGGCGATGATGGTCATCATGTTCATCCCGAGGGTCTCTTCTTTTTCATTTTGACCGGTGTCGCCTTTTTCAGGTTTCCGGGCCGCCACCTGGGCCCCCTTCATGATTTCCAGCTCCTTGGGATACTGGTGCTCATTTTCGTCGTATTTCCGTGCGATGGGCCGAAACAACTGTTTGGCGACCCCTTCCAGCATGGCCTTTGCCTGTTTCGCCGATCCGGGTAATTCTAAATCAATCATCATTTACCTCCTCAAAAAGTATTCCCTGAGAAATTTTCACACCACGGCCATGCCTTCGATAACGGAGAACCCTCTGGCATTGCGGTAATACCGCTCAACCGGATAATCCCTCACATAACCATGGCCCCCCAGAATCTGGACCCCGTAATCGGCGATTTTCATGGCCATGTCGGCGGTATAAATTCTGGCCAGATAGGCCTCCCGTTTGGCGTCCTTTCCGGATTCCAGGCGGGATGCGGCCTTCCACGTCATCAACCGCATGGCTTCCACCTCATAGGCCATTTCGGCAATCATGAAGGCAATGGACTGGCGATAGGCGATGGGCTCGCCGAACTGGACCCGTTCCCTTGCGTAATCCCTGGCGAATTCATAGGATGCCCGGGCAACCCCGGTGGCCAGGGCCGCCATGGCGGTTCGGGTTTTCTGCAGGAACCCGTCATAATTGCAGCCTTTTTCTCCTCCCAGCCGGTCAGATGCGGGAATTTCACATTGATCGAGCGTTATTTCGTATGTTTCCAGGGCATAGAGACCGATATTCTTTTCCCGGTCCCCGACAATCATTCCAGGATTTTTCCCATCCACGATGAACAGTTGATTCTTCCCGTCCAAGGCCGCCGCGACGAGGATATGGGATGACTGGTTTGCCGATGGAACAAAGCATTTACGGCCGTTTAAAACATAACCGCCGTTTTTTCGGACGGCCGTGGTTTTAAGCAGAACGGCGTCGAACCCGAAATGGGGTTCGTTCAGGGCCAGTGCGGCCGGTTTGTAATGATCTCCACAGTAGAGGGGAAGATATTTTTCTTTCTGTTCCTCCGTACCCATTTCAGCGACTGGGAAATTAAGCAGGGCCGGCAGGGTCGCCGCTACAGCGAAAGCCATGTCCCCATAGGCCAGTTCTTCCAGAATAATGGCGGTTTCAACGGCAGAATCCTTCATTCCGTATCCCCCGTATGCTTCGGGGACTTTTGAAACCGATATGCCCAGCGACCAGGCCTTCTGAATCACCCCGGCGGGGATGCTGCGGGATTCGTCCATGTCATGGGCGTTTTCCGTAACCATATCCTTGACCAGTTTGGCGACTTCCTCCCTGATCATTTTTTGTTCCTTGGACATCGAGAAACCAAACATACGTCCTCCTGTCATTCATCAAAAATATTTGGGTTGCCCTGATCCTTACCCGATCTCGGTAAATTCAACCAGCATCCCCTTGCAGGTTTTGGGATGAAGAAAGGCCATGACCCCGCCCATTTCCCCCATCACCTTTAAATCCCGGCCTTCAAATTCCGCTTTGGCTGTTGAAAATTTATCGACCTTAAGGGAGATATGATGCAATCCCTCCCCTTTTTCCGCGATGAATTTTCCCACCGGCCCCACGCCCTCCTGGGTGGGCTGCATCAGCTCAAAAGCCAGTTCCCCGACCTTGACAACAGCCGAAATATGGAGACCGAAATTCATTTTCCCATCGGCAACATGGGAGGTATCCAGCCGGGCTCCGAATTTTTCCTGGAAAAATGCAATGCCCTCATCAATATCTTTCACCGCAACGCCGACATGCGCAAGTCTTTCGATCATCTTAATCCCTCCTTTTAAAAAAGAAACCGGGGGGCGCACATTGCCCCCCGGAATTGATATGCTTTTTTATCCTGCCATTTCAGCGTTCGGCTATTCGGTAATTTCTTTGATCTTCTGCTGAAGCAGTTTTTGAGAATCCGTGGGTTGGATACCCTGCATGGCCATCATCTTGCTCATATCGCCTTCGATTTTCAGCTTTCCGCTCATGAATGCCTGCATACCGGCCTGCTTGTCTTCATCGACGAACATTTTCTTGGCCAGATCATAGGGCACCGTGATTTTCGTCGACGCGTCGTCCATGTGACCCTTCTCGATTTTCCCGCCGTTCATGCAGAATTTGCAATCCCCCTGATCGCTGGTGACCGTCATGTTTAACTTCATCGTCGCCAGTGCAGCGGGGACTTCCAGGTTTACCTCTTCCGCAAGTTCCTTGACTTTTACGAACCATTCATCGGACAGATATTTAACACCCATGATTGTTCTCCTTTGTTTTGAGGTTATGCCTGAGTTCGTCAGGCGGCTGCTGATGATCATGAAGTAATCTTAATATGTTATCAAAAAACACCGCCTTGGTGTAAAAAACAAAAACCTTTCCTCCGCATTCGGGAGGGCGCCGTATGATGCCTATAGACTTTCAACCACCGTGGAGATCGCAACCCCGCCGCCGCCACATATCATCTGAAGGCCGTATTTGCCCTTTGTCCGTTTGAGATGGTGGACCATTTCACCGAAATAAATCACTCCGGAGGCGCCGATGGGGTGCCCTATGGCCACTGCCCCGCCGGTGGGATTGACCCGGTCTTCGGCCGGATCATAGCCGAGCTGCCGGCCGAATTCCACCAGAGGACTCATGAAGGCCTCATTGGGTTCGATCACATCCATCTGATCGATCTTTTTCCCGGCCCGTTTCAGTGCCTTCCGGGCAGCCGGGATGGGGGCCAGCAGCATGGGGACGGGTTCTCCACCGGCGACAGCCGTGCCGATGATTCTGGCCAGGGGCTCGATCCCCAGTTCCTCGGCTTTGTCGGCGGTCATGAGCAGAACCGCTGCCGAACCGTCCACGATCTGGGAAGAATTCCCCGCCGTCACCATGCCGTCGGGCTTAAAAGGCGGTTTGAGCTTGGCCAGGTCAGCAACAAATCCTTCGAAATCATCGGCGGCCTTGGTCCTCGTGGTTTCATCGGAATCCACCCGGTAACTCTTGTCTTCCCATTTGTATTCAAAGGGCACGATGTGATCGGCGTGCCATCCCTTGCGGGCGGCTTCAACGGCCTTTTTCATGCTGAGGGCGCCGAGCCGGTCCAGTTGTTCCCGGGTGTGACCGTTTTGTTCGGATATCATTTCAGCGCACAGGCCCTGGGGAACACCCATGAACTGCATGACCTTGGGGGAGAACCGGACCGGGTATTTGGCGGCGAAGGCCACTTCCATGTCCGATCCCATGCCGTAATGGGACATGATCTCAACGCCGGCGCAGACACAGGCGTCGCCGTCGCCGATCATCAACTGGTGGGCCGCGGAATTGATGGCCCGCAAGCCCGCGTTGCAGTACTGATTGACGGTAAACGCCGAGGTCGTGTTGGGAATACCGGCCATCAGGGCCGCAATGCGGGCGATATTTCCCCCCTGTTCACCGATCTGGCTTAAGCACCCCACCACCACGTCCTCGATGATGGATTCGTCGAATTTAGGGCTTTTGGCATGGACCCTGTCCAGAAGCCCCCTCATGACGGCGGCGAGCAGGTCCTGAGCCGATGCCTGGCACAGTTGCCCCCCCTTTTCCATTCCTTTTCTTCCGGATTTGCCGATGCCGCTCCTGACGGCGTCAATAACCACGACTTCTTTTAATTTCCCCATTTTGTATTCTCCTTTAAGGGTTCCTTTATAATTGATTGCACAGTGAGGTGAAAAAAAGTTTCATAAATGGAAACGCATGCGTTTCATTGAAGGGATCGGCAGAGAATCAATGTTAAGTTGACTCGGATATTTCCAGCATTCAAAAAGTCCGGGATCGAAACGAGTTCCGGCCGAATTGCTCTCCATAACCGGCTTCCATCTTTTGATGGACTCAAACTTCTTTATTTTAATCAAAAAGTCAAGGAGTTTTTTGGGAAATCAAATCGACGTCGAATACTCCTTCCCCTCTGTGTCGATCATCACCAGGGTCTTGTACCTCTCCCAGGTGTTCTCATCCATGTTGCAGTAGAAAGCGGAGATATCATTGGGGTGAACGGTTACCGGATGGGGTGGATAGAGGTTTTCAACCTTAAGGGTTTCCCGGTCGTTTTTCAGGTAAAACCAGTTGTTGACGACCACCGCCTTTTCCGATGCGTTAATGACGTGGATCTCCAGATTCTGGTTGGGAAGGGAGCAGCATTTGAAGGCCAGTATGTCCTCCATGCTTGTGTTCATGATCGCCTTGACGGTTACCATTCGTCTGTTCCTTTTATAATGGGTCTTCTTTGGTATTACACTTCACCCGCCGCAGTCGGCGGGATCGGCCTGCCGGGACTTCCGGTCATAGTTGGGGATGAGGATTCTTTTCATGGTATCTCTCACCAGCCTGCCGTATTCGTCATGATCGATATCAAAAATTGGCCTTACTTCCTTTTCCCCCGCGATAAAACTGAACACGGAAAACCAGGTGGCCAGCATGCCGGCCTTGACTTTGTTGGAAGACTCCTTGTCCCCCAGAGGAAACCCCATGGCCTCGGCGACTTCATTCAGCGTTACCGGCGATCTTAAATCGTTGTCGAACTTCTGTTTTGTTTTGCTGAACATCTGAAACAGCATCAGATTGGGGACCTCGGGCCGGGAAATGAGAAAATCACAAATATGATCAATTGCGACTTCATAACGGTCATACAGGGGTTTTCCCTTGGTCCTGGCCTCAAGTTCTTTAATCATCGCCCGGTAATCATCTATGACATCCACCAGCACGGACTCGAACAGATCTTTTTTTTCCCCCCAGTGATAATACAGGGTCGAGATGTCGATGCCGACCTCCTTGGCGATCATCCGGGTTGTGGTGCCATGGTAGCCATATTGCCCGAATAGATTCCGGGCCGCGGAAAGGACCCTGGCTTTCATGGAATCGGGGTCTTTCCTGGCCTTTTCCAGCGGCTTATACATATCCATCTCCTCTTGGAAGGGCGGTTTTCCGTTTCATCGTCATCTGCCCGAAGATTCGTTCATCACGGAGAGGGTCAGGCATTTTTCCCTGCAAACATCCGTTGAATGCCTTCCTGAAAAGTTCTGGCAGGTTCGGAATGCCGGATTTTCTTCAGATTGATCGCATCGGCCGGGCAGTTGGACGCACATACCCCGCAGCCGATACAGGCATCTTCCCGGACAATCACCCGGTCTTCTGATTTATCCTCTTTTTCCCCCATACGGTAGAGCAGGGCATGAAAACTGCATTTTTTGATGCATTTTTTACATTTGGTGCAGGCGTCGTTGTCGATGACCGGGACATAATCGGACTTTTCAAAGGCGTCCAGACGGTTCATTTTCACCGAGGACCCCATGATACCGCAGCAGCAGGCGCAGCAGTTGCAGATAAACCCGTGCTTGTCCACCGTATTGGTGGAAATGTGAATGTGTCCGTCTTTTTCGGCCTGCTTGAGGATCCTGATGCCTTCATCGATGTCGACGTTTCGGCCGATTCCCTCGGCCACCACGAATTTCGCGGCGGCGCCGAAGGCCATGCAGCTTTCCACCGCGCCCTGGCAGTCCGGCGATTCCTTGGTCATCATGGACATCAGCCTGCAGGTACAGGGCATCACCGCGATGTTGTTTTCATATTTACCGGCTTCCCGGATAATCTGTTCGACATCCTGATACGCGAAAACCTGGCTCCTGTCCGGTTCCAGGTGCTCATCGACCGCCACCACCCTGGCCCCGGGTTCGGGTTTGAGGGAAGGCACCACTCGGAAAATGCTGAAAGCCGATCCGCCCGTGTGGCTGGTAATTCCTCCGCCCTCCATCTGTCGCATTTTTTTGACAAAGGCCCGCCGTTCGTCGATGCTGTTATGGGGGGAGACGATGAAATATTCCACCAGCCCCGGAAACAGGGGAGGGACCAGATATTTTTTCTTATCGCCGTCCTTGCGGTCAATGTGCCAGAACAGAACCCCGCGCCTGCACAGGCGTTCAAAGGTCTCCCGGATGGTTTCAACCGGATACCCGGTTTGCCGGGCATAGTCCTCTATGGTGTACTGATCCGCCTGGACGATCCTGAAAGGGCCTGCCGCGATGATTTTCGCGTCTTCCTCATTATACAGAATTTTAACGATTTCCATGGACAGCCGGTTTTTGGGAATCATGATGATATCACAGAGTTTTCGATATGCGGTGTCGACTTCGTTTACGGGCATCCTCTCCTCCTTGGGTCATGGGTTTGGAACAACAGCTTCCAGCATTTGGTTGAAGGGACAAATCCTAGATGACTGGTGCCGAGATGTCAATATGGGATTTTACGGGGTTCCGGATATTATTCGAGTTCAGAATCCAGCCGGGGGTCCCGGGCATCAGTCCACCACGGCTCCGATCACCAGATCGGACAGACGCTGGTGCCTGATAAAACTCGCCCCTTCTTCGAGAAGGCCCGCGGTGAGAAGAATAAAGGTCAGATCCCGTTCCGGGTCCACCCAGAACATGGTGGATCCGGCCCCGAGGCCGCCGAAAGTGCCGGGCGAGGCTATCTGGCCGAAGGGCATGGGAAAGATCCCCTCTCCCCGGAGAAAAAAACTCAGGCCCAGGTATGCCGGATAGGGGTCCCACCCGTGAATTTCCCGGGCATGATCGAAAATATCATTGGACATATTTCCGGTATGATTGTTCGTGGCGAGTTTCAAAATGGCCGGGGAAAGTATCCTGACCCCGTCCAGTTCACCATGGTTCCGGAGCATTTCGGCCCACCGGAACAGATCAAAAGCCGTGGAGACCGCACCGCCGGCGGGGATTTCCGTGTCTTCACGGATCAGAAGGTTCATGGCCTCCATCATCATGGGGTCGAAGAGGCCGGGTGTTTTGTCCCTGACCACAACCGGTACTTTTCGGGGCTCCAGATCTTTCCGGATCCCGAGGGAAGTGTCCTTCATTTTCAGCGGCTGGAACAAAACCTCATCCAGAATCCGGCGGAAGGGGCGGCTCCCGCCGTCCAGGCGGCGCACCACTTCCGCCAGGACCGCATGGGCGGTCAGGGGGCTGTAGGAGACCCGGGTTCCGGGATGACTTTTCAGGGGATCATGACAGGCCGCGGCCACATAAGCCTTGAGATCGCCCACCTGTTCCATGGGAAGCATGGGGGGCAGGTCCACGGACATCCCGCCGGTATGGGTCAACAGATGGGCAACGGTGAGGCGGTGCTTTCCCTTGATGCCGAACTCGGGGATGACTTCCGCAATCCGGGTGGTCAGGGCCAGTTCTCCTCTTTCGATAAAGGAAAACACCGCCCCGGCGGTAAAGGTCTTGGTAAGGGACATGATGACGAAAACATCATCCGTGGCGGCAGCCCGCCCCGAAGCCAGGTCCGTGTGGCCGACGGCTTCCAGAAGCACGATTTTCCCATGGCGCCCGACGGCATAAACGGCCCCGTCATACAGACCCTTTCCCGTGTCGGTTTCGACAGCCTGCCGGACCCTTAACAGACGGTCCGGGTCAAGTCCTGCTGTTCGGGCTTCATCAATTCCGATATTCATTTCCTGATCCATTTTTCCCCTCCCCAATCAATGAACTTCAGGTGTCCCCGGGTTTTCAGGCTGTTATTGTGGGCGCATCAACGATGCTTTCAGGTAAAAACCGGGGTTCACGCATTCTGGAATGGCATTTCTGCAAAAGATATCCCATTTATTCCATGTTTCCGGTAAAAATCAACATCTAAAGATGGTTTTCCCAAGATTGAACAAAGAATTACGGATTGCAGTTTTGGGGAAATCAAAACCTCAAATTTTCTGGAAATGATAGATCAGGGTGGCGCCATGCCAGTGGGTTTCAGCCCCGCCTTTAATTCAGGGTAGCGATGACCCTCCTGGCTTCGTCAGCCCCCCTGAAGCCGGGATCCAACCTGAGGGCTTCCCGGAGTTCCTTTACAGCCAGTTCCCGGTTGTTGTTTTTGTGGTAGGCCATGCCCAGATGGTACCGGATCATGGGGTCGTCCTCAATTTTATCGGCTGCTTCCTTCAGGTAGGCCACTGCCCTGCCGGGGATATTTTTTTTGTAGTAAATCCATCCGAGGGTGTCCGAGACATGGGGATCATCGGGCATCTGCTCCTTGGCCTTCTGGGCCAGGTTCAGGGCCACATCGATATTTCCCCCGGATTCCGCGTAAATGTAGGCCAGGTTGTTTGCCGCAGGGGCGAAGTCCGGGTTGATTTTGAGAACTTTTTCAAAAAGTTCCCCGGCCTTGTCGTAGTGGTTTTCATTCTCGTTGATCATTCCCAGGGCTATCAGCGCGGAAAGGTTTTCCGGGTCCTTTTCCAGGACCCCCGTATAACGCGCTTTGGCCTTATCCATCATGTTGTTCCGGGCGTAGAACCGGGCCAGGGAGATCTGCAGCGCGGGCATGGCGGGGTTGAGTTCCAGGGCCTTCTGCAGGCAGGCTTCGGCTTTGGCCGGATCCTTGTTCGCTTCGAAAATATTCCCCAGCAGGGCGTGGAACAGCGGGTTCCGGGGAGCACGCTGAATCTGTTCCTCCACCCTTGAAACGGCCTTGCCAACATCCTTCCGGTTCATATAAATCGTGGCGATGAACTTAAGCGGCTCGATGGCATCGGGACGCAGTTCCAGGGCTTTTTCAAATTGTTCCAGAGCCTTAGTCTCGTCCTTTTGAATCAGCCGGATCAGGCCCAACTTCGTATACCCCACCGGGTTTTCCGGCGCGATCCGGATCAGGTTTTCAAAAACCGTTGTTGCATCCGCCATGTTGCGTTTCATGAGGTAGGCGTTTCCCAGGAGAACGTGAGCTTCGGTATTACCCGGGTGATGTTTCAGAACCGCCTTGAGATCCTCTATGGACTGGTCCGTGTTTTCTTCGGTCAGGTTGATTTTCGCGCGAAGAATCCTCGGCCCGGCCGACCGGGGGTTCAGCTCCACCGATTCCCCGAGTGATGTCTTGGCCTGGATCATGTTCCCCTTGCCGGCGTGGGCAAGCCCGATGAGGTAGCGGGCCTGCGCGGATTTGGGATTGTCCTTGGCATAGGATTCAAACTTGTCCAGTGCCTGGTCGTATTCGTTCCGGCCCAGGAATATCCTGCCCTGCAGCAGCAGCACGTCCTGATTTTTGGGGCTTATCTTCAACACCGCCTCGATATTCTGCTGTCCCCGGTCGAAGTCTTTTGCGGCGATATAAAAATCTGCCAGCCGCAGCAGCGGGCCAGTATTATTGGGGTCGTTTTTGGCCGCCTCCTTGAACGCCGTTTCCGCCTTGTTCTTTTCTCCACGGGAAAGGTAAAAGTTCCCCAGGCTCATTCCGGCCGCCGTGTTGTCCGGCGATATTTCAACCGCCTTCAAAAATTGCTTCTCGGCGTCGGCCGGTCTCTTCGCGGCGGCGTAAAAATTCCCCAGGGACATAAAGACGACCGGGTTGTCCGGGGCGATTTTCGTCAGCTCGATATACTCTTTTTCAGCCGAATCCGTTTTCCCGGTGCGCAGGTAGAATTGGGCCAGGGCCAGCCGGGGTTTTATATCCTTTTCGCTGATTTTAACCGCCTCTTTAAACATCTCTTCCGCACGGGGCAGGTCCTGCTTCAAAAGGTAAAGGTTGGCCAGGTGGATATAGGCGTCGAGTCCCGGTTGACCATCAACTGCCTTTTGAGCTTCCAGGACAGCCTGGTCGAGATTTTTCTCGGACAGGTAGATACTGCTTAACAGCAGGCGCGCGGAAGCGTTGTTCCCGTCCATGGAAAGCGACTGTTCAGCCTGCTGTCTGGCTTTTTTCCGGTCCCCGGACAGAAGGTACAGGCGTCCCAGAAGATTTCCGGCTTCGATATTTTTGGGATCCAGTTCAACGGTTTTGGAGATTTCCTCAAGGGCCTGTCGCAGCATTCCCAGCTTCAGGTACACCCGGCCTATGGCGTAATGGGCTTTCACGGAACCGGGTTCCAGCTGAATGACATTCCTGTATTCCAGCACGGCCTCCTTCAGCTTGTTTTCCTTGTGGTAAGCTTCTCCTTTTTGCCAGTGGCGTTCGACCCTGCCTTCCCTGGAGCACCCGGACAGGGGCATCACCATGGTGAGTAAAATGACGCAGGAAACCAGAGTTAAAAACCTGTTGAGCTTAATTTCCATCATGAATCCCCCTTGAAAAGATGGTCCCGGCAAACTGTCTTTCGCGGAACCGTCAGTATCTGAATGCCGGCAAAACCCCGCCCTGTCCCACAATAACGCCCCACAATAACGCTCGACAGCCGGGTCTTTTTTTGTTAGCATAACAAATTAAATTAATTCCATCAATTAATATCCCTTCAACACCATATGGCGGGAAAGGATGAAGATGATAAAGTCATTGACGGTTTTTTGCCTGACGGCATGGGTCGTTCTGACGGCCCTGTGTTCCATCGGCGGCGCCGGTGAAGTGGAAACCGCAGGCCCTGGTCAGAGTGGCGGGGGCGTGGTTGCCGCCGACAGTGATCAGTATGTTATCGGCCCTGAAGACGTTCTGCTGATCTACGTCTGGAAGGAAGAATCCCTTACCCGGACCGTTCCGGTCCGGATCGACGGCAAAATTTCTCTTCCCCTGGTGAACGATATCCAGGCCGAGGGACTTACGCCGCTGCAACTGAAGGACGCCCTGACCGAAAAATTGAAGGGGTTCATGGAAAACCCCACGGTTACGGTAACCGTCATGGAGGCGAACAGCTATAAGGCCTATGTCTCCGGTGAAGTGAAGCAGCCGGGGGTCTACCCGATCCGCAATAAAATGTCCCTGGTCCGGCTGATGGTCATGGTCGGCGGTTTTACCGAATGGGCGGACCAGAAAAAGATCCTGATCATCACCCGGGAAAACGGGACGGAAAAGCGAATCACGGCCAATTACAAGAAAATCATCAAGGGGGAAGCACCGGATGTACCGATCCATCCGGGAGATGTTATCGTCGTCAAATGAAAAGGGGCGATGGATGAAACTCCGTCTGATGATTCTCGTTCCGTTGATGCTGATGTTGGTCAGCGTTTCTACCGCGGCGGGAGCAGGGCTGCTCTCTAAATTCAAGGCCGGTGTCGAAGTCGAGGAAGAATACACCGACAACCTCGACCTGACCCCGGAAGGTGAAAAAGAAGATTTTATCACAACGGTTCGGCCCGGAATTACCTTTTCAAATAACGGCGATACCTTCAACGTCGATCTGAAATATTCGCTGAACGCCGTTTTTTATAAAAAAAACAGCAACCTGGACTATATCGGCCATAATGCTTCCTTAAATGCCGGATATGACCTGACAAAACGCCTCAATGTTTTTTTCCGGGATTATTTCATCCGTTCCGATGACCCCAGGGAGCGGGAGTATTTTACCGAGACCGCGGACCACCGGTATGTTTCGGCGGTAAAAACCGAGAGGTCTGTTTACTGGCGCAATGTCGCCTCCCCGGGGATGGTATACCGGTTCGGGTCCCGGAACAGTACAGGCGTCACCTACCGGAACAATGTATACCGGACCGAAAGCAAAACCGGGGAAGACAGCCGGGAGGACTACATCGAACCGTTTGTTTTCTTCAGCTTCGACCGGCAAAATGAAGCCGGTCTGACCTATGGTCACACCCGGGGGGATTTCGACCGTTCACCCGATCTTGAAGGTCATCGCCTGGTCCCCCGCTATACCCGGCACATCAGCCCCAGAACCTCGGTTTTCGGGGAATACACCTACCTGAAGCGGGATTACGAGCCGCCCTCGACGGCCGATTATGAGCTCCACAATCCGTCTTCCGGCGTGACCGCATCACTTTCCCCCACGCTGACCGCAACGGCTCAGCTGGGGTATTTCTGGATGGACGCCGAGTCCGGATCCGGACAAAACGGCCTGTCCTATATGGCCCTGCTTGCCCGGACCCTCCCCCGCACCACGTACCGGCTGGAATTGAACGGAGGCTACGGGGAAGATTTGTTCACGTCTGAAAACCTCGGGTTCAACCGGTATAACGCCCTGATGTTTTCCATCGACCACAGGGTCGATCCGAAATTTTCCATCGGGTGTAACGGAAGGGTCGAGCGGGAAAAATATGAATTCCCGGAGCACCGGGACACCACCTGGGAAGTCAACGGGTTGGCCTCCTACCGTCTTTTGAAGTGGCTGACCCTGTCCCTTTCCGCAGGCCATGAAGACCGGGAATCAAACGAGGCCGGCTATGAGCACACGGTAAACAGCGCGATATTCAGGGCCACCGCGACCTATTAAGGAGAACCGGTTTTTATGATCAACCCCAAAAAAACCTATACCCTCGACGAATACATCGAGATCCTGCGCAAAAGGATATGGTATATCGTAATTCCCTTCTTCGTGATTTCCGCTGCGGCCGTTGCATACGCGATGTATGCCCCCCGTCTTTACAAGGCCAGCACCCTGGTCCTGGTCAGTCCGCAGAGCATTCCGGAGGATTATGTGCGAGCCACGGTCACGGCCGGCGTGGAGGAACGCCTCCAATCCATTGCCCAGGAGGTGTTGAGCCGTACGCGCCTCGAGAAGATCATCAACGAGTTGAATCTTTACCCGGAGGAGCGGAAGAAAATCACCCTGCAGGAGGCCGTTACCCTCATGCAGGAGGACATCAAGATCGAACTTCCGACCAAAAAAGAGGAATCCAAAGGGTATTTCACCATCACCTATATCGGGAAAGACCCGGAAATCGTCACCCGGGTCGCCAATAACCTGTCCTCCCAGTTCATCGAGGAAAACCTGAAGCTCAGAGAACGTCAGGCGGAAAGCACCACGGAGTTTTTATCCGTAGAGCTTGCCTCGGCAAAGAAAAAACTCGATGAAATGGAAACGGCCATCGCCGGGTACAAGAGCCGTTACATGGGCGAGCTTCCGGAACAGCGGGATTCCAATATCAAGATCCTGGAACAGCTTCAGAATCAGTACCAGCGGACCGGCGAAAACCTGCGGGCTGCAAAGGACCGCAGACTCTTCCTACAGAAACAGATTTCCGACATGCAGGCGGGTGTTTCCGGAACTCCGGGAAATGAAATGGGGACTCCGTCTTCAGTCTTGGGGGGCGGGGCATCGAATATGCCCTTCATGAAAAAGGGCTATCAGGAGTCTGAAAAGGAATTTCTCGTCAGAAGCCTGGAAAGCCTCCGGACCATGTACAAGGAGAGCCACCCCGACGTCATCGCGGCTGAAAAAAGACTGGCGGATTTTGAAAAGAATGAAGCGCAAAAAGAAGTGACGGATGATTTCGGGATAAAAAAGGATCCGGTTTACAGGGAACTCAACAGCCAGGTGGAACTGACGGACATCGAAATCGCCCGGTTGAGCCGGGAAGAATCCGCCATCGCGGTCCAGATCGAAAAATACCGTGGAAGGATAGAAAAAGCGCCCGTCCGCGAACAGGAAATGGCCTCCCTTTTGAGAGAATACCAGAGTACGAAGGACTCACATGAAAGGCTGCTGAAGAAGAGCCAGGATGCACAGCAGGCGGAAAACCTGGAGAAACGGCAGAAAGGCGAACGGTTTAAAATCATCGATACGGCGCGGGTTCCGGAAAAACCCTTTTCGCCGGATATCCCCAAAATACTCCTGATCGGCATTTTTTCCGCTATCGGGGGCGGGCTGGGGCTGGCGTTTTTCCGGGAACAGCTGGACCGTTCTTTCAATGATTCGCCCGATGTGGAGATCACCCTCGGCCTGAAGGTCCTGGCCACCATTCCCAGGATCGAGAACAAAGCGGCCTGATCATGTACCGAAAAGCCTATGGCTTGACCGAAAAGCCCTTTGAAATAACCCCCGACCCCAGGTTCGTGTATCTGGGGGAGGTTCACAGGGAAGCCCTGGCCCATCTCCGGTACGCGATTCAGGAGTGCAAGGGGTTCAGCGTGGTCACCGGGGAACCCGGAACCGGCAAGACCACCCTGGTCCACACCCTTCTCGAGAAGCTTTCGGGTCGGGTGCGGACGAGCTACATCTTCAACCCCATCCTGGAGCGGTCGGATTTTCTCAATTACGTGTGTGAAGATCTGGGTATTCCGGCAGATCAGCTCAAGTCCCGGGGTCAGAGCCTGAAGGCCCTGCACGGCTTTCTCCTGAACTGCTTTGCCGCGGATGAGAAAGTGTTTCTCATCATCGACGAGGCCCAGAGCCTCGAGCCGGAGCTCCTTCAGGATGTGCGCCTCCTGACCAACCTCGAGACTTCAAAGAACAAGCTTCTCCACGTCATTCTCCTGGGACAGCCGGAATTGAACGAGATCCTGGCCGAGGCCCGTTTCCGTCCCTTGAAGCAGAGAATCACCGTGCGGCACCACCTGCTGCCCCTTTCCTTTGAAGAAACACGGAATTATATCCTGCACCGGCTCAAAGCGGCCGGCGCGAGGAACATTTCCATTTTCACCGGCGCCGCGATCAAAGAAATTTACGCCTATTCAAAAGGCATCCCCCGCCTGATCAACATCGTCTGCGACAATGCCCTGCTGACGGGATTTTCAGCGGACCAGGGGCGGATCGGCAAAAACATCATCCGGGATGTCCTGGTGCATCTGGACGGCCCGAAAAAAGTCAGAAAAAAATGGTTATGGCCCGTTCTCCTCATGCTGCTGGCGATCAGCGTGATGCTGGGGATTCAGGAATGGGCATTCCATATGGGGAGGTAGGCGGATATGGGCAAGATGTTCGACGCATTACAGAAAATGGAAAGGGAAAAAACCCCCGAGCTCAGGGAGGCAGTTCCCAAAACCGCTCCCCGGGATATTGTTTTCGACAGCAGAATCATAACCTATTTCGAACCGTATTCCCTTGCCGCGGAACAGTTCAGGAGGCTGAAAACCCATATCATCCGGACGGGGATGGAAAATTCCCGGAGAACGATTCTGGTCACGAGCGCCATGGCGGAGGAAGGCAAAACCCTCAACGCCGTCAATCTGGCCCTCTGCCTGGCCGAGGACTACCAGAGCCATGTATTGCTCGTGGATTGCGATTTGAGAAACCCGTCCTTTTCCAAATGGTTCGGTTTTGAAGAAAAAAGGGGGATTTCCGATTACCTTGCAGGGGAAGCCGAGCTGCCGGACCTTATCCTTAAAACCCCCCTGGAGAGGCTCAGCATCCTTCCCTGCGGGTCCATGCAGGAAAATCCGGTTGAACTCATCGGGTCCAACCGGATGAAAGACCTGGTCCAGGAGCTGAAAACGCGGTATGCCGACCGCTATGTCATCTTTGACTCCTCCCCCCTTCTGGCCACCACGGAACCGACCGTCCTCAATGAAATGGTGGACGGGATCCTCTTTGTCATCAAGTCCGGAACCACGCCGCGGGAATCGGTTTCCCATGCCCTTAAAATGCTGGACCGGGAAAAAATCATGGGCGTCGTGTTGAATGACCTCCAGTTCAAAACACAGGGCCTCATCCGCCGCTACTTCGGTCACAAGCGCTACTACGGAGACTACCGGTATACTTCGGAGCGATCGGAACCCCGCGGGATCAAATCGTTTTTCAAAAGGCGGGGTTCCGGGAAAAAGGACATTTCAGCTTGATATTTTTGTGGATTTAATCGATAATTATTATTAAAAAACAGTTCAGGGGGAAATCGGCTTGAATCAAATCCATTTGAAAACCCGGGATCCGAAAAATTCTCCCCTGATGGTGGAAGGAGACGGGACGTTTTACGGAAGGGTCCATTTCCACCATCTCCTCCGCATCGAACGCCAGAGAACGGAACGCTCCAAAAGGCCTTTTCTTCTGATTCTTCTGGATATTTCAGCCGTGATGCAGGGAAAGCGTTCAGCCGAAATTCTTGGAAAAATAAACGCAGCATTGCTTTCCGCCTTAAGAGAAACGGATATCCGGGGCTGGTACGAGCAGGATGATGTCGTCGGCGTCATCCTGCCGGAGATTGCAAGCCTGGATGAAACGTCCATCGAAGGGATTTTCCGGAAAATCCACCTCCGGATGAGCGCTGAACTCCCCATGGAGCTGATTAAAAAGATCGTCGTTTCCTTTCATTTCTATCCGGAATCGCGGGAAAAAAAGACGGTCAATATCCCTTTTAACCTCAAACTGTACCCCGACCTTGCAGAGCCGGAAATGGGTTACCGCTTTTCACAGATGTTGAAAAGAATAATCGATGTGGTGGGGAGTGCAGTAGCCCTGATGCTGTTTTCACCGGTTTTCTGGGGCGCGGCCCTGGCCATCAAACTCACTTCCCGAGGCCCGGTTTTTTTCAAACAGGAACGGCTGGGGTTGAACGGCGACCCTTTCATGCTGTTTAAGTTCAGATCCATGTACCTTGACAGCGACCAGCGAAAACACCAGGAGTATATTCAAAAATACATTTGTGAACAGGAAAGGGCCGCTGTCGAGCCCGGGGTTTTCAAGCTGAACAATGACCCCCGCATCACCCCCGCGGGAAGGTGGCTGCGAAAAACGAGCCTGGATGAGCTGCCCCAGCTGATCAATGTCCTCAGGGGAGAAATGTCGCTGGTGGGGCCCCGTCCCCCTATTTTTTATGAATGCGAGCTTTACGACATCTGGCACCTGAGGCGGCTGCTCATGTGCAAACCCGGAATTACCGGGCTGTGGCAGGTCATGGGCAGGAGTCGTACCACCTTTGACGGGATGGTCCGGCTCGACCTCCAGTACATCAACCACTGGTCCCTGTGGCTGGACCTGAAAATTTTACTGAAAACCCCCGGCGCCGTATTCGGCGGCCAGGGGGCATATTGAACATGAAGGTAACCTAAAAGGTCCGTCAAACCCTTTTCCATGGAGTTTTTATGCTGCGAATCGGCGTTATCGGTTATGGCTACTGGGGTCCGAACCTGGTGCGGAATTTCAGTGCCGGCAACGGCTCCCTGGTGACCACGGTCTGCGACATCAATCAGCAGTCCCTGAAAAAGGTCAGGAAAGCCTACCCCCACATAGTCTGCACCACGGACCGCATGGAACTGCTGAGCAGCCCGGAGGTTGACGCCGTCGCCATCGCCACCCCGGTATTTTCACACCATGAACTGGCCAAAAAAGCACTGGAGCAAGGCAAAAGCGTCTTCATCGAAAAACCCTTCACCTACACCACCGGGGAAGGGGAGGATCTCATCGAGACGGCCGAGCGGAAGAATTTGAAAATCATGGTGGATCACACCTTCCTCTATACCGGCGCCGTGCGGAAAATCAAGCAGCTCATTGAAGACAATGTCCTGGGGAATCTTTACTACTTTGATTCCGTAAGGGTCAACCTGGGCCTGTTTCAGCATGACGTGAACGTCATCTGGGACCTCGCGCCCCACGATATTTCCATCATGGATTATCTGTTCAGTAAAAAACCCCAGGCCGTACTGACCACGGGATCGGATTGTTTCGGCAAGGGTCTGGAATACATCGCCTATCTGACGTTTTATTACCCCAACAATGTCATCGCCCATATCAACGTGAACTGGCTTTCCCCGGTGAAGGTCAGAAGAACCCTCATCGGCGGGCAAAAAAAGATGCTGGTGTGGAATGATCTTGAACCGGACGAAAAAATCAGGATTTACGACAAGGGGGTCCAGGTCAGGAGCAAAGAAGGAAAATACAATGTTCTTGTGGATTACCGCATGGGGGACATGTGGGCCCCGAAGCTCGACCAGACCGAAGCCCTGTCCAGGATGGCGGAGAAATTCGTCGATTATGTCGAAAATGGCGGAACCGTTGTCAACGACGGCGCGGCCGGCCTGCACATCGTCCGGATGCTGACCGCGGCCGGCCAATCCCTGAGTAATAACAGCCAACTGGTTTATCTATGAATTACCTGTGCATTTCCGATGATGTCCGGCTCGGGGAAAATGTCCGGCTTTCCCGGTTCATCAACCTGTATGGATGCTCCATCGGCGACAACACCAAGATCGGCGCCTTCGTGGAGATCCAGAAAAATGCCGTTGTGGGGAAGAACTGCAAAATATCCAGCCACACCTTCATCTGCGAAGGCGTGACGCTTGAAGACGGGGTCTTTATCGGCCACGGCGTGACCTTCATCAACGACACCTATCCCCTGGCCGTCAACCCAGACGGCACACTCCAGACCGAGACAGACTGGAGCGTGGAGCCGACCCGGGTCCGGAAGGGGGCCTCCATCGGGTCGGGGTCGACGATTCTTTCAAATGTCACCATCGGTGAAAACGCCCTGGTCGGTGCTGGCAGCGTGGTGACCCGGGACGTGCCCCCCGGGGTCATCGTTGCCGGAAATCCCGCGAAAATAGTGAGGAAAGTACGAAAATGACGGTTCCTTTTCTGGATTTCAAGTCCCAGTATCTTGCCATCAGGGATGAAATACATGCCGCAATGGAAAAGGTCATGGAAAACACGGCCTTTGCCGGCGGACCCTTTGTCGCCGGTTTCGAGGAGGCGTTTGCACGGTACTGCGGGTGCAGACACGCCGTGGGCGTGGGAAACGGAACCGACGCCCTGTGGCTGAGCCTCATGGCGCTGGGCATCGGCCCGGGTGACGAGGTGATCACCGTTCCCAACACCTTCATCGCTACGGCCGAGGCGATCTCCATCTGCGGGGCCAGGCCGGTTTTCGTGGATGTGGACTCCAGGACCTGCAACATGGACCCCAACCGTCTCGAGGGTTGCCTTAAAAAGGGCAAAGCACCCCTGGCCAGGGCGGTGATCCCCGTCCATCTTTACGGGCAGGTCGCGGAAATGGACCCCATCCTGGAGATTGCCGGGAAACACGGGCTTCCTGTCATCGAAGACGCCTGCCAGGCCCACGGGGCTGAATACAGGGGTCGGAAGGCGGGTTCCATGGGCGAAACCGGGTGCTTCTCCTTTTACCCGGGCAAGAACCTGGGGGCTTACGGCGAGGCCGGCGCCGTCGTGACCGACAACGACGCCATGGCCGAAAACATGCGGATGTTCCGGGATCACGGTCAGTCCACAAAATACCATCACGGCATCATCGGCTGGAATGCGCGCATGGACGGCATCCAGGGGGCGGTCTTAAGCGTCAAGCTGAAATACCTGGAATCCTGGAACCAGGCCCGGAGAAGCCACGCCCATGCCTACAACCGCCTTCTTTCCGGAATCGAGGAAGTCACCCTCCCGTATGAATCGGAAGACGGAAAGCACGTTTTCCATATCTATGCGATCCGGACAAAACAGCGGGACCGCCTCATGGCGCATCTTGCCGGAAAGGGGATTTCCTGCGGCATCCACTATCCCGTGCCCATCCACCTTCAGAAGGCCTATCAAGGGCTGGGTCTGGGGCCGGGAAGCTTTCCCGTTGCTGAGAAATGCGCCGAAGAAACCCTGTCTCTTCCGCTTTTCCCGGAGCTCACGGAGGAGCAGATCGAAGGCGTTGCGGATGAAATCTCGAGGTTTTATGGGTGAATCATCCCCGGTGAACCCATGTGAACGCGAAAACTGGCAGGCCCTTTTATCCGAAATCCCCGGACACTCGTTTTTCCACGGCGAGCCCTGGGCGCGGGTCCTCTGCCGGTCCTACGGGTACCAGCCGTTTTACTTCACCCAAGAGGAGCAGGGAAGGGTGAAAGCGCTTCTGGCCGTCATGGAAGTGGACAGCTTCATCACCGGCAAAAGGGGCGTGTCCCTTCCTTTCACCGACTACTGCGAACCCCTGGCCCCGGACCGGGCCGGGTTTGACGACCTGTTTGCCGCGGCATTGGCCCTGGGCAGAACCCGGAACTGGGCCTATCTGGAAATCCGGGGGGGAGAGCGCTTTTTTTCCGGAAAAGCACCATCCCAAACCTATTACGGCCATGTCCTTGACCTCACCCCGGATCTGAACGACCTGTTTTCAAGCCTGCGCGAGTCCTTCGGGAGAAATATCAAAAAGGCCCGGAAAGCCGGGGTAACCCTGTCCGTATCCAGCTCCCGGGAAGCGGTGAACGCCTTCTGCCGGCTCAACGCCCTGACCCGGAAAAGACACGGCCTTCCCCCCCAGCCCGACCGGTTCTTCCAATTTCTTTACGACCGGGTCATCAGCCCCGGCCTGGGACTGGTCGTGACGGCCCATGCCGGAGGCGCCCCTGTTGCGGCCAATCTGTACTTCATATCCGGGGACCGGCTCATCTACAAATACGGCGCATCAAACGACACGGGCAGGGATTTCAGTGCCGGCCCTTCGGTCATGTGGGAAGCCGTCCAATGGGGCCGTGACAATGGTTTTTCCGCACTCTGCTTCGGCAGGACCGAATTGGAAAACCAGGGCCTTCGGCACTTTAAAATGGGGTTCGGCCCGGAAGAATACGGGATTTCATATTACCGGTACGATTTTTCCCGGGCTGCGTTCGTGAAGGGGCCGGAGGAAATCGGGTCTGTGTACAAAAAAATATTCGCAGCGCTCCCCATGGCGGTGTTGAAGCCCGTGGGGAGGGTGCTGTACCGGCATATGGGTTAAAACAGGCTATAGGCGAGGGGCTATAGGCTATGGGAAATCAGAAGATGAGATGATACGAAAATAAGTGGCGAGCGTATCTGCTCAAGTGCTTGGTTTTTCACTTTTTACTTCTCATTTCAATTTCCC
>DIKO01000005.1 GCA_002423615.1 Desulfobacteraceae bacterium UBA5616
GAAAGATCAAAAAGCTTGGCATCACCCTTCCCGATTTCGACGGGCGATCGGAAAGGTGAGACATTTTGGAGAGATACCCTCCCGCAACCGCTTGGTGGTTCGCGCAGGGATGGAAATCATTTTTCAGTTCTGTTTGTTTTAAAAGCCTGTGTCCATTGGGAATGGTTTTATGGTCCGTTCCGTGAATAGGACAGATTAAGGATGGCAATTCTTGTGCGATAGAAATATAAAAGCCCAATAATAAAGAAGAAGTTGCGAAAAAAAGATGGTACCTGTGAAGGAAATGAAAATAACCAAGGGGAACTCACTCCTTCAAATCATCTGTTCATCATCTTGGCTCCGGATGGTTTTTTGGGCATCAATAATTTTAAAAAATCCCATTTAACTAATCGATACTGATATTGAGCTAATGGTTATCTATTACAGGAGTCTATTCGAAGGGAACCCATGCTGGAACAAAATTCGGTCAAATTATTATGCCCAAACGGGATGCAGTTCCAATACCTTTTGCGGGCGCTATTTTCCCATATTATTTTTTATAACCCAAAAAATGAAAAACCATCTTGAAATTAAATGGTATTTTTAAAGAAAATTATTGATTTGTCAAAGGGGTATGTTATTTTTTGAAAATATCGTCATCTCATCCGAACTCTTCTGATCAATATGTTGTCCGACAAGTAAATTGATGAAAAAATGAAAAAAAATGGTTATAAATACGCACCATTAAGCCCACTTAGATATCCCGGCGCCAAACGCTGGATGTCGGGCTATATTTTGCGTGCAATAACCCAAAATAAATTATTTCCTGACCTTTTTATAGAGCCCTTTGCAGGAGGAGCTAGCGTTTCTCTCGCCTTACTTCATTTTAATCTCGTTGAGCGAATTGCATTGATTGATAGGGATCCACTTCTTGCGGCATTTTGGCACACAGTTTTTTTTGATACTGATTGGCTCATTGATCAGGTTGAAAAGACGGAAGTTTCCGTAAAAAAATGGGAACAATTGAAGAAGCAAGAACATAAAACTATCCGGCAAAAAGCTTTTGCATGTTTATTCCTGAACAGAACAAGTTTTTCGGGAATTTTAGCTCCTAACGCTGGCCCGATCGGGGGGAAATCTCAGAGGTCAAAATATAAAATAGACTGTCGCTTCAATAAATTTACAATTATTAAACGGATATTAAGGGTTGCACAATACCGTGATCGAGTTGAATTTGTATGGAATTTGCATTGGAGAACGGCACTATATAAGGCAAATAAAATGCAAAAAAGAGGAAAGCTTCCAAATAAGTTACTGTATTATCTTGATCCTCCATTTTATAATAAATCTGCTGCCCTCTATTCATATCACTTCGATCACGACGACCATTTGATTCTCCGCGATTTTCTCTTTTCACTCGAACATCCCTGGATTCTCAGCTATGATTCACACCCTGAAATTATTTCTATGTATAAAGACGGTGGATTGAAGGTCTGTGATGTAAATTTAATATACACAACATGCCATAAGGGGCAAAGAGGGATAGGAAAAGAGGTTATTTTTTCGAATTTGCCCCACATGATATCTGAAATTAAATTAGGGGCAGACAAGCATGCAGGAAATCCAAAGATAATGGGATCAAATTTTGAGCTTGACGACTCCAGCTTTAGAGAGAAAGCAGTCGTGTCCGGATTGTAGACAGAGATATAAAAATGATTTATTGTACTATGTGCTATTTGCGTGGTTGGAGCACAAATATATACAATTTCAAGCGAAACCATCACCTTAAAAACCACCAAATAATAATTAACTCAGAATAAACTATTTTTTTTGTTTAGGGAGGTCCAAAAATGAATTCCAAGGTTAATTGCAGATTTTGTGAAATAGTGAATGGAAAATATTCTTTTGTTGGCATAGATGAGCCTATTTGGAGTAACAACGAGTTTGTAGCGGTGGCCTCTATCGGTGCTTTTATCGACGGGTGGACACTAATAATTCCAAAGGAACATCAATTTTCAATGAAGAACTTATATGAGGATCAATGCTTTACTGATATATCAAAAATTGTAGTTTCTCATCTGTGTACGCATTATGGTCCTCTAATTGCTTTCGAGCATGGTGCGAATAAATGCGGCTCTCAAACAGGCTGTGGAATTGATCATGCGCACCTTCATATAGTTCCATTGAATAAACCCTTACTTCCAGACATTAAGGACTCACAATTAAAATGGATTCCATGCAGAGCCTCCGAAATTTTAGAGAGGTCAGCAAATAATGAATATCTATTCTATGCTGAAATAGGAAATAAGGATGATTGGCAAAATTTTTTAGGTTATCTTCACATTCTCGAAACCCCAATATCCCAATTTTTCAGACGGCTTATAGCAAAGCAGACCGGGTATGCTGATCAATGTGACTATAAACGGTTCCCGCATATAGATACAGCTCTGAAGACTCAT
Organism: Desulfobacteraceae bacterium UBA5616; assembly: GCA_002423615.1. GTDB lineage: Bacteria > Desulfobacterota > Desulfobacteria > Desulfobacterales > UBA5616 > UBA5616. Next base: position 2,439 of record DIKO01000005.1, read on the forward strand.
CGCATACTTGCCTCTTCATTTGCATAAACTCCCTTGAATAGAAAGGCCTGTTTATATGGATATTGATGATGCCTCAATGAGAAGCAATGGTTCCAAGCATCAGCCTTCAGATAGTTTGGAATCGAAGAAAAAAGTAGAAAATACAAACTGCACTTGCAAGCCTATTTCGAGTGCAAACATAAATGATCCAACAGATGGAAGAAAACCTTACGAATGGAAAACCAAGTATGAAAAAGAAGCACTAAATAGAATTTGGGTAGAAACGACATATCTGCTCATTTTACTAGTCACCTCATTTATTTTTATCTTAGCAACCTGGAAAGGATGTGTTGGTTCCTGGTTTTCCATACTCCCAAAGGAAACCACAACATTTAAGCAGTATGCATATTATATCGAATCAGGAATGCTAGGTGGAGTAACTTTTGATATGAAATATTTATATCGAACCGTTGCGAGAGGGCTTTGGCACAAAGACCGAGCTATCTGGAGAGTTCTCTCACCCTTTGTTGCGACAACAATTGCCTTTATTATTGGATCCATGATAGATGCAAGCATGATAACAGCAGGGTCTTCAATTTCCGGGGCTTCATGTGTTTCTGTAGGATTTCTATCTGGGTATTTTGCAGATTCTGCTGTTGGCAAAATGTCAGAGGTTGCTATGGTTTTATTTGGCAAAAGCTCGATCATAAAAGATTGCGATGAAAAATAAACTAACTTTTCATCAAATTTCAAAATTTAAGCCTATATCACCTATTACCCTAATTACAGACAAAGGTGAGCTTGAAATTCCAGCGGAATTAATTACACCAGAAATTGTTGGGGAAAAAGCCTTCGGGTTATCTTGCCTCCCAAAGCCATGGACTCTTCCTTTTATCGTAATTTCCAAAGAAATAATTAATATCCTGCGTTCTTCTATTGAAGAAAAACATTTGGAATTACAAAATAAATTGGTTAACCAAATTATTCATACGCTCATGAATTTTGGGATTAAAGGTGAGGATCCTATTATTGTGCGATCTTCAGGGGTTAACGAAGGGTTGGCTGAGAGGGGAAATTTACATTCGTCTGTAGGAAAGCTTAAGAATTTAATTGATCCGCTCAGAAGCAGCCTTCAGTTGCATTCCACAGAGTGCATTTTAAGAGAAAATAAGCTCTTTTTAATTATCCAGCTTTGTTCGAACCCAATTACTCTAAAGGGACATTTATCGAATGAGAGGCGCTGTTATAAAGAACTACGTGATTGGCTTGGTGAATTTGATGGTATCGAGACAAGCAATTGTGAATTTAAAATAAACCTAAGAGAGTGGCGGAAAAAAATTGCGGTAATTGACCAACTTGAAGCCCCACTTAAATGTAATCTCTCCGCATGTGTGCCTGAGGTGCTTAGTGTGCCAGCCGCATGGGCTACTGAGCAAAATGTAAGACTTCATTTCGAATGGGTGTGGGACGAAGACACGATATATATAGTTCAGGCAGATCAAGAAGATCAAACAATTGGTGAAGACCCTACCGAACTTTTTATCTCAGATAGAGATTCGCAATTTAAATTCTTCCCTATCTGTTTAAATAGTATCGATATTGGACATGCATCCAAATATAAAAAAATTCATAATGTGTTTACATATATGGATTTGGACCTTCCAACGGCCAAGCTGTACATTCTTGATAATCAACAAATAATTAATGATCTTGCTTCAGGGATAGTTTCTCCCGCGTTGGAAAAAGACATTGGTGAATTAGTAAAAGGATCGTTGGTTATTAGAATGGATATTGCCACTGCCGACCAAGATGTTCGGCAAATGCTGCCAAGAACTAATGAAGTCAGAAAGTTGAATATTGCTTTAGCCTGGCTTAAGGAAAAAAGTGCAGAAATTAGAATGCTCAGGGTGCATGAGGACGTAGCTTTTATATTTCATAATTTTGTTCCAGCGGTGGCATCAGCATTCGCATATGCGGCACCAAAGAAAAGAATTGTGCAAATTGAAGCTCTCTGGGGCTTACCTGAGGGACTGTATTATAATTCACACGACAAGTATGTTGTTGATACAAAAAGTACAAATGTTGAATCACTCCTGCTTAATAACATAAAAGATAATAATATAAAGAAAAAATTATCATACAAGCATTTTTTTGTTGCGCCTGATGATAATGGCGAATGGGCAACCAAAATTTTGGCCTCTCCTTATGACTGGCGTCCATCAATCCAACAGAAAAATTGGATTAAAGAAATAGCAATGCAATCACGCCGAATTACAGAAAAGGAAGGCATGCCACTAAGCATTATGTGGTTTGTTGGTGTCCCACCCAGCACCTGCCCAAGTGCAATTTTTCCATGGTTTCATGAGCCCTATGATCCTCAAATTTTCCGACGGGGAAAATCTCATCGAACCAAAACGCCCTTTGACAAATCACTCGTTATAAAGACTAGTGAAGATATAAAAAGATTGGAATTGGAAGCAGCTAAAACGAACTCCACAGTTCGGCGAATTCGGATACAACCAAATGAGGACAAGCTATTACGAGATAAAAACACACTTAGAGTAATTGGCGAGATTGCACATAAAATTGACGCAATAATTCTACTTGAAGGTGGGGTACTCTCACATGCTTATTATCAGTTAATGCAGACGAAAGCAATTGTTGAGGTGAAACACCCTTTTAAGGATTTTGAGGAAAAACAGGAATTTTACAAGCTTGTTCGCGACAAGGTTCCAGGAAATATCGAGAGTGGGGGCGAGTTTGTTAGTAAAAAAAAATTGTCCGGTGAATTCTTTTTAAAAGCTTTAAGAGCGAAACTTGTTGAGGAATCTTTTGAAGTATTAGACGCCATCGACAAAGATTCGATTGTTGAAGAATTGGCGGATGTTACTGAGGTTGTTGAAGGGATACTCGCACAACTGAAGGTAACCAGGGAAGAGCTCGATCGACGACAAGAAATGAAACGAAAAAAAGCTGGCGGCTTTTTAAATGGTTTGGTCCTTATGGAAACGGAAAATCCATATCCAACAAAATCTCCAAATAAAACCGATATTTTGTTTGATGGTATCTATACTGCAAATACCCAAACAGTCATAAACATTAGTGAGAGAGAAGTGATTGAAAAAAGCCAAACAATAAGTAAGAAATGGACTGACAGAAGAGAGCACAAGGCAGCAACTGAATCAATTCTTAACCTGGTTATACCGATTGTCAGAGATAGTTGGGAAACTGATACTCAAACTATCACTATTGAATCAAATACAAACAAGGACGTTGGCGTAAAAGCAAAAATCATAGGAAAGCGAAAGGGTTCAAAAATTCAAATTAGCCTTTCAGTTTTTACGCCATACACACAATTAAAATTGTTTTAACTGTAATAGCTACGATTTGACCTGAATGCCGTCCCCAAGTATGTGTAAGAGTAAGCTGCACCCGGAAGATTATCTTCCTTTATATCAAAAATTTCTTAAAATGCTGAGCATCACCCGATCTTGATGGCCGCTCGGAAAGGTGATCTTTTCAAAAGGTTGCATCCATGCAATAAAAAAACCAGGCAATGATTGCACTGCTGCAATTCATCCTTCCTTCCTATGTCCGCACGCTCTTTTGCATATTAATCTAACCAATTGTAATGGCTTAATTTTTATAGAATAGACATTATTCTGGATTTCGGCACGGGTATTGCTTATGTTTGAACCATGTTGATATTCATGATGGAGACGTTGCAGAAATGAAGGTGGCCATTACAGTTTGGGGCAGCCGCATCTCGCCGGTTTTCGATTCTTCCCACATGCTTCTGGTGGCGGAAATCGAGAATTTTACCATTATTGACCGAAAGCAGATAACGTTCAACCCGGAACCGCCATCCCGCCTGTTCGAGCTTCTGGCGGAAATGGATATCGATGTTTTGATTTGCGGGGCCGTTTCCAGGGCCCCCGCCTGTTTGATCGAATCCGTCGGCGTAAAGCTCATTCCCTTTATTGCCGGGGACGCCGAAGAGATCCTGGGTTCATATGCCAAAAAGGCATCTGTCCTTCCGGATTACTTCATGCCGGGGTGCGGTGTAAAACCCTGCGGAGAAAAGAAACCCCGCCATTGCGATAGAAATCGGACCGGTCAAAGGGTAAAACGAAACGCCTCGCCTGACGACAGATGCAGAGGAAATGAATAGAAAGGCAAAAAAGGAATTTATGATATCCATATTAGCCGTGGGAAAAGAATCAGACGCCATGGCCGGGCTCATTTCAGTCATAGGCCGGTATCCCGGAATTGAAATTTCCGGGCCGGAACCAGTAGACCACGCCTTTGATATGATTTCAACCCGTCCCTATGATTTGCTCATCGTGGAAGAAGAACTGGGGGACATGACGGGTATTGCGTTCATCAAAAAACTCTTGTCCACAAATCCGTTTATCAATACCGCCCTGATCAGTTCCCTCCCCCCGGATGATTTTCACCAGGCTACGGAAGGGCTGGGGGTGTTGATGCATTTAACCCGAAAACCGGATGCCGAACAGTCCGCTATTCTGGTGAAGAAACTGAGAAAGGTGTTGAGCCTCACCGGAAAGCTTGAAACGGAAACAGGAGATCAGCCGTCGTGATTATCAGCATTGCCAGTGGAAAAGGGGGAACGGGAAAAACGACGGTTGCCGTCAATCTGGCGGCTTCCCTGGAAAACAACGTGCAACTCATGGATTGTGATGTTGAAGAACCCAATTGTCATCTTTTCTTAAATCCGGTCATTTCAGAAAAAAAAACCGTTACAACGCCGATTCCGGAAATCGACCGGGACAAGTGCACCTTTTGCAGAAAATGCGCCCTGATCTGCCGTTTCAACGCCATTGCCGTATTGAAGAATGCGGCTCTGGTATTTCCCGAACTTTGCCATTCCTGCGGCGGCTGCACGGCCGTGTGCCCCGAAAACGCCATCACGGAGATCGGCCGGGAACTGGGGACTCTGGAAAAGGGCAGGAAAAATGGGATCGATTTCGTTCATGGCATCCTCCGGGTGGGGGAAGCCATGTCTCCCCCCTTGATCCGCGAGGTTCGTTCTTGTTTTGACCCGGATAGAATCAACATCATCGATGCGCCGCCGGGGACTTCCTGTCCTGTTATCGCCGCCATGAAGGGCGTTGATTTCGTGGTCATGGTCACCGAACCCACCCCCTTCGGCCTGCATGATCTGAAACTGGCGGTGGAGGCGGTCAAGCTGTTGAATATTCCAAGCGGAATCGTCATCAACCGGGCCGATATGGGAGATGACGGGGTGAGAGAATATGCGGGTCATGAGAATCTCCCCATCCTGATGGAAATTCCATTTGACCGGAAAATCGCGGAGGTTTATTCAAAGGGCCGGCTCATGGTGGAGGAAATGCCGGAATGGAAAGAAAAATTCCTGGATCTGTATCGCCGGATCGAACAATCGGCGGCATAGAGGAGAAAATTATCGAATGAAAGAACTGGTCATTATCAGCGGAAAAGGCGGCACAGGGAAAACCAGCATCACCGGTGCATTCGCGGCCCTTTCCGAAAACCGGGTCCTCTGCGATGCCGATGTGGATGCGGCCGACCTTCACCTTCTGATGAATCCCGATATTAAACGGACAACGGATTTTATCGGAGGAGGAATCGCCGTTATTGATCCTGAAAAATGTACGGGGTGCGGCCTATGCAGCGAGCTTTGCAGGTTTGGCGCAATCAGGGCAAATTTCGTGATAAATTCTCTGGATTGTGAAGGCTGCGGGGTTTGCGTGGATTTCTGTCCCGCAAAAGCCATCGATTTTCCCGTTCAGAAATGCGGCGAATGGTTTATCTCGGAAACCCGGTTCGGTCCTATGGTCCACGCACGATTAGGCATTGCCGAGGAAAATTCGGGCAAACTCGTCACGCTTGTCCGCCGGGAAGCCGCAAAACTCGCGGAAAAGAAAAACATCGATCTGATCATTACCGACGGTCCGCCGGGGATCGGATGCCCGGTCATTGCCTCCATCGGAGGAGCGAGCCTCTTGCTCATCGTTTCCGAACCCACGGTTTCGGGAATACACGACATGGAACGGGTAACCCGGCTCGCCCGGCATTTCAAGGTCCCAGCCCTGTTGTGCATCAACAAGTATGATCTGAATCCGGATCAGACGTCAGCCATCGAAGCCATGGCCCAAAAAATGGGGGTGGGCGTTCTCGGGAGAATCCCCTTTGACCCGATATTTGTGGAGTCCATGGTCCAGAGCAAAACAATTTTTGAGGTCAACCGGGATACCGACGCCTGTGCGGCCGTTAAAAGACTTTGGGAAGGCATTATGGATCATCCGGCCATGACGACGCCGGCAAATCCCTTTCAACAAATTCAGAAAAGTCGTATATCAGCCTAAAAAAACGAAAAAAGGAGAAAAGGATAACATGAAAAACGGAAGAATAGCCATCCCCTCCAACGGCGTGGGTGGACTGGATGGAGAACGATCGGGGCATTTCGGTCATTGCGATGTTTTTACCTTTGTGGATGTTGAAAACGGGGAAATCAAGAATGTTTCCACCGTTCCCAACCAGGAGCATGTGCAGGGAGGATGCCTGGTGCCGGTCAACCTTCTGGCCGGTTATAATGTCAATGCCCTTATCGTCGGCGGCATCGGCATGCGGCCCCTCATGGGTTTCAGACAGGTGGGCATTGACGTTTACCATGATGCCCGGAGAATCGACATCAAGCCCGTTGTGGAAGATCTCATTGCGGGAAAACTGCCGATAATTTCAAATGACCAGGTTTGCGGCGGCGGGCATTAAAACCAGGGAGAAACGCATATGAAAATTGCCGTCACATCCAAGGGACGGGATCTGGACGCCTTGGTTGACCCCAGATTCGGCAGGGCAGCCTACATCCTGATCGTGGATACGGAAAGCCTCGATTTCGAGGTGCTGGACAATACCGATAACCTCAATGCATTTAAAGGGGCTGGCATCCAGGCGGCGACCCTGATCAGCGACAAGGGCGCGGAAATTCTCTTGACCGGTTTCTGCGGCCCCAATGCCTTTAAAACCCTTTCGGCCGCGGGCGTTAAAGTGGTGAACGACATCGCCGGAACGGTAAGGGAGGCGCTTAAGACCTTTAACCAGGGCAATGTTTCATTTGCCGAAAATGCCAATGTCGAGGGGCATTGGTAGCAAACCGAAAATGCGCACGGCCAAACTTTCTTTTTCCAAGAGGCTTTCCGGGGAACATCCCGGGAAGCCTCTTCCTTTCAAACCCTTTCTCCATCGCAACGGTCTTTTACGTCCTTTCCTTTGCCCCTTGTAATCGTCATGGGCCTCTGATATTGAAGTAACGCTGACAACCGTTTTCTTGATTTTTCTGATCCGAATTCTGCTGTGTACACCATCACGCGAAAACTTTGACCACCATAATAACACCTAAACCGGGGAGGGATTTATGAGCGGAGAAAACGCCGTATTAATGGACATCAGAAATACCGTTGCGACGGTAACGATCAACCGGCCCGAGGCCTTGAATTCACTGAATACGGATGCGTTTCTGGGATTGAAAAAGGCCGCTGAAAAAATCAAGGAGAACCCTGAAATCCGGGCGGTCATCCTCACCGGCGCGGGAGAAAAATCCTTCAGCGCCGGCATTGATCTAAAAATGGTGGCGGCCAGCCAGGGGGGTTCGGACACCTTTGCCGAATACCGCATGGGATTTGACCGGCTTTACGGGTTAAAGTCCATCTGGACCCTGTACGAGGATTTGCCGGTTCCGGTGATCGCCGCGATAAATGGGTACTGTTTCGGTGCTGGCTTTGAACTGACTCTGTGCTGCGATATGCGCCTTTCCTGCGATACGGCGATGTTTTCACTGCCCGAAATCCGGTTCGGGGTGATTCCGGATCTCGGGAGCACCCAGAGGCTCCCCCGGATTGTCAGCCCGGGGATTGCAAAGGAACTCATCATCACCGGAAGAAGAATAAACGCGGCCGAAGCATTGCGGGTAGGTCTGGTGGATCATGTATATACCAGGGACCAGTTGATGGACGAGGCCGTAAAACTGGCTGAGGAAATCGCAGCCCTGAATCCCCGTATCGTGGAAGGGGCTAAAAGAGCGGTGAACATGGCCATGAGGACTTCCCTGGATGCCGGGCTCAGACTGGAAACCGATATCTGCCTGGGGGCCGGCAGCGGGGCCTCTTTTGATTCACAGGCCCAGGAATTTCTCAGTAAAAATAAAAAATGACCGAAAGCGCTTCTGCCATGACCATCGGAAAGGTTTTTTATGACATGAAATCTCCGGAATTGAAGATTGAGGAATACCGAATTGAAAAAGAACCCTTTTACCTCGAAATTAAAGACGAGGTATCCATTTTTAAGGCAGCTTTTCAATCCAGAATTCCCGTCCTGTTGAAAGGCCCCACCGGTGTCGGCAAAACCCGTTTTGTCGAGTATATGGCCTTCATCCTGGACCGGGAAATTCGAAGCAGCGGCAACGGGCATTCGGGTCTTCCCCTGATAACCGTCGCCTGCCATGAAGACCTGACCTCCACCGACCTGGTGGGACGATATCTCTTAAAAGGGGAAGAAACCGTGTGGATGGACGGTCCCCTCGCCAGGGCCGTCAAACACGGGGGCATCTGTTATCTGGATGAGATCGTGGAAGCCCGGAAAGACACCACCGTTATCATTCACCCTTTATCGGATCACCGCCGTCTTCTGCCGGTGGACAAAAAAGGAGAGATTATCCAGGCCCATGACCTTTTTTTTCTCGTCATCTCTTATAACCCCGGTTACCAGAGTACGCTAAAAAACCTCAAGCACAGCACGCGGCAGCGCTTTATCGCCATCGAGTTCGATTATCCATCCCCGGAGCAGGAAGCCCGGATCATCAGGCATGAAACCACCGTGGATGATGAAACCGCCTGTGAACTGGCCAGGCTGGGGGAAAAAATCCGCAATCTTAGAGGGCATATCCTGAGTGAAGTTGCCGGAACCCGCCTGCTGGTCTATGCCGCCGAACTGATTTTGCAGGGCATCTCCAAGCGAAGGGCCTGTGAAATTGCCATTGCATCGTCGATATCTGACGAAATTGAAGTGCAGCGGGCGCTCTCCGAAGTGGTGAACGCCCTGTTCCCCAGGGGATAGGGCCAGCCACCCGGAAACGAGGAGTGGCACGATTGAACATCAAAAATGACCCCATGCTGCTCATGGACCGTCGCTTTCTAATGGACTATCTGGTTGAAAAAACGGAGGATGCATTGGTCTTACCGGTGGAACCCATCCGCTTTACCTACCCGGTCCGGGAAAGAGTCCTTGACCGGGCAAAATTCTATTTTCAGTACTCTCCCCGTTTAACCGCAGCCTTTATCAATGCGGCCCGGTCTGCTCTCCAGAGCTTATCCATGGGGGAATTTGAAAAGTGGACCCGCGCGGGACTTGACATGGTCGCCGGGTCGGACGGGAATATCGATCTGGTCGAACATTTCATGAGCTCGGGAACCGTGGTTCTTTCTACTTACGAATTGGACCCATATCTTTCCTGGGCCAACTGGGGAATTCGGATTTCAGCCTGTTCACCCCTGGCTGCGGCAGAATTCTTCCGCCTCACCCCGGATTTCCTTAAACATTGCGACCTCTATCAAATGTGGAAATGGTCTGACTGGGGAATTGAGCTGATCAACGGTTTAAAGGGGGGAAGTGATCTCGCCCTTTCCTTTTTTGGGACCAGCGTCTGCAACATGGCGTTCATGACCTTCAGGGAGCTTAAAGACTGGAAACGCCTGGGATTTATGTTTTCAAAATGCTCCCTCAGGCTGGGACTCGCTTATTTTTCCGAAACCTCAGACGCCTTCAAGGACCTTTTCTGGCCGGAACGAAACCTGATTTATCAATTAACAGCCGTTGTGCTGGAACATGACCCGGTGCAGGCCCTGGATTTTTTCACCACATGCGCGGATGATTTAACGGGCATCAGCCCGAACGACCGGGACAAGGTCCTTCATTTCACCGGCATCTTTTCGAAAAAACGTCCCGAAGCCATTTCAAAGGAATTTCAGAGTCTGGCTGCATCCCTTAAAGGCCTGCCGTTTCCGGCCCAGCACGCTGTTCTCGAAGAACTCGGACGATTGGCGGAAACTTCTCCGGAAACGGCAAGGGCATTTTACCGGCATGCGAAGAAAATCCTCACCGTTATCCCGGAAATCTTTCTGGGGCAATTTGTCCACCGGGGTATCGTCCTGATGGAAAACGGATTGGCTTGCGCCCTTGCCTATTTTTCTCTTGAATCCACGGAGGCCGAAGATGAACTGGTAAAATGGAAAGCGGCGATCCAGCTTGACGATTATCGCCAGATCCTCTCCCTTTTTGCCTGCGCCATGACCGGCAAAATGATGCCCGTGGCCGAAGCAAAAGCCCGGAACCAGGCCCGGCCTTCACCGGGAATTTATCCTTCAACGGACGGGGAAACCATATTTCTTCCTCCCTTCAGTGCCGGAGGGAAAACACCGGGAGAAAATTTTTCCGATTATAAGGCGGCAACGGCGCACCAGGCCGGACTCGTGGAATTCGGGGCCTTTGGTTTCGGGACCGGTTTGATGATATCCATTTTTTCCGCCTTTGATTTTCCGGAATTGGCCGCCGACATCTTTTTTATCCTGGAACAAGGCCGCATTGATTACTGTTTGCGCAAGCATTACAGGGGAATTGCGGAAGATCTGGATATCGCCGTAGAAAAAGGGAAGCGTCTCCGGAAGCCCTTGGCTGCCCTGCCGGTGAGAGAAGCACTAGTCGAAGTTCTGCTCTACCTGACACTGGACATTTTAAATGAAGATGTGGAAGTAAACCATCCAGTGATATCCTTGACCGACCCTGTAAGACACCTTACCCTGTCCCTTTCCGGTTTTTATGAAAGTACCACGAGCACCTGGGATTGTTTTCAAAAAGCCCTGGAGATATACACCTATATCCGCGATTTCTCGGAACCCTATTCAAAAGTGATCGGGGACCCTGCTTTCGAAGAGAACCCAGGAAACACAACAGATAGATATTTCAGAACCCCTCCTTTTTCCTTCCGGGGAGAAAATGACCGGCAGATGTTCAATGATCCTCTTGAAATGGAAGTCCGGGCAATCGAAAAAGACGACGGATCCGAAGGCAGTCCATTATCCCCTGAAGAACTCCAGAGGCTTATCGAGAGCCAAAATACCCCCATGGATATTTTAAAGGTCCTGGATGGAAAAAAGCTCTCCGGTCCGGGGATCTTCATAAAATCCGTCGATCACCTGGTTTGCAGGGCAGTGCCCGGCGATCCCGGCCCCAAAGTACATCCCCCGAAAATGGGCAGGGCCGCATTGTCTTCCATCCGGTGTGATATCGGTCCCTTTTATTACGACGAATGGGATTATCTCCAGGCTGCATACCGTAAACGCTGGTGCCGGGTGTTTGAAAAAGAGATTGCAACTGAAGATCCTGCATCCAGGGACGATATTTATGGTCAGCACCATGCCCTCATTCAGAAGGTGAAAAGGCAGTTTAAGCGAATCCGGCCCGACATTCGTGAAATTTTTCCCAGGGTCGATCAGGGGGATGAAATTGATTTGGCGGCTCTTGTTGAAGTCCTGGTGGACAAGAAAGCCCGGTCCCAGCCATCAGACAGAATTTTTATCAGAAAAGAGAAAAAAATCAGAAAAATTGCCGTACTTTTACTCGTCGACATGAGCGCATCCACCAGCGACGCGGTTTTTCGTCCTGACCATTCACTTATGGCCGAAGGGGAGAACCCATCGGTTTCAGAAGCAAAAAAAATCATCGATCTTGAAATAGAAAGTATTGCGGTGATGATGGAAGCCCTTAGCGCTCTTGACGACGACTTTGCCGTCTTTGGTTTTTCCGGATTCGGAAGAGATCGGGTGGATTTCTACCGCATCAAGGATTTTTCTGAAACATACAATGATGATATTAAACGACGGGTCGGCGGAATATCACCAAAACAGAGCACCCGGATGGGACCTGCCATCCGCCATGCCGTTTCCAAACTCGTTTCCGTGGAATCCGAACAGCGGCTGCTGATTCTGTTAAGCGATGGTTTTCCCCAGGACAATGACTACGGTGAGGACAGAACTTCCTACGAATATGGGATTATGGACACCATGATGGCCCTTCTTGAAGCCAGGAGCAAAAACATCCGACCTTTCTGTATCACCGTGGATCAGGGGGCAAACGACTATATGAGAAAAATGTGTGAACCCGCCAATTACCTGGTTATCCGGGATATCCTTTCCCTTCCGGCCATCCTGCCCAGGGTTGTGGAATCGCTGATTCGATGAGGAAGAGAACTTCTAATACCAGGTTCTACCGACTGATAACCACGCAGGAGGGAAGCTTTTTCTGAATATCGGCCATGCCTTTTCGCGTGACGTTGGTTTTGTAAAGAGACAGCCACTCGAGTGAAGTCAGACCGGTGAGATTCTCAAGGCCTGCATCGGAGATTTGGGTCCCGTCCAGGTAGAGCATTTCAAGGTTGTTTAATTTTTTGATTTCCTTAAGCCCCTTGTCGGTCATATGGGTGTCACTGAGGTACAATATTTTAAGGCCAGCCATGTTTCCGATATACTTTACCCCGGCATCCGTAATCTGAGTCCCGCTCACATTCAATACTTCCAGGTGTTTGAAATTGGCAAGGTACTTCATCCCCTTGTCCATGATTTTATTTCTGCTGATATCGAGCTCTTTCAGGTTCTCGAGTTTCTTGATGTGGTTGATGCCGCTGTTTGAGATTCGGGTCTCACTCAACGACAGGACTTCCAGATTTTTCAAATTTTTTAATACCTTGAAGGTCGTTAACCCCCTGTCGTTAACCCTTGTCCTGAACAGGTACAGCCTTTTTAATTGATTGAAGTCTTTCAGATATTTCAGTCCTGAGCCGTTGATCCAGGTTCCGTCCAGAAACAAGGTTTCCACTTCGGTGGTCCGTCGGATGAATTTCAGGCTTTCATCGGCAATTTCCATGGCCGCAAGATCAAGATTCCTGACACTTTTCATGTCCGCTTTGGTCAAATTCTCATTGAATTCTTTCCCGATGGAATCCTTTATCATTTTGTGGACGATATCCTGCTGGCTGATCATAGTTTTTATCCTCGTAATCGGAAATGATGACGTCGACTTCATGATTAACGATACTACGCCGAAAATATGTGTCAAGTCAACATTTTATACATTATTTTTTAAATTTTCAACTCATCGGGAACAGCGAAATGAACACCGGAAGGACATATCTATGCATGGCATCTCGACCTGGGAAAACACCCTGTTTGTAAACTTCAGCTTACCCGGAAATTTACTCCGGTGCGCACGGGAATTCTCCGATGCGCACCGGCAACGACATCAACTCTTGACCTGAATCCGCTTGGGCTCTTCCACTTCGGATCGGGGTATGGAAACGGTCAGTACGCCCTCTTTGTATGAAGCATCAATTTTTTCCATATTTACAATATTAATGCTGAAAAGAAGTTCGTCACCCCGGGATAAATATTTTGACCCTGAATCATTAACGGGTTATCTCAAGGTTTCGATGGAATAACGACCTGATTTAAGGGCATCCACCAGATCATCTTCGGTTTCCAGTTCTTCATCAAAAACTGTGACCCATGTCCCCAGGGCATCCAGTTCATGGGCATCGCTTCCCGCCGTAGCCCTTAATTCCAACTTTCGCGCTACCGCACAGGCAACTTCATTTTCGTTTTCAGTCACTCTGCCGTTCCTGATCTCAACAGCGTCCACAAACTGAAGAATCTTTTTTTTGCCGGCCTGATCCAGGCTCATTTCCAGTTGACCAAACCCGAAGGTTTTAAATCCCCGGAAGGGATGGGCTGCTATGGAAAAACCACCGGCCGCCCGGACCCGTTCGCAAAGTTCTGAAACCGTTATGATCTCCTTGATGTCCTCATAAAATCCGAAGGTCAGCACATCTCCCTGGGCCGTGGTGAATTCATTGCCCCTGAATATCCGGACGCCGTTTTCTTCGGCCAGTTTTCGGACCTCTTCCATATCCCACAGGACCTGATGTTCCGTCAAACAGAAGCCGTCGAGCCCGATGCGTAAAGCTTCCCGTATAAGGTCCTTCGGATTGATTTTACTGCACTGGGACTTGGGCCAGGTATGAACATGAAGGTCAATCCGCACATCTTCCCCCTATCGGATCATTTTAAACAGTTGTTCAGCGGTTTTGCTCATGCGTTGGTTGAGATCCACCGGTCGAGGAACTGCCCCTGATCCAGGCCTGGATTTTCCTTTACGGCTTGAGCAAGGTCTTTGGACATGACTGCCGGATTCAGACACCTGCCGCATTCAATAACGATTTCCGCAAAATGCTCGCAGCCCTTCCGCCCGATTTCCCGCATGACCTGCTTGTCCCATCCTTCCATTCGAAGCGAGATCCCCACCGCAGTCTGGAGAATAGGGATCGCACGCGGACAGACATAATTGGTGTACCGCTTCATATTGCCTGTAATTTTCAGGATTTCGCCGTCGGCGATGCGCACCTCCATTGAAATCTCCATCCCGTAAATATGATCCTCCTGGATCCCGTTAAACCGAATGATTTCGTCACTGATAAATTCGGCCCCGATGACCTGGGTGCGTTGAAATCCGATCATCATCTGTCCTTCCTCCTCATATCTGCAGGTCTTTCATGATGGGGCTGTCATCCTGGAAAGCGATGCAGCTTCTGATCAACCTGGGGTTGGATTTAACCATTTCCCGCAAACCGATCTGTTTCTGTTCGGAATCTGTAAGGCCTTCCCCCATTTCGATCCCCGGGCGGGTGAAATAAAGGATAACGGCGTTGCAGCTCTCCAGCACAGCATCCACCAGAAGGGGACACCCTTCCGTGCCCCCCAGGAGTCCGGCGGCAATTTTCCGGAGCCCTCCCCCAATGCTGACCCCTTCAATTTTTTTGATGAGCTCGGCGGCATTTCGCCATGAGGGGGGGACATACCGCTCGAAAACAGCCCGGGCTTCCAGAATTTCCAGTTCGGGCGGCTGCACCGTCAAACAAATCTCAGCCTTGAACAGGTCGTCGGTCAACCGCCAGGAAACGGCCAGTTCTCCTCCGGACTTGGGTTCGACTTCCACCACCTTGTTTCTCAAAAACTTTAACGTCATGATGCCTCCTCTGGGTTATTGCTCAGCACGAGCTTTTTGAATCTCATTTAATTTGCGCCAGAGCTCTTCCACCTGCCGCCGGGTCTCCCCTATGTCGCCGGAGTTATCCACGACCAAATCGCAGTACCCCTTTTTTTCATCGGGTGAAATCTGGGATCGGATGATTTTCATGGCCAGTGTCTCATCGATCCCATCCCTTGCCATCACCCGTGCAAGTTGTACCTTTTCCGGCGCATACACCATCAGCAGATGGTCAAAAAGAGCCTGCATTTGGGCCTCGACAAGGAGCGGGATCACCACCTGGATAATGATATTTTGCTTATCCCGTGAATATTCCTCGACGAGTTCCATAAATTTTTCGGAGATTCTCGGATGGGTGAAGCTCTCCAGTTTCTTTCGCTTTTCCATATCGTTGAAAACGATTCCCCTCAGCTTTTCCCGGTCAAGGGTTTTGTCTTCCGCCAGAACCTGTTCCCCGAAAAAGGCGACGATGTCCCGGTAGGCCGGTTTTCCCGGCTCAACGACAATCCGGCTTAAAACGTCAAAGTCAATGATGGGGGCGCCCAGTTCCTCCAGCATTTTTGCAACGGTGGACTTTCCCGTTCCGATGCTGCCGGTAACCCCCAGCAGGAGTCGGTTGGGGTTTCCCCGCAACACTGAGGCCATGGCTCCTGCAGTGTAAGCCTGGGGAAATTCCCCGGCGATGTCCGTTTCAGCCCCGGCATAGCTGATGGGATACCGGATTCCCCTTCGGTAAAGGGCCTCCATACCCGCCAAGGCCTTGTCGACCATTGCCGCCGGAATGGCCATCACCAGTTCATCATCCTGGGCATGGCCGTACCGGCGTTCACCATAGCAGGGGATGGTCAGGGACGGCTTTCCCGTAAGGTAACATCTGGAGATGGCGTCGGAGCAGGAGGACTCACCCACGCAGAAAAACTGCATCACCTCATAATTTTCAAACTGAAGGGAGTTGATCAGGAGCATCATCTGGGCGGGATTGGCATATATGAGCACGATATCCGGATCAAAGGGGTTGTACACCAGCGGGGCCATGGCAACGGCCTGGTATTTTCCGAGGGGCAGACGGGGAATGCCGTTTTCATATTTTTTACCGTCAGCCCGGTTTTTGGTCCAGACGATGCTTCGGAACGTTCCGTCCTTCATAAAATCCGCGATATCGCGGAGTCCGATGATGGAAGGGCACATATCCGACATGAAATCGTCGGCATCGGCCCCGACGGTCCAGTCGAAGCTTTTCACCAGATTGATCAACTGGCACAGGGTGGATTTATGCTTAATTCTGCGAATAAAGGGTATGTCCTTGAGCCTTTCCTTATCCTCCAGCAGTTTGAAGGCAACGGGGAAGTACTTCAACCGCATTAACATTTCCAGCCTTCTGATGGGTTTTGCCCAGTCGCGACTTGTATTCACAACCAGCTCCTTTCCATATAAGGGAAATTGTTTTCAAAAAAACTCTCCGTACGGAGTTTATTTTTCGATGCCCACCCTGGCCGGGACCCCTTTTTCGTAGTAATGTTTAATTTCCTTCATCTCCGTAACCAGGTCGGCTTTCTCCAGTAATCTGGGATGGGCGCTCCGCCCGGTGATCACCAGTTCGAGATTTTCCGGCTTGGCATCCACGAGTTCCAGCAATTCCTCCAGGGGAATGAGATCAAAAAAAACAGCCATGTTGCCTTCTTCCAGAACAACAACGTCGTATTGACCCGACATGGCGATTTCTCTGACCCTGTCAAAGCCTTTCCTTGCAGCCGCCCTGTCTTCGGGGGAGGGTTTTCCTCTGACGAATTTTCCCACCCCGTATTGTTCCACTGAGATTAAATCCGAAAACCGCGCAAGGGCCTTGATTTCGCTGTAGTCCCCCATTTTCATGAACTGGGCGATGAACACTCTCAACCCGGCGCCCGCGGCCCGGACCGACAACCCCAGCGCGGCCGTTGTCTTGCCCTTGCCATTGCCCGTATAAACCTGAACATAACCTCTTTTCATATCATTACCCATGGGCACCCGTTTGACAAATCCATAGATTATCTTTAGCTACCACACTAAGCACATCTTATACCAATATTCAATCTTCTTTTTATGAGCGAAATGGCCCCTGCGGATTACCATTTTTCAAGACCCATGCGACAAAATCCCTGACCTCAGGTTATGTTTTATGCCCTGGTCCGGGATTTTGTCCTATCAGGGATTATTTCTTTTTGTCACAGGTTCCGGACAATAAATTTGGGTTTAAATATATGGATCAGGGAGGGAAGTAAAAACACTCCCACGATCATGTTGACCATCATGAGGATGGCCAGCAAAAACCCCATTTCCGCCTGAAACCGGAAGGGCGAAAACCACCAGAAATAGACGCTGGCGCTCATCATCACGGCCTGATAAAAAACAGCCTTGCCGGTGGAGGAGACACCGTCGATGATGCCTTTTTCCCAGCTTGCCCCGGAGGCGATCAGTTCCCGGATCCGGCTGACGATATATAACCCGTAATCCACCCCCAGCCCCACCCCCAGGGAAACCACCGGGACCGTATTGATGTTGAGACCGATGCCCTTGATGGACATGTACCAGAAGGACATGAAATTGGCCAGTACCAGGGAAATCACAAAAAGAAACCCGGCAAACAGGGAACGGTAGATGATCGTGCAGCACAAAAAGATGAATACCAGGATGCCTGCCACCAACCAGTTGTTGGCCGTCTCGATGAGTTCGTTGGCCGCGGCCAGAATACCCCCGAGCCCGCCGGCCGGAATAAATTCCACTGCCTGGACCTGTTGTGGGGGATCATCCAGAGACAGCGTCATGATTTTGTTTTCCGGCCTGGCGATCCACTCCTTCATATCGGAGATCACCCGTTTCAGCGTGGATCCTTTATGGTCCTTGAGAAACAGCATCACATTCGCGTCTCCATAACCCGGAACCATGTACTTGTCGATATCCTCGGGTGCCGCATCCATGTAAAAAATCGTCAATATCTGAAAAATCTCCATGACCGTGTTGGGAATGATGTCGAATTTGGGATCATTGCCGTGGACCAGCCGGTTAAACGCCCGGATCACATCCGCTGAAGAAAATCCGTAAACCACGTCCCCTTTTTCAACGAGGTTTTCCTTGAGATTATCCATGCTTCTCAGGGTTTCCGGCAAAAAAAGACTAACCGCTGCCTGAGGATTGCCATGAACCTGGACATAGATCTGTTCCATTCCCGAGAACCGCTTGTTGATGCCGTCCACACTTTGGTTGTAATCTGAATCCGGCCATAGGATCGGAGAACCCGGGTTGATGTCGCCGATGGGAACCTTGGTGAAGGCGTTGATGCCCAAAAAAAGAACGATAATTCCGGAAACGATCAGGACCCATTTTCCGCTGGTGCTGATGCTGAATTTCGCCATCCTGGCCATGAAACCGGTTAAAAAACTCCGCTGAGAATTGTCCGAAAAAGAACCGGGTTTTAAGGGCAGAAAAGATACGAAAACCGGGTTGAACAGGGTCACGGTGAAAATCACGCTCATGCCCCAGAAAAATCCCAATACGGCCAGATGCTGCAAAATGGGAATGGGGATCATGGCAACGATGAGAACGCCGCAGGCATCGGTTACCACACCGACGATGCACGGGTTGAAAAGATGAATCCCCGTTACATGGCAGGCTTCCCGAACGTTGCCGAGTCTGTGAAATTCGGTCCCGAACCGGTTGAGCCACTGAACCCCGTGGCTCATGGCCCTTGCCGACAACAAAAAAGGCACAACCATAATCAGAGGGTCAAACTGATAGCCCAGAAACCCGGACATTCCCAGGCCCCAGATGGCGCTTAATACGGCGCTGACCAGGGGAATCCACCAGGCCGGCTGCCGGCCCATGAAGAAATACAGGAGCAGGATCAGAATGCCGCAACTGATGAGAAAAATAACTATGATTTCAAATACATGGTGATAAATCCAGCCGTACAGCACCGGCTCGCCGGCCAGGTAAATTTTATGGTTTCCATCTTCTTCGGCTTTTCGGATGTTCATGAATCCATCAAAAATGGCCGTGTAATCAATCCTGGATTCGATAAAGGAGGCCTGAAGCTTCAGGGCCTTCAAATCCGGAGACACCCAGAGGCCGAAAGCCTCATTGGTGAACACCGTGGCCATGAGATCCGTCATCTCGGACTTATTCTCCGGCACTTTTTTCATCAAACGGCTTGTTTTATATCCCCCCGGGATTTCCGCGGTTTCCATGACTCGGGGACTGGCCAGGGAAAATATCTGATAGGGATTCACCCCGGAAATCCTCTCCACCCCCTCCTGAATCCGCACCATTTTGTTGAGGGTATCCTCATTGAACACATCCCCGTTCTTTACCTCCAGAACGAGGGTGGCCAGGTTGGCACCGCCGAAATATTCCTTGAATTGACTGTGAATTTTAACGTAGGGGTGATTGGCCGGAAACATTTCCAGAAATTCGGTGTAAAACTCCATCCGGGCGATTCCAACGCCGAACACCGCAGTGATCCCCAACAGCACGATCAGTGTCACAACACGAAATCGCATGATGAAACCGATGATCCATTTATCCATTACCCTCCTGCTCCTCTCTTTAACCTGCGTCAAATGCTTTAATGCGCGGTTTATAAAGTCTGACGTTAGCGTTCATCATTCTGGTGAACATCATAAATGAATGGAAAAAAGGCATGAGAAATTGTACAAGGACGCCCTTGACTGCATGGGGATTAAACTCATGCGTAATTCCGGGGGAATTCATTAAGAACCGTAACTGCCCTGGATAACAACGAACCGGTTGCTATTTTTTATTCCTGCGGTAAAGGGAACCGCAAAATGGCATCAGACACTGAAAAAAGGGTTGGCGATGAAATAAACGCCGAGAAGACATATCATGGCTCCGGCCCCCTTGCGGAACCATCCGCCGGTATCCTGCCAGTGCGCATTTTCAACAATTTTTCGAATAGCCGCCATGGAACTCCCGGCGACGACAATGGGAAGACAATGGCCCAGGGCGAACAGAACAATAAACAGGACCCCGGAAGCGATTTTCTGCTGTACGGTGATAAGTGCCAGTATGGGCGCAATGAAACCAAAGGTGCAGGAGCCCGAAAGAACCCCATAGGCTACCCCCAGTAAAAAGGCTCCGAAGAGTCCCTTCAGGTTCATCCGGTACAACAGTCTGCCGTTGATGGAACATTTTTCCACCCCCAGCATCCCAAGAGACACCCAAATCAGAAGTGCTCCGACAGCCACCTGCCAGTAGTCTCCCACATCTCCCAGCATTCTCCCCAACAGGGCGCATAGAATACCCACCAGGGTTATCATGATAAAAAGGCCTGCGGTAAAAGCAGCGGAATAAATCCCTGCCTTACCCGGCGCAAGGGCTTTCTCCTGCCCCCCCACATAGGCGACGATCAGGGGTATGGACGCCATATGGCAGGGGCTGAACAGCACGCTGATCAGCCCCCAGAAAAAACAACCGGCGGCGGCATACAGGGTGCTGCCGCTGATCCACTGATTTACGGTAAGAAAAAGAGTCTCGAGCATTATACCGTCTAATTAACCCCCATGGTGGTAAGCCGGGAGATAATCTCCTCTTCGCTCATAAACCCTTCATGGCGATATGCCTCTTTGGCTTCGGCGTCAAAAAAGATCTGGGTTGGAATAACGCGAATCCCGAACCGGATGGCCTGGTCTTTGTTCTGGTTGACATCAACAAAAAGGATGTCCGCCTTTCCCTTGTATGTTTTTTCAATCTTCTCGAGAATCGGCGCCATCATTCTGCAGGGGATGCAATAATCGGATCCCAGGTCGATCATTGTCACCTTCCCCTTTACAGGAAACTGATTGAAATAAAAAGGCCCTTCCTGGGCCGACATTCCTATCACGGGCAGGAAAAGACAAAACACCACAATCGTTATTGCTCTAATGATCATACGTTGCACTGCCTGACACCTCTCGATCAATGAATAAAACGGGTTCCATTTCCAAAGAAAAATATATTGAATATATATGGTGCATCTTTTTTTATTTTGCAAGCCATGTTTTTCAGACAACGTCGGGGGCTTGCCCTATCCCCATGATTTATCTGCTTTCAGCCCTGAACAGGATCAACCTCTTATGCAAAACCCTGACTTTCGCCGGGGAAAATCCGTAAAGGGCCGCTGTTGCCGATTTTTTATTGGGAATTGACGGGCGCTCCGTTATTGTATAAAACCGCATTTAAAACCCGGTTCTGGAGAGGCCGAAATCCGGGCCCAACCCGGAAAAAACCGAACCAGGACCTGTAACCGGATCCCTGACGGAGGACGTCCATCATATGTGAGAAAGGCCAAAGAGTGAAAAGCAACGGAACGGAAAACACTGAAAGGGAAAATTCACTTTCCTTCGAGTGTCCTCACGACCATTTTTTCCTGTCCGAGCATCGTCATGTCCATGAACGGCGGACCCGGCAGGTCATCCTGTTGACATTTGCGACGATGGTTCTGGAAATTATCTCCGGACTGATGTTCGGTTCCATGGCACTGCTGGCCGACGGCTGGCATATGGCCAGCCACGTCTCGGCTATGGGCATCACGGCCCTGGCCTATTACCTTGCCCGGAAACATCAGGAAAATCCCCGGTTCACCTTTGGTACCGGGAAAATCGGAGACCTGGCCGCTTACACCAGCGCCGTTCTCCTGCTGATCATCGCCCTCGTCATGGCCTATGAATCCGTCATCCGATTTTTAAACCCTGTGGCCATCCGTTATCATGAAGCCATGCTGGTAGCCGTCATCGGACTGGGGGTAAACATCGTCAGTGCATTTCTGTTAAAAGAGCATGAACATCCCGAGGGGGAGAGCCACCACCATGATCATAACCTGAGAGCAGCCTACCTCCACGTCATCGCCGACGCCCTGACATCGATTCTCGCCCTGGTTGCCCTTGGGCTGGGCATGCTCATGGGATGGGCATTTTTCGACCCGCTTATGGGGGTTGTCGGGGCGGTTCTGATCAGCCGCTGGTCTTTTGGGTTGATGCGGTCATCGGCAGGCGTATTGCTGGATCACAGCTCCGATGATAAAGTGATCCAGGGCATCCGGGAAACCATTTCTCTGCTTCCGGGAGTTGAAATCGTCGATTTTCATGCCTGGCGGCTGGGTCCGGGTCATTTCGGCGCCATCCTCTCCCTCAGGACATCCGGCAATGAAACACCCGATTTTTTTAAAACCCGGTTATGTCATCTGAAAGAACTCTCCCATGTCACCATTGAGGTCAATCCGTGGAATTGAATCGCCGGAATCCGCCGGACGTCTGAAAGCTCTTTGTTAAACCTTTTTTTTTGGGGATAGGGTGTGATGCGTGATGAAAAATGAAGCCTGCGACAAAAAGCATCGACTCACCGAAAATTTCCTGGAATACAATCTTGAATTGACGGCTACCGCAGCGGCAACGGGCTATTTTACATGCCGGCCGGCAACCGTTCTGGAAATCCGGGACATCATTTCCCGCCTCCGATGTACCCCCTTTGATGAATTCCTGCATACCCTGCTGCTGAACCACATTTGCGCCCTTCCCGAAAATGAGTTTGAAATCTTTTTCCGGCAAGCCCTGGATGACCATGATTCACTGCTCATGGCCGTCGGTTACGAAGCCGGTCTTCTGGGAAAAATGCCCTCATCTCTGAAAAAACGTATCAGCAAAATCGATCCGACAGCCTTGATGCCCCATACCCCCCTTATCGTCATCAAACATAAAACCGCAATAGACCACAATCTTCACCGGAAATGGATCTCACTTTTTAGAGAAAATCTTTTAAACCATCAACCTTTGCCCCGGCCTGAAGAAAATCCCCTGCCCCTGGTCTTCGACCCGAAAAACCTGAAAACCCGATATGCACATCAGACGGACATCTCCGCCATCCACGAGAAACATCACGCCGGAAAAGCCGCATCCCCTTCTTTCGGACTGGACCGTACCATCCGAAAAGCCTTGAAAATTTTAGAGAATATAAATATCCTGGAGGGAGAAGAAATGCGTCATGAATCGTCTTTAAGCCCTTATGCCCTTCTCCGGGGCTGGCGCATGAGCGTATCGGTACAAAATGGAAGGAATCACTTCCGGCTCTCGGGAATTCAGACCAGTTACGGCAGAGGACTCTCCCTCGATGCGGCGAGGGCCTCGAATCTGATGGAAATTCTTGAGCGGTATGCCTCCTTCGCCGTATTTGAAGAGACCCGAATCAGAGGTTATCAGGCCGAATATGAAATGGTCCACGGCTCTTTTTCATCCATGGGGGATAAAGGCCCGGCGGCGTTGGATCCCAACCATCTTTGCCTGGAGGCGGCTTACCATGATGAAAAATTATACTGGATGGAAGCCCGGACCCCGGATGAGGGAAAATCCGAATCGATCTGGGTCCCGGCCCAGATCGTATTCCCCTTCTGTAATCTTGACGAACCCTGCCTGTTCAGCGGTCTGGGAACCACGGGGCTTGCTTCGGGAAACACCCTGGCACAGGCAAAAGTATCCGCACTTCTGGAAATTTTCGAGCGGGATGCGGAAGCCACTATGCCTTATGACCTTTCCCGGTGTTTCCGGGTTGAATCCAGGGAGGGCGATACGGCGCCTCTTCTGGAAGCATACAGAAGTGCCGGCATAGATCTTGTCTTTCAGGACTTGACTTCTTCCTTCGGTATTCCCTGCTGTAAATGTCTTGTGCGGGGGCTGGACGGCTCTATTTCCAAGGGTGGGGGAGCACACCTGTCCGCGAAAAAAGCTCTGGTTTCAGCCATGACGGAAACCCCCTACCCCTTCCCCCATGGCCCGGAATCGGCCAGGCTCCCTGATGGCCTTGTAATGGTCCCACTGGAAAGGCTGCCGGACTACTCAACCGGAGACCCGGATCTTGATCTGGCCATCCTGGAAGATATTCTGGCCCAAAACCATATATCCCCGATTTATGTGGATCTCACCCGGAAGGATACCGGCATTCCCGTGGTCCGGGCTATTGTGCCGGGCCTTGAGATCATGGCGGATTTTGACGAATTTTCCCGTGTCAGCCCGAGATTATTCCATAATTATTTGAATCTCTTTGGAAAAATATCCTGACACCATAACCGGATTTGCAAAAAATCCCGAACAGGGTCTGTCCATGAAAAATTTCTTCAACAAAAACCGTTTGATGTTCATCCTGCGCTATTTCCTCGGCCGGACTCCCTGGGACACCAACATCACCCCGCCTGAGGTGGTGGAATTCATCAATCAGACGCCTCCCGGCAAGGCCCTGGATCTGGGGTGCGGGACCGGCACGAACGCCATGGCCCTGGCACGGGCAGGATGGGAAGCCACCGGCGTTGATTTTGCCCCCAAAGCCATTCGAATCGCCCGGAAAAAAGCGGCTGAAGCGGGATTAAAAATTGATTTTCATGTGGGAGATGTCGCCGATCTGTCCATGCTGACGGGTCCTTTTGACTACGTCCTGGATATCGGCTGCCTTTTCACGCTGAATAACGACGACCGGAAAAAATACGCCGAAAACCTGGCAATGGTCGTGAACCCCGGCGGTGTTTTCATGCTCTACGCCAAGCTGCCACGAATCCGGAAGGGGGTTCCCTGGGGAATATCACCGGAGGAAGTGGACAGCCTGCTGGAAGGGTCTTTTGAAAAACTTCGTTTTGTCGCCGGCAGTGAAAACGAATTTCCATCGGCCTGGTATTGGTACGGGAAAAAATAACCGTACCCAATCGGGCAGATCGTCCATATGTGCTTTAGTACAGGGGTTTGACGAACTCGGTCATTTCTCCCCGGGTAAATTCAAGAGAACTCAGGAAGGATAAAAGCCACCAGTCCTGCCAGTTCACCAGGATGCGGATATTGCTCGCACCTTTTTCACAGCAGGCTTTTTCAAAATAGCTCACCAGACTTTTCCCCACTTTCTGCCGTCTGTATTTTGGATCAACACCGATCAGTTCGATCAGGTAACTGTTACCGATCTCATAAGTGGATTTTGTAATCCGTCCGAGAAGAAATCCTACGATCCGGTTGTCCACTTCAGCCACCACACTGACATCAAGTTCGCCGCCGACATAGTTCGTGGGTATCATCGTATAGGTTGTGGCCCTGTCATTTCCCTTGATTTTCCGGTCGATTTCAAGAACTCCCTCAATGTCCTGCTCCGTCATTTTACGGATATTGATTTTTTTCATTGAGTTTTCCTTCATCTGGATCCCCTCCTTTTCGATTTTTGGGCTTTTCAACTTTTTTTATAATAGCAGAAACTTCCGCCCCTGGCGAGAATTTAGAACCGGGCGACGGAAGGAAAATCGGATTACCGTGGCATTCCGTCAGAAAATTTTATGAATTCCATGAATGATACTTGCCATGTGCCTTCGTTTTGAGGTAATTTGGAATACCGCTTGTCATCCGATGATCCCAACCAACTGGGAAGCGTCGAAGACCGAAAACCTGAGGAATCCGTTCATGACCGCCACCATTCAATTATCCGAATCGAAAACCGTGGAATTGTCCTGCAGCGTTTGCAATCGCCGGAAAATCGTCGACATGGTCGAATACCTGGACCGCTTTGACATCAAAAAACTCAAATGGAATTGCAAATGCGGAAGTACCTGGACGGCGAATCTGGAAAAAAGACAGTATCCTCGGAAACCAACCGGTTTGCCGGGTTATTTTGTTGTTTTCCAGAATGACAAATGGATCGATTCGGGAGATATGGTGGTTGCCGATATCTCCTCAAACGGGTTGGGGCTAAAAATAAATCGCAAAAATGGATTGAAAGTTGGAGATTGGCTTGAAGTTGACTTCAATCTGGACAACAAATCCGAGACTTTCATATTAAAAATGGTTCAGGTCCGGAACATCCATTTCCCCTTTGTGGGAACTGCATTTGAAAAAAGTGACTGTCAGGATCCGGACATCGGATTTTATTTAAAGGAAGAAAGAACTCCCTCGGAATATGACGCCCCGGTAATACGTTCTTCAGGCAAATTCCGACTGAAGGTTGTTCAGGGAGCAAACAATCCATAGGGATGGAACGGCCGGGATGAGGAATAGGGGTTTTGCCGACTCAGTGCTTAACGGATGGCGTTGTATTTCGCCTTAACGGTTTCCGGGCCGTATTTTCGCTCCAGGCGCCGGATGATGAAATGCCCCCTGGCCATGTCCTGAAAATGGTCCATAAACAGGGTGTTGATCAGCGCACCTCCCGCGGCCCCGATGGCCGGAGCCGCCTGGGCCGCGGCTTTTTGGGATACCTGGATGCTGAATCTCTGGGCAATCCGGGCAATGAGCCTTACCAGGGCCGGTGCACCTTCCTCGGCCAGGCCTTTTTCAGCGATGTATTGAGCGGCATTGGCAACTGACCGGGCAAGGGCGGCCCGAACGGCGAAATATCCGGATTCGGCGGCATTGTCGCTGTCGTTCGCTCCGCCCATGGCGAACACTTCCATGCAGGCGAATTTGGTTTCACCATCGTGGATGTGTTCCCCCTCGCTTCGGGCGATATCCATGATCGATCTCAGCATGAGGGTGGTTGATACGGGAAGTTCCATCGCCAGAGTGGCCAACCCGAAAAATCCGCCGACAGATCCTGTTGCGGCCACGACGATCTTATGAAGGCTGTTTGAGGCGTGGGAATTTGGAGTGTCCTTCATCGTGGCCGCCGCCAGATGAATCGCTCTGGTTAACGCTATTTGGGTAATCTCCAGAACCTTCATATTCCAGTCGTCCGGCAGAAGACGGAATCCCATTTCGATGGGAACCCCCAGCAAATGGGTTATTTTGATGGCCAGACCCGGATTTTCCAGAAGGGATTTGGCTTTTTTCAAATCATTCATATCCGCGGGCTGAAATTCCATCATACCTTCCTGAAAAACTTTATGAAAAACACACTGCATCCTGGTCGGCATCCATCCACGCGGCGAATTTCTCCCGGTATTCCTTCACCCGGTCGTAGGAAAGCTTAAGGGTATGAACGCAGGGGAGATCCGCCTGGCGAAACATAACCTTTCCCATGGGATCGATGACTGCGGAGTCGCCGCTGTGGGGAAAGCCGTTGCCGTCTTTTCCCACCCGGTTGACACCGATAACATAGCACTGGTTTTCAACCGCCCTGGCCGGCATGAGGATCTTCCAGTGGGGGGCGCGTTTTTCAGGCCAGTTGGCAATGTACACCGCCACATCGTACAGATTCCCCAGGTTCCGGTTCCAGACGGGAAACCGCATGTCGTAACAGATAAAGGGGCGAAGCCGCCACCCCTTGATTGCCACGGTGAGAAGCCGATTCCCCGGGGTGAAAACCCTGTGTTCGCCGATCATGCGGAACAGGTGTTTTTTGTCGTAAGTCAAGAGGGAGCCGTCGGGCTTTGCCCATAGAATCCGGTTATAATATTTGCCGTCATCTCTGATGATCACGCTTCCCATAATATCGGCATTCCTCATTCTGGATTTTTCTGTGATCCAGGATGCAGCGGACCCGGTCATGGTTTCGGCCATTTCCGCGACGTTCATGCTGAATCCCGTGGTGAACATCTCCGGCAGGATGATAAGATCCGTATCTTCACGGATTATATCGATCTTCCGGTCGAATGCCGCCAGATTGGCGGGGATGTCTTCCCAGAACAACTCGGCCTGGACCAGGGTAACCGTTAAATCGTCCATTATTTCTTCACGGGTTTGATCAACTTATTGATATAATTCAATGATATTTCAATCATTCAAAATTTTTCTTCAGTTCCATGGACCGTTTCAGATAGGTCTCCAGCTTGTTTTTTACTTTTCCATAAACCGAATCCGGGGGGTAATGTCCCTGCGGATCGGCCTTCCCGGCAGGCACTCCGGTCAGGATTTCAATCCCCTGGGCGATGTCGGACACCCGGTAAATGTGAAATTTTCCTTTTTTGACCATATCCACGACTTCATTTTTCAGCATCAGATTCTGCACGTTGGCCGCAGGAATGATGACCCCCTGCCTGCCCGTCAACCCCTTGGTTTTGCAGACCTCGAAAAACCCCTCGATTTTCTCATTCACACCCCCGATGGCCTGGACTTCTCCTTTCTGGTTCACCGAACCGGTGACGGCGATGCCCTGCCGGATCGGGATACCCGAAAGGCTGGACAGGATGGCGTAGAGTTCCGTTGAAGAGGCGCTGTCTCCGTCCACTCCGGAATAGCTCTGCTCGAAAGCGATGGAAATGGAGAGGCTCAGGGGATAATCCTGGGCGAAGGTTCTTCCTATGTATCCGCTGATGATCAACACCCCCTTGTCGTGGGTATTGCCCGAAAGCTTGGCTTCCCTTTCCACATTGATGATGCCGGATTTTCCCATGTAGGTCTCCGCGGTGATCCGGGAAGGCCTTCCAAAATAGATATCCCCCACCTGATAAACGGCCAGGGCATTCACCTGACCCACAACCGCCCCTTCCACATCGATCATGATGGTGTTTTCCGCATAGTTTTCATGCATTTTCTCTTCGTAGAGATTATAACGGAAGCGGCTTTCGTTGAATGCCTTCACCACATGCCTGTCCGATACCTGCCGGGCCCGGGCCCTCCTGGCCCAGTAATCGGCCTCCTTCAGCAAGGACATGATGGGACCGAATCGGATGGACAGTTTGTTCTTTTTGGCGGTATGGCGCTCTCCGAACTCCACCATGGCGGAGACCCCGGCCGGGGTTAAGGGGAGCAGGTTTTCCCCGGCACAGGCCTTGGCGATAAACTGAACATACTGTTCGATGGTCTGGGGATTTTTTTCCACCTCGTCGTCAAAATCCGCCCGGACTTTGAATATCTTATTAAACTTGTCATCGTTGTTCTGAAGGATCTGAAAGGGGAAATACCCACCGTATAAAATCACCTTGACCTCCAGCGGAATGGGCTTGGGACGCAGGCTGGCCGTTCCGTAACCCAGCCCCACGGCCACATCCTCGATGTATAAAAGCTTGTTCTGCAAAGCCCGTTTCAACGCTTCCCATACAAAGGGGTTCAACAGGACCGATTCCACTTCCATGATGAGATATCCGCCGTTGGCCTTTAAAAGAGACCCGGCCTGAACCATGGTAAAATCCGTGGTAATGGTGCCCATGTAGGTCCGCTTTTCGATCTGCCCGAATACATTATGGTAGGTGGGGTTGGATTCGAAAACCACCGGCGCACCCGTGACCTTCATGCGGTCTACCAGCACATTCACCTGATAGCGGTGGAAAAAAGATTTGGGCGGCGGTAACATCATGTTTTCCGTCCCATCGTGGTTGGCCTTCTGGACGGCGACAAAATTCTCAACATTTTCGACGATATCGTCCCGGACTTCATCCAGGTAGGAAAGCACATCCGGCCAGTCCCGGTAATCGGCCCTGACGATATCCATCCGGCCCTTGACCACGAAAAGGGTAACCTTTTCCATGAGGGCTTCGATCTCGGCACCCATGTCCATCCCGATTCGGTTGACCTCCCGGACAACGGCTTCGACCTGTTCCTGCACGGTCTGAATATTTTTCTGAATTTCCTCCTGCTCGGCATCGGGCAGCTTCCGGAAGTCTTCCGGGGAAATGGGTTTTTCATCCCTGAGGGGAACCGTCTGAAAACCGGCGTTGGTCCTGGTGATCATGACTTTTCTTTCCTGAGCGAATTTCTCCATACCCTGAAAAAGTTCCCGCTGCCGCTCGGCATGTTTTTTCTGAATCCCGGCCTGATTTTCCATATGGGCTTCATCGGCAAATGCCTTGGGCAGTTCTTTTTTAAGGTCCTCCACCAACTTGGCCATGCGTTTGCAAAAGATCCCGGCCTTCCCCCGGGGAACGGCGATGGCCTTGGGAATAAATTCATCCTTGAAATTATTGACCATGCACCAGTCATTGGAACCGGCCTGGGTCCTGGCATATTCCTGGACCAGATCCTTTACAATCGTGGATTTGCCCGTGCCCTCGAGGCCGGTGACAAAAATATTATACCCGGGGCTTTTCATGTTCAGACCGAATTCAATGGCGCTGACCGCCCTTTTCTGTCCGATGACGGTATCCAGGGGTTGGACCTGGGACGTATTTTTAAATTTAAACTGCCTGGGGTCGCACAGACATTTTAACTCGGATGGGCTGATCCTGTATTTTTCGGGCATGATGTTCTCCTTGGCCGCATTGCGATGAAGAAATAAAATCTAAACTGGCGGAAACGGTCAATATTGTCAAGTCTTTATGTTTTTTGCCCCGGAAGACTTCTTCTTGCCAATACGATCTGTTTTTGCTAATGATCAGCAGCACTGCAATTCTCTAAAGACGATTTTTTTCCGATCGATTTACTGAAAACACATATGCCATGTTCAAGCGAATAGCCGAATTTTTTCAGAAAAAGCGGCCCTTTCCGCCCAAAAAAGTGATGGTTCTTGAAGGCGGCGGCATGCGGGGGGTTTTCCTCACCGGCGTTCTCCAGGGATTTACAGACAGGGCCTATTTCCCCTGGAAGCTGATTATCGGATCTTCGGCAGGGGCTCTGGCAGGCGCCGCTTATGCCGCCGGTCAGATTCATCTGGCCAGGGACGCCTTTTTCACCCTCCTCACCACAAAGGACTTTATCCGTTATTTTAACGTGCTGAATCCTGAAAAGCACATTCTCGACCTGGACTGGCTGGTCAATACGATTATCGGCGGGGATGACCCCCTGGATGTTGAAAAGGTAAAAGCGTCCTGCCCCCTGATCATCACCGCAACCCATATTCCCGAGAACCGGCCCCTGGAAAGCGTATATTTGAATTCGAAAACCGATGATTTAAAGATCGCTTTGAAAGCCACCGCCGCTGTTCCCTTCCTCTACAGGGGATTTGTGAAATATAATAATTTCAATCTTCTGGACGGTGCCCTGCTGGACCCCCTGCCTTTTCACAAGGCTCTGGATATGGGCTTCGGGGAAGAGGAAATCCTGGTGGTGACCTCCAGAAACCGGGAATACCGAAAACGGCAGGAGTCCTTCTGGGTGAAAACGCTCTATGAAAAATATTACAAGGATCCGAAATATCATTTTCTGATCGAGGCACTGGACAACCGGTACCTGAAATACAACAAGGTGCTGGACGACCTTTACCTCAACCATCCCGGCATCTCGGTCATCGACCCTCCCCTGGATTATAAAATCGGCCGGCTGACCCAGGACCGTGATCAACTCCTCGAAGGGTTTGAACTAGGTACCCTTACCGCCAGGGAATGGCTTTTTAACCCTGAAAATTGTTATAAAACCAGGCGGCGAATACCATTTTAACCCGGTTTCCGCAGACTGGGGAAATATCCCTCTTCCTCCAGGGCAGACAGCATTTCATGGATATGTTCCCTGTTCCGGGTCTCAACTTCCAAAAGAACCCGGCTTTCATAAAGGGGAAGACCCTTGTCATATCGTTCATGGGAGATTTGCAGCACATTGACGTTTAATTCCCCCAGAAGGGTCAGCAATTTCGCCAGAGCACCCGGCCGATCCTCCAGGGACACACCGAAACGGCTGATGCGGCCGTTTTCCATCAGCCCGTGGCTGATGATCCTGCCCAGCACGGGGCTGTCTACGTTTCCCCCGCTGATCAGGAGCACCACCCTGCTGTTTTGCGGCACTTGAACGGCGCCGCTTATCATGGCGGCCAGAGAAACTGCACCGGCCCCCTCCGCCAGGATTTTTTTCCTTTCCAGGAGTGTCAATACTGCCTCGGCAATGGGGTCTTCCTGAACCAGAACCACATCGTCCACATATTTTTTCAGGATCGCAAAAGGAATTTTGCCCGGGCGCTGAACGTTGATGCCGTCGGCAATGGACCGGTTCGATGATATCGCGCGGATCCTCCCCCTTTTCAGGGACTCGTGCACGGCCGGGCATGCTGCGGCCTGGACGCCGATGATTTTGATATCCGGCCGCACGGTTTTGGCCGCCATGGCAATTCCTGCAATAAGCCCCCCGCCCCCGACGGGCACCACGATCATATCGACATTCCCCAGATCTTCGAGGATCTCCAGGCCGATGGTCCCCTGGCCGGCGATGACATCCGGATCGTCAAAGGGATGAATAAAGGTTCGCCCATCCAGAGCCAGGTCCCTGGCTTTTTCAAGGCTCTCCGTGATGGTATCGCCGTATACGATCACTTCTCCGCCGTAATTCCGGGTGGCTTCCTGCTTTGATATGGAGGCCCACCGGGGCATGATGATGACGGCGGGGATGCGGGCATGCCTGGCCGCCAGAGCAACGCCTTGGGCATGGTTGCCGGCGGAAGCGGCCACCACTCCGGCCGGGCCTATGGATGCCGTATGGGAGAATATTTTATTCGCAGCACCCCTGATTTTAAAGGAACCCGTTTTTTGGAGGTTTTCCAGTTTGAGGTGAATGCCGGCTCCGAATCTCCGGCTCAATGTGGGGGAATAAACCAGCGGGGTTTTAAACACAAAGGGTTTAATGACCTCCACAGCCCTCCGGATATGCGTCGCCGTGATCATCCGGGGTCCTCCTTCAGACCGTAAAATTTTCGTGAATTTTTCGTCGTGATGTGTGCGACTTCGGAAACGGGGAGTTTCTTGAGACGGGCCAGTTCATGAAGGGTTTCAACCAGGGTGGCGGGTTCGGAGGCTTTCCCGTTAAATTCCACCGGGGCGTCCGTTTCGATCAGGATGTTGGAAAGTGGCGCCCGGATCATCGCCTCACGGTGTTTATCGCTGTAAGCCAGGGCAGGGGTGGCTGAAATGAAATATCCGTCATCCAGGATTTTATCCAGCACCTCCATTGGGCCGCTGTACCAGTGAAACACGGCTTTGGGGATATGAGTTGCCGCCACCATGGCGTGGGTCCTTTCATAAGAATACCGGGAATGAACATTTACCGGCTTCCCATATTTCTCTGCAAGGCCCAAAAGGGATTGAAACACCCTTTGCTGAAGCTCCTTTTTGACTTTCACCTTGTAGTCGAGACCCACTTCCCCTAAGGCGATCGCATTTTTAAGCTGTTCATCGAGAAACCCCAGATTTTTGTCGATGTCATCCTCCCTGATGTTCCAGGGGTGATATCCCAGGGCCGGATAAACCATGCCGGGAAATCGCCGGGCGAGCGTAAGGGTTTTCAGGTTGGACAAAAGATCCATACCAACGGCGACAATGCCCGAGATCCCGGCGGACCGGGCATTGTCAACGGCCGGTTCCACAGGACGGATCATATCCAGGTGAACATGGGCATCGATGAGCTCTAGGGTCATGTTCTCGTTTTTCATGGTCTCATCAACTCGATCAGGGTGATTTCAGGGGGGGATAAAATCCTCGCCGGAGGGCCCCAGGTTCCGGTCCCCCGGCTGACATAAAGCATGGATCCTTTATTCAGGTGATACAGTCCTTTTATCATGGGAAATTCAAGAGAAACCAAAAAATTGAACGGCCATAACTGACCGTTGTGCGTGTGACCGGAGAGCTGAAGGTCAAAAAGCCCCAGCGTCTTTTCCGAAACCGTCGGCCGATGCTTGAGGTAGAGGGTGAAAAGATCGTTTTCGATGTTGTCCAGGGTGTCGCCGTCGTCCACCTTCCGGGCCCTGCCGCCGTCATCGATTCCCGCCACATTGACGGCGCAGCCAATGGTCCGGGCCTCGTGCCGGAGCACCTCAAACCCGGATTTTTCCATGAAATCGATGGCGTGATCCAGACCGGCGTAGTATTCATGGTTTCCCGTAATGGCGAATTTCCCCAGGGGCGGCGTAAATTTTCTGATTCTTTCGGCCAGTTGAATCAGGTTGTGCATGGATCCGTCCACAAGGTCCCCGGTACAGACCAGGATGTCCGGAGACTGGGCTTCGACCTGTTCCATGATGCGCTTGAGCGCGGCATCCCGGTTGATGACCCCCAGGTGAACGTCTGAAATCTGAACGATGCGAAGGGATTTAAGGTGGGCCGGAAGCTTGCGGGTCTTAATCACAAGGTGTTCCGCACGTAGGTTCACGGCCTCGAAACAACCGTAGACCATGCCTAAGGCACAACCGGTCAGCAGCAACAGCACCGGAAGGGATCCATTGAAAACGGGAAAGCCAAAGGGCGAAAATGTGCGTATTCCCCAGGACAGAAGATCCAGCAGATAGAGCGCAAGACACCCGATAAAAGCCAGGAAGAGAAATCCCATCCATACATACCCGACAAAGGCAAAGCAACGGGCGGAAAAGTCGTGTCCCCTGTTTTCAAGGACGTGGATGAAAACAGGGGAAAAAATCATCAGCAATAGAAAGGCCGCCATCAGGGTAACCGGCCACCCTTTTTCCGGCAGCAGAACCCGGGTCCGGTGATAGAAAACCCAATGGATGCCGCTGTAAATCAAAAGGTATGTGAGAATGAATTTCCACATGATCAAAACAAAGCAGGGTTATGAATTTTGACAAGTCCGGCGAAATCCGATAAACTGAACAAAAATAAGATAATCTGTATATCACCGCGGGAACGGAATGAAAAGCAAAATCCCGAAAGAAAACCCATGAGGATTCTTCTGGTTGAAGACGACATCAAGATTGCATCCTTTATTCTGAAAGGATTAAAGGCGGCCGGGTTCGCCGTTGACCACGCCGTGGACGGCGAACAGGGCCTTCACCTGGCATTGACGGAACCCTATGACGGGGCGGTCGTGGATCTCATGCTCCCCAAACTGGACGGCCTCTCTCTTATCGAGCAGTTGCGAAGGGAACAGGTACGAACGCCGGTGATCATCCTCAGCGCAAAGGTTTCCATCGACGACAGGGTCAAGGGCCTGTATGCGGGAGGGGATGATTATCTGACCAAGCCCTTTGCCTTTGCAGAGCTTCTGGCCAGGATCCAGGCACTGATCCGCCGGGCCGGGGGAGTGGCGGAGCCCAACCGGCTGACCACCGGAGATCTCTCCATCGACCTTCAAACCCGAAAGGTTTTCCGAAAAGGCGTTTCCATCGACCTTCAGCCGAGAGAATTCGCCCTTCTGGAATACCTGATGCGAAACCAGGGCAACGTTGTTTCAAAAACCATGATCATGGAGCACGTATGGGATTACAATTTCGACCCCCAAACCAACGTGGTGGAGGCGAGGGTATGCCGGCTGCGGGACAAAATCGACAAACCGTTTGAGGAAAAATTGATTCACACCATCCGCGGAGTGGGGTATGTTCTCAAGAAGGCGGATTAATTTTCATCATACGCTGGCCTTCCGTCTGACCCTGTGGTACGGGGGAATTTTTGCCTTGTCCCTGTGCGCGGCATTTGCCTTTTTTTACCTCTTTATTTCTTCTGTTTTAAAGGATGGCATTGACGAGGAATTGAGGAGCCGTCTGAGGAAGCTGGATTCCCTGTTACAGGTCAACGGTATCGAGGCCGTTCGACGGGTGGCCGTCGTGGAAGCCCAGGCAGGCGGGGAAAAACAAATATTTATCCGCCTGTTCTATCCCGATGGAACCACTTTTTCTTCTTCCAACATGTCATATTGGAACGATATTCCCATCAGCCGGAATGCTGTTGACAGGATCATTGAAGGTGAAGTGCGGGTTTTCGACACCGTCACCATTTCCAACCGCAAACACCGGGTCAGAATACTTTACAGCGTTATTTCACCGGGAATCCTTCTCCAGCTGGGTCAGTCTCTGGAAGCCCGGGACCGGTTTTCCGAAGCGTTCCGGAAAATCTTTGCCCTGACCATGACGGTACTCGGGCTTTTCGCCGGAATCACCGGATGGTTCATGGCCAAACGCGCCACCACCGGGGTTGAAGCAGTCACCCGAATGGCACGGGGCATCTCCGAAGGAGCGGCCCTCAACCAACGGGTTCCGGTCGACAACAGAGAGGATGAAATCGCCCGGTTGGCCGTTACCTTTAACCAAATGCTGGACCGTATTGAAACCCTGGTGAAAAATATAAAGGAAATGAGCGACAACATCGCCCACGATCTGAAAAGCCCCTTGACCCGGATCAGGGGCAGCGCGGAAATCACCCTGACCACCGGTAAAACCATGGATGAATATCAATTCATGGCCGCCGGGGTCATCGAGGAAAGCGACCGCCTGCTGGATATGATCAACACCATGCTGGCCATATCCAAAACCGAGGCCGGGGTGGAACTTATGGAAGGGGGTCCCGTCGACATCGGCGAACTTGTGGCCGATGCCTGCGATCTGTTCGAACCCATGGCCGAGGACAAGGGGGTTAAACTTTGGCTTAAAGAAAAAATCCCCTGCAAGGTTCGGGGCAATATCCCCATGATCCAGCGCATGATGGCGAACCTGATCGACAACGCCATAAAATACACCCCTTTCGGCGGCAAGGTGGACCTTTTTGTAGCAGGATCGGAACAAGGAAACGTCATTATCCGTGTCGTCGATACGGGTATCGGCATCTCTGAAAAAGACCTTCCCCATATTTTCGAACGTTTTTTCAGGTGCGATCCCAGTCGAAATCAGATGGGCACAGGCCTGGGATTGAGCCTGGCCAGGGCGGTGGCCAGAGCCCACGGAGGGGACATTCAGGTGGAGAGCTCCGCCGGAGCCGGCAGCAGTTTCAGCGTCATTCTTCCGGAAGCAAAGGATGACCAAATGGTAATGTTGGGGTCATCTTGCGGTTAACTTCCTGTATTATATTGATGCGAAAAGGCGAAGCCGCCTTTGCTGGATGAATTCACGTTTCACTTTAACAGGAGGATATGAACATGAAAACCATCAAAAGAACAACAGGTTTATTGGCCTTTTTGCTGATCGTCGGATTCCTGATCTCTAAGACGAACGGAGATGCAGCGGCGGCTCTTTCGGATGAAACCCTGATGGTCCCGGTCAATTTCAGCGAACTGGCGGAAATGGCCAAACCTTCCGTCGTCAACATTCGAACGGAAAAAATCGTTAAGGGCGGAGACCGGGTTTTCCGGCATTTTTTTAACTCTCCGTTTGGTCAGCAAGGACCTCCGGATGATTTTTTCGCCCCTTTTTTTGACAACCTGCCCACCCCGGATTACAAACAGAGAAGCCTGGGTTCGGGATTTATCTTTGACAGGAACGGATTCATCGTGACCAACAATCATGTGGTTGAAAATGCGGACCAGATCAAGGTCAAGCTTTTCGACGATTCCGAATACGATGCCGTAGTGGTGGGGCGGGATCCTAAAACCGATCTGGCGCTGATTAAAATCGATGCGCGGAAAAGCCTTACACCCCTGAAACTGGGCAATTCGGACAAACTCAAGGTAGGCTCCTGGGTAACGGCTATCGGAAGCCCGTTCGGGCTGGAACAAACCGTGACCGCGGGCATTGTCAGCGCCAAGGGGCGCACCATCGGTTCCGGCCCCTATGACGATTTCATTCAGACCGACGCCTCCATCAACCCGGGGAACAGCGGCGGCCCCCTGATCAATATGAGAGGAGAGGTCGTCGGCATTAACACCGCCATCGTCGCAGGCGCCCAGGGAATCGGATTTGCCATTCCCATCAATTTGGCCAAGGGCATTATCGATCAGTTGAAGGAAAGCGGTGAAGTATCCCGCGGATGGCTGGGTATCGGCATTCAGGATCTTACCCCGGAGCTGGCCAAATATTACGGGATAGCCGATTCCAGGGGCGTTATCGTCACACAGGTCGGCAAAGGCGATCCTGCCGACAAGGCCGGTATCCGAACCAATGACATTATATTAAGCATCAACGGAAAGCCGGTGACTACTTCCCGGGATTTATCCATGCGCATCGCCAATACCCCGGTAGGTGAAAAGGTTTCCATCCAACTGATCCGGAATGGGGAGAAAAAAACCGTTGAGGTCAAACTGGCCAAAAAAACGGACGAGCCGGAAATGGCGGCGCGACAGGAGGATAACGGTGTTGAGGACCATTTCGGTGCGAAATTAACGGCCCTTACACCTGAAAATGCGAGAAATTTCGGGTTTCCTGAAAATGAATGGGGCATCCTGATCGTAGACCTGCAAATGGGGAGCAATGGAGACAAAGCCGGTCTGGAACGAGGTGATCTGATCAAGGAAGTCAACCACACGCCGGTCAAGACCCTGGCGGATTTCGACCGGCTGGTGGGGGCCGTACCAGCCGGGAGAAATATCCAACTTCTCATCAGGCGGGGCAATTTCGGTTATTATGTCCTGAATATCATAAAATAGAGCCGGCCCGGTACCCCTCGAAACCGGGTTGACCGCGAGAAGACAACTGACTTGAGGAAGCCCATTATCCCGATGACGTCGGCAAGGTGTTGGGATGATGGGCTTCGTCTTCCATATCGACCCTGTGACATACTCTGCAGTTCCCGCCCGAACCTATGGATAACCGGGTTTTCTGATATTGGAGGGGTTGAAGATTGTCCCGGTCCCTGCCGTAGGGATTGTCCGCCGGATAAACCGCATGGGTGCTGCCGTGACAGGCCTGACACCTGATCGCGTCGATTTCATCGTGCCGCATGCGGTAAAGGTTCTTTATCCCCGTTGTCCAGGTGTTAAACCCAAAACAAGCGTAATTAA
>DIKO01000041.1:0-145 GCA_002423615.1 Desulfobacteraceae bacterium UBA5616
CGTGAGGCTTGGCCACAAAATAATTGACACAAACATCATTTTAACGCTTTATTGTGCCGATATCCAGATTGGATAGAACATCGCACTTTTGAAAATACACTTTTTCGGTGGCGATGGCAAAGAGGAGACACCCGTTCCCATCCCG
>DIKO01000041.1:229-35116 GCA_002423615.1 Desulfobacteraceae bacterium UBA5616
TCTTCCAATACGCCGGGCCTTTTTTTTTGCTGAAAATCGGGTTTCGGCTAAATTTTATGAATCTTAAGCGGCCTTTCCATTTCCCGGCAGGCTTCCATGAGTTGCGTCTCACCGGATATCACCGCCACAGCGCGCTTGTTGCTGTCCACATCGAAATAGGTGCCTGCCAGGTCCGCCACCTTTTTGCGGTTCACGGCAAGAATCCCTTCTTTAAAAGCTTTTCGTTCATCGTCGGTAAGTTCGATGATCTTGCGGTAAAAGGCTTTTTTCCCCCTGGTTCCGGGTGAATCGGGCTTGTCGATTTCGGAACAGGCCTGCAGTATCGCTTCCTTGACGTCTTCATTATCGTAGACACCGGACTTCATAAAGTCCTCGACGCCGTCAAAAACATTAAGGGTATTGACGATGTGGGGGTCCCGGTATGAGGCGAGGCTGAAAATCCCATCTTCAGGGTTATACATGGCAAATCCGCCGTAGGCACCTCCCTTTTCCCGGATTTCCCGGTGAAGATACATGCTCCGGATAAGTTTGGAGGCCACAAAAAGGGCCGGTGCGTCCTTGTGACCCAGACACACCGTCGGGAATGTGGCGGCTACAAAGGAAACCGCCGAGGAAGTGCTCCATCCTTCATGAGGAAGTGCGGTTTCGGTTTTATAGAAACGCTCATTCGCATCCGGGAAGGCTTTCTCCGGCAATGCTCCGGCAATTGCGCCGGCTCGGTGAGCCGCGGATTGAACCGCTTCATCCTCACCGATGAGTGCCGTCCGCAGGTTATGTTTGACCAATAGGGCTTCCTTGATCTGGAGCAGTTGTGCCGAGAATCTCTTGAGGTTTTCTTCAGAAACATCCGGGGTCATTTCCTTTACGGTCAACAACTGGTGGACGCCGTGCCACGATTCCTCGTAATTTCGTGTTTCTGAAAAATATCTGGATGAGAGGGACATGGCGAGCCGGTGGCCGTTCTGAACGATTCCCGCTTCGAGTCCGGCCTGATATTGAAGTAACAGGGTTTTAATCCTTGCAAGGTCTCCCGGGAAAAAATCAGCGGTCAATTCTGCCAGTATGTCAAAGAGTCGATCCTTGTTCCGGTTCAGGCATTTTCCATCAAGGGAGAGAAAAGGGATGCATTCCCCGGTTTTGAACCCGGTACCGGCGTGGGCCGACATAACGATACCACCGGTATGGGCATCCATCAGCCGCGCCATACGGACATAATCCCGTTTCCGGGTCCCGATCTTTGTGAACATGTAACCAAAAAGAGGTACTCTTGAAACCAGTTCTGCCGGCAGATTTTGAATGTTCAGCACTCCTGAATAGTACAATATGCCGGAAGTCGGCTGATGATAGGCGAAAACTTTATCCATTCCCGGGCAATTCATTTCATCCACCCGGGTGATATCCGGGGGGATGTCGGTAATGGCCAGGGTAGGAAGGCATGAGGGATCGTCCGGGGAATCCTGGCGTTTTTTCAATGCCTCCTGGTCGGATCTGATCTTTTCGATCTCTTCGGAAGACAAACCGGCTTTTATCCTTTTAAGTTCTTCCATGACCCGGGCCCGTTCCCTTTCTTCCATCAACGGGTCCGGAACCAGTGAAAAGGTCGTCCGGTGAAAATTATCGAGTAAATATTTTCGAATCAGGCCTTCGAAAAAACGGCCCTCGCCGATCTTTTTGCGGATAGCGGCGATATCGTCATCGAACTGGAGCACCCGAACCGGATCCGCACCATGAAACCAGCTACCGGCAAACGCCATGATCAGCTGGATGCCGTAGGGATAGGGGGTGTTGGTCACCTCCTTGTGATGAAATTCCAGCTGGTGAATGGCGGATTCGATCATTTCTTTGTCGATGCCAACGGTGGTAAGATCTTCAAGGGTCTTGAAGATGATGGTTCGTATACTCATCGTATCTTCTTTGGCCACATCCTTTAACCCGCAGGCGAAGAGGGTATCCCGATTGTCGTGATCGTAGCCGGTGCCGTCGCTTAAAGCCGTTCCCAGTCCTGAATCCATCAGGGCCTTTCGGAGAGGCGATGCAGCGTTTCCAAGGAGAATCCGCTCCAGGAGAAGCAGAGACAAAACATCGAAAGTATCGCGGATATCCGCTACAAGCCATCCCATGCCCGCCTGACATTTTTTTTCAGGCGCTTCGTTTTTGTCGAGCGCATAGGCATATTCAACGGTTTTTTCCTGCTCCCATCGGGGTTGGGAGGGCACCCGGGTGTCCGGGTTGATTTTCGTAAAGCAGGCCAGAGCCTTTTTCTCTATGAAAGCCAGGTGATTCTTGAGCGGCAGGTTGCCGTACGTGTAAAAAAAAGCGTTGCTGGGATGGTAATGGTGTTGATGGAAGATCTTTAATTGTTCGTGGGTCAACCGGGGGATCTCCCGGGGATCCCCTCCGGAATTGTGCCGGTAGGTCGTGTCCGGGTACAATGCCTCCATGAGGGACCTGACCAGAACCTGGTAGGGAGAACTCATGGCGCCCTTCATCTCATTATAAACAACCCCCTTGTAAACCAGGTGAAAATTTCCATCACCATTGCCGCCCGGTTCGATTTCCAGGCGATGCCCCTCCTGCTTGAAACTCAATTCGTCGATATTGGGGAAAAATACGGCATCCAGATAAACATCCATCAGATTGCGAAAATCCTGCGGGTTCTGGGTGGAAAATGGATACATTGTCCAGTCCGAGGCCGTAAAAGCATTCATGAAGGTATTGAGGCTCCTTTTCAGCATGGAGAAAAAAGGATCCCGTACCGGAAATTTTTTCGAACCGCACAGTACCGTGTGTTCCAATATGTGGGCTACGCCGGTGGAATCCGACGGAACGGTCTTAAACCCAACGGCAAATGCATTTTCCGTATCCTTGTTGCTGATGTGGATATGTTTGGCCAGGGTGGGTTCATGTACGAGCAGATAAAGGAATGCATCCATTTCCTTGAGGAAAACGATATTTTCAATCCGGTATCCTCCGATGTTTTCGCCCAA
Source organism: Desulfobacteraceae bacterium UBA5616 (assembly GCA_002423615.1). Taxonomy (GTDB): domain Bacteria; phylum Desulfobacterota; class Desulfobacteria; order Desulfobacterales; family UBA5616; genus UBA5616. The sequence continues at coordinate 3,217 of DIKO01000041.1, forward strand.
AGTCAATCCGGGATTACGGCTGTCGGTGTGGTCATTCATTGAGGCTCCATTGATAGTATTGATAAATGGTTGATGGGGAAAACGGGTGTCTTTTCCCTTTAAAACGGCGTGATGTTTAAATCGCGGGGAAATACTCCCTCAGGCAACATAAACGCCGCGACTTTTCCGCCGGATTTTCCCGGCCTTGTTCAAACGGTATATGATGTTGCGGAGTTTCTTTTCGTCAAATCCGGTTTTTTGGCCGATCTCGGTCAGCCCGACGCCTTTATCGGATTTTTTAATGACCCCCAGAACCGTGTCGGCAGCTTCTGATAATCGTTTTTTGCTCCTGCCGCCCGGTCCTCCGGGAACGTGTCGGAGACCGGAGGTGCTGGAGAGGGATTTTAACATCTGTTCAATCCGGTCCAGTTTATCCGACAGTTTTTCAATATCTTTCTTGGTGGGGATATGGTGCTGCTGGATAAAAAATTTAACCAGTGCATCGAAACTTACCGGTTTATTTTTTTTTCGCGTCATATGGGGCTCCTGCGTTTTCAGAATATGTAACCCAAAGAAATTTTAGGATAAATACCTATTTCGAAACGGACAAAAAGTCAAGCTAAACCAAAGCGCCCGTTTTTTTCCCGGGTTTATGCATCGAGTCGGAGACGCAAAGACGGGAATGATTGAAAATCTCCTGGATTCATGATAACCGATGCTTCAGGGTTTAACATGATAAACCGGTGTAATTAGAATAGAAAAACTTTAACCGAGCTATGACATCCCCCTCAAGACTGCTTAAGGCATGGAATTTAGGGCCAAATAAGGCTCTGGGCCAGAATTTTTTATCAGACCCGTCGGTGCCGGACCGAATCGTCGCCCTGGGCGGCATTTCCGCAGAAGACAGGGTGCTTGAAGTCGGAGCGGGACTCGGGGCGTTGACCATTTCGCTGGCAAAAAAGGCCAAGGCGGTTCTGGCCGTTGAAAAAGATACTCGGTTCATGGAATTGCTGAAAGCCGAAATATTGATGAACCGGCTTGAAAATGTGGAGGTTCTCGCCGGTGATATCCTGAATTTTGATATTCCCGCTTTTGCCGGTAATGAAGGCCGGAAAATTGTCGTGGCGGGAAATCTTCCCTACAACATTTCATCTCAGGTTCTCGTCCAGCTGGTCCTGGCACGCCATTCAATTCGAAAAGCGGTAATCATGCTGCAGAAGGAACTGGCGCTGCGCATTATAGAGCCGGCGGGCAGCCGGCAATATGGCCGTATCTCCGTTATGATGCAGTACTGTGCCGATATTTTCAAAATTATGGAAATCAAGGCCGACCGCTTTTTCCCCAGGCCTAAAATCGATTCGGTGGTGCTGGACATCCGTTTCAGGGAAAACATCGAATATCCGGCCGGGGACGAGGGGTTTTTGTTTAAAGTGGTTAAAGCCGCTTTCGGTCAAAGGCGCAAGACCCTTAAGAACGCCTTAATGGGAAGCGAGCTTCACCTGGATGCCGAGACATCGTCCCGGGTACTTCAAAAAGCGGGCATCGACCCCATCCGGAGGGCGGAATCACTGGAGGTCCCCGAGTTCGTCAGGCTCAGCAACATCATTACGGAAACCGTGGCAGGATGACGAATTATGAATATCCGGATGCTCCCCGGGTGGGCGTGGGGGCGGTTATTTTCAGGGACGATTGCGTTCTTTTGATTAAACGCGGAAAATCGCCCTCCAAGGGGATGTGGACGGTTCCCGGCGGAAAACTGGAACTCGGGGAGACATTACAACAAGCCGCTGAGCGGGAAGTGCTTGAGGAAACGGGGGTCTCGGTAATTGCTAAAAATCCTGTTCACATATTTGACATGGTGGCCAGGGAAAACGATGGCCGGATAAAATATCATTATGTGATCGTGGATGTCGAAGCCCAATACATCAGCGGAGAACCCCGGGCCGGCGACGATGCTGACGATGCCAGGTGGGTCCGGTTCGATGACCTGAAACAACTTGGCGTGGGTGAGCGCACGGTTGCCGTTCTGAAAAAATTTATCGATCTGTAATTTGCAGTATGTCTGCAGCCTGACCGGAAAGGATCCCACCGGGGCCAAACAAAGCCTCCGGGTCATGAAAAGAGAGGATATGGAAAAAAACAATACATCAAAAGCCGATCAACATCAAAGAGGTATACTGGATCGTATTTTACGTCCCGCCCCCAAAGACGAGAACCTCGTAAGAATATTTTTTTGGGTATCTATTATCTCATGCCTCCTTCTGCCGCGGATTTTCGAGGTTTTAGCCCACAATCAGCTATGGAATGTGATTTCTGTGGCGTGGCTTGGTTTGGCGGTTTTTCTTCGGGTTAAGGTTCATATCAGCCCAAAGCCTTCGAAAAAGGACGACGCCTGATTCCGGCAGTCCGGTTGACGGACAGTGTCTTGCAGGAACGAAGGAACCCGCCGGCTATCGCCAGAATTCAGGGTACCGCCGGCCGGCGGGAATATTGTTGACGATCAGCGCCACCAGCAGCATCACCGCAGCACCCAGGGCTGTCGGCATGAGAACGTAAAAATACCCGAGCTCGTGAACCGACTGTCCGCCGATCACCGCGATCAGGGCCGTGGCGCCGCCCGGCGGATGAAGGGTTTTGGTCAGATGCATGGCGGCAATGGATAAGGAGACAGCCAAAGCCGCGGCCAGCCAGAGCTGATTGCCGAAAAACTGAAACACCGCGACGCCGATGACCGCAGAGAGCACATGCCCGCCGATCAGATTCCGGGGCTGGGCCAAAGGGCTTCGGGGAGCCCCGTATATCAGGACGGCCGAAGCCCCAAAGGACCCGATGATCATCGTCAGTCCGAAACGATCCAAAACCTGTAAATGGATCAGCCCCACGGCCGCAATGCCCAGGAAGCTGCCGATCCAGGACCATATTATTTCCATAGGGGAGACCCGCGGTGGACTCTGGGTATTTCCCTTCATTTTATCGAAGTATGGCATTGGCTTTTCCTTTTACCCGAGAAGACAATAGGAATTCACAAGATCCGAACGCGTCACGATGCCGAGTGGTTTTCCCTGCGCATCGACAATGGGAAGCCGGTTGATCCCGGCGGAGATGAACAGGGCTGAAATATCGGCAACGGAAATATCTTCGTCTGCAGTGACCGGAGGCGTTGTCATGATATCCCGGAGGGCCTTTTTCCGCACCGGCGCTGCCAGGCATCCTTTGTTCCGGAGGCAGTCGGCGATGATTCCCATAAAAGATCCGATGCCCTCCGTTCCCATGGCTTTAAAGAAATCCTTTTCGGAAACGACTCCCACGATTATTCCCATGGCGTCAATCACCGGCGCACCGGAAATCTTTTTCTCCGCCAGCAAGCCGGCGGTTTGAATCAAATCCATGTCCAGGTGAGCCACGTATACGGGTGTGCTCATAATGTCCCCGGCTTTAATGGAAGTCATCATCCGGTTGAGCGCATGGGCATACGCGGCCCGATATACCTCCTTGAAGTCTCCGGGGGTGATGTCGACATATCCCTGCATGGCGGTCATGGCTTTCAGCACATCTTCGTCGGAAATTTCCACTAGCGTGTTTTTGCTCTTGTTCATTTTATTATTCTCCTGATCCCCATCCGGAAAACGTCCTTCACCGGCCATTTCCTCGGTTCGGCCGCCCCGGATGGGATAAATCCGCTGTTCCAACATAGCGGATGATGACTTCTTTGCCCAGCACATATAGTTAGTGAGGTTTAAACGGGCTTGATTCACCGTTTTAATTTTCCATGTCAAATGAAATGGGAATGGCGCAGGTGATGGGGAATTCCATTACCTGTCCCGGGCTGATAACAAAAATTTGATCATTATGACTGATTTTAATCGGTGCCCGATCACTTGGCAATACGTATATCCTCAGGATGGATGAGTCGACATCGATTTCCAGCGTATGACCCATATATCGAAGATGCATATGACATTTTTTTAATATGATCCAGGTTCATTTGTTAACCCCCCTTTCGAGGAACTGGGAAATTGTTCGGGCTATAAGCACCTTAAAAATACCCGCGTAAGATACACGATCGTCCTTAAACGACGGAGACGCCTCGTTCCTTGAGATAATTCTTGAGCTCCGGAATGGCGATGATATTGAAATGGAAGACGGAAGCAGCCAGAAGGATCGTTGCCCCCGCCTCAACGGCATCGTAGAAATGCTCAAGTTTTCCAGCACCGCCGGAAGCCACCACCTGAGCGGAAGTTGCCGCCTTGATCTTGCGAATCAGCGGCAAATCATACCCTGTTTTCACACCGTCAGTTGTTTTGCTGGTAGGAAGGATGACGGATACCCCATATCCGTCGACTTTCCTGGCCCATTCAACGGCATCTACGCCGGTCGGGGTTCGACCCCCATCAATGTAAACTTCATACCCCGATGGCAATGCCTTGTTTGCGGCTGCATCAATGGCTACAGTGACACGCCGGGCACCCAACTCCGTGACCATCTCCCTGATGATCTCGGGGTTTCGAAAGGCGGCGGTGCTGGTGGAAATTTTATCGGCTCCGGCCTGCAAGACAGCGGCTGCCGAGGCGACGTCGTTGATTCCACCGCCTACCGTGAATGGGACTGATGCCGCTTCAGCAACTTTTTTGACCACATCTATCATGGTGGACCGGCCTTCGATGGTTGCGGTAATATCCAGGAGGGCGATTTCATCCGCCCCGGCCCGGCAGTAAGCAAGACAACACACCACAGGATCACCCGCATCGCGAATGTCAACGAATTGAATACCTTTCACCACTCTCCCATTCTGCATGTCCAGACAGGGCATAATCTTTACGGTCATTTTCATTCCTTTCGTAGTAGGGGCTTCCTGCGTTCAAAAGATCCACCTGTTATCGACACAACAGGAGTTTTATCCGCTAAATGGCCTTGGTATCGTTTACCCCGGGTCCCCCTGTTGAATTTGCAGCCAAATCGTTTTGATTGAGGATGGGGGCCGACCATACCGGTTTCGCGGAGATCTGAAAACTTTAATAACAGAGTGAATATTGAAAAATCTATACCATAATAAATCATCCTTGTCATGGCAGGAATTCATCGCAACGATTCAGGCCTTACGTTCCGATCCGAAACTCCGTGTGGCCGTATTGACCGGTGCCGGAGCAAAAAGTTTTATCGGCGGAGCGGATATATCTGAATTGAGGGACTTGAACCCGGAAAGCGCACGTGATTTCCTGACGCTGATACACAGGGTCTGCAGCGCACTGAGGTTGCTGCCGGTCCCTGTTATTGCGCGTATCAACGGGTATTGCCTTGGGGCAGGTCTTGAGGTGGCGGCGGCATGTGACATGCGCGTCTCAACCGAAGACGCTGTTTTCGGTATGCCTGAAGTTAAGGTGGGGATTCCTTCTGTAATTGAAGCGGCCCTCCTGACAAACCTGATAGGATGGGGAAAAACAAGGGTGCTTTGCTACACCGGTGAAAATATCCAGGCCAAAGAAGCCTTGAATTGGGGACTTGTTGAAAAAATCGTCCCTGCGGACGAATTGGATGAAGCAGTGGCGCAATGGACGTCTTCCATACTGGAGGCCGGGCCCAACGCGATAAGATTACAGAAAGAATTGATCGGGTATTGGGAAAAAATGTCCGTCGGTGACGCTGTGCAGGAAGGCATCAGGTCAATCGGGAAGGCCTACGAAACTGATGAGCCGTTTCGCATGCTTTCCGCTCAGATCAGTAAACTGCAGGGCCGCAATAAAGGATAACGGGGTGATATTTCTTGCTTGGCGAAAATCCGGATTCCTTTTCCTCCTCATGTTTGTTTTTTTAACACCTGTTTTCGCCTTGGCGTGGCCCGTGCCCGATACCGGGCAGACCGCTTCCATTACCGACACCTTCGGCGAGGATTCGGATTCAGAGACCATCACCCCGTCAACCCCGAACGACGGTGAGTTCTTGTGGACGGTAAGCGGTGCCGCGATATATCTGGAATAGCTGCCCGGACGGGATGCGCGTTTACTCTGCTCATGGGCTGAATCACCATTCGGAGGGCATATGATCAACGGAACGTTTGAAAAAGTCGGCAAGACCGCAAAAAATTTGTATGGCCCCAGGGGGATGCTGGTCGGAGGTTTTACGCCTGAAGACCAGGAAGTTCTCCTGGGATTTCTGGAAAGCCTCCAATTTAAAAATTTACCCGTGGTTTTCGTTTCAGATACCGATAATGAAACCTTGATCAAGGAGTTGATTTCACGGCCGGACCGGACGGGACGGGGCATGGAATCCAATCTTGACCGGATCATTATTCTATCCGGAATCACTGAAAATGAATTTCACCAAACCCTTTCCACTTACCGGGCTCTCGGGCTTCTCCGCCCCCTGTGGGCAACCCTGACGCCGACTTCCGAAACCTGGCGTCTGTCGGCCCTGATCGCGGAACTGAAAAAAGAACGTTCAGCCATGGAGAAAAAACAATAAGGGTGCACGGGATATAAAAACTTCTGATGCATGCGGAAGTTATCTAAGATCAACGAGCGTTTGGGTTCGTGGTTCCCGATTCAGCGAAATGTCTCCTAACATAACGGGTGTTAATGCTATTTTACCTTCTCCAGAATCTGGATGCCGCAGACGACGGCGGATTCATTCCCGCCGAAAAGCACGCTGCCCAGCATCTGTGCCAGGCCGATCCGGGCACCCTCCACCTGATAGCCGCCGGCCTGATTTCTCAGCTGCCGGACCACTTCACAATTGACCCTGGCACCGCTGGCCCCCAGAGGATGACCCAGCGAAAGTAGTCCGCCGCTGGGATTGATGGGCAATTTTCCCTTCAAGTCATAAAATTTTTCACGAACGTATTTGATGCATTCCCCTTCCGGACAGAATCTCATGGGTTCATAGGCCGCTACCTCTTCACCGGAAAAGGCATCGTGAATTTCGGCAAAATCCAGGTCCCCGGGTTCGATGCCGGCCATGGTGTATGCCTTATCCGCGGCTTCCCGGTTGACCTGGCTGAAAAGAGGATCCTTCCGGGTGGAAAGCCACCCGCTGCTGTGGACGACGGACGCCGCAACCCTGATTTTGGGGTGGTTATTGATGTTGTGCTTCTTAAAATAGTCTTCCGAGCAGAGAATCAGGGCTGCGCCGCCGTCACTCTGGGGGCAGCATTGCAGCACGGTGATCGGATCGACCACGACCCGGGATTCCATGATCTGTTCGTAGGTGAGGGGTTTGTTATACTGGGCAAGAGGGTTGAACCGGGCATTGTGATGGTTTTTAATGGCCGGATAGCACAGGTCTTCCATGGTGGCGCCCCGTTCATCGATTAACCGTTGATAGACGAAACTGAAGAAGCCCGGCATGGTGAGCCCCATCATCCCGCCGAAATCTTCCTTGATGGCCAGAAGGCCTTTACCCCCCTCTCGGGCTGCCTCGGTCAGGGACTCGAATCCCGCCGCCAAACCTACCTCGCAGAACCCTCCGGCAATATCCTTGTAGAGCATATGGACGGCTGTGTTACCGCTCGCGCACGCATTGTTCAGATTGACAATCGGAATGGACCCGATCCCCAGCCGTGTAAAGGCCATTTGACCCTGCGTGGAAGGGCCTCTGCAATACCCGGCATAGGCCGCCTCAATTTCCCTGGCATTGATGCCGGCGTCCTTCACCGCTTCGACCGAAGCCGCCACTCCCAGATCAACCCCGGTTTTGTCTTCAAAAACCCCGAATTTTGTCTGTCCTATCCCAAGAACAAAAACATCTCTCATGATCCTTCACCCCCATCATCATTTCGGCACAAAGTAGTAGCCGATGACATCGATCGTTTCATTGGCCTTCGTCTTTTTGTTGAACACCGTTTCCTCGTAAAGCTTCCCGAACTTGACGGCCAGCCTGTCGCCTTTCCTGACCATTACATCTTCGTCTTTTTCAACACGGCCGATCGTTCTGATTTCATCTTCCATGTCCACGATGGCCAGTGTGAACGGCGGATCGTAGGGCGGCACCGGTGCCCGCGTTGTGGTGGCTGCCAGAACCGTCACCTCATCCCCGAGGAATACGGTTTCCAATTTGTCCGACGCACAGTACGGGCAAAGTTCGGTCGGGGGAAAGGATTTCTTCCCACAATCCGTGCAATGTCGTCCCATAAGCGCCGGTGTGCCATTCCTGTCGCCGATAATCCCCTCTTTAAAATAGCGTTGCTTGTTCATATCTTCCTCTCTCCTGTTTCACCGGAATTCCCCACGAGATGAAATTTATCTTAAGGAAAAGCGGTTGCCCACCCCGTCCGAGGTCACCTCAATAATTTTGTCGAGAAAGTCCTGGTCTGCGATCAAACACGGCGTTTCCCGATCAGACGCGTCCGTGACCGCCAAAAAACGCGCGTTTGTTCGACATAAGCGCCCAATGACGTGGGCACGCGCGGGAGAACCTTTGCGGTAGGTGACACTATAGCTTTCGACGACGGCTTCACCTTCCGGTGCCATATCCAGATCCGGAGCAGGCGCTTCGTCAAGCGCCATTTGAATTTGATTGTCGGCATGAAAAACCCAGCCGTTCGGAGGCATTTCCCGGCTGTAAACCCCGATTGAATGCTTGGACAGAAATCCGCCGTTTGCGCCTACGACGCCGATGCCGGCGGGTATTTCCCGCAGGTGACGGACAACGGAAACGATGCCGTGCATGGAATAGTTGTTCCCGGGGCCGCCGAAGTACGGCAGCCCTCCTGTGACGGTTAACCCGCGAGGGTCTTCCGGTGATATCCCCAGGGATTCACAGGCATTGAATACCGCAATGGGAAAGCAGCTGTAAAGATCGAAAACATCAACATCGTCCGGGGACACCTGGGCGCGCTGCAAGGCGGTGCGGTAAGCCATCCGCATTGCCGGAGACCCATCGAGCTGCGGGCGTTCAAGGATGGTGCGCTCTTTCAAATCACAGGACCCCTTCAAATAAATCCACCGGGATTCATCAACCCCCCACTTCCGTGCCTGACCAATGGTGGTCAACACGAGAGCGGCGGCCTGATTGACGCCGTCTTTAGCCACCATCGCCCTGGTATAGGGCTGAAAAATATAGGGGTTGGTTTTGCTGACCGACGCGATGGTTTCGGCGTCCATTGCCTGGGGGAACATGGCTGTCGGGTGATTCGCGGCAACTTTTGAGAAGGGCGCCAGTAATTTACCCATCAGAAGCGCATACTCGTCGCGGGTCTTGCTGAGCCGCCTGCGGCGGGCATTCTCCAATACGCCATAAATGGCGCCGGGAAGCAGAAAATCGTTCTCCAGCTCCTGAAGGGTCAAAATTCCGTCAGCGCCCCACCCCCGGTCGTCGATCTGGCCGGCCGTGGAATCTTCCCAGTTTAGTGCGACCTGGTTTCGTTTTGCCGCCTTTACACTGGCGATGGCCTCGCCTCCGGTCAATAAAACAGCCTTGAATCGTCTTTCAGCCAGGCGCCTGCAAAACTCGTTCACCAGTTTTTGCGGGGATTGCCCCCCGGAAATCTCGTAACAGGCATATTCAGGGTTGGCGCCGATTCTGCGCGCAACAGCCCGGGGCATATTTTTTACATTTTCAATAGAATTCATGTATCTGGGGGAGGAATCGGAAAATGTCCGCACAGACGCAACGGCATCGATACCCCCGATCAACCGTTTCCCGCTTCCCGTATCCTCCAGCGCGGAATTCGCCGCACAGGCTGCCAGATCCACAACGGATCGGGCGGTGGTCAGATCTTTCGGCACTTGTTCACAGACTTCACCCACACCGATGATAACCGGTACATTCTCAATTGACATTTGCACAGACCTTTTTGGGGCTGGAATACCCGTTTGCTTGTTGTTTCCTGATTTGTGTTACCCGTGGCCGATATGAATATAAACATATTTCGGGAAATATTGAGCATCGCAGCTGTTGTTGATATTTTTCTACCTACCGGAATTCAACCTCCTTGTCAAAAACAAACGAGGTTGATAACTGGTGCACGCCTGCCGTGGCCATGGGTAAGACAATGGAATTCGCTGTTGTTTTCGTATCCCGGAATCGGTATAGAATAAAAAATGGTATCTTTATAGGCCCGAATTTATTTAAAGGATTAAAGTGATGCAAATAAAGGATAAAGTTATTGTTGTAACCGGCGGAGCCAACGGCATCGGCGAAGCCCTATGCCGGCGGTTTGTAAAGGAAAAAGCCCGTGGGGTGGTTGCCGCGGATCTCGATGAGGATCGCGTGAAAACCGTGGCGACCGAACTGGGCATCCTGGGAATAAAAGTGGATGTGACAAATGAGTCGGACATTGTCAATCTGGTCAAAACAACGGAAAAACGGATCGGCCCCATAGACCTTTTTTGTTCCAACGCCGGCATCATCTCATCTGATGCTCCCGGCTGGACGGCTGCTTCCGCCGACAACGTGATCTGGCAAAAATCCTAAATCCACGTTATGGCGCATGTATACGCAGCCAGGGCGGTACTGCCGGGTATGATCGCACGGGGCGAAGGGTACCTCCTGAATACATCTTCGGCAGCCGGCCTTCTCAACCAGATCGGCAGCGCTCCCTATTCTACTACCAAACATGCCGCTATCGGCTTTGCTGAAGCGCTGGCCATCACCCATGGGGATGACGGCATCAAGGTCTCGGTATTGTGTCCACAGGCGGTCAACACCCGGATGATCGCCGGTTCCGAGGGGGGCTCCGCTGCCGTGGATGGCATCATGGAGCCGGAAGACGTGGCCGAATGCGTGATCCGGGGACTGGCCGAAGAAACATTCCTGATCCTGCCTCACCCGAAGGTGAAAACCTATTATCAACGAAAAGCATCCGACTATGACCGCTGGATAAACGGCATGCGTCGCTTTGCACAAAACATCATTCCTTACATGAAAGACGTGCATCGGGGACGATCCTAAATCATCATGGGAGAAGCCGTGAGATGGAAAAGGCGTTAGAGGGTATAAGGGTCCTGGACCTGGGCGAAACCATTTCCGCATCCTACTGTGGGAAGCTGTTGGGCGATTTCGGTGCGGAAGTGATCAAGGTGGAAAATCCCCGGGGCGGGGATCCGGCAAGGAACGCGGGCCCTTTTCCCCAAGATGTCCCCCATCCTGAATGCAGCGCCCTTTTTCTGTACTTGAACACCAGTAAAAAAAGCATTTCCCTGAATATTCATGATCCGTCCGGCGCCGCAATATTGAAGCGCCTGGTGAAAAAAGCGGATGTCGTGGTTGAGAATTTCCCGCCGGGAACCTTACAGCGCTGCGGCCTTTCCTATGAGGTGCTGGAATCGGTCAATCCGGGAATCATCCTCGTATCCATAACGGATTTCGGCCAAACCGGACCCTACCGGGATTATAAAGGCGGGCGCCTTGTGGGAAACGCCCTTTCCGGGTATGCATACATCAACGGAGATCCTGACCGGGAACCCCTGGCCGGTGGAGGAGACCAGCCTGCCTATCAGGGCGGACTTCATGCGTATACCGGGGTGATGGCCGCTTTGCTGCATCGGGATATGACCGGTGCGGGTCAGCAGATCGACATCTCTACGATGGAGTGCATGGCCTCCCTTCACCAGTTCACCCTTAACCGTTTTGCCTATTCCGGGATGATTCAGAAACGGGTGGGCAACCGGTATGTATTCAGCCATCCCATTACGCTTTATCCCTGCAAAGACGGGCATGTTTCGATCTCTCCCTCGTCGGAAGATCAGGCGGAAAGGATGTTGATCATGATGGATATGACGCATTTGCTTGAAGACGAAAGATTTCAGACGGGATATCACCGCCTGGTGTATGCCGATGAATTCGATGCGCTGGTGAAGCCCTGGTTCCTGGATAGAAAAAAGAAGGAAATTGTGGAACTATGCCAGGAATTCAGGGTCCCGGCAGCATACGTGAATAACCTGAAAGATCTCCTGGAAGACCCCCAGTATCAGGCCAGGAAATTCTGGACCAGCCTGGATCATCCTGTGGCGGGAAGACTTCCCTATGCCGGTGCGCCGTTTAAAATGTCTGAAACGCCCGCAAAACCGGAAAGGGCGCCGTTGCTCGGCGAGAACAACGAAGAGATCTACTTCGGAAAGCTGGGTATGACGTCGGAAGAACTCGGCACCCTGAGAGACAGGGGTATTGTATAACAGCAACGATCGAGGTGAATCATGGCATTGCCATTGGAGGGCGTGAGGGTGCTGGATCTCTCCCAGGTATGGTCCGGACCCCTTGCCGGACGGATTCTCGCGGATATGGGGGCAGAAGTCATCTATATCATGAGCCGGCAGCGGATCCCTTTAACCCAGGTCAGCCCGGAGGTTGCCACAATTCTGGGTTGGTACCCCAATAATGACCCCGGAGAAGATCCATGGAATCGAAGCTCCGTGTATAATGATTTTGCCCGGAACAAACTCGGGATCACCCTTGAACTGAACACGGATGAGGGGATTGATGTCTTTAAACGGCTGGTCAAGGTCAGTGATGTCGTATTAGAGAATTTCAGCCCCCGGGTGATGCCGAATTTCGGCCTGGATCACCCTGACTTAAAAAAAATTAATGCCGGGATTATTATGTGCCGAATGCCGGGTTATGGGTTGTCCGGCCCTTACCGGGAATTTGTTTCCTTCGGCACGAATCTGGATCCGGCTTCCGGCATGGCGAGCCTTATGGGATACCCCGGCGAGGAAGTCCATATGTCCGGAAATGCCTACCCCGACCCGGTTGCCGGCTTGCACGCCGCGGCAGCCATACTGACGGCCCTGTATCACCGGCGCCGAACGGGCAAAGGTCAGGGAATCGACCTTTCTCAGGCGGAATCGGCGACGTGTGTCATCGGGGAGGCCGTTCTGGGATACGCCGTAAACGGGAAAATCCCCCGGAACCGCGGAAACCGGCATCCGGAATATGCTCCCCAGGGCTGTTATCCCTGCAAGGGCGAAGATAAATGGGTCATGATAGCCGTGACGACGGAAGCCCAATGGTCGGCTTTTTGCCGGGCCATGGATATTTCCGATCTGGCGGATGACCCAAACTATTCGACCGCCGGTTTGCGGGTCAAAAACCAGGATGAGCTGGACAAACGGATCAGTACCTGGACGCTCAATTACGCTCATTACGAAATAATGGAAAGGCTTCAGAAAGTCGGGGTTCCGGCTGGAGCCGTGCTGAATGCCGCAGAACTGTCGGCCGATCCCCACCTGGCGGAAAGGGATTTTTTTTGGGAAATTGAACACCCCAGAGCAGGGCGTCATCAATACTGCGGACTGCCCATCCGGTTTTCCGGCACGCCACCCTGCCCGAGACGTCCCGCACCCCTCCTGGGCCAGCATAACCGCCTGGTACTCTCCGGAATTTTAGGGCTTTCCGATGAGGAAATCGATGGTCTTGAACAAAAGGGCATTATCGGCTCAACGCCGTTGATGTAATCCGGTTTGCGTATCCGGCTCCGTTGCCGGTTCTTCCGTGGACACCCCTGCTGCTGGAATGATGCGGTGTTTCCGGGCAGGACATTCTGAAGAATCCGGTTGGATAGACAAATAACAGTTTTGATAAATTCTTGACAACAAATAGCGGATAGGTTCATGAAAAAAGATTGTAGCAGAACGGACAGTATAGTGAATGTAAACCGCAGAGGAATTGGAACCGATAACATGATTGAAATTACACGGGAATATATCAAGCGGAAAGTAGCCGCCTCGGAAATCGTATTTGAACGTGGGCAGCGGATTTTTGAGAACGGCAATTTCATGTGCGCGGAAGCGGATTTTGAAAATGGCGTTTTTGTTTATAATATCGATGGCAATTTCGGAGATTATACCACCCGGTTAACTTTCTCCCGGGTCGGCCTTGAAGCCTCATGTGATTGCCCATACCCCAACCCGGGATGCAAGCATGCCGTCGCTGTCTCACTGGATGTCAGAGACAAGGTGCTGGCATGGAAAAAGAGCCGGATAGCCCCGGGCATCACACGTGAGGCAGCATTTACGGATTACCTCAATGAAACGGAGATCAGAAAACAGGCCATCGAGGACCGCAAAAAGCGATCCAAATCCGAGACATTTCGCCTCACCGCCGGTGATATGCTCAAAGGAGACCATCTGGTTAAAACCCCGAAAGGCAGCCAATACTTAGTAACGCTGCATCATCCCGCCGATGGTAAAGGGCACTGCTCCTGCCCGGATTTTCAGACCAGCGGGTTATCCACCTGCAAGCACATGATTTTCGTCGCCGAAACCCTGAAAAGAGAGCAGGGGTTCAAAAAGCGCCTTGAATCGGAAAAATTTCCCTATGTGGATATTTACTGGGATTCTTCAGCGGACCAACCGCGCATGTACAACGAACGCCCGGCAAAGGAGTTAAAGAGTGTTGATCGGGTATTAAACGAATATTTTGACAAAAATGGGAATTATCGAAAACCGGACATTTCCGATCTGGTCGATTTTATTGCCAAAACTGAAGGAAATAAAAGGATCCGGATCAATGCCGGTGTGCTCGACCGGTTGAACCGGTTTCTGGAAAACCGGCAAATGAACATGATGGCGACCGGTGACCTGCCTTCGTTGGAAATCCTCAATGCCAAACTGTATCCCTACCAGATAGAAGGGGTCAAATTCGGTTTGTACAGGAAATCGGTTCTCATCGGTGATGAAATGGGTCTGGGGAAGACCCTTCAGGCCATTGCACTGGCAATTTTGAAAAAGTCGGTTTTTGATTTTCAAAAGGTATTGGTCATCACCATGGCTTCTCTCAAAGAGCAGTGGAAACGGGAAATCAAACGCTTCACCGGGGAGAGCGCCATCGATGTCACCGGCAATGCCGCACAGCGACGCGCCATCTATAAGGATGACGCCTCATTTTTTAAGATCACCAATTATGAGGCCGTGCTGCGGGATGTTCTGATTCTTCGGCAATTCAAACCGGACCTCATCATCCTGGACGAAGCCCAGCGGATCAAGAATTTTTCCACCAAGACCGCAGATGCGGTTAAATCGATTCCCCGGCGTCATGCCATGGTTCTCACCGGAACACCCCTTGAAAACAAACTGGAAGATGTTTATTCCATCGTGCAGTTTCTGGATCCCCATCTGTTGTCTCCGCTCTGGAAATTCGCCGCAGACCATTATCTGCTGAGCCGGAATAAAAATGGCAAGATTCTGGGATACCGGAATCTGGGCGGGCTTAAGGAAAAACTCAAGCCCCTGGTCATACGCCGAAAAAAAGAGGAGGTTCTGGATGATCTGCCCGATGTTGTATCGAATAATTATTATCTCGATTTAACCACGGAACAGGCGGAAATCCATTCCGGTTTTGCCAGGGTGTTAAGCTCCATCCTTTCCAAGAAGTTCCTCACCCCCATCGATATGCGACGGATCACGGAACTGCTGCTCTGTATGCGCCGGGTTTGTGATTCCACATACCTGATCGACCGGGAGACCAATATCTCCCCCAAGCTCACAGAACTGGAAGGAATACTGGAGGAGCTTGTCCTTCAAAATCAACGCAAGGTGGTGATTTTCAGCGAGTGGACCACCATGACCTTTCTCATCGGAAAGCGACTTTCCGACGCCGGGATCAAGTTTGTGGAACTGACCGGCAAAATACCCGTAAAAGACCGCCATGCCCTCATCGATGAATTCACCCATAACCCGGACTGCAAGGTCTTTTTGTCCACGGATGCCGGCGGAACCGGTTTGAACCTCCAGGCGGCAGATTGTGTTATCAATTTCGAGCTTCCCTGGAATCCGTCGAAATTGAACCAGCGGATCGGACGGGTTAACCGGATCGGCCAGAAAAGCAGGAAAGTAAACGTGGTCAACCTGATTTCCAAGTTCAGCATTGAAGAAAAAATAATGGCCGGGATCCAGTTGAAAACCGACCTGTTTGAAGGGGTGTTTGACGACGGGCCGGACAGGGTCGAGTTTTCAGGTGAAAAACGAAACCAGCTCCTGAACCAACTGAGGGAGATGATGGGCGAAGAACCTGAAATGCTGCGGATCATCAATCGTGATGCGGATGAAATTCCCGAAGATACCCCCCATTACCTGAACCCGGAAGTTCTGGGAAAGGATGGAGACCGGATCCTGGCCTATGATGAGGACATTTCCGATGATGAGTTGATTCCATTGCCATCGGGTCAGGGCGTTGAACCCGGCGGACCTGGTCCGGGTCCGGATGTTTTTGCTGCGCACCCCCCTGAAAGGATGGAAGCGGTGTTAAACTCGGGTATGGCATTTATCGGCGGCCTGCTTGAGATGGCCACGGGGAAAAAACTTACCTCTTCATCCGGTGATGACCGGATGATCAGTATTGACGGAAATACCGGAGAGGTGACCCTGAAATTCAAACTGCCCGGTTTTCAGGGGTTGTGATGAAATCAGGACTCCGGCATTTATTGCGTTGAAAATCGATTTTGCACGATGGAGATAACGATAATTATCTAAAAAAGGAGAAAAGTTATGGCTGGTATTGTGTCTTACGGCGGTTACATTCCCCAGAAAAGGCTCAGCAGAGCTGCAATCGCAAAAAGTATGAGCTGGTTTGCGCCCGGTCTTGTCGGCGCTGCAAAGGGTGAACGTTCCATGGCCAACTGGGATGAAGACAGTCTGACCATGGCGGTTGCAGCAAGCCGGGATGCCCTTGTGGGGGTCGACAAGTCCAAACTGGATGCCGTTTATCTGGCGTCAACCACATTGCCGTTCACCGACAGGGATAACGCCGGCATACTCAAGGCCGCATTAAACCTTCCTGACGGTATCCTGCGGCGGATTTTGCGTCATCTCTCAAGGTCGGCCCCATTGCCCTTATCACGGCGCTGGAAGCGGTCAAGGGCGGGGACAAGCAAACCATTCTTGTTGCCGCGTCCGATAAAAGGCGCACCAAGGCGGCATCCAATGATGAGATGCTGTTCGGTGACGGAGCCGGCGCCATGGTTGTGGGCAATGACGACGTGATTGCGGAATACCTGGGCGGTTATGCCACCGCCATCGATTTTGTGGATCATTATCGCGGTGCCGAAGCAAAATATGATTATAACTGGGAACAGCGCTGGATCCGGGACGAGGGTTTTTCCAAAATCTACCCCGAGGTTTTCAAGGGTGTTCTGAATAAAACCGGTGTTTCGGTAAAAGACGTCACCAAAATGATTTTCCCCTGCATTTTCGGTAGGTTTCAGGTTAATATCGCTGCAGCCGTGGGCGCAAAACCGGAACAGCTCAGCGATACCCTTCAGGCCAATGTGGGCGAGTGCGGTGCCGCTCATCCTTTCGTCATGCTGGCCAAAGAGCTTGAAACCGCCAAACCCGGGGATGTCCTCATGGTTGCCGGAATAGGGCAGGGGGCCTGCGCCCTTTTGTTCCGTGTGACGGACAGGATAATAGACATGCCGCGGCGAACCGGCATTTCCGGCTGCCTGGCCAATCGAAAAGAGGTGGACAACTATACCAAATGGCTTCAGTACAACGGCCTGATTGATACCGACCTGGGAGCCCGGGGGGATGTGGATTCCCGAACCGGGCTTTCCTCTCTCTTCCGGAACCGCAAAATGATCCTGGGTTTTGTGGGAGGGAAGTGCAGGGAATGCGGCACACCCCAGATACCGGCAAAGAGAATTTGCGTCAAACCGGGGTGTGGGGCTGTAGATTCCCTTGAAGAATATGAGTTTGCAGACAAGTCGGCCAGGATCCTCACGTTTACCGCAGACAACCTCGCGGCATCCCTTGACCCGCCCGTCCTATACGGGATGATCCAGTTTGAGGGCGGCGGTCGTATCCTCATTGACTTCACCGACTGTTCACAGGACAGCGTGGAAGTAGGGGTAAGGATGAAAATGACCTTCCGGAAAAAATATCAGGACGACAAGCGCGGCTTTTCCGGTTATTTCTGGAAAGCGACGATCGACAACACCTCAGTAAAATAAAAGGAGAAAAACATGGCTGCAGGAATCAGAGATAAAGTAGCTATATTGGGTATGGGATGCTCGAAATTCGGCGAGCGATGGGAAAGCAACGGGGAAGATCTGATGGTCGAAGCGTTTATGGAGTGCATCGCCGATGCCGGTATCGACAAGAATGAAATCCAGGCTGCCTGGCTGGGCTCGAACGCGCCGCAGTTCGGGGTGGGCACAAGCGCTTTGCCGTTGAACATGGCCCTCCGGCTGCCCAATATCGCAGTCACCCGAAACGAAAATATGTGTGCGAGCGGGACCGAGGCATTCAGGGGCGCAACTTACGCCGTTGCTTCAGGGGCTTATGATATCTGTCTGGCTTTAGGCGTTGAAAAACTCAAAGATGTGGGATATGGCGGACTTCCGGCGCCGGCCGGCAATATCACGTTAAACGATATGACCGCGCCCAACGGTTCGGCGCCGGGTAATTTCGCCCAGCTCGCCAGTGCCTACCGGGCCAAATACAATATCAGCAGGGATCTCCTGAAGGAGGCCATTGCCCACGTTTCCTGGAAAAGCCACCAGAACGGGGCCAAGAATCCCAAAGCCCATTTGCAAAAAGCCGTATCCATGGAACAGATCATGGGCGCTCCGATCATCGCCGATCCCCTCGGCCTGTTTGATTGCTGCGGGGTTTCCGATGGTTCGGCCTGCGCCATCGTCACCACGCCGGAAATTGCGAAGAAGTTGGGGAAAACCGATCTGGTGTCGGTAAAAGCCCTTCAGCTGGCGGTTTCAAACGGGTATGAACTGGAATACAATGAATGGGAGGGCGAGCACTTCGTGACCACGGAAACAGCCGCCAAGCGTGCTTACGAAGAAGCCGGCATTACCAACCCCCGCGAAGAGATCAGCATGATGGAGGTCCACGACTGTTTTTCCATTACGGAACTGGTGACCATGGAAGACCTGCTGATCTCCAAAAGAGGGGAAGCGGTGAAGGACGTCCTGGACGGATTTTATGATCTTGACGGCGGGGTACCCTGCCAGGTGGACGGCGGCCTAAAATGTTTCGGCCACCCCATCGGTGCTTCAGGCCTTCGCATGCTCTATGAAATGTATCTTCAGCTGCACGGGCGGGCGGGAGAGCGGCAGCTTAAAAATCCGAAATTCGGCTTGACCCATAACCTGGGGGGCGCGCCTTTCCGAAATGTTGCCGCCGTTGCCATTATCGGCAGGTACAACGCGTAAAACAATTAATTTGTAACATTGCTGAACATCCGAGGGGAGACCCATTTTTCTCATTCAAAAGGAAGATCGGTCTCCCCGAAATTTTTCCGGATAAAAAATCGAACCACAGATGATTGCCGAAAAAATCGAAGAACGCTCCGGTGTAAAGTTTGAGCAGATTTTGCAATTTTATGTAAAAATTCAAAGTTTATTGCAGACAGGCCAAAAGATTCGGTGTATAAAATTTATTCCCGCCTTTGCCGGGTCGCGGGAAACCGATGTGGTCCGACCGGGCTTTCAAACACACTCCGCAACATTGCGAAGATTTCAAACCTATAACCGCATGCCCTATATCATGATCATTCATATGAATCCCAACATCGCGCTGTTTCCAGATACTGAATCGAGGTGCTCATGCTGTACGGTGAATACAGGCTTATATGCCGGTTTGAAGATGACGCCGTCCTTCCCCATTACAAGGGATCAACCTTTCGGGGAATTTTCGGCCGTGCTTTAAAACAAGTCGTTTGCGCACTCAAGACCCGGGATTGCCCGGATTGCCTCCTGAAGGAACGATGTGTTTACGTCCAGGTCTTCGAGACCGGAATTCTCGCCGATTCTGCAGGAAAAACCAGGGGGATGGACCGGCCCCACCCTTTTGTCATCGAACCCCCGGACACCGCTGACACGCACTTTCCAAAGGGCTCGGATTTTGAATTCCGCCTTCTTCTATTCGGAAAAACCAACGTTCATCTTCCTTATTTCATCTATGCCTTTGACCGTATGAGCCGCATCGGCATCGGGAAAATGATCAACGGCAAACGGCCGGAATTCCGTCTGATCCATGTAATGATGGAAGACAGGCCGATCTATTCGCCAGAGGACAAGCGGCTGACAGTCCCCGATGATTTGCCTGAAATAGATCCCCTGACGGGAGAAAGCCCGCCCGGCCTATTTCGATTGGAGCTGACGCTTCAAACCCCGTTGCGGCTGAAGTTTGAAAACCGGTTGAAAGCCGATCTTCCCTTTCACGTGCTGGTCCGCGCCATGCTGAGAAGGATTTCAACCCTTTCGGCTTATTACGGAGACGGAGATCCGCCCCTGGATTACCACGGCCTTGTGAAACGGGCGGAATCCGTCAAAATCATCGAGGATCGCCTGGAATGGTTTGACTGGCGGCGGTTTTCTTTCCGGCAGGACCGGGAAATGCTCATGGGGGGCATGACCGGGTCCGTGGTTTACGAAGGGGAACTGGGGGAATTTTTGCCCCTGGTGCGATTCTGCGAAAAAGTCCACCTGGGGAAACAGACCACTTTCGGTCTGGGCAGGATTCAGGGGGAGGTTCTTTCATGAAGAATATTCTGCTGGCGGTTTGCGGGCTATCTCCCCAGGTGATCACGGAAACCCTGTATGCCCTGCACCAGGACCAGCGCAAGGTGGACGCCATCCATGTCGTTACCACCCGCGCCGGTAAGGAAACAATCTATTCGGGCCTGCTGTGCGGGAAAACCGGCCCCTATTACCAGTATCTGAAGGAATTCGGGATTGCGCCGTCCGAAATCGGCTTCGGCCATGAAAACATTCATGTGATCACGGATGAAAACGGCAACGAAATCCCGGATATCACCGATGAAAAAGACAATGAACGGCTGTTAAAAAAATGCCTGGAACTCACGTTTCATCTCACAAAAAACCCGGACAACGCCCTGTTTTTTTCCATTGCCGGGGGCCGGAAAACCATGAGCGCGTGCCTGTCCCTTGCCGCTCAGATGTACGGCAGGCCTCAGGACCGGATGTTTCATGTGCTGGTGTCTCCGGAATTCGAAAGCAGCCGGGATTTTTATTATCCGCCGAAAATATCCCGGGAAATAGAGTTGAAGGACGAAAACCGCCAACCTTATACGAAAAAAACGGAATTCGCCCGGATCAACCTGGTTCCCCTGCCCTTTGTATCCATCAGGGACCAGTTATCATCGGATATGTTGAAAAGACCCAAGGACCCGGCCACTCTGATGATGTCTTTGATCAAGGACGAGCCCGGCCGGCTCACCGTGAACCTGGTGGATAAAAAAATCGTTTACAAGAAAAGCGAACAAGACATGATGCCCGCCCACATGGCCCTCTATGCGTTTTTTGCCATGCGGAAGAAGGCCTGTAAAAAATCCGGGGAAACCTGTGGGGCGTGTACGGACTGTTTTCTTGAAATCAGCGAGGTCCTCGATCGGCATCAGGAGATCACGGATCTTTATAAAAGGATATGCGGCACCCGGCCGGTGGATGAAATGAGCGAGTCCGGCATTATCGACCTCAATGATAAAAATTTCAACAGCTACAAATCCAAGACCAACAGAATCCTGAAAAATAAATTCGGCATTTATGCGGTGAAGGACCTGGAAATCGCGTCCCTGGGGAAAAGGCCCAATACCTGCTACGGCATAAGGATGGATAAATCGAGAATTGAGGTGGTGATTTAGGACCACAGGGGGGTGGCGGTGAACGGTGAACGGTGAACGGTGAACTGTGAACTGTGAACGGTGGTTTCCGGGTCTTTGACCTGCGGGATGGGTGATAACCCATCGAACGGGTATAATCGGTGGGGGAATGAACACCGGTTGTTCGGGAAGGATCCAAACGGCAATGTTGCAATGCTTCTGGTTTTGGGAAAGCCATGGGATATTGGCCATGGTTTTCAGAGCATGCCCGAAAAAATCCGGGCTGCGTTTCGGGGCAAAACAGCAAAAGAAATGTGTAAAGAGGGGATTTCATGAGGAGGGTTTTAATCTGTACGGTGGGTACCAGTCTGAAAGGTAACCTGACCGCAAAACACGGCCATGCATTTGAACCCGGAAATCAGAATATCAAAGAAATCGTTCTGGAGCTGTCCGGAATGGATCCCGGCGACCGGTTGAACGGGGCGGAGATAAATTCCATCAGCAGCATTATCGACAAAGGGCTTCTGGATAGCCGCGATCATTTGTATTTTCTGGTTTCGGATACCGAAGACGGCCAAAAGATCGGCGCCATATTAAAGGCGTATGTCGAACGCCGCCAGAATCGCTTATGCTTCGATAAAGTCGAGCTCGTCGTCGTTGAGGGCCTGACGGACCAGTCCCCCCGGCGTTTTAAAACCGAGGGGTTAAAAAATCTGGTCAAGGAAATTGCCAAAATCGTCCGGCGCCACGGGTCTCCATCGGTTCTGATCAACGCCACCGGGGGATATAAAGCCCAGATTTCATTTGCCGGCATGATCGGTCAGGCTTTGGAAATTCCGGTGTGCTATCTATTTGAAAAGTTTTCCGAAGTCATCACCCTTCCGCCTCAGCCGGTTTCCCTGGATTTGGGGTTCTGGATGGAAAACGCAAACCTCTTTTATGAACTGGCCGAATCGGATGCAAAGGAAAATCCAAGTGGAAAAGACGAGCGGTTTTCAAGCCTTGTCGAGGAAATCGAGGTGGACGGAGAAAAAGCCGTCGGACTTTCGGCCATCGGGCAGCTTTTCCATGAAACCTTTATTTACCGGTTTCAGCAGAACCGGGAAGAACTGCTTCCGCCGGACAGCGGCATTCGGCCCGAGGACAAGGCGATCAAATTCGAGGATGAAAACTCGGGGCGGCAGCGGGGTTTGAAAGGATTTCTGGAAAATCTTTGCCGGAAACCTTACGTGGTGAGGATTTTCACACACTACTTCAACCCGAATCTTCAGTTGAAAAGCAATTTCAGGCCTTCGGCCAAAGGGGATTTATCCCGGATCGAAGGGTGTTGCACCGATGGAAGGGCCACTACCAAATTTGATGTGGTGACGACCGCGAAAAACAAGGGACAGCAGAATGCCGTGATAGCGGATCTGTTGAGCTTAATTTAACAGAGGGCAATGCCTGGTTTTGGAAATTAACTTATAAAAATTGAAGATTATGCGGTAACATTGCATGAATGCATGAATTATAAAATATTTTGATTTGATAGAATTTGTCCATACTAATGCCTGGGAGGCCATATGACTTATAATATTAACGAAGTTGTGACAGGTGCACTGCTCCATGATATCGGGAAACTGATTCAGCGAGCATACGGATCATTTAAAAACATCGATTGGGATGCATATGACATGGAATCCACTTTGTGTCCGAAAGGCAAATACCAAAATTACACGCATCAGCATGTCCTTTTCACAAATGCTTTTTTCGATTTGTTTAAAAAACATATGACTCAATTACCTGAAGGGCTTGATATTGATAAAATTAGCAATATTGCCAGCTTTCATCACAACCCCGAAAATGCCCCTGATTCTTCAATCGCTTGGATCATCACACAGGCAGACAGGTATTCCGCTGGTATGGACCGGAAAAGTGACGATGAAGGAGATTACAGCCCAACTTCAAGGGAAACGTATAGACGTCTTCCATTGAAATGCATATTCGACGAGATTATTATAGACCCAAATAGAAAATTTGGAATAAGCAACGCCTATAATCTCGGCGTACTTGACCCGCATGATCCAAATGCCCTGATTCCTCATAGCTGGAATGGTGAAGATTTGGATATGCCTGATAAATACATGAAAATATGGAATAAATGCTATGCTGATTTCGTTAAAATAAATAAAATGCCAAAGCTCACGAACAGGCTCTTTGAAGAAATTGTGCTCTCTCTCCTTGAACGATATACATGGGCCATTCCATCGAGTACGATGGACATTCCGGATATTTCACTTTACGATCATTCCCGCACTACCGCAGCGATTTCCGCCTGTCTTTACCGTTATCATGAAATGATGGGGGAACTCGGAAACAAGAATGCAATAAAAAATGATACTCAGCAAAAATTCCGATTTATCTCAGGAGACCTTTCCGGGCTCCAGAGCACGTTGTTCACTCTTGAAAGCCAAGGCGTTAAAGGCGTCAATAAAATTTTACGCGCCCGTTCGTTTATGTTGGGCGCAATTTCGGAAGCTGCTTCTATTAGAACATTGGATGCGTTTGGGCTCCCCGTGTCTTGCCTTATACAACAAGCTGGAGGAAGGTTTCTTATTCTGGTCCCCAATGTGCAAAATATTCAGGATGTTCTTAACAACCTTAGAGGGGAATTTGATTCATGGCTTTTAGAAAATTATTCGGGAAGTCTTGCACTGAATATGGCGATGACAAAACCCTTCCCCGGTCAATCCTTTAAAGCCGGCGATTTTGAGAACATAATGGATGAACTGGCCATTGCTGTAGAAAATGCCAAACAGCATCCATTAAGCACATGCGTCCAGGGTGTCATGAAGCGAGAATTTCCCTATGACAGATCCTGTTCTGCGTGCGGGATCAGACCGGCGCAGGTTAATTTTGATAATGAATACAGATGTGTAATATGTCAGAAGGAAGTTGAAACAGGAAAACGACTGACATCTTCTGCATACATGGTCTGGGCGAAAAGCCCTGGCTTAATTGAAAAACCGCTAAATATCATGGGCATTGATTTGTTTTTAATTGAGGGAGATAAAACCCCGGAAGTGGATAAAAATACATTGTCCATCCGAAGTTTAAAGCTGGAAAATAGCGATATGCCTTGGGCTTTCCGAATTCTTGCAAATCATATTCCAAGATTCGAAAGTGAATATGATCTCAAACGCTACGAAGGTATTTCAGAAACCGGTGAGGAAAACCTGTTTTTTTCAGGAATGCCAAAAACTTTTGCGCATATCGGCGCAGAAGCAAAGGAATGCGATGAGAAGGGAAAATATAAGGGGAAGCCATTCTTGGGGCTTCTTAAAGCAGATGTGGATTATCTGGGTTTTATCTTCAGCTTTGGACTCAAGCAAGAAGAATCAAAAAAGAACCGTTTTACCCTGTCCCGGTTGGCCCAACTTTCACGGATGATGGATCTTTATTTCACGGGTTATCTTCAAGGTGTTATTAAAAGAGAATTCCCGGATACATACACGATTTATGCGGGAGGGGATGATTTACTGCTTATCGGACCCTGGTTTCAGATGCACGCTCTTGCAAAGCGAATGCATGAAACATTCAGTCAGTACACCGGCTATAATCCTAACATCACCATATCGGCCGGATTAAGTCTCATGCATTCGAACTACCCCGTTAATAGGGCTGTCCAAGATGCAGAAGAATTCCTTAAGTTAGCAAAGAATAAGGACGAGGATAAAAATAAAATTTGCGCTTTGATGAAAGCCCCCAAGACATGGGAACAATTTGCCAGCGCAATTGAGGATGCCGACTGGATACACAAGCAAATGAATGGGAAGAGCGCTGTCAGTACCGGCTTTGTCTATCACATTTTGGAAATTGCCAAAGATGCTGAAGCCGTTGCAAGAGGCGATGTAAACAAGGCTGGATGGCGTGCAAAACTGGCATATCATTTGGCTCGTAATATAAAAGGGCACAATAAAAGGGAAAGAGACCAAAATATTTTGAATTGGCTTGAACGAATTGGACTGGATGATCTTTGCCGGTTGACCCAAAAAGATCCGAATATAATCGGGTGGCGTTTGCCGATCAGCATTGCATTATACCGGAACAGAAAATGAGGGCTCAAAATAAAAAAACCATTTAACCACAAAGGAGGACTTATGGCTCAGTATCAGCAGAATTCCAGACAAGGGCAGCCTCAACGAAATCGCCAAGGACAAGATTACCGCCAGCAACCCAGCCAAGGCACCACGCGTCAGTTGCCCGAGCCAAAAGCTTTAACCTATTATAAAGATGACGAAAAAAAGATTCTCGATCCAGAGTTGCTTGATTCCAAAGCCGGAGAAACGGCGCTCAATTGCAAGGACCTAAAAACAACTCAAATGAGACGCTTTTATGACGACCTTAAGGCCATTGAACGGAAAATAATGTCAGGAAAGGATCTTCAGGCTCAGCAGGCAAACTTTGAAAGGGATCGCGCCCTGATTGTCATGTTTAAGGCCAAGGCAGTCTATGCGGAAAAAAGAAGGGTGGCTCCCCCTGAATTCACACAATTTATTTTTGATCATGTTGCCTCCATTAAAGATTTGAATGACTTCAAGGCTTTTATCAAAGTCTTTGAATCTGTGGTGGCCTTTCATAAATTCTATTCACCTGAGAGATAGAGAGGATTAAAGGGGGTAATTATGAAACTTTTAAACAGTCACATGATAACAGGACAAATAGAGGTTTTGACCGGTCTTCACATCGGGGCAGGCAAGGATGCAGTTGAAATAGGGGGCGTGGACAATCCAGTTGTCAAAAACCCATATACCGGTGAACCCTTCATACCGGGCTCATCTCTAAAAGGAAAGCTTCGTTGCATGATGGAATGGGCGACCGGACGTGTCGACCAGAATGGGAAAATATGGGATGGCGGGGGTGAGAATGACCCGGTAAAGTTATCACACGACCCAATTCTTCGAATTTTTGGAACCACAAATAAAAACTGGGATGCCGGCCCGACAAGGCTTGTGGTCCGGGATTCTTTTCTCAACCCTGAATGGAGGGAGAAAATCGTTGAAAGAGGCCTTCCATTTACAGAAGAAAAATTTGAAAACAGCATTGACCGAATAAAGGGCAAAGCAAGGGATGGGGGCATCCGTAAAACAGAAAGAGTTCCGGGCGGAGCCATCTTTGACATGCAAATGGTGTATAGAGTTTTTGATATGGACGATGACGGGAAAAAAGATATGGAAAATCTGGAGGAATTGTATGCGATTATCAAACTCCTTGAACAGGATGCACTGGGCGGGTCTGGGTCTCGAGGGTATGGCCGGGTGAAATTCAAAAATATGAAAACGAATAATGAAGATATCCAAGACAAATTTGAAAGTATCGATCTGACAAAACTCAGCAGACAATCGAGGGTTGCATGATATGATCTACTATCGAATT
Organism: Desulfobacteraceae bacterium UBA5616; assembly: GCA_002423615.1. GTDB lineage: Bacteria > Desulfobacterota > Desulfobacteria > Desulfobacterales > UBA5616 > UBA5616. The sequence goes on from DIKO01000041.1 coordinate 30,115, forward strand.
ACTTTAACGCCATTAGGGCCGATTTCGGGGGCAATCTCGGAGCCATGGGCTTCTGGAACCATTTGGGGTCATATTGCCTGGGCTATCCGTTATACCGAAGGAGAAAAGTCGCTTCAGAAATGGATTCAACAACAGGAATCGGAGCCATGGCTCTTTTCCAGTCAGATGCCTGAAGGTATGCTGCCAAAGCCCTTTCTTAAACCAATGTACCGAAAAGCAGAAAAATATGACATTGAAACACTCAAGCTTTTTAAAGATGCTAAAAAATCAGTGTATATTCGGGAGGAGACATTTCTCTGCATGAGGGACGTTATGTCTGAACTGGCTCTTATGAAATCTCATAAATCCGAATCATTTGAAAAAGATATTAATTTTAAATCAGAACATCTTTTTCACAATCAAATTAATCGGAGAACTGGACGAACACCTGAAACAGGTGGACTGTTTGTTGAAAACTTTAAATTTCCTCAAGAGAAAACGAGGTTTCAGCTTTTTATGTTTGCGAATGAAAGCTGCCAAGACAGGTTGGAAATTTTGTTTAAATTTATCGGTACCTCTGGGTTTGGTGCAAATGCGAGCACGGGTAAAGGAGCCTTTCAGTTCGAAATCAGTGAAGAAACCCGGCTTTTCAAAGCATCAGGTTCTCGGGCCATGAGTCTTTCTCATGGAATAATCACAACAAATATGGAAAATCCTCGCTATAAGCAACATACCCATTATGGTAAATTGGGTGGGCATTATGCTGCTGGTATGTATAGCCCTTTTAAATATCCAATCCTTATGGCAAAGCCCGGGGCTACTTTTACACCTACCGGGAAGCCGCTATACGGCGAGCTATTAGGCGATATTCATCATGATAAAAGCCTGAATTTTATTAAACACCATGCTTTCCACCTGCCAGTTTTTTTTACGGAGGCGGCCTAATGACAACATACCATTTCACAGCCCAGACGCTTACGCCTGTCCATATCGGTTGCGGAAAAGAAATCGACCCTACAGAATTTTTGTTGAATGGAGATTCCTTGGTTCAATTTAACATAGCTCAGATCATCGACGATCTTACCCAGGAGGAAAGAGAACGTTTCAGTGTTTTTCTGGAAAAAGCAGATCTAAAAGAAATCCAGAATTTTTTACGGCATCATGTAGAAAACCGGCACGGAATTCCAGCAATAGGATCAGCACAGGATTTTCAAAGTGAATTTAAGGACAAAGTCTCAAATCCCAACAACCAGTTCAAGGTAGAAATGATGCCGCGCAACCCACATACTGGTCAAGCTTTTATTCCTGGTTCAAGCATCAAAGGCGCAATTCGAACAGCTTTGGTGAACCATTTTGCGAATCTTAATCCTGAAACCAAGCAGAAAGTCCATGAATTAACTATTAGAGAAAATATTAAAAAGAGGGCGCAAATTTTAGAGGAAAATGCCCTTAACCGCTTAGGCAAAGATACCCATCGCGATATTTTTCGATTAATCCATGTAGGAGATGCTTTGCTACCGGAAAATTCTACGCGTATAGACCGTGCGGCTAATTTCAATCCAAGCAAAACCGGCTCAGAAAATATTCAAATATGGGTTGAACGAATTCTATCCAGAGCTGATAGTGCAACCTCACCTGAATTTAAAGTGTCTTTACGCATTGACAAAGTAATGATGAATAATCGTAATGTTAGAGAGAATCTTGGTAGAACTTTTTTACTCGGCACAATTCTAAAGGCTTGTAATGACTTTTATTGGGGACGTATGGTTGCTGAAGGGAAGCGATTCGATGGAAAATCTGAAAATGGTGAAGGCTGGAATACGATTTTAAAAACATTCCCACAAGGGAAGTTGGAAAATGGAGATCTTGTATCGATTGATCCATCGTCCCCTTACTGGAACAACAAAGAATATACCAAGAGGCGGGTGTTGCTTCGTATCGGAAGATTTTCCCATTTCGAATCACTCTCTGTTGATGAACTGCGGCAGGGTGAAAACGCTAAAACAAAAGCTCCCATAACAGATATGGGGGCAACTCGAACGCGGTGTATCATGGAGAATGGTAAAAAGCCAATGCCATTTGGATGGATAATGCTGACACTTGATGAAGAAAAAGATATCGAAGACTATTAGTTTTGCAAATTTAGAATCGTTTTAAAAATTTTGAATTCGGAAGCAGATAATATGCCCAACATCCTAGCCGCCACCCTCGGGACCTGGCAATTGGTCCCTGAAATCATTGGATTTACCAATCCCGGGGTGGTGGATCTTTACCGGAACCACCCGGAAGCCGGGGCTATTTCCAGTGAAAGGTTAAAGACCGACATTCAGCCCGTGGATCAGATCTGGCTGGTGACCACCTGCGGCAGTTTCGCCATGGAATCCCTTGAATCGCTGCTACGATGGTATGAATTCCTCGACAGACATATCGCCCCGGAATTGTATGTGTGGAAAGTGGCCGGTACCCGGAACCTGTCCACAGCCGGGGAATGCCGCCTGATGTCGGAAGCGATATTCAGAATGGTGTGGAGTGCGGCCAATACCCTGGAAGGAGGGCGTTTAGTGCTCTCACTGGCCGGCGGCCGGAAAACCATGAGTTCGGACCTCCAGCGGGCCGCTTCGGCTTTCGGGTGCCATTCCCTGCTCCATGTCACCCAGAATGAGGCGATTAAAGATTTCAGGAAGTGGCAGACAGACCCTGAAATGTTTATTGCGCCCATCCCGGAGGAATTTCTCGATGCGGTAACCCCAATTGTCGTGGGAGGCTATGCCCGGAACCCGGCCCTGGACATCGAGGAAAACCTGGTTCAGATCCAAGGAAGCCATACATTTATCCTCCCTCAGGCCATTGCCGGTGGGATTGAATTGGAAATCAAGCCCGTGGAGACAGAACCTTTTCTGGTGGATGTGGTGGAAAAGATCATCGAAAAATCCGCTTTTCTTTACTGCCACTACACCGGCCGGATGGTAGAAGGGGAAAAACTCGCCAATTTCATGGCCCTTTACAGTCTGCCCACGAATATCATTAAAAAACTCAAGGAGACCCGTATTGGTATAAACCCGGATATCAGGGGGCGGGAACTCGCTTTTTTGAAAAAGCTTCCCAAGACCGACCTTCACTGCCATCTGGGGGGAATTGCCGGGGCGGAAGAAATCATTGAAATCGCCGAGGCCAACAAGGTTCAGATTTCAAGGTACCGGGATCGACTTGGAAATTTTCTGGATCACTGGAAAAAGCGGATAACCCGGGAAGATCCGGACATTCTTCATCGGGAAATCGTTTTCAAGGACCTGAGGGAAGCGGTGGAAGGCGTCCCCGAACCCCTGTGCACGGCCGCCTTCGTACTGCTGTTCCAGGACCGGCCCGAACGACTGGACAGGATCATCTACGGCCCATGTGTTCAGGAAAAAGAATTTTGTGGAATCGGCTTCGACGCATATGAAAAACTCGGAGACGTTCAGGGATCGGGACTCCTCCAGAGCCGGGAAAGCCTGGAAGCCGCATGCCGCATCATTTGCCGGAAAGCCCAGGAACACCAGGTACGGTACCTGGAGTTGAGATGTTCCCCGGTCAATTACCTTCGCGGAGGGCTATCGCCGGGCGAGGTTGTGACGATCCTGGAAAAGGAACTCTCCAGGTACAGCACTTTCCGCCACGGCATCATCTTTATCGCCAGCCGTCACGGCCAGATGAGCAAGGTATACGAGCAGATCGAGCTGGCCGGAAAATTGATGGGTCCGGCAGGCGACGGTTTTCCTTCTCTGGCGGGGTTTGACCTGGCCGGCGAGGAAAAAGCAGCCTCACCCGTGAACATGAGAACGGCATTTCTGCCCATGATGGAAAAATGCCTGCACCTCACCATTCACGCCGGGGAAACGGCGGATGTTAAAAGCATCTGGGAGGCGGTGTATCACCTCAACGCCGAACGCATCGGTCACGGTCTTACCCTGAAGGGCAATCCCGCTCTCCTGGAAAGGTTCCGGGACCGGGGCATCGCGCTTGAAATGTGCCCCTCAAGCAACACCCAGATTGTCGGATTCCGGGACAATTTTTTTCCCCGCAAAAACCGGGAGAGGGAAATTTACCCGCTTAAAGAATATCTGGACGCCGGTCTCCGGGTGACGGTGAATACCGATAATGCCGGCATTTCGAGAACGGACTTCACCACCGAACTGCACCGGGCCGCCCGCCTGACGCCCGGGGGATTAAGCTGGTGGGAGATTCTTCTGATCCTCAGAAACGGGTTCAAGGCGGCCTTTGTCCGGAAATCCCTTCGGCAGGGCCTGCTCCGGGAGGCGGAAAAGGAGATTATCACCCTTCTGGAGAAGAATCATGGCGAACTGCCGGGCCTGTATATATAAAGGTATAAAGGAAGCAAAAAATGAAGGACGCGAAGGAAAAAGTGTTATGTATTTCCAGAAAGGACCTCCCGCATCACTGGCTGAAGACCATGGGGAGCACGGCTCTTGGGCCTGAGGAATTTTTCGGGTCGTTAAAAGCCGCAAAACTCCATTGGCTCGAACGGGAAGAAGCGGAACAAAACAGGTCTTTCAAACAGATCATCCCTTATGTAATATTCCGCAACAGAGAAAAAAACCTCCTGGCCTGCTACCGTAGAAACGGCGGCGAAAAAAGATTGAACAACCTGTGGTCCCTGGGAATCGGAGGCCACATCAACCCGGTGGACACCTTTGATAAAGACGGAAGCCTGGCCAGCCTTGTGGAAGCGGGGCTTTTCCGGGAAATCTTGGAAGAAACCGGAATTTCAGGCCGTAATCAACACCCTGAATTCCTGGGCGTCATAAACGAAGAAACAACAGAAGTCGGAAAGGTTCATTTCGGACTGGTTTACAGCGCGGAGATTGAAAACCCGGAGGTGTTCAATCCATCCGATGAACTTTCCAGTTTTCAATGGATAAAAATGCCGGCGGCAAGGAATTTAAAAATGGAACACTGGTCCGGTCTCGCCATGGATCTTTTGTCCGGACCCTGAAATCTTGGTAATGTCACCATTTAGTTGACA
>DIKO01000070.1 GCA_002423615.1 Desulfobacteraceae bacterium UBA5616
CGTAGAGCTTGGCCACGGCATAGGGCGACCGGGGGTAAAACGGGGTTTTCTCCGTCTGGGGCGTCTCCCGGACCTTGCCGTAGAGCTCCGATGTGGAGGCCTGGTAAAACCGGGTCCTGTTCTCCAGTCCCAGGATGCGGACGGCCTCCAGCAGTCTCAGGGTGCCCAGGGCGTCCGTGTCGGCCGTGTATTCCGGCGTTTCAAACGACACCTTCACGTGGCTCTGGGCCGCCAGGTTGTAGATTTCATCCGGCCGGGTTTCCTGGATGATGCGGATGAGGTTGGTGGCGTCGGTCAGGTCCCCGTAATGCAGGATGAACCTGGGGTTTTTCTCGTGCAGGTCCTGGTAGAGATGATCCACCCGCTGGGTGTTGAACAGGGAGGCCCGCCGTTTGATGCCGTGGACCACATAGTTTTTGTCCAGCAGAAACTCGGCCAGATAGGCGCCGTCCTGGCCGGTGATGCCGGTGATGAGGGCTGTTTTCATATATAAAAGGTGTCCGAGTTCAGGGTTCCAGGGGTGAGGGGGAGGGGGATGAACATGTTTTTCCCCGGTACCAGTCATAGGTCCGGCGCAGTCCCTCCCTGAGGGAGATCCCCGGCTGCCACCCCAGGTTTTTGAGAAATGAGACATCCAGGAGCTTGCGCGGGGTGCCGTCGGGTTTGGTCGTATCCCAGACGATCTTTCCGGAATAGCCCACGACCTGCGCGATCTCACCGGCCAGATCCCGGATGCTGAGGTCCGTGCCGGTCCCGATGTTGACCAGGAGGCTGCCGGTGTCTTCCAGAGGCCGGCTCATCAGGAAGATGCAGGCGTCGGCCAGGTCGTCCACATGCAGAAACTCCCGGAACGGCGTTCCGGTGCCCCAGAGCACCACCGAAGGCGGATCCACGGCCGCAATGGCCTGGCGGATGTCGCCGGGGATGGGCCCGAAAACCGACTCGTCCTGATCGATGCCCTCCCAGTCCTTTTCCACGGCCAGCCTGGCCAGGTGGAATTTGCGGATCATGGCCGGGAGCACGTGGGAGGTTTCCAGGTTGAAATTGTCGTTGGGTCCGTAAAGGTTGGTGGGCATCACCGGGATGAACCGGGTGCCGTACTGCCGGTTGCAGGCCCGGCACATCTCGATGCCGGCGATTTTGGCCACGGCATAGGCGCTGTTGGTGGCCTCCAGGGGGCCGGTCATCAGGTATTCTTCCTTGATGGGCTGGGGGCACAGCCTGGGATAGATGCAGGAGCTGCCCAGGAAAAGGAGGCTCTTGACGCCGTTTTGCCGGCTCTGGTGAAGGACATGGGTCTGGATGGTGAGGTTCTCGTGGATGAAATCCGCGGGAAAGGTGCTGTTGGCGTAGATGCCGCCGACCTTGGCCGCGGCCAGAAACACATATTCGGGTTTTTCCGCCTGGAAAAAGGACGCAACCGCCGCCTGGTCCAGCAGGTTCAGCTCGGCCCGGCTCCGGGTGATCAGCCGCGTGAAGCCCTGTTCGCGGAGTTTCCGCAAAATGGCCGAACCCACCAGCCCGCGATGGCCTGCGACGTAGATTTTGGATGAGGGGGTCATTATATTTTAAGCCCTGGGATGGGCTGCGCTGTACCCATCGTTTCCCAGCGCAGGTGTTTCAGACTATTTCCTCGCCGTGTTTAATAATTTCATCCACCAGATTACCGCCCATTGCAAAGGTCAGCGGGTCAAAGGGAATGGGTTCGATGCGATTATTTATTTTTCTGCGCATGGGGATAATTTTTCTTCTGTCTTGAAACCTGTCACCCGTAAAAGCAGTTGATATCAGGGCAACATCCACGTCACTTTCCTCACGGACCGTCCCCCTCGCCCAGGAACCAAACAGCATTGCCCGCTGGATTGGGACACCGTTTTTCCTTAACTCAGCTATATATCTTTTTATGTCCTTTATAATAGCTTCTTTTGAAGCAGCCATTTTTTCATATCCTCAATCTGGCCCTGCTGTGCAGGAATTACTTGCGGACTCACCAAAGTAACTCCCTGTAGGATAGGTGAAGCGCAGCGAAACCCATCGTTTTCCGGATTCATACGCGGTCGATGATGATGGGTTGCGCTGAACCCATCGTTTCCCTGTAAGGCAATGATAGCTCCGCCCCTTGGGTTACACCCATGAGATGGTTTATATTATTGATATAATGAATAAATTTGGTTTATCAGGCCCTTGCTGTGCCGTTTCGGGCTTCCCGTAACATGCGCCGAAGGATACCCTGACCGCTGCGGGAACCCGCCCTTGGTGTTACAGAAGGGTGGGTTAGAGCTCAATACGGCATAAGAACTCTTTATACACCTAAATTTCTGGTTTGTCTGTAGGGAAATTCTGACGCTACAATGTGGTACAACAAGCATAACATTGAGGAATAACTTGATAAATTAAAAATGGCAGGCGACCCGACAAAAAAAAATAAAAAAAAATTTCAGGGGTAAATATTCAGTATTCCTGTGCAGGATCCCCCTTGGGCAGCAACAGGGTAAGAAAATTAAAAAGGCCTTTCAGAATGATCCCTGTAAGGCCTATCAAGAGCAGGTTCCGGGTTGTTCATGCCGAGAAGGCGGGAAACAGGCGATATCACCATCTGAACATGTATTATGAGGCTGGTTTCGGCAAATCTTCAAGATATAGATTCTGCCCGTCCTCAGGGGTATCCGTATCTCTGGTTAACAATCTGTCATTTCTTAAAATCAGCCCATCCTTTTCAATCTTATCCACTCCATTGGCCGTAATTTCAATTGAGCCGGTATCGGTTCGTTTAATCAATTCCTTTTCTTTCAGGTACCAGACATGAAAATCCAATGTTTCCGCCGGCCATTCCATCAAATTTTCTATCTGCACAATGCCAACTCCTGCATTGGAAGGATTTTCCCGACGTTTGGTGTAAAGGATGGACAGGATCATGCGACGAATTTGTTGGTCTGATTCAAATCCAATTGCGTCGTATGCCTTGTAGATTTCTTTCCATTGATGTTTTTTAGCCTCATCATAATTGGCGTCATAGGCGGCACGGGTTTCCGGATTCGATAAGACTTTATAGGCTGTGGTTAAACTTTGAAATTTTTCAAGGTTGCCTGTAATTTTGTTGTCCGTATGATATTTCTTTGCCAGTAAACGGTAGACTCTTTCAATTGTCTCCAGATCGGCTTTGGGACTTACCTGAATAGCCTCATAATAATCACAAAATGATTGTTCAGACATTATGGATCCGATTCTATCTTGGGTTACTGGAACTTTATCGTTGGTCGGATACTGACGATGACCACCAAAAGGATTTGAAACAGAAAAAAAGGACTCAAAATTTCTTCCAAGTCCTTGTTTGTTTGATGGTAGCGGGGGCTGGATTTGAACCAACGACCTTCGGGTTATGAGCCCGACGAGCTACCAGACTGCTCCACCCCGCATCAATTGTTGAAAGCCTTATAGCCCAATGGGTTTCGGCTGTCAACACAAATGTCAAAAAAGTAAAATCGGAGAGATCCAAATGAACCTCCTGCTTTTGAGGTCAGGCCGGAGAAGGACAGTAGGTATATTTAACTCAAAGATATACAATTCGTCAATAATAAAGATTGGTTATCTCAAATCAAGGGGTTATGGAAAATTCAAGGAATTTGTCCGGCCGGCTTATCAAGTCCTGGACCTTGGGAAGGCTATTGATTTCCGGGTTCAAATTCGGCTTCGGATTTATGTCATCAAAAAGTCGGAAAGAAACGTCTTAATCGACATAACAATGACGAAAAGGAGTTTCCAACATGAGGAAAATACATATTCTTATCGGCCTCGGTATCTTGATGGTACTGAGTTGGTCCGCCGGCGGCTGCGTTGTGGCTGCACCATACGATGATCGCGGGTATTATTATGATGACGGCCCACGGGTGGTCATCAATGAACCCCCTCTATTCTTATATCCCTCCTCTATCGGTTTCTATGCGGCAATCGGGATACCTTACGACCTGTTTTATATTGATCGGTATTACTATTTGTATCACGGGGACCGCTGGTACAGGTCGCATTACTATAATGGTTCATGGGGATCCATAAAATATAACGCTCTGCCCCATTCATTGCGAAAGCACCGATACAGGGACATCGTCCGGGAAAGGGATCGCGCATACCGGACTTACCATACCGAACGGCACCGATATCAGGGCAGACATTTTCGTCCGGAAAGACATGATTCCGGAAGGACCCGATCCCCGAACAGAGAGCGATATGACTCAGACAGGTACAAATCCCCTGTCGGAGACAGAAATGAATCGCGATACCTTGACGGGAAGAATTCAAAAAGGCCTGAATATCAATATGGAGAAAGATATAAAACGGGAAGGACGGAACCGCCGAAGAGGGAAAGATATGAATCCGTAAGGACCCGATCCCCGAACAGAGAGCGATATGACTCAGACAGGTACAAATCCCCTGTCGGAGACAGAAATGAATCGCGATACCTTGACGGGAAGAATTCAAAAAGGCCTGAATATCAATATGGAGAAAGATATAAAACGGGAAGGACGGAACCGCCGAAGAGGGAAAGATATGAATCCGTAAGGACC
>DIKO01000032.1 GCA_002423615.1 Desulfobacteraceae bacterium UBA5616
AATTTATCTATCTTTTGGAAGAAAAAGGATACATTTCAAATGATATCACCGAACAGATGGTAAAGGCCATCGGCTTTCGAAACCTTATGGTACATGAATATGCAAAAATGGAATTGAAACAGGTTTTCCAGATCGCTAAAACCGGGCCTCGGGATATTCAACAATATCTTCGCGCAATCCTATCCAAACTGTCATTATAAACCATCACCCATAACCTATAGCCTATCGCCTATAATACCGAGGTTTCCATGAAAGGCATCATCCTCGCCGGGGGTTCCGGCACCCGGCTTTATCCTGTAACGCAGGCCGTCAGCAAACAGCTTCTGCCGGTTTACGACAAGCCCATGATCTATTATCCGCTCTCCACCCTGATGCTGGCGGGGATCCGGGAAATCCTGATCATTTCCACACCCGATGACCTGCCCCAGTTCAAGCGCCTCCTGGGGGACGGGTCCCAGTGGGGGATGTTTCTGGAGTACGCGGAACAGCCCAGGCCCGAGGGACTGGCCCAGGCCTTTATCATCGGCGGAAATTTTGTGGGGAGCGGAAAAGTCTCCCTCATCCTGGGGGACAATATCTTCTACGGCCACGGCATGACGGACAAGGTCCAACAGGCGGCGGCGACCCTGGAATCCGGCGGGATTGTTTTCGGCTACTGGGTCAAGGACCCGGAACGGTACGGGGTCGTCACCTTCGACAAGGAGGGCCGTGCCGTGGACATCGAGGAAAAACCCCAGCACCCCAGGTCCAATTGGGCGGTGACAGGGCTTTATTTTTACGACAACGACGTCATCGGCATCGCGCGGGGATTAAAGCCGTCCCCCCGGGGGGAGCTTGAAATCACCGACGTCAACAGGGCCTATTTGAATGCCGGCCGCCTCTTCGTCCGGAAGCTGGGAAGGGGCATCGCCTGGCTGGACACCGGCACCCACGAAAGCCTCATCCAGGCCTCCAATTTCATCCGCACCATCGAAGACCGCCAGGGATTGAACATCGGGTGCATCGAAGAGATCGCCTATATCATGAACTACATCGACGCTCACCAGGTTGAAAAACTGGCCCGGCCCCTGGAAAAAACGTTTTACGGCAAATACCTGCTGTCCCTACTCGTTCAGGAAAAAAGCACGCTCTGACCCTTACCGATACCCCATGGGCTTATCATCCGCCATCTTTTCCGTTCCGCTTGACTTTCAAAGGACCTTTTATTAAAATGGTCATTATTATTTCAACAAGGGAGGCCCAACATGACCGATATCCAAAAAATTATGCCGGTGACAAAGGTAAAACACGGGCTCCTCGATATCCTTAAAAATATGCAGGAAGACGATTCAACCATCATGCTGACACGAAACGGAGAGGCTGTAGGCGTCATGATAACTCCGGACCGATATGAGGCGCTCCTTGAAACGATTGATATACTGGCGGATCAAAAAGTGTTAACCGATCTAAAATCATCCGCGGAGGATTTCAAAAACAAACGAGTTTATACGCATGCGGAAGTATGGGGTGAATGATCAGTTATCGCCTCCTGTATTCGAAAACCGTACGTATGCAAGTCGCCAGACTGCATCCTGAAATCAAATCCATTGTCCGTTCGCGCCTGGATCAACTTGCCCAAAACCCCTATTCCGGCAAAAGACTGGAACGGGAATTGTCCGGTTACAGATCTTTCAGGGCAGGGAGGTTTCGGATTATTTATAAGCTCAATGATGACGATGAATCCTTGGAGATTCATTATGTCGGGCATCGTAAGGACATCTATGAAATTTTCGCCGAAAGAACCGGAAAACCGTTTCTCTTTAAGGACAATCCATAGCCGTCGCTTATTTGCATGAAAATCCACCCTGCCCCCATCAACGGTCTCTTGATTCTTGAACCTTTTGTCCATGGAGACCATCGCGGCTTTTTCATGGAAACCTATCAGAAGGAAAGATACGGGTCAGTGGGTATTGACTGCGCGTTCGTCCAGGACAACCTCTCTTTTTCGGTTCAGGGGACCCTGAGGGGGCTTCACTATCAATATCCCCATGCCCAGGCCAAGCTGGTCCAGGTCCTCCAGGGCGAAGTGTTTGACGTGGCCGTGGATATCCGCAAGGGTTCCGCCGACTTCGGCAAGTGGTTCGGGATTCGTCTTTCCCAGGACAACCGGCTTCAGTTTTTCATCCCGGAAGGGTTCGCCCACGGCTTCTGCGTGATCAGCCCAACGGCTCTTTTTGCCTATAAATGCACCGATTATTATTCACCGGAAAACGAAAAGGGGATCCTGTGGTCGGACCCGGACATCGGAATCGACTGGCCCGCCGCAACCCCCCTGCTCTCGGATAAGGACAAGGCCTATCCCGGCCTGAAAAGCGTTCCCGCTCAACGCCTGCCGTCCATGCCGGTTCCCCACAACCCCTAAAAAAAGGCTCATGACCCAAATGCCAAATTCATCTTCTGCCGGAATCGCCGTCATCGGCCTGGGTTACGTCGGCCTGCCCCTTGCGGTGGAATTCGCCAAAAAATATCCCGTAGCCGGATTTGACATCAATCCGGCCCGTATCCATGAACTCAGCCGGTACAGGGATTCGACCCTCGAGGTCCAAACCGCCGACCTTCAGGACATCATCCGCAAGGAGAACCCCCTGAAGGAAGGCTCCATGTGCGGGCTGTTCCTCACCGGAGAAGTCCTCGGCATCAAGGACGCCACGGTTTATATCGTTACGGTCCCCACCCCCATCGATAAAAACAACCGCCCTGATTTGACGCCCCTGATCCGGGCCAGCGAAATCATCGGCGGGGTGCTGAAGCAAAACGACATCGTGGTTTACGAATCAACCGTGTACCCCGGCGTAACCGAGGAGGTCTGCGTCCCCGTGCTCGAGCGGGTTTCCGGGATGACCTTCAACCGGGATTTTTTTGCGGGCTATTCCCCGGAACGGATCAACCCCGGAGATAAAACCCATACCGTCACACAGATTAAAAAGATCACCTCCGGGTCGACCCCGAAAACCGCCGGGGCGGTCGACGCCCTCTACCGCTCCATCATCACGGCGGGAACCCATTCGGCATCCTCCATCAGAATCGCCGAAGCGGCCAAGGTCATCGAAAACGCCCAGCGGGACATCAACATCGCCTTTGTCAACGAACTGGCGAAAATCTTCAACCGCCTCGATATCGACACCCTTGAAGTTCTTGAAGCCGCCGGCACCAAGTGGAACTTTCTGCCTTTCCGGCCCGGCCTGGTCGGCGGCCACTGCATCGGNNCATCGGCGTCGACCCCTATTACCTGGCCCAGAAGGCCCAGGAGGTGGGGTATCACCCGGAAATCATTCTGGCCGGAAGGCGGCTCAATGACGGCATGGGGGCCTTTGTTGCCGGCCGGGTCGTCAAAACCATGATCGCCAAGGGAATCGCCGTGAAAGGCGCCAGGGCACTGGTCCTGGGCATCACCTTCAAGGAAAACTGCCCGGATATCCGCAACACCCGGGTCATCGACATTGTCCGGGAGCTGGAGGATTATGGAATCACCGTGGATGTCCATGATCCATGGGCAAACCCCGATGAGGTGTTCCTGAAATACGGCCTGAGGACCCGGAAGGACCTGATCCCCGACGGCCGGTATGATGCGATGATACTGGCCGTGGCCCATGAACAGTTCACGAACATGGATCCGGCCGGTCTTATGAACGGGAATTGCGTCGTTTACGATGTCAAGGGGATTCTGGATCCCATGATCGTGGATGAACGCCTATAGCCTCTTACCTATCGCCTTTTACCTATGAACCTCGTCAAAAAATACTCCCTGCTCTTTAATTTTCTGCAAAGGGCCATCGATATCCTGATTCTCCTTGCCGTCACCTGGGGGTTGAACCGGTATTACATGCCGTCGGATCTCTACCGGATGCTGGCCATTTACGGGTGCCTGATTCTGCCGGTGGTTTTTCACTTCGCCAATATTTACAAATCCTGGCGCAGCACCCGGCCGTCCCAGCAGATCCAACGCCTTTTTTTCGCCTGGCTTCTGGTCATCCTCCTTTTCAACGCGCTGGTCCTGGTCCTGTGCACCCCGGAACAGTTCAAATCCCTCTGGCCTCTGGCCCTGCTGAAATCAAACGACTTTTTAATCTGGGCCCTCTGCGTGTTCCTGGGGCTTTCCCTTTTCCGGATCACCTCCAAGCTGTTCCTGACCTCGTTCCGGTCCAAAGGCCTGAACCTGCGGACCGCCGTCATCGTGGGCGCGGGGGAATCCGGCATCGTTCTGGCCAGGTACCTGACGGAAAACAAGTGGATGGGCATCCGTCTCACCGGGTTTTTCGACGACCACCTTCCTGCAAATCACCTCATACAGTTAACCCCGGCCCATTCCACCCGGGTACTGGGCAATATTCCGGAATGCCCGGAATTCACCCTGTCCCATGCCGTGGACATGATTTTCATCGCCCTTCCCATGCGGGCCGAGGAAAAAATAAACACCCTCATCTGGAAACTCGGCATCAAGGGCGTTGAGGTGTATCTGGTCCCCGACCTGTTCGCCATGGGTATTCAGAAAACAAAAATTCACCAGTTCGGCGACCTGCATCTCCTGGACCTGAACCTTTTCCCCACCTGGAAAAGGGTTTTCGACATCCTTTTTTCATCCATCGTGATCCTCGCCACATTTCCCCTATGGCTCGTCATCGTCCTTCTGATCAAGCTTGAAGACGGCGGCCCGGTTTTTTACCGGCACACCCGCATCATGGAAAACGGGAAAAAATTCGGGTGCCTGAAGTTCCGGACCATGCATGTGGATGCGGACCGGAAATTAAAGTCCATGCTGGCGGAAAACCCGGATATGATGAAGGAATGGAACCAGACCTATAAACTGAAAAACGACCCCAGGATCACCCGTATCGGCAAAATCCTGCGAAAAACCAGCATGGATGAGCTTCCCCAGTTCGTCAATGCCCTGATGGGCCAGATGAGCGTGGTGGGGGCAAGGCCCATCGTTTCCGAGGAACTGGACAAATATTACAAGGAAATGGCCCTGACCTACTGCGCCATGAAACCGGGGATTACCGGACCCTGGCAGGCGGGAAAAAGAAGCGACACCCAGGATTACCGGGAACGGGTTGAAATGGACCGAAACTACGTGTTGAACTGCTCCCTGTGGATGGACCTGAAAATCATCTTCATGACCGCATGGCGGGTGCTCCGGCCGAGAGGAGCGTATTGAATTGCCTTAAGAAAAATCCCGGAGGCGCTTGTTCAATACCAATATTTAATAGTGGGTATGCAGTTAACTCAAC
>DIKO01000029.1:0-52937 GCA_002423615.1 Desulfobacteraceae bacterium UBA5616
TTAATTAAATACGCTTCATTGCTTTAGATTCCTTGACTTCGATGAATTATTTTGGCATGAAATACAATTTGGTCAAACCATTCTTTGGCATGCTTAAATTTTTTAATGATGCCGGGAAGATATTATACAGGAGGCATTATGATCGTTGCAGAAAGAAAACCCTTGAACGAGGTCAGAAACCTGATTAACGGCTACAACAAAATTCTGACCGTGGGGTGTGGCACCTGCGTTGCCGTTTGTCTTGCAGGGGGCGAAAAAGAAGTCGGCATTTTAAATGCCGAGCTGAAACTTGCAGGCAAAATGGAAAAAAAACCTGTAGAGACGGGAGGTGTTACCGTTGAAAGGCAGTGCGACATGGAATTTTTGGACGAGATTGAAAATCTGGTCGAACAGTATGATGCACTGATATCTCTGGCCTGTGGCGCAGGGGTTCAGTTTCTCGCTGAACGATTTCCGGATAAACCCGTTTTTCCCGGTGTGGACACCGCCTTTATCGGGGCAAACCGGGATGTGGGGTGGTACGAAGAAAAGTGCCGTGGCTGCGGGAGTTGCTTTTTGGGCATGACCGGAGGCATCTGCCCGGTGACCATGTGCGCCAAAAGCCTGTTTAACGGCCCCTGCGGGGGAACCAACCAGGGAAATTGCGAAATCAGCAATGAACAGCCCTGCGCCTGGTACATGATCTACGAGCGGCTCTCCAAACAGAACCGGCTGGACAGCATCCTGGAAATTTGTCCTCCCACCGACTGGAGGAACACAACGCCGCGGACCCTTGTTCAACCTGCATACAAAGGACGAAAAGCGGCCCGCTGATGCATCGGCCGGGAAAGAAACGTTTGTCGGCATTTTGCAGATGAATCAATAAAAAAGGAATTATGGATATGAAGTCAGGAAGCAATCTTGAAAAAATTTTAACATCAGGACAGTTTGCTTTTACCGGGGAACTCGGCCCTCCACGAGGAGCCAATGTCGAACATGTCCGGGAAAAAGCCAAACCCCTGGTCGGTCATGTGGACATGGTCAACATTACCGACAACCAGACCGCAATGGTGAGAATGTCAAGCTGGGCCGCAGCCCTCATCGCCATAGAGGAAGGATTGGAACCCAATTATCAGATGGTTTGCCGGGATCGCAACCGGCTTGCCATGCAGGCGGACATCCTCGGCGCTTATGCCCTGGGAATCCGCAATATTTTATGCCTTTCGGGCGACCACATGCAGTTCGGAGACCATCCCCACGCCAAGGGCGTCTTTGATATCGACTCCATCCAGTTGATCGGTATGGTCAAAAAGATGCGGGATGAAGGAAAGTTCCTGGGCGGCGCCGACATAGACGTTCCTCCGAAACTTTTCATCGGCGGTGCGGCCAACCCCTTTGCCGAACCTTTTGAATGGCGGGTGCATCGTCTGGCCAAAAAAATTAAAGCCGGGGTGGATTTCATTCAAACCCAGTGCGTGTTCAATATGGTCAAAATGAGGGAATGGATCAAGCGGGCCAATGATATGGGGCTGACTGAAAAAGTATACATCCTTGCCGGCGTGACTCCCATGAAGAGCCTTGGTATGGCCCGATACATGAAACTCAAGGTTCCGGGAATGGATGTGCCGGATGACATCATCAAACGTCTTCAGGGTGTCGACAAAAAACTTCAGTCCGATGAAGGCATTAAAATCGCATGCGAGCAGATCGAAGAATTTAAGCAAATGAAAGGTGTTGCAGGCGTTCATCTGATGGCCATTGAATGGGAGCACATGGTTCCTGAAATTGCGGAACGCGCCAAGGTCCTTCCCAGACCGAAGGTCTAAAGGAAAACAGGATAGCCCTGACCCAAAATTTTATTAACCAAGGAGTTTCCAATTGAGTACAGAAAATAAAAAAATAATGGTCATCGGAGGCGGCATCGCCGGCCTCACTGCGGCCTGGGAACTGTCCAGATTCGGCATTGACGTGGAACTGGTCGAAAAAACCTGCTTTCTGGGTGGAAAGGCCATCGGCTTCTGCTGCAAGGCTACCGACGAATGTGTTCAATGCGGCGCCTGCTCCGTGGAGGACATGCTGAAAAAAGTGGTTGAATCACCGAGTATTCGCGTTCACCTGGCCACTGAAGTGGAAAGCATCGATCAGCAGAAAACATTCAAGGTTAAACTGAAAAAAAGTTCACCCGCCATGGATGACGCCGAGAACGGGCTTCTCACAGGCTTCTCGAAAAACAACTCGCCCCTTTATGTGGTCGTGGATAGAACAAAAGCCGGGGAAATTTCCCAGGACGCCGTCGACCTTGCCGACCTGGGGAACGAAGGACGTCTCGAAGTGGATGCGGTGGTTGTGGCCAGCGGATTTTCCCCGTTTGACGCGGGTATCAAGCGCACTTACGGTTACGGCGTCTTCACCAACGTCATCACCGGAATGGATCTGGAAGGGATCAAGCGAAAATTCGGCAGTGTCGTCAAGCCCTCCGATCAGAAAGCCCCGGAAAAAATCGCATTTATTCAGTGCGTGGGAAGCCGGGACGAGCGTCTGGGCAATCTGTGGTGTTCGCAGGTCTGCTGTCCCTATGCCATGAGAATGGCCTCGGATGTCAAATTCAATAATCCCGAAGCCCAGATTTCCATTTTTTACATGGACATTCAAAACGCCGGTAAAAATTTCCCCTGCTTCTACCAGAAATCCAAGGAAACCATGAAATTTATCCGAACCATCCCCGTGGACGTATTTCCTCTGGAAAATGACCGGCTGAAAATGCGGTATCTGAATGAAGAAGACGGGATGCCTGTGGAAGAAGAATTCGACCTGGTTGTCCTTTCGGTGGGGATTACGCCGGGACCGGATAACGCAAGCCTGGCCGAACTCTTTGGAATCAGGTTGAATGAAGATGGTTTTATGGCCGCCAATGATTCCTTGAATCGAACTTTGACCACCCACCAGGGCGTTTTTATCGCCGGAACCGTGGAAGGGCCCAAAACGATTGCTGCTTCAATGGCCCATGCGGGACAGGCCGCAGGTGAGGTGATAAAATATTTGGGGGTAAGCAAATGAGCGAAACATTACAGGGCAACATGGCAGAAATTAAACTCAATACCACTGTTTTAGTCGTCGGCGGCGGTTACACCGGTCTTTCAGCGGCCGGCCAAATTTCCAGGGCCGGGTATCCGGTAATCCTGATCGACGCCGGGGCCGAGCTGGGAACCGACAATAAATCCAGATCCATGCAAGGTCTGGAGGATGAGGGCCGTAAAAGGCTCAATCAACTGGTCGGCGACGTTACCGGCAACAGCGCTGTAACCGCACTGACCGGAATAACTCTGACCGGGGCCATGGGAGTCCCGGGAGATTTTACCGTACGCCTGGGATCGGCCAAAGGTGAAATTGAGAAAAAAGTGGGCGCTATGGTCTTGGCCACTGATTTTTCAGTCAGATGTTTAAATGAAAAATACCAGTTGAATCTTTCGGACCGGATATTAAGCCTGACCCAGATGGAAAATCTGATCGCCGACGGCAAAGGACTGGAGAACAAAACCGTCGCCTTCCTGGCAGGGTTCGCCAAAGAGAGCAACCCCGTCGTCATGGAGCGGATCTTCCGCGCCGTGCTGGACCTGGAAGCCTTCAAGGGCGCAACACCTTATATCTTTGTCGGCAACCTCAAGGTTGCCGCGGAAGGGCTCGAACGGATCTATCTGAAAAGCCGGGATCAGGGCGCAACCTACTTTAAGCTTAACCAGATGCCGGCTGTTAGCCCGGATGGGAAGACCCTTTCCTTTACCGATCCCGTCACTCGAAAAGCCATGGAACTGGATGCGGACCTCATCGTCATTGATGAAGAAACTACCGCGGACCAGATGAACGCCGAGCTGGCGGACATGTTAAAAATTCACGAGGGACCCGGAAACTTCCTTCAAACCGACAATGTTCACAGATTTCCCGTAAAATCCAACCGGGAAGGCATTTTTGTCATTGCCGGCGCCCGGGACATTCAGACCATGACCACGGCCCTCATGGATGTTGAAAATGTCGTTCTTGAAATTAAAGGACTTTTAGGAGACGGCAAGATCCTCGTTCCTGAAAACAAAGCTGTTCTGGATATCGGCAAATGCACCTTCTGCATCACCTGTTATCGATGCTGCCCCCATGGCGCGATCTACTGGGACGACAAGAATAAACCCGTGATTTCCCCCGTAGCCTGTCAGGGGTGTGGGATCTGCGCCGGCGAATGTCCCATGGACGCCATTCAGATCGGGGATTACAGTGATGCGGAAATGATGGAAAAAATCAAGAACGGGGCACCCCGGAGCGGGCCCAGGATTGTGGCTTTCTGCTGCCGGAATTCCGCTTACGAAGCCGGACTCATGGCCGATGCTTTCAGTCAAAAAGCCCCTTCGAATCTTCAGATGATCAAAGTTCCCTGCGCCGGAAAGGTCGACCTTGACTACATTATGAATGCCTTTGTTGAAGGCGCCGATGGCGTTTTGGTCATGGCCTGCCATGCCGGAAACTGCAAATCCGAAAAAGGGAACACTTACGCCGGATGGAGGGTTGAAGACGCCCATCGAATACTGGAAGAAATCGGGCTCCAAAAAGACCGTCTCCGCTTCGTAACCCTGGCTTCAAACATGGGTACCGGGTTTTTGACAGCCGTAACGGACATGGAACGTTATCTTTCAGAAATATATTAATATTTGACATCTCATCATTTTTAACAAAAAACATACCCGAAAGACCTTTGAAAAACGGCGCCCACCAGCCGGGAGCCGGTTCAAAGGTCTTTGTTTTTGTTCAGGCAACTTTGTCCTTGTAAAATATTGACTATTTTTTTTATAATATTATTATGAAAACTAAAAAATTAAGTGGCCCAACCATCGGGTTAAGGAGATAAGAAATGGAGAAAAAAATTCTGGTCGCGCTGGACGACTCTGATAACGCCTTGCGATCCGTCAATTATCTGGCCGAGAATTTTAATACCAAAAGCCGAATCACCCTTCTCAGCATTATCCAGGACACCGCTTCTCTTTGCGACTTGAACAGCCCCGAACTGACGCCATATTTCAAATCCCAGCAAAGCAACTTCTGCCTTCTCGAAGACAAGAAAAAAGAATTGATCACCGTCGCCCTTGCAAAAGCCAAGGACATTCTGCTGAAAGCCGGTTTTGATGAAAAAAATATTGAAATCAAAACCCACATGAAAAAAAGGGGCATCGCAAGGGATATTATTGATGAATCCCAAAGGGGATATGATCTTCTGGTGATGGGAAGGCGCGGAATTTCAGGGATAAGGGAATTTTTCCTGGGAAGTGTGTCCCACAAAGTTTTTACCCTTTCAAAAGACATATCCGTTCTTATCATAAACTAAAACATATCGTTACGGGTCATTAAGGTAAGGTACAATTTATGACGGAAGAGCTTGAAATTCCAGGCGATCTCTGCGCCACCTATAAAAGAGTCATGCGGCGGATCCCCAATGAACTGCGTGGAGACAATGAATTTTTAAAAAAAATATTGGTCTACCTGAAAATCGGCGGTGAAAAACTGGCCCGCCTAAGAATTGAAATTACCAAAAAACCCTTCAGAGAGGGGTATTCACTGATCAATCGCCTGATTCCTGAAGAATCATTGCAGGAAATGGCCAATGAAGCTTCCGAAGAAGGACGGGATGAAACTCCCGACGATGTATTCGAAACCGCAACCGACGATACCTTGAATCATGAAGACGATGAATCCTGATCGTCGAAACAACCACGGCGAACAAGATGAAACCCGAACCATCCAGTACCTATCTGCTGAAGGCCATTGACGCTTTTAAACGCAAATTATTCGTTATATCAACTGATTATCGAATAATGGCCGTCAATGCCGGCGGTTTGAAAAACGAAAGCCAGAATTTACCAGGGTCTAAATGCCATGAGTTGTATTGCAGTCGCATGGAGCCCTGTGCAGGCTGCCCGGCCACCGATGTGCTGAAGACAGGAGGCCCGGCCATTTGGGAGGGGCAGGCCGACGATTTTCCGCAAGACGATCGCGGTTCCTGCCTTTATGCTTACCCCATTTTTTCGCAGGACCAGGTTGAAGCCGTAGCCGTATTGGACTTTGATCTGCCCATCCTTGCCGGGCTGGAAGAAAAATTAAAGCGGTCCAACGCGTTTCTGCGAAACCTGATGCTGAGCTCCGTTGACGGGGTCATCGCAGCAGATCTCAAGGGAAAGATCCTTATTTTCAACGAGGCCGCATCGGAAATCAGCGGTTACAGCGTTGAAAAAGCACTTGGCAGCCTGAATATCAGAGACGTTTACCCCGGAGACGGCGCCAGAAACGTCATGAAAAAGCTTCGAAGCGAGGAATTCGGGGGCAAGGGAAAACTTAAATCCCTTCAGGTTGATTTTTTAAGAAAATCAGGAGAAGTGATTCCCATCAGCCTTAACGCGGCCATCGTTTATGAAAAGGGCGCGGAAGTGGCCACCATTGGCTTTTTCCATGATCTTCGGGAAAAGATCCAGATGAAAAAGAAGCTGGAACAGACCCGGGTTCAACTGCTCCAGGCCGAAAAAATGTCCTCCCTGGGTAAGCTTGCCGCAGGCGTGGCCCATCAGTTGAACAATCCACTGGGAGGCATTACGCTTTTCACCAAACTCGTGATGGAAGAACATCAGCTTGAGGAACCCGTCCTGGAAGACTTGAGAAGGATATTAAAGGATGCCCAGCGATGCCGGGATACGGTTAAGGAGCTCCTGGAATTCGCCAGGCAAACCCGGCAGGAAATGCGCCTGCATGATATCAATCAGGCCATCACCCGGACACTTTTCCTGCTGGAAAATCAAACTCTTTTTCATAACATTGCCATTGAAAAACAATTATATAAAGACCTCCCCCATGTCCCGGGAGACATTCAGCAGCTCAACCACCTGTTTATGAATATCATTTTAAATGCCGCCCAGGCCATGGAAGGGCAGGGAAAACTCACCGTTAAAACCAGCTTCTCGCCCAAAGAAAATCAGGTAAGGATCGAAATTTCAGACACCGGCCCAGGTATCCCGGATGACGTGATGCCCCATATTTTCGATCCTTTCTTTACAACCAAAGAAGAGGGAGAAGGAACCGGTCTGGGACTCAGCATGGCATACGGCATTGTCCAAAATCACGGTGGAACGATTCGGGCCGAAAGCAAGCCCGGGGAAGGAACCACTTTTGTAGTAGATCTCTCTCTGACCCCAAAGAAAGAAAACCTTAATGAATGACGATCTTCACAAAAATTCGCTGCAGGTCCTGGTGGTTGACGATGAACCCAGCATCCGTGAAGGCTCCAGGCGAATCCTGGATCGTATGGGATTTAATGTCCTGACGGCGGGCAACGGGGAAGACGGTCTGAATGCCATCGTCAGCCAGGACATCGATATCGTGCTCCTGGACCTGAAAATGCCGGGCATTGACGGCATGGAAGTGCTGAACCGAATCAAGGAGATCGACAGTAACATCCTGGTCATCGTCATTACCGGGTTTGCTACGCTGGAGACCGCCATCGAAGCCATGAAACAGGGCGCTTATGATTTCATCCCCAAGCCCTTTGAACCCGACCAGCTTCGTATCGTGGTCAACCGGGCCAGGGAAACCATACGCCTCCGAATGGAAAAGAAAAAACTGGAATTGGAACGGCAAAGAACCCTGAGCGACCTGGGGATGGAGAAAAGCCGGATCCGGACCATTATCGAATCTCTCCCCAATGCCCTGGTGGTGACCAATCTCAAAGGCCAGGTCGTTTTGATGAATCCTGCTTTTAAAAACCTCTTCGGCATCAAAACATTTTCCCTGAATACCCCCATTAATGATTATGTCGCAGATGAAGAGTTATGCCAGCTGGTAATCGACATCTCCAAAGGAAGGTACATCGACTTCAGCGACATCCCCACCTATGAATTTTCACCGGAACCGGACAAATACCTTCTTTCACGGGCCCAACCCATATTGGGGGAACGAAATGAATGCCTCGGGGCCGTGGTGATGTTCGTTGATATTTCCACCATGAAAGTCCTTGACCGGTTAAAATCGGAATTTGTGGCCAAAGTCTCCCATGAATTGCGCTCTCCCCTGTCCACCATTCATGAACAGCTCGCCCAGGTCATTAAAGATTCGGACGTGGAGGAGCCCCAGAAAGGTCAGGACATCCTTTCACGGGCAAAAGAAAAAACACAGGGACTGATTTTCCTCATCGGCGACCTTTTGGATATTTCAAGAATTGAATCCGGTTCAACTCACATCGAACCCAGGAGCATCAGACTGGAAGACCTTCTGAAAAGCATTGTGGATTTTTTAAGGTCAAAAGCCGGAAGCAAAAAACAAACTCTCACCCTCGTGCTTCCAGAGGAAAACCTTCCGGAATTCAAGACAGACCCGATGGCCCTGGAAAGCATTTTCGGCAACCTGATCACCAATGCCATCAATTATACCCAGGAGGGGGGGAAAATCACGGTTCGGGTGGAGCAGGCGGTGGGAAATGTCCGGGTCAATGTCACTGATAACGGCTATGGCATTGACGCCAAATATCTGGATAAAATTTTTGACAAGTTCTATCGGGTCAAAAATGAACGCACCCGTTTCATCACCGGAACGGGGCTGGGTCTTTCCATCGTCAAGGGCCTTCTGGATTCCATAGGCGGTTCCATTACCGTCGACAGCACCCCGGGCACGGGGTCGACGTTCTCGGTGATGCTGCCCATCAGGAAGGAGTAAAGCCCATAAAACCGCTAAACACCACCATCCATTGCCCGCAGGAATTCCGCCGGGTCCACCTGTATCCCTGTCCATAAGGCAAAAGTCCGTTTTGCCTGGTTCGCCAGCGTCGAAAGGCCATCCATAAAACGGACGCCCCGGGAGCACGCCAGGTCTTTCCAGAAATTCTCGCTTCTGCCGTAATTGAGATCCAGAAGCAATTCACATCGGGACATATTCAGCGATGACGCGACTTCATCCAGACCCTCGGCTTCATGGTAACCGGATGCTGAAGTGGCGTTCACAATGATATGGGCTGAAATGGATTCTTCTTGAAGTTCTGATAAGGAAACCGCCATTCCCCCGAGTTTTTCGGCAAGCCTTTCGGCTTTTTGAATATTTCTGGCTGCGATGAAAACCGTATTGGTCCTTAACCAGTTCAGGATAAAGGTTACCGAGCGTGCAGCCCCGCCGGAGCCGAAGACAAGTGCGGTTTTGCCTGTGGGATCGAAACCGATGGACTCGAATGTGTCCATCAACCCGATGGCGTTGGTGTTGTACCCTTTGAGCCTGTCCCCATCCCTCGCGATGGTATTGATGGCGCCGATGATATTGGCGCTTTCGGAAAGCGTATCCAAAAAAGGAATCATGGATTCCTTATAAGGTACCGTGATGTTGGCGCCCGCAATATTCAATACTTTGAGGCCGTGAATGGCCTCTCCCAATTTTTCCGGCTTTACCATCAAGGGAACATAAATACCTTTTAATCCTACCCGTTGCATGACCGTTGAAAAGATAACCGGAGATTTGGATTGAAACACCCGCTCATCGCTTAATATGCAATACACCCTTGTGCCGATCTCAGGTCTTTGATTTCGCAATGAGAAGATGTCGTTCATCCGCTTTAGATCCAGAGCTGGGGAGGGTAAAAAGCCCTTACCCCATGACATGGGAAGGGCTGTTGCACACAGGTCCTGACAGAGCGCTAAAGGTTCAGCAGACTTTTAACACTCTGGGTAATGTCCTCGGCTGTCGCCGGTTTGGGCAGGTAATCGTCCGCCTCCATGGACATTCCGTCGTAATGGGAATAGCGGGTGGATGAAACGTGGTCTGCAACGGCCGTCAGCATTAATACGGGAATGTCCCTGAACTTTTCATCTCTTTTAAGCTCCGAGCACATCTGGTAGCCATCTTTTTCAGGCATCATCACGTCGAGAACGATAAGATCCGGCGGGGATTGACGGACCTTTTCCATGCCTTCCACGCCATCATAGGCAACCCGGACGGTAAATCCCTCCTTTTCCAGATTGCTTTGAACGATGGAAACAAAATCAGGTTCGTCATCCACAACAAGAATTGTCTTTTTTTCCGCCATGTGTCATCTCCTTTCCAAAAATTGTGCATTTCAACCAAAATACGGAACACTTGAAACGAAAACCTGCGAGGATGGGGTTCAATCCACCGCCGGTCTGGGAAAAAGGCCGGCCTTTTCCACGATTTCCGGGACCTTCTCCTCCCATTCAATGGCCATGATATGAAATCCGGCCACTCCTTTGCATGATTTTAACCTTTCCATGGCTTCAACGCAAATCTTTATTCCTTCCTCGGCCTGTTTTTCTTTTGGGGTCCCCTCCAGCCGTTTGACGACGTCATCCGGAACATCCATCCCCGGGACCCTGTTTTTCATATACCGGGCCATACCAACCGATTTCATGGGAGTCATGCCCGCCATGATATAAACCTTTTCGTGAAGCCCCCTGTCCCTGATCCGCTTCATCCATTCTTCAAATCGATCCAGGTTGTAGATGCACTGGGTCTGGATAAATTCAGCGCCGCAGGTCACTTTTTTAGCCAGCCGGGGGACCCGTATCTCAAAAGGATCGGCAAAGGGGTTGGCCGCCGCGCCTACGAACATCCGGGGAGGCCGTTTGATTTCTTCCCCTCCGAGAAATTTTCCTTCATCCCGCATGTACCGCACTGTCTGAACCAGTTGCATGGAATCCAGATCATGGACGTTCTGCCCCTGTTTGTTGTCCCCGAAACTCTGATGATCTCCGGAAAGGCAAAGAATATTGTGGATGTCAAAAGATGCGGCCCCTAATATATCGCTCTGCAGGGCGATACGGTTTCGGTCCCGTGTCACCATTTGCAAAATCGGTTCAAGGCCCATCAGTTTGATACGGATGCAGGCGGCAAGACTGCTCATCCGGACCACCGACGTCTGATTATCCGTGACGTTTATGGCGTCCACATGATTTTTGATAAGTTCTGCCTTCTTGACGATACTGTCCGGGTCGCTTCCCCTGGGAGGCCCGCATTCAGAAGTTACCGCGACATGCCCTGCCGCAAAAATTTTTTCCAGTTTACTCGGTGTCTTCACGTTCATAGCGCCACATCCTCCCTGACGACTCTTCTGGGTCCTCCGGCCCTGTCCGTAGACCAGTTCTTGATCGGTTGCACTTTTTCGTATTCATCGAGCTTGCCCAGGGCTTTCAGCCGGTCGATAATCAATTGCCAGGCGCAATCCACATCCTTGCTGATTTCACATTTTCCTTTGGAAGATCCCCCGCACGGTCCGTTTAAAAGACGCTTGGCGCATCGGGATACCGGACATATGCCGCCGGTGAACGCCAAAATGCAGGACCCGCACGCCTGACACCGCTCCGTCCAGAGCCCACGCTGTTCGGTGGCGCCGAGAAAGCAGGTGTTGACGCCGGGCAAAATCGGCGTGCTGTGATATTTTTCCGCTGTGAACTGGACCCCGACCCCGCAGGCCAGTGACAAAATAGCCTCGTACTGATCGACGACATCCCTGATTTCTTCAAGATATTCATGATCACACTGGCGTTCCAGGGTCTGCTCGTCAATTTTGACGTCTTTTCCCTGGTTGAGGAAAAACATTCTCAACGCCGATGCCAGAATCCCCACTTCCTTTTTACCGCCGGCTTCGCAAACCGTTACGCATTCATTGCACCCGAGAATCAATATTTTTTTGAACTCTTTGACGGATTCAATGATTTCCTCAATAGGTTTTTTGTCCGCTACAATCATGTGAATGCCCTTTCTACTGAATCTGATGGGTAAACCGCCTGGTGGTCCCGCATCAGGCGGCCGTCTTTTTCTCCGCCGATCGGATCTTGATGGGATTGGGTCCCAGCTTTCGAATGCGCTCATCCATTTCAACGGCGAATTTTGCAAACCGGGGGCCCTCTCCCGAAGACAGATTGAACATCTGCGCCCTTTCGCCCCCGATGCCGATGCCGTCCAGCAGATGCTTCACCTGCTCCACCCGTTTTCGGGCCCTGAAATTGCCGCTGGTGTATTGGCAACTGCCCTCTTCGCAACCCACCACGTAAACTCCGTCCGCCCCTTTTTCAAAGGCCCTCAGGATATGGATGACGTCGACCTTTCCGGTACAGGGGACGCGCACAATTTTGACACTTGAAGGGTAGTGAAGCCTCATGGAACCTGCCAGGTCCGCTGCGGTATACCCTCAGAAATTACAACAAAATGCGATAATGATCGGTTCAAAGTCCGCACTCATAATACGCCCTCCAGTAAGGATTCCACCTTGCACAGGATCTGATCGTCTTCATACCAGTTCAATTCAATGGCCTTGGCCGGACATTCGGCCGCGCAGACACCGCAGCCGCGGCACAGGGCCTCGTCGATTTCACTGACCCCATCTTTGTTGATTCGGGGAACGTGATAAGCGCAGGACCGTACACAAATCAGACAGGATGCACATTTGTCCGGATCCACCCGGGCCGTTACCGCTGACAGTGTGATCCGGTCCTGGGACAGAAACGTCGATGCCCGGGAGGCGGCCGCGTAAGCCTGGGAAATGGTCTCCGTAACCAGCCGCGGGCTGTGGGCTGTTCCGCACACAAAGATTCCTTCCGTGGCCATGTCCAGCGGCCTTAATTTCACATGTGCTTCCATGAAATAACCGTCTTCATTGCGGGCCAGTTTCATGATGGAGGCCAGTTCCTCCGTGTCTTCGGGGACCATGCCGGCGCTTAGGGCAAGAAGGTCTGCGTCAACGGCAAGTTTACGGCCCAGAATATGGTCCGTAAACGTCACCCGGACGCCTTCTCCGGTCGACTCAGCAACGGGCGGGTCTTCGGGGTCATAACGGAAAAAGAGAACTCCCTTGCGCCGGGCTTCGGTGTAATAATCCTCCAGAAAACCATAGGTCCGGATATCCCGATACAGGATATAGATGTTCGCATCGGGGTTGATTTCCTTTATGTGAAGGGCATTTTTAATGGCGCTCTGGCAGCAGATCCGGGAACAGTTGGGATTTTCCGCATTTCTCGACCCCACGCACTGGATCATGACGATCTGGTTATAATCCGCCGCCCCTTCCTCCTCGAGACGGCCGGCCAGTTCCACCTGGGTCAGCACCCGCTCGTCTTCCCCGTAAAGAAATTCTCCGGGCTGGTATTCACCTGCCCCGGTTGCCAGAATTACGGCGCCGTGATCGATTTTTCGTTCATACATGCCCGGACCGACCAGCACCTCGGTGGTGAAGTTTCCTTTAAACCCCGTAAAGCCGACGATCAGGGACTGGGTAAGCACCTGGATACGGGCATGGGTTCTGGTCTTTTGTATGAGAGCTTGAACATAAGGTGCGATCTGGCCGCCTTCTATGGTCCGGGTGAGGCGGTTGGCCATGCCGCCGAGTTCCGCCTCTTTTTCCACCAGAATCACTTCAAATCCCTGGTCCCCGAGTCCCAGGGCGGCATTCATCCCCGCAACGCCTCCCCCCACCACCAGGGCCCGTTT
This sequence comes from Desulfobacteraceae bacterium UBA5616, assembly GCA_002423615.1. Lineage (GTDB taxonomy): Bacteria > Desulfobacterota > Desulfobacteria > Desulfobacterales > UBA5616 > UBA5616. The sequence continues at coordinate 13,480 of DIKO01000029.1, forward strand.
GTTGACGGGAATCACTTTTTCATGGAGAGGATAAAGGGATGCGGAACGGGCTACGGCCATTCTCACGAGGTCTTTTGCTTTTTCCGTTGCTTTATCCGGTTCGTCCGAATGGATCCAGGAATTCTGGTTCCGGATATTGGCCATTTCAAAGAGATATTTGTTGAGGCCGGTCCCTTGAAGGGTATCCATGAAGATGGGTTCATGGGTTTTCGGAGTGCAGGATGCCACCACCACCCGGTTCAACCGGTATTCGGCGATGATTTCTTTCATCTGCTCCTGGGTATCCTGGGAACAGGTGAACAGGTTGTCCCCGGCATACACCACATGGGGAAGACCGGCGGCATAATTTTTCACCCCTTCCACATCCACCACACCGGCGATATTGATCCCGCATTTGCATACAAATACGCCGATTCGCGGTTCCTGGCCCGTAACATCGATCTCTTCCGGAATTTCAATTTTTTTGGTGAGGGTATGGCGTGCGGCAGAGAGGGTCCTGCCTGCGGACAGGGCTGCAGCGCTGGCCTCTATCACCGATGTCGGAATATCCTTCGGTCCCTGGAAGGTTCCGCAGGCATAAACACCCTCCCGCGATGTGGATACGGGCTCGAACAGGGGGGTATCCGCAAAGCGATGTTTGTTCAACCGGACATCCAGCCGTTTGGCCAGTGCCTCAGCAGGCTCGGAGATCTGCAGCCCTACGGAAAGAACCACCATATCGAAGTCTTCTGTAAGAAGCCGGCCGTTTTCATCGGCAAACCCGAGCCTCAGGTTGCCTGTTTCCCGGTCTTCATTGACGGTGTGGATCCGGGACTTGACAAACCGCACGCCAGCTTCGTTTTTAGCCCGGTTGTAGTATTTTTCATAATCCTTGCCGAAGGTTCGCATATCCATGTTGAAAATCACGCAATCCAGTTCCTCCGCCGAATGTTCCTTGGCGATCATGGATTCTTTAACCGCATACATGCAGCAAACGGACGAACAATATGAATTTCCGCACCGGTTGGCATCCCGGGATCCGACGCACTGGAGCCAGGCAATTTTTTTAGGCTCCTTGTGATCGGACGGCCTGACCAGATGCCCGAGGGTGGGCCCGGAGGCGCTCAGGATTCGCTCAAATTCCGCGCTGGTAACCACATTGGGGCTGCTCCGGTAATGATACTGATCCTCCAGGGCGGATGGATCATAGGTCTGGCTGCCCGAACACAGCACCACGGACCCGACATTGAGAATCCGCTCCAATGCTTTGTCTTCATGAACAATGGCCTTTGCAATACAGGCATCCACGCACTGATAGCATTCGGAACAGATGCCGCACTTTAAACATCGGGAGGCTTCGTCCAGGGCCGTGGGTTCTTCATACCCCGAAGAGACTTCATTGAAATTGCCCTCCCTTTGGGCAACGGGGATTTTATCAATGGGCTGCCGTTTTTTGAGGGGTTCGCCGGAAGTATCCGGTTTCTCGAATGTCCAGTTCTTTTCTCTTCCTTCTTTAAGATCCCTGCCGTTGATGTAGCGGTCGATGCTTTCGGCGGCTTCCTTTCCGCAGGCGACGGCCTCCACAACGGATTTCGGCCCGTATACCACATCGCCTCCGGCAAACACCCATTCAATGGGGGTCTGAAATGTCGTCCGGTCTGCGGCCAATCCGCCGGGAGGGGTGGTTTGAATCTTCTCTGAGGCTGCAAAAGACAGATCGGCCATCTGCCCGATGGCCACAATCACCGTATCCGCCTGGAGGGCCAGCAGGTCGCATTCGTCATATTTTGGACTGAACCGTCTGTTCTCATCGAACACGGAGGTACATCGTTTGAATTCCGCCTCCGAAAATTTCCCGTCTTTTCCGATAAACCGTCCGGGACCGAAGGAGTTGATGATTTCCACATTCTCCTCCAGGGCCTCCTCAATTTCATAATCCCAGGCCGGCATTTCCGTCCGGGATTCCAGACAGACCATCCTGACCTTTTTTGCACCCAGACGCCTTGCCGTCAAGGCCACATCCACGGCGACGTTTCCTCCCCCGATCACGACGACGGACTTGCCGACAGCCATTTCCCGGCCCAGGGCCGCATTTCTGAGGAATGGGACACCGGCAAGCACATTTTCGAGGTCTTCCCCGGGTATCCCCAGTTTGCGGCTCTCATGAAGACCCGTTGCCAGATAGACGGCGGAAAAACCATCCCGCCTTAAGCTGTCCAGAGTAATGTCCGAGCCGAACGAAACTCCTGTCTTAATGGACACCCCCATCTGCTCGATCATTGAAATTTCGGCACTTAAAACATCTCTGGGCAGCCGGTATTCGGGGATTCCCACCGCCATCATTCCCCCGGCAATGGGCAGTTTCTCAAAAACGGTTATGGCGTAGCCTTTGAGGGTCAGGAAATATGCAGCGGCCAGTCCTGCCGGTCCTGAACCGACAACGGCAATTTTCTCTTCCCGCTTTTGTTCAATCACCGGTACGTAAGGCGTATCCGAAGCCATATCGCGATCGGCCATAAACCGGTGAAGATACTGGATGGCCAGGGACTGGTCCACATCCTTCCGGGTGCATTCCCCTTCACAGGGATGGTGGCAGATTCTGCCGCAGATCCCCGGAAACGGATGCTCCTGCTTGAAAAGAGCCAGCCCTTCGCGGTATTTTCCCTGGTTGATCAAGGCGATATACCCCTGGATGCTCACGTGGGCCGGGCAAGTCGCCTTGCAGGGAGCCGTTCCCCGCTTGCTGATGGCATACGCGCCGGGTATGGCCTGGGCATATTTCTTGAAAATGGCCTTCCGGTCGCACAGGCCCTTGTCGTATTCGTTCGGAACCGAGATGGGGCATACCTTGACGCATTCGCCGCAACTGGTGCATTTCGTCATATCGATAAAGCGCGGTTCCTGCCGGATCCCGGCTGCGAAATTTCCAGGGCTCCCCGAAAGAGACATTAATTCCGTATTGGTTAAGAGTTCGATATTGAGATGCCGGCCGACCTCGACCAGTTTGGGCGAGATCACTCACATGGCGCAGTCGTTGGTGGGAAAGGTTTTGTCCAGTTCGGACATCATTCCGCCGACGGCGGACGACTTCTCAACAAGGTAGACATAATAGCCGGAATTCGCGAGATCAAGAGCCGACTGCATTCCAGCGATGCCGCCGCCTACAACCATTACCGATCCTAAAGGGCTGTCAACTTCCGGGGCCGTTTTCTGCAGATCTTTTTCCCTGTCCATTCAGTTTACCTCTATTCTTTATTCATTGTTGTTCAGACAAACACCAGGGGCATTTCCTGTAAAGAACCCTATTTTCACGCCTCAGGAAATATTTTTCAATATATCGGGGACTTTGTCTTCCCATCCGATGGTTGAGATACACACACCGCTGAAACCGTGTTCTTTAATGGCATGAACTGTTTCTGCGGCAATGTTGACACATTCGCGAGCCTTGTCCGGAGCATTCTGGATTCGCCTGACCAATTCATCCGGGATATGGACATGTTTCACGTTTCGCGCCATGTACCTCGCCATTCCAAGCGATTTCAACAATAAAACCGTTGGAATGATGGGAGTTTTTGAAAGGTCCACACATGAGAGAAAGGGTTTGATGGAAGCGATGTCAAACAAAGGCGGCGTGATAAAAAAATCCACGCCGCTCTTAATTTTTTGATTCATCTCTGAAAGCTCCGATTCAAGAGCCTGTGCCGAAAGACCGGCATTCACCGTTGAACCGACCAGAAATTGGGGAGATCCACATAAATCAATGCCGGACATGTCGTGGCCGTTTTCCATTTTCTCGATGGCGTCCAGCAGTTCAAGAAGGGTAAGGTCATATACGGCCTTGGCCTGGTGGTGGTCTCCGAAACCCGGGTCTTCACCGGTCACGACCATGATGTGTTTCACGCCGGAGGCGCCTGCGGCAAGCAGGTCGGCCTGAAGGGCCAGGCGGTTACGGTCCCGGCAGCAAACCTGCATTACCGTATCCATGCCGTTTTTCTGCAACAACAGGGCCCCTCCCAGGGCACTCATCCGCATAACGGCATTGCTCATTTCCGGAACCACGAATGCATCTATTTCCCCCTTGACCCGGGAAGCGTTTTCCATCATCACAGAAATATCCACGCCTTTTGGGGGCTCCATTTCCGCCAACAAGACAAATTCTCCTGAATCGAACTTTGATTTCAGATGCACCGAAAAACCTCCGAAGGATTTGAAAAAAATGAATGCCGCTTTAAAACGAACAGATAATGAATGCGATTCACTGCTTTGTATAATGTATAATAGATCACTTAATTTAGTCAAGCAAAACAATTTAGTAAGTTATCTGCTGCTTGACGATTAATGGCCGTACGGATTTTACTGGATGCCCCGGGCCGGCGGCCGGGTCGATGACAAAGAAGGAAAAAAAAGAAAAGGGCCGCTGCTCCTCTGCGGCACTGAATTGATCGTCAGGGTTTCGGTGGACTTTCCCACCCGAATGTATGGTTAAAATCTCTATGCTTTTGTGGCGGGGATGCTTTTGGTGATGCCTTTGGTAAAAATATCAAAGGCAATGTCCAAAGTGTTCTTCAAATAATCCTTTTCCTGGTTCAGGATGTTTTTACTGGCTTCCCACAGGATGACCCCTGAGAACAAGGACCAGAAAATATCCGCAAGGGCAATGGGATGTCTGTCTATAAAAACGCCGCTTTTGATGCCGTCTTCAATGATTTTGGCAATGCCGCCGATGGATTTTCGGGACAATTCGTTGATTTCATCTAAAAATTCCGGGCTCAGGTTTTTTAAGGTCTCACTGGATTGAAGATGAAACAGGTTGATGATGGTCAAGGGATCGAAATTATACACATCAAACATGGCTTCCCGAAGGACCCTCATCTTGCCTTCCGGGTCAAGCGTTTTTTCGTCGTTGACATGCTGAACCCTGATGTTGAAGTATTGCAAAATCCGTAAGGATAAGGATGCGTATAATTCCTCTTTATTCTTGAAATAAAGATAAAGGGTGCCGGGACTCAGTTCAGCCTCGCTGGCGATATCTTCCATGGTCGCCTTGTTAAACCCCTTATCGGAAAACACCCGTTTTGCGGCTACAATAATTTGTTGTCTGCGTCGTTCTCTTTCCCGCTCTTTTCTTTCCTGAATTCCCATCTTTTTATTATCCATGAAGTAGATTTATTTTTATAATGCGCATATAATAAAAAATTAGGATTTAGTCAAGCGCTATATAAGAATTTCAATCAGAATCAATAAATATAATTATTAATTCTGAGATTTCAAGCCCCCTTGTACCCATGATTTTTGTTTTTTTGGCATATTTGCACGAATCCTCCATTTGATGAAGACCTGTCCACATGGAGCGGTCTTTGTAATTGTCCCGATTAAAACCGGTCTGATGTATCCATACCGGCTTTTGCGGCCTGCATCAGAAAAATGATGGTATCTTTAAATGCACCGAATCTGGCATCGTTGGTTATGCCATGGTAAAATCGGTAGTAAATCTGCTGGAGGATGACCCCCAACCGAAAGAGATTGAAACTGAAGTAAAACGGGAGGTGCTCGACCCGTCGCCCGGATAAATTTTCATAGTATTCGACCATTTCTTCCCTGCAGACAGCATCCCGGAGGATTGGCGGCAGGGCGGCAAAAGCCGTCGTACCCGGAACTTTCTTCTCAGGCCACGACAACAGCGTATAGGCCAGGTCGGCCATGGGGTCGCCGATGGTCGCCATTTCCCAGTCCAGTACGCCCACGATCTCCGTTGGATCGTTTTCACCCACCAGCACATTGTCAAATTTAAAGTCGCCGTGAACAATTCCGGGGCGCGCGCACTCCGGCGGCAGATGACGGGCGAGCCAGGCCATAATGTCGCTGCAATCCGGAGCATCCGGTGTTTTTGATCCTTCATAACGGTTGCTCCAACCCTCCACCTGCCGTCGCATATAGCCCAGAGGCTTCCCGAAATCCTTAAGACCGATACCCTGATAATCGATCAGGTGAAGGGCGTATTGGGTTTTGATTAAATTTTTGCACATCTTTTCGGCCTGTTCAGGGGACAGGGCCATACCTTCCGGAATTTCTCCCCGGATCACAACGCCCTTCAATCTTTTCATGATAAAAAAAGGGCATCCGATGACCGAAGCATCCTCCGTATGCAAAATCGGCCTGGGCGCACAGGGAAAAACCCCCGAAAGTGCTGAAAGGATGCGATATTCCCGTCCCATATCATGGGCTGATGTCACTTTGGCGCCAAAGGGAGGTCGCCGCATGACCATTTCCCGGTTCCCGAAAGAAATGAGATATGTCAGATTTGAATGGCCTCCGGGATACTGTCTGATTTTCATATCCCCGGAAAGGCCGGGGATGTTGTCCTTTAAAAAGCGCTCCAGAGCCTTCGCCGGAAGGCCTTCTCCTTCCCGGATTTCTCCAGGCTTATCTATCTGCATCGCAAACACCTTTCTTCACTGAGTATCGTCATCCCAGAAAAAGGGCCAAAAGATCCTTACGGGCATCCACATGCTGGATCTTGACATGAATGAGATCCTCGGGCTTCAGACTGAGGCCTCCGGACACGGGAAGATCGCATTCGATCATAACATCCGGCAACAGAATCCGATAGGCGTTTCTTTTCTTCTGCAGCACCATGGCTTCAAGGGATTCGCCGGTTTTCTTTTCCAGATATTTCAGAATCCAGTACCGGTTTCTCAGAAACTGGATTCTCGCCACATTTGACAGGGGGATTTCCAGAAGACCGATGATATAATTGATCTCGTCTGCGTTATAGGGCTGTTCCAGTCCCATGATGGAACGGATCTGGCGCTGGGTAACCAGATCGCCGTATTTTCGAATGGGTGAAGTGGCGGTGACATAGGCATCCACTCCCAATCCCGAATGGCATTCGGGTTTGTTCCCGAGTTTAAACCGGCTTAGATGCCGGCGTTGCATGTAGTTTTGAAAAAGGGTACCCCCCTCCCCTTTGTACAGCCGTTCCTTGGGCCTTGGCTGGGACCTGAAAACAGCAGGCATATCATGTTCCGAGAGGAATCGGGCCATCAACCAGTTACCCATGATCATGATTTCCGAAACCAGGAGTCTTCCGGGGTTTTCCCGGTCCACCCGGTTGACATGAATTTCTCCACCTTCATCGATCCATAGATTGATTTCGGGCAGACAAATCTGAACCGCCTCGTTCATCAGGCGCCGGGAGCGGAATTCCCGGGCGATGGTGAACATCCCCCGGATATCCGGACAGGTATCGGCCATTTTATCCGCATCTTCGTAGGTTAACTGCCGTCTGACCCTGATATGACTGGGAACGATTTCATAGTCGATGATGTTGGCCATGGGCGAAAGCTTTACCAGGATGCTGATGGCCGGCCTCACCTGGTCCACCTTCAGGCTGCAAAGGTCCTCGGACAACACAGGGGGCAGCATGGGAATTTTCCGGTCCGGCATGTATATGGAGCTGCCCCGGACAAGAGCTTCCTCATCAATCGCATCATTTCTGGCAATAAAGTGCCCCACATCGATAATATGAATCCCCAACCGTGTATAGTCCCCATGAAATTCAACGCTTAGGGCATCGTCAAAGTCCCTGGTCCCCAGGCCGTCGATGGTCATGACATCCAGACCGGTAAGGTCACGCCGCTCCGGGTCAGGGGAGATGGGGGCGCACCGGGAGATTCCATCCGTTTTTCGCAGGGTGTTTTCCGAAAAATCAATGGGGATTTCCATCCGGAAAAGATCCAGATTTTCATTCTCATCAAAAACCCCGGCTTTGATCAGCAACCCCAGGAGGTTGTCCGGATGACCGACGCCCGCTTTGGCCAGGATTTCCCTGGCCAGGGGATGGGTTTTACTTTCCTTGTCGTACAGGCAGTAGGATTTCAAAATCTCCGAAATTTCCGGTTCCGGTTCAGCTGTTGCGCGTTCGTCTCCGGCTGCAATGCTTTTCAGCCACGCGGCGCCCTGGTCGATGATGCGGTTTTTTCTATCCGTCTCCAGGGCCTGGGCCGCCATCTGTTCCACCTGCTCCTCTGTAAAAGGAAAAAAACGGGTCTGGTCGAATTTGAAATACAACCTGTTCTGGAACAAGGCCCGGATCACCACGGCCTCATTATCGCCGTTTGAATTTTCGGCAAAGCACAGATCGGCCATATCCGAAGCGCTGATCCATTCCTGCTCGGAATGGAGGAGAGTCCATAATTCCCTGACATCGACCTTCTTTGCGGATTCATCCCGCTTCAGTGCCGTTTCTTTCAGGATTCTCACCTGTAGATCCCGCAATGTCTGAGGAGGGATGCGTTGCTTGCCGACATTCAGAATACGGTTTTGAGAAAGGCTCACCTCACGGTTCAGCTCGTTCACCAGATGCAATTTCTGCTGCCTGACCTCCACCACCACCGCGCAGATGATTTTCTGGCGTTCAATATACTCTACAATTTGTCCGGGTTCCATGGGGGGCCTTATAACAACCCCCTTTTTGAAAGTCAATCTCGCCCCGGCGGACGGTTTGACCCGAAGCGGATTCTGGTATAATACAAATCAGGGTGATCATTGACCGGTGCCCCATCTCACGATCACGGGAGAAACCGAAACAGCCATGAGCTCCATCGCACTGCTGAAGCCTTATTTCAAAAAGAACCTTTCCCCCATCTGGGCAGGCGTTATCACTCTTGTTTTACTGGATATCCTGACGCTGATCATCCCGCGTATCACCAAAAAAGCCATTGACGGACTAACGGCTTTGGAAATCGACCTGATGGGGCTTTTTTCCTATGCCGGCGCCATCATCGGACTGGCCCTCATCATCACCGGCCTCCGTTATGTTTCCCGAAGATCTCTGTTCGGCGTTTCCCGGATACTTGAAGAAGGCCTGAGAAATGAGCTTTTTGACCATATTCAAACCCTTTCGGCGTCTTATTTCGATCAGGCCAAAACCGGTGATCTCATGGCCCATGCCACCAACGACATTCAGAATATCCGAATGGCGGCCGGCATGGGCATGGTGGCCCTCACCGACGCGGTGTTTCTGGGATTTTCTGCCATCGGGTTTATGGCCTATATCAACATGGAATTAACCGCCATGGTATTTGTTCCCATGCCCCTGGTCATTCTGGGATCCCGGATCTTCGGGAAAAAAATGCACCGACGCTATCAACAGGTTCAGGCATCCTTTTCCGATCTCACCAAAACCGTAAGAGAACGATTCGCCGGTATCCGGGTTATCAAATCCTTTAACCGGGAAAATGATGAAATCGAGGTCATATCATCCATTTCCCGCCGCTACATCGACAAAAATATGGAACTCGTCAGGATCACGGGATCTTTTTTTCCCATGATGCTCTTTTTTTCCAATCTCAGCCTGGCCGTTATCCTCTATTTCGGAGGGCGGCAAACCATTCTGACCGTTATTACCCCGGGGGATTTCGTAGCCTTTATCAGTTACCTCGGGCTTTTGACCTGGCCCATGATGGCCCTTGGCTGGGTGACCAATTTAATCCAGCGGGGAAAAGCGTCTCTGGACCGGATCGACGCCATCCTCATCACGATTCCGGATATCCGGGACCCCCACAAACCTTCGGCGCTGATAAACAAAGGAAGTGGAATCCGGTTTGAAAACGTTTCCTTCACGTATCAGGGCAGGGAAACCCCCGCATTGGACAACATCAGTTTTACCCTGTCACCGGGCCGGACCCTTGGCATCGTGGGGCCCCAGGGATCGGGGAAAACCACCTTATTAAGCCTCATCCCCAGGATCTACGACGTCAAATCCGGGCGTATCCTTCTGGACGGTACGGATATCCGCGATATCCGCATCGAGGATCTTCGCTCCCGCATTTCCTACATGCCCCAGGAGCCCATCCTGTTTGCCGGGACCATCGGGGACAACATGGATTTCGGCACCGGAGAAACCAATTCCCGAAAACGGATTGAGGCCGCTCGAGCAGCATCGCTTTACAATACGGTCAGGTCATTTCCAATGGGATTTGACACGGTTGTGGGTGAGCGGGGAGTTATTCTTTCCGGAGGGCAGAAGCAGCGGGTCGCCATGGCGCGGACGCTTCTCCACAATACCGCCGTGATGATCCTCGATGATCCCATCAGCCAGGTGGACAGGGAAACCGGAGACCGCATCATCCGGTCCCTCCGGAGCATGAGAACCGGGAAAACCCTGATGATCGTTTCCCACCGGATCTCCGCCGTGGAATTCGCCGACGACATCATGGTGCTGGACAACGGCCGTATCGCCGCCATGGGTTCCCATGAAGCCCTGCTCAGGGGAAATCCTTATTACCGAAGAACTTATTCCCTGCAGAAAATGGAACGGGATCTCAATGCACAGTGAATACGGATACGTCGAGGAAGCCAAACTCGGCAACCCCTATGATCTTGCTCAGTTAAGGCGCCTCTTTCCCTTTGTCTGGCGTTATAAACGGCTTTTTTTCTACGCCATCGGCCTGGTCACATTGATTACCCTGGTGGATCTCTCCCTGCCCTATATGACAAAAATAGCCATTGACCGGCACATTGTGCCCGAAAGACACCTTCGCCGGACGGATTTAGAATCCGGCGTGGAAAAGCCGGGCACACTCCGTCTGATCCGAGTCCCCATGGAAAATCCCGAGATCGAAAGGATCATCCTGTCCCATCCGGAACTGTTTAAAACCACCGGTCCGGATGCCGAGATTGCCTATGGTGATTATGCCCGCCTGACCCGGGATGAGATGACCGTGATTCGTCAAAAAGACCTCTCAGGCCTGTTGGTGATTTCCACCATTTTTCTTGCTGTCGTGATCATGGATTTCCTGTTGAATTTTTCGCAGCTCATGATCATGGAATACACAGGTCAGAAAATCATGCATGATCTCAGAATTAAATTATACACCCATATTCAGGGGCTTTCCATTTCGTTTTTTTCAAACACCCCCACGGGACGGCTGGTCACCCGTGTCACCAACGACGTTCAGAACATGCACGACCTGTTCACATCGATTGTCACTTTTCTTTTCAAAGATCTCTTCCTGCTTCTGGGAATTTCGGTGGTGCTCCTGGCCGTCAACTGGAAACTGGCCCTGGTTTGCTTTACCGTACTCCCCTTTGTGGTCTGGACATCGTTGAATTTTTCCCGTCTGGCCAGGGATGCTTTCAGAATGTTGAGGGTCAAAATTGCTGAAATCAACACCCTGTTTTCAGAATCCATAACCGGCATCAAAATCATTCAGCTGTTTCTGCAGGAAGACCGGAATTACAAAAAATTCAAGAAGCTCAACCACCAATATTATATGGCGGGGATGAAGCAGGTTAATGTTTTCGCCATTTTCATGCCGGTTATCGAACTTCTGGGCATGACGGCTCTGGCCATGGTGATCATCTTCGGAGGAAGCCGGGTTCTCCAGGGAAAGATCAGCCTGGGGGAGATTGTGGCGTTCATTACCTATATGAAGATGTTTTTCAGGCCGATTCGTGATATCGCGGAAAAATACAATATCATGCAAAACGCCATGGCCTCGTCGGAGAGAATTTTTCTCCTCCTGGACATCCGGGATAAAGACGGAATAACAGACGTTTACGGAGAAAAGGGGAAAATCGATAATTTTCCCGGCAAAATAAAAGAGGTTTCCTTTGAGCGGGTCTCCTTTGAATACCTCCCCAGGGAACCGGTTCTCAAGGATGTTTCGTTTGCGATCAAAGCCGGCGAATCCATCGCCGTGGTGGGGCCGACCGGCTCGGGAAAAACAACCCTGGTTCATCTTCTACTGCGGTTTTACCATCCCACAGGGGGAGCCATCAGGATCAACGGGATCGATACGAAAGACCTAAACCTTTCTGCATTAAGGTCCAGGATCGGTCTGGTGATGCAGGACCCCTTTCTGTTTTCCGCCACCATTGAAAAAAATATTCGCTACGGAAATTCACACCTTCAACCATCCGATCTGGACCGCATTCTTTCCGCATCCTATCTGAGAGACCTCATCGCGGATCTGCCCCTGGGCATGGAAACGGTTTTGACCGAGGGCGGGAATTCGCTTTCCAGCGGCGAACGGCAATTGATATCCATTGCCAGGGCTTTTGCCCGGAATCCCGAACTGATCATTTTTGACGAAGCCACTTCCTATGTAGATTCGGAAACCGAGATCATAATCCATGAAGCCATGACCCGGCTCATGGCCGGGCGGACCTCGATCACCATAGCCCACCGGCTTTCAACAGCCAAAAAAGCACGCCGGATTCTGGTGCTCAACCAGGGACGCATCGTGGAAACAGGGTCCCATGACCAATTGATGAACCGGAAAGGGTTTTATTTCAAGCTTCACCAGATGGAGGACCTTAAGGCGATGGACAAGGGCCTGAACCTTTGATGAATTTCCGGTAAATCCGGTAACAATCGGTTTTTTTATAGGGAACCGGTTCCAGGGTCGACCGGTCAAAGCTGTAAATGACCGCCTCCGGGCAGGACAGGAGAATGGGCGAATGCGTGGCGATGATGAACTGGGCATGGCCGGCCTTTCCCATGGCCTTTAAAATCTCCATCAATTCCAATTGGGTTTTGGGAGAAAGCGCCGTTTCCGGCTCGTCGAGAAGGTAAATGCCCTTGATTCTGAACCGGGATGTAAAAAAGGACATCAGGGACTGGCCATGGGACTGTTTCATCAGGGAACGACCCCCGAAATAATTCAGGATGCCCGGGTCTGAAGTGGCCCATTCGTCCAGGATTTCGGCGAAATTCCGGAACACCCGGGATGAAAAATAAGATCCCGGAACACTCCCGTTCGTCCACCGCATGGATATCACTTTGTAAAAATCCCTTTCATAAGGACTTTTGTTAAACCTTGCCCTTTCCATGCCCTGCCAGGAATAGATCCGGCATTTGTCGGCTATGGCCTCGAGAAGAGTCGATTTTCCCGTGCCGTTTTCACCGTTGAAAAACGTCACCGGTGAACTCAGGGACAGGTCCGCGCCCTGTTGAAAAATGGCGAGGTTGAACGGATAATGATGGGTAACGGGAAATTTTTCCGGATGTATGGCAACATGTGACAGATGCATGGGAATCCTTATATGAATAAATGGCGGAGGCTTTCGTAAAGGGCAATGCCCACGGCGGTCGAAAGGTTTAAACACCGAATCTCATCGGAGATGGGGATATAAAAGGACATTTCCCGATACTCTGAAACTAGGGATTCGGGAAGCCCCCGGGTTTCCGATCCAAAAATCAAAAACAGTCTTTCAGGCCCGGGCATGGTCCAGAAGGGGTGTTTGCCGTTTTTGGAAAACAGGGCCATTTCCTCTTTCCGGGGCGACATTTCCGAAAGGAACCGGTCAACGTCATCCCAGATCCGAAGACTGACCTTTTCCCAGTAGTCCAGGCCCGCCCGCCTGACCTGTCGGCTGTCCAGGGAAAAGCCCAGAGGTTTGATCAGATGAAGATGGGCATGGGCCCCAAGGCAGGTCCGCCCGATGTTCCCGGTATTCCAGTGAACTTCGGGGGCCACCAGCACGACATGCCGTTCCGCACCATTGGATAATAAATTCGCCATTCGTCAGATCATCACCCGGATGTGAAACCCCGTTAAAATCGCCAGAGCCTTGTAGGCGGTGTCGCCGGTGGTGCTGGCCAGGACCGCTTCGGTAAGGCCAAGGGTCTTTCCGCGGTCATATGCCGCTTTCAGGGCTGGTTCGGTGTTCATTTGTCCAGGCTCGTCAAAATACATGGCATCCTCCTGATATCACATCAGATTTGTCAAATTTTCCTCTTTTCGGATATCCCCTTGATAACAAATGGAATTTTATTGTATAAAAAACGCCCCAGAGTCAATACCGTGTTGGAGCCAAAAAGGCAATGCCGTCATTGCACAACCTGGGAAATCAGCGTACGGAAAAAGGGAGGTTACCTTGTGATTATTGATTTTCACACCCACATCCTTCATAAGGCGGTGAGAAATAACAGGAGGGCCTATTTTCAGGGGGAGCCCTCATTTAAACTGCTGTATGAGCCTTCCCGATCTAAAATGGTGGGAGCCGATGAGACCATCGCCGCCATGGACGAAGAGGGGGTGGACCGTTCGGTGGTGTTCGGTTTTCCATGGAGAAATCCGGACACGGCAAGGGCCAATAACGATGAAATCCTGGAAGCCGCGGCCCGTTATCCGGAACGCCTCATCGGTTTCTGCTGTGTGGATGCGGCCGATCCAAAAGCCCCGGCCGAGGTGGAACGCTGTCTCGATGCCGGGTGCGGGGGCGTGGGGGAACTGGCGTTTTATGACGGCGGCATTGACGAGGCTGCCCTGGACCACCTCACCCCCATCATGGACATCTGCCGGGAAAAGGACCGGGTGGTTCTCATCCATACCAACGAGCCCGTGGGGCATACGTATCCGGGCAAGACCCCCATCACGCTTTTCCAGATTTTGAACCTGACCGGCAGATTCAGGGAAAACAAAATCGTGCTGGCCCACTGGGGAGGGGGAATCTTTTTTTATCATCTCCTTAAAAAAGAAGTGACGGAAAATCTCGCAAATGTCTGGTTTGACACGGCGGCATCCCCTTACCTGTATGACAGCCGAATTTATAAACAGGCCATCGCCCTTGCCGGACTGGAGAAAATTTTGTTCGGCACGGATTATCCCCTTTTAAGGCCTGGAAGATATTTCAGGGAAATGGAGGAAGCCGGGCTTTCGGATATGGAAAAAGCCGCGGTCTGCGGGGGTAATGCCAAACAACTGCTGGGGTTATAGAATGCAAAACGTCATCATCACGGGATATTATCCCGGCGCCATCGGCGATGTCACCAGGTGTCACGCCATATACTATTATGAAAACTGGGGTTTCGATGTCACTTTTGAATCCCAGGTGGGCAGGGAGCTGTCCGAGTTTTTAAGCCGTTTCAAAGAGGGTGCGGGTGTTTTTATGGACCTTTGAGGGGCTGACTGCGGCAAGGACCCTTTACGAGAGGAACGGATTCAAGTTGGTCCAGGAACACCGGGTGGACCAGTGGGGCCGGATCATCAATGAGCAGATGTTCGAGCTGATATTGAATCCATAGTGCGCCCGGATATTTTCCCAAATGACCGGCACTCCCGAGACGCCCCAATCCGTTGCCGGGAGAACCGGCGGATCAACGGAAGAGACCGCCGAAAATCTGGAACGGCTGGCCAAAAAAGGACTGTTATATCGTATCCGGGAAGGGAACTCGGTGAAATACAGCGCCATTCCCTTCATCCATGGCCTTCTGGAGTTCCAGGCCCCCTGGATGTCCAAAAAACTGGTGAGCCTGACAGGGCTTTATATCCGGGAAAAGCTCAAGGACAACATGGCCGGGGGTTCGGGGGGTTCGGGCATGCGGGTTCTGCCGGTGAAGGAATCCGTGGATTTTCAGCACCAGGTAGCAACCTACGACGATGTCTACGAAATCCTCAAAAAAGAACCACTGATCGCCGTAACGGAATGCTCCTGCCGGATGCAGCGGAAACTCTTCGACAGGGCCTGCGACAGTCCCCTGGAAGCCTGTCTCATGGTGGGCCCCATGGCGGAATATTACATCGAGAACAAGATGGGGCGGCAGATCACCCTGGATGAGGCCATGGAAATCATGGAACAGGCCCGAAAAGCGGGATTGATCACCCAGACCCAGTCCGTCACCCGGCCGTTCATGATCTGCAACTGCTGCAAATGCTGCTGCGGTTTTCTGGGGGCCGCGAGAAGAACGCCCATGCTGGCGAAACTCGTGGTATCCAACCACATCGCCAAAATCGATCCGGAAAAATGCACGGGCTGCGAAGCCTGCATCGGCAACTGCCAGGTAGAGGCCGTTGCCATGAATGCCGAAAATATCGCCCAGATCAACTATGATCGGTGCATCGGCTGCGGCCTGTGCATTTCAGCCTGCACCGAGGGGGCGTTGACCCTGATTCCCAAACCCGTGGAACAGCAAAGCGTTCCCAATGAAAACCTTCATCAACAAATGGTGCGGGGCGGCCGGAGACGACTGGGGGAGAAATTCGATGAAAAGCAGGTCGTCAGTTATGGATTCGATAAATGATAACATAATGATATCAACGGATGAGAATTATCCCGAAGAAGGGAGAACAATATGAGCGAAAAAGATGTATATGTTGAGCTTGCCGGCAAGGTGCAGATGCCCAATTCCCGATGGATCCCGATGATTTTAAAAAAACTGATCACCCCGGAGGATGGGCGCATGCTTCTGGAATTGCCGTTGTCCGTGGACGAGTTCGCGGCAAAATACAAGACCACGACCGGGGAAGCCGAAAAAAAACTGGAAGAATTCGCCAATAAAGGGGTCAGCATCCCCCTGGAAAAAGAAGGCGTTAAAAAATACTTCTGCGTGAGCAACGTCATCCAGATCCACGACGCCACCATCCACGGGGCCTTGAATAAAAATTACCATCCGATTCCCATGGAGATTGTTGAAATGTGGAAAAATTTCCGGGAAACGGAATGGTTTGAAACCCTGAAAATGATGGAGAAACTGCCCACAGCCGCGCATGGCCGCTGCATCCCTTCATGGAGCACCGTGAAGGATAACCCGGAACTGACGGATTTCGAAAATCTCAAAACGATTCTGAAAAACTCCCCGGTCATTGCCGTGGTGGACTGCCCCTGCAGGTGGCTTCAGGTCCAGGAAGGAACCTGCGACAAGCCGACCTTTACCTGCCTTTCCCTGACCAAGGGTTCCGTAAAATACATCGTTGACCGGAAAATCGGCAAAGTGCTCACCCTGGAAGAAGGTTATGCCGTGCTTGAGGAATGTGAGAAGGCAGGCCTTATTCCCACGGCCGGGGGATCTTTCGGTCAGCCCCGGCAGTTGTGCATGTGCTCGGTCCCCGAATGCATCATCCTTCGGGGTCAGGTGATGTACGGGTATGACCTGTGGAACAGAAGCCGGTTTGACGCCGTTGCCGACCCTGAAAAATGTACAGCCTGCGAAACCTGCTTAAGCCGGTGTCAATTCGGGGCCATTCAGGTGAAAGACAACGTGGCCGAGGTGGACCGGAACAAATGCTTCGGGTGCGGGCTTTGCGTGATCACCTGCCCATCGGAGGCCTTGTCCATGAAACTGGTCAGACCCATGTCCCATTTGACCGGAGAAGGCGCAACAGCATAGCTGTATGTCGGGTAAGAATACCCGACATACAATGGATGGTCTTTGCTATTGCATCAGATGCTGGTACGCCGCGCCCCCCCGGCGTCGCCGCCCCTTCTGGGCGAAAGGCAGGCAAATGCTTCCTTGTTGGGGCGCCTGCCTGATCCGGGGTTGAACTTCTTTCCGTCTCCAATGGGTCGGGGCCGGCTTGACCGGGTTTTGACCCCCTCGCCGGGGGACGGCGAAGAAGCTTCATAATTAAAATCCGTCAGCGTTCTCTGTTCCACAAAACCGCCGATGGCCTTATGAATGGCCTTAACCATCAGAGCATCCGCCTTGGTGACAAGGGTGAAGGCTTCTCCGGTGCACTCGGCCCGGCCGGTGCGACCGATGCGGTGAATATAGGTGTCAGGGGTTGCGGGCATATCATAATTGATGACATGGGAAATATGGGAGACGTCAATGCCTCGGGAGGCGATGTCCGTAGCCACCAGAATCTGGAATTGTCCGGAACGGAATCCGTCCATTGCCTCCTGGCGTCGCCCCTGGGAAAGGTTGCCCTGGAGCGATGTCGATCTGTAACCGGCTCTGGTCAGCTTTTCGCAAAGGTTTTTGGCGCGGTGTTTCGTCCGGGTAAACACCAGGACCGACCCGGAGCCGGCATGATCCAGCAGCTTCACCAGAAGAGACGTCTTCAAATGTTCGCTGACCGGAAACAACGCATGGCTTACAGTTTCTGCCGGAGCTGTGACCCCTATCTGGACTGTAACCGGATTCCGCAGGATCTCTCTGGCCAGGGAACGGATGTCCTGGGGCATGGTGGCCGAAAAAAGCAGGGTCTGACGATTTTTTTGGGGGACGTGGGTCAGAATACGGCGTATATCCGGTAGAAACCCCATGTCGAACATATGATCGGCTTCATCCAGCACCAAAACCTGCAAGCGGGAAAAATCAACGGTTCCCCGATTGATATGGTCCAGCAATCGGCCGGGGCATCCCACCACAATATCGGCGCGTTTAAGAGACTGGATCTGTTGATTGATCCCCACGCCGCCGTAAACTGCAGTGCTTCGCAAACGGGTTCGGCATCCAAGGGC
This sequence comes from Desulfobacteraceae bacterium UBA5616, assembly GCA_002423615.1. Lineage (GTDB taxonomy): Bacteria > Desulfobacterota > Desulfobacteria > Desulfobacterales > UBA5616 > UBA5616. The sequence goes on from DIKO01000029.1 coordinate 31,651, forward strand.
CTGGATGGCCACATGAATCTGTTCGGCCAATTCACGGGTGGGGGCAATGATCAGGGCGCCCACATGGCCTTTCGGGCTGCTCATCAGCCGGTTGAGGATCGGCAAAACAAAAGCGGCGGTTTTGCCCGTGCCGGTCTGGGCCAGGCCCATGACGTCGAGGCCTTTCATGACCTCGGGAATGGCCTGGGCCTGAATCGGTGTAGGAGAAAGATAACCCGCTTTTTCCGCGCCTTCGGCGACATCGGGGTGGAATGAAAAAGTTTTAAAATTCAAATGAATAAGTTCCTTGCTGAAGATCAATGCCGTTGATCCCCGGCGTCCATGAGGACGCTGATAATCGATGAAGCCACGGAACCGTTCCGGGCCTATCATCTGTGATTGTTTTATCTTCGTTTGTTTCCGGGGAAATTCTCGGCGGGAGTTTCCTGGGGCATCCATACGTATCGGGCGGGATGCCCCATTTTAGGAGAGAAACGGAAATTTATCTTGCGGTGACATTGACGGCGGAAGGACCTTTTTTGCCTTGCTCGATATCAAAGGTCACCTGGTCGCCTTCGTTCAGGCTTTTAAAACCGTTTGCGTTTATGTTTGAATGATGCACAAACACATCCGGCCCGTTGTCCTGTTCGATAAAACCAAACCCTTTTTGGTTGTTAAACCATTTTACTGTACCATTGGCCATACTAATATCCTCCTTTCTTAAGAATATTCAAAATCTTAACCTGGAGGATACTTCATCGTGGGTCGGAATGGTTCCTTCAGAGAAAAATCGCCCCTCCGATCTTTCGGGAGGCCATGTTGAATTTGCATATTATAATGCACTTAGGGTCGAAAGCAAGCGAATTATTGAAATCAGGAAAAATATTCGAACCATGCCCCTGAAAAAAGGCAGGCTGTAACAAGTCGATAAAAAAACCCCAGATCCACTATCTTGTTGCTCTTTGGCGCAATTCGTATAATGATATCCAACAAATAGAGGAACATCTAACTGCAATCACCGCAGGCCGTCCGCTCCACAGGGAGGGATGGCCTCATTATTTTAAGGTCTGGAAATATGAAATTTGATGATCTGGGGTTGAACCCCGAACTTTTAAAAGCCGTTCAGTCCCTGGGGTTTTCCGAGCTTACCCCCATACAGAAGGCGGCTATCCCCAAAATCATGGACGGCAAGACCGATCTGATCGGCCTTGCCCAGACCGGAACCGGAAAAACAGCCGCATTCGGACTGCCCATGCTGCATTTGATGGATATCAAGCCCCCCGTACCGCAGGGATTGGTGATCTGTCCCACCCGTGAACTTTGCCTTCAAATCACCGGTGACCTGATCCGATACGCATGTTTTCTGGAAAATATTAGGATCGCCGCGGTTTACGGCGGGGCCGGGATGGCTGAACAGATCCGCAAAATCAGGCAGGGCACTCATATCATAGTGGCGACCCCGGGAAGGCTCCTCGATCTGATGAACCGGGGCATTATCCCTTTGGACCATATCCGGTTTGTGGTGCTGGATGAAGCCGACGAAATGTTAAGCATGGGCTTTTACGAGGACATCAACGAAATTTTAAAGCGTCTGCCCGAATCCCGGCGAACCTGGCTTTTTTCAGCCACCATGCCCGATTCCGCCGCAAGGATCGCCCAGGACTACATGCGAAACCCCGTGAAGGTGACCATGGGCCGCCGCAACACCGGCGCTGAAAATATCCGCCACACCTGCTATGTGATCAGGGAAAAAGACCGTTATGCGGCGCTGAAACGGCTGATCGATTTTGAACCCGGCATCTATGGCCTGATCTTTTGCCGGACCCGGGAAGAAACCCGCACAGTGGCTGAAAAACTGGTCAGGGACGGGTATAACGCCGAAGCCCTGCACGGCGATTTGTCCCAGGAACAGAGAAACCATGTGATGCGCAAATACCGGGAAAGAAATCTGCAGCTGTTGGTGGCGACCGACGTGGCCGCCAGAGGCATTGATGTGGAAAACATCTCCCATGTGATCCACTTCAACCTCCCGGATGAGGCTGACCGCTATACCCATCGCAGCGGCCGCACCGCACGGGCGGGTAAATCAGGACTTTCCCTGATGCTGGTCAACACCCGGGAAGCCCCGCGCATTCAGGAACTGGAACGCCGGACCGGAGTTCGATTCGAAATCGGAAAAATCCCCCAGGGGCCGGAGATCTGTGAAAAGCAGCTCCTGGCCATGATCGAAAAGATGAAGGCCGCCCGGGTGAATCACAATGAAATTGCGCCCTACCTGCCATCCGCATACCAGGCCCTGGCGGGCTTCAGCAAGGAAGACCTGATCGAGCGATTTGTCTCCGGAGAATTCAACCGGTTCTTGACTTACTACCGCGATGCCGAGGATCTGAATGCCCGCCGGACCCCGGCCACAAAACCCGAAAAGTCGGCCAGGCGGATGCCGGCCAGGGATGTGAAGAAATTTTTTATCAATATCGGAAGATTGGACAACATCAACGAGGGCACGATTGTACGCTGGGTATGTGAAGAAACCGGAATTCGCTCGGACAAGATCGGCCAGATCGATATCAGGCGGGAGTTTTCCTTTTTCGATGTAGAAATCGGCGTGGCCCAGAAGGTGGTTAAAGCTCTGAAACACGCCAGGCTGGACGGCCGGGCAGTGGATATCCGGCCGGCCGAAACCGCCGGACCACGGCCAACCGGGAAAGAGCGGCGCTCGAAAAGAAGAGATTAAGGGTGGAATAAGTTTTTAAGCAGGACGGAACAGAAACCACGGCCGAAGGCGGGATCGTCTCAAATCGCCTTCGGCCTGATCTTTCTCCCGAAAAGAATCGTCCTTCATAGTCCCTGACGCCCGATGATTCCCTAATAATTGCAGATGGAGGGCGTAACGCTTTTCGGAACGCCTTCATGGGGCGTCCATTTACGGGTTGCAAAAGTGTCCTTTCCCCGCATGTTTTTAAGAATTTCGATGCTCGTTTTGTAGCCTTTGTGCAGCCGGCACATATCCATGGCCATGCCGCAGATCTGTGCAATGGCCTGGGCCAGGGAAATATCGGCCACGGTGAATTCCCAGGGTTCCGCGGTATAAATCCGCATAACGCCGATGGTTTTTCCGTGTGCCACGATGGGCACTCCCAGGATGGACGAAATGCCTTCATTCCCCGCCGCTTCAGGATACTGAATCCTCGGGTCGTCCTGAACGTCGAAAATTGCCACCGGAGCATTGTCCTTGGCCTCCTGGATGGATTGCAGGTAATGGATGGGGCCCTTCCGGAGGTATTCGTCGCTCAGACCGAAAGATGCCGCCAGTTCCAGTTCCTGGGTTTCCCGGTTGATGAGAAAGACGGAGCACCCCTTTGCCTTGTAGGCATTTTTCACGCTCCGAACCGTCAGCAGAGCGACTTCTTCGGGGTCCCTGCATTCGGATATGGCCCTCGTCACCTTGATGATCGCGTCGTAATGCATGGTACAGTCTTTCATAAGCACCTCCCTTGTTTGATCCTGTTTTAAGGGGGGTAAACCGGCAACGGACGCACCCCCTTGATAAAGGCTTTCATCTGGCCGCCGGCATGGAAAATATCTTCCCATTAACAGAAATCGGAAAATGAACAGAATGTGAAAATATCTTCGAAATAAATCGCGATCGCGCACAGGCGGAATAGAACTGGAAAATTGGCTTGAGAAGAAATGGGGTCCTGGCGGTTCTCGCCGAACAGTTGAGGAATCAGTCTGAAGTCGAAATCAGGCGCTGTGGAAAAGCCTTTTTTGGAAACAGTATAGGCCCGGGGAGCCTGGAAGTCAAACAAAATGTCCCCCCTTACCGGCGGGTGTATTCTCGTTATAACAATTCTCATCCGGATCCCTTTCGCGACTATCGATTCATTTGACATTCGGTTTGTCAATCCATAATATGGCATAAAATAAACGACCCTTCGTCAAGGAGTTCCTCAAATGGCGGGTATTGAAAAAGAGGCCAAGGATTTTGAAATCGGCATGTACCGCCCCCCCAGTGAAGGAGGAAGCAGTTCTCTGTTATTGCGGGTGACCCGGAACTGCCCCTGGAACCGCTGTGAATTCTGCGTGATGTACAAAACGGAGAAATTCGAAGTCCGTTCCGCTGAGGATGTGAAAAAGGATATCGACGCCGTCGACGCGATTTGCAGGGGCCTTATAACCCTTTCATGGAAACTGGGCCACCAGGGTGATGTTAACCGGGAGGTCGCCATACGGTTTCTGGAACGAACCCCGGAATTCAGCGACCGCCACAGCTTTTTCATGGTGTTGAACTGGCTTTCCTCCGGAGCAAAAACAGCATTCCTCCAGGACGCCAACAGCCTTATTTTGAAAACCGATCACCTGGTGGAAATCCTCCAATACCTGCGGCGGAAATTTCCTTCCCTGGAACGGGTCACATCCTACGCCCGGTCCAGAACCCTTGCCCGGAAACCGCCTGAAGACCTGAAAAACATTCATGAGGCCGGTCTTGACCGTCTCCATGTGGGGCTGGAAACCGGGGACGACGAACTGCTGTCCCTGGTCCGGAAAGGGTGCACCGCCGAGGATCATGTGCGGGGCGGGCAAAAAGCCGTGGCCGCAGGGTTTCAATTGTCCGAATACTGGATGCCGGGCCTGGGCGGAAAGGAAATGTGGGAAAATCATGCGCGGAATACGGCCCGGGTCCTGAATGAAATCAATCCCCATTATATCCGGTCCAGGCCGTTCAACCTTCCCCCGGGCACGCCCATGGCTGAACGGCTTCAGCGGGGGCAACTGACCCTGCTTTCGCCCCGGGAACAGCTCCTGGAATTGAAGCTCATGATGGAATCCCTGACTTTTACTTCCCGGGTATGTTTCGATCATGCCGGAAATTACTGGCGGAACAAACGGGGGGGGCTGCTGTTCAGCCAGAGCTACGAAGGCTACAGATTTCCAGAGCAGAAACCACATGTGCTTGATTTAATTGAAGAAGATATTTCATTAGCTCAGGTTCCCCCGATGGGGTTTGTGATGAGATGATGCACCCGGGTCTGCCTTTTCGGCACGGAACAATTGTTTTTTTATATACCCCCGGATATCAGATCAGGCGAAGACAGATAACTCCTTCCCCACGACCAAAATAAAGGATATCACAGTAAAGACCGGTTCGGCACCAGCGTAAATTCAAATTCTTTTTATTCAAGGAGGCATCCCGTGAATCAGAAACCAAAGGCTTTTCTTGCAGGATATCGCGTACTGGATCTTACCGATGAGAAGGGACAGTTTTGCGGTAAACTTTTGGGCGACCTCGGGGCGGATGTCATTAAAATTGAACCGCCGGAAGGTGATGCGGCCCGAAACCGAGGCCCTTTTTACAAAGACATGCCGGATCCGGAGAAAAGCCTGCACTGGTTTTTCACCAATCTGAACAAACGGAGCATCACCCTGGACATCGAAACCGCGGACGGCAGGGCGATTTTTGAACAATTGCTCCAGGGTGCGGATTTTGTGGTGGAGTCCTTTGCGCCCGGATATATGAACCAGATGGGTCTGGGATATGAGGAACTGGAAAGGATAAAACCCTCCATTATCCTGACCTCCATAACGCCGTTCGGCCAAAAAGGCCCTTATGCCCATTTTCGGACAACGGACCTGGTGGGGGTTTCCATGGGAGGACTGGTTCGGCTTTTCGGGGAAAATGACGGTCCTCCGGTGAGGTTCAGCGCACCTCAGTTTTACTACCTGGGGTCCATCCACGGGGCCATGGGAACCATGATCGCCCATTATCACCGTGAATTGACCGGAGAAGGCCAGTATGTGGATGTATCCTGCCAGCAGGCAACGGTCCTGGCAAACAGAATATCCGTCGAAACCTTTGATTTGTTGAAAATCAATCCCCGAGGAGCAGGTCCGAACACCCCTGTACCCAGGCCCACCCCGCCCGGGCCTGTCTCCATTCCCATCGTCAAAAAATGCAGGGACGGCCATGTGATCGCCTTCATCATGGGCGGTTCCCAGGCCGGTTTCGTGAAATCCTCACGGGCCCTCGTGGAATGGGCGAACCAGGAGGGCATGGCCCTGGAATTGAAGGATTTTGAATGGGAAAAGATGGACGGGTCCACCATCTCCCAGGCGGAAATAAACACCATTCATGACATCATTGACCAATTTCTTCTCACCCGGACCAAGACCGAGTTGATGACCAAGGCCGTTGAAAGAGAAATACTTCTGATTCCCGTCAACACGACCCGGGACCTGGCCGAAAGCCCCCAGTTATCCCATCGGGGGTTTTGGAAGGAGATCGAACATCCCGAGCTGAAAGACCGCCTGAAATACCCGACATGGCCGGTTCAATGGACGGGGATGCCGCCCTATCAGCCCCAGTGCCGGGCCCCGCTGGTCGGCGAACACAATCTGGAAATATATGAGGAAGAACTGGGCCTTTCCAAGGATCATCTGGTGATGCTCAAAACCCAGGGGGTAATTTAGGAAAAGGAGACAACCGATGACAAAACAGGTCTTTGAGGGTATAAAAGTGGCTGATTTTTCATGGGTCGGGGTCGGACCTCAGGTCGGACGGGAACTGGCGGAACACGGGGCCACGGTGGTCCGGGTGGAGTCTCACAAAAGGCCCGATACGTTAAGAAGTGCCTCCCCCTTTCTGGACAATTCACCCGGAATCGACCGCAGCGCTTTCGGAACCGCCTATAACACGAACAAATACGGCATCAGTCTGGATTTAACGACATCCCGGGGAAAGGAGGTCGCCGGAAGGCTTATTCAATGGGCCGACATTGTCAGCGACGGATTTACTCCCGGCAGTATGGCGGCATTAGGCCTGAGTTACGACGAGGCGAAAACCATCAACCCGGGCATTATCTATTTTTCAACCTGTCAGATGGGGCAAAAAGGCCCTTTAAGCAGGTTCGGGGGGTACGGTGAGTTCGGCGCGGCCTACTCCGGATTCTGCCATCTTCTCGGTTGGCCGGAACGAACCCCTTTACCCGTGGTCAATGCCCATACCGATTTTATCTCGCCCTGGTATGTGGTGATGACGCTTATCGGGGCGCTTCTTTACCGGCGGAAGACCGGAGAAGGGATGTACCTGGATCAGGCCCAGATTGAAGCGGGGATTACTTTCCTAGGGCCTCAGATGCTGGATTATTTTGCAAATAACCGTGTCGCCGGCCGTATGGGAAACCATGACCCCTATTGGGTTCCCCATAGCGTCTACCCCTGTCTGGGGCTGGACCGATGGATTGCCATCACCGTTACAAATCAGCAAGAGTGGGAGTGTTTGTGCCGGGTGATGGGTTCCGGGCTCCTGGAAAACCCGAAATTTACCACCCTCCGGTCCAGAAAGCAGTATGAAAATGAACTCGATGAAATCATCGGCCGATGGTCAAAGGATTTTTTGCCCCACCAGTTGATGACCCTTCTTCAGAATGCCGGAGTTCCCTGCGGTGTTGTTCAAACCGCTGAAGACCTCCTGAATGACCCCCAGCTCAAGGAAAGGCGGCATTTTCGCTTTCTTCAACACCCGGTGATCGGCAAACATGCCTACAATGCGCCTGCCTATCATTTATCCAGGACGCCCAATGACATCAAAAAAGCCGGGCCCTGCCTGGGTGAGGACAATGCCTACGTTTTTTCAGAAATTCTGGGATATTCGGATGAAGAGATCGAGGATATGCTGATAGACGGGGTGATTACCACCGATGCAGATGTCCCTGACGTACTCAAAGGGGCCAAATAACAAGACGATCCGCACAGGAGGAATGAATTATGAGTAATGTCAAGGTGAATACGGTTTGCGGCGAGGTATCGTCCAGTGAACTGGGCTTGACGCTGGCCCATGAACATCTGGTAATTGGAATGCCCGGTTGGGAATATGACAACACCATGGCGCCGTTTAACCGGAAGGAAGCGGTTGATGCCTGCATGGAAACCATGCGGCAGATTAAGGCGGTCGGTATAAAGACGCTCATCGATCCGGCCCCCATGGATGTGGGCCGCATGCCGGACCTTTACCGGGAAGTATCTGAGAAGTCGGGGATCCATATCATCTGTACGACGGGGTATTACAGCGAATCGGCCGGCGCTTCCACCTACTGGAAATCCCTGGCCGCATTCAAGGACGTGGTTGATGATATTGCGGAGATGTTTATCACCGAGATCACCAGTGGAATCGCAAACACCGGGATAAAAGCCGGTGCGATCAAGGTCGCTTCGAGCGAGGGCGCCATTACCGAATATGAACGCCGTTTTTTTCGCGCGGCCGCCAGGGCGCATAAAGAAACGGGAGTGCCGATCATCACCCATACCACCGGGGGCACCATGGGGCCTGAACAGGCGGAGTTATTGATCGCCGAAGGCGCCAACCCCGGAAACATCATGATTGGGCACATGAGCGATAATGTGGATATGGCATATCATCTCAGCGTGCTTCAGCAGGGAGTATTTGATTCAATGGACAGGCTTGGGTTGCAGGGAATCGAAAATATCCCGATGGATGAGGAAAAATACCCCGTCATCATTGAACTGATCAAAACCGGATACAACCGGCAGATCATGCTTTCCCACGACTCCATCGCTTACTGGCTGGGAAGACGGATATTTGATCAGATCCCGGAAGAAGCCCGATGGATGCTGGAAAATTCCCACCCCCTGCATTTATTTCAAAATATCATCCCTGTTTTAAAAAAGGGCGGGGTGACCGATGAACAGGTCAGAATTGTTCTGGAGGACAATCCCCGAAGTTTATTCGAAGCGCGCTAGTCAAAAACACGAACGGCAGGAATCCTCATGGCGCCCACACCTGACCCGAATCCGGTAGAAGATGCCGTCAGCCTGGCTGCCGAATGGCTGCATACGGCCAGCCGGCTGCTCACCGCCGGCGAAAACCGATTTCAGAAAAAAATGGCACCCCTGTTAACCCAGGCCGGAGACAAAGTGTTTTTAACGGAAATGATCGATCAATGTTTCCGGTCCAAAAACAGCGCCAGAATCGGACATCAGATTTCCTATCTTTTTGAAATAAATGAAATGCCCGGATTTTTTTCCGCCATGGACAGGGTTCTGATCCGGTTGTTTCTCTCCCTTGGCGTATATCTGCCGGGCATCAGCGTTCCCCTTGTGATCAACAAAATCCGAAAAGACAGCAGCCGCACCATTATCCAGGGGGGACCTCGAAAACTGTCTGCCTGTCTTGCCCGGAAAAAAGCCCTGGGATTCCGGGTAAACATGAACCATCTGGGAGAAGCTGTTCTGGGGGAAGCCGAAGCCCTGTCACGCCTGAATCTTTATATGAAGGAATTGAAAAACCCGGAAATCGAAGAAATCTCCGTCAAAATATCCACCCTTTATTCCCAGGTGAACCCGTTTGCTTTTGACCACACGGTTCAGGTCGTCCGGCAACGGCTCAGAGAGCTTTATAGAACGGCTGCCGCAAATTTTTTTCAAAACAGGGACGGCAGCAGAAAACCTAAATTCGTCAACCTGGACATGGAGTCCCGAAAGGATCTGGAAATCACCGTCGCCTCCTTTCGGGCGGCGCTGGAAGGGGCCGATTTCAGGCGCTGTTCCGCCGGTATTGCTTTGCAGGCCTATCTTCCGGAGTCTTTTGAAATTCAGCGGGAATTGACATCCTGGGCGAAGCAACGGGTTGCCGGGGGCGGAGCCCCCATCAAGATCCGCATCGTCAAGGGGGCCAACATGGAAATGGAGAAGGTGGAAAGCGCCCTAAGAAACTGGCCCTCGGCAACCTATTCGGAAAAATTGGATACGGATGCGAATTTCAAGAGAATGGTCGAATTCGGTTTAAGACCTGAAAATATCGATGCCGTTTCTCTGGGAATCGCCTCCCATAATCTGTTTGAACTGGCCTATGCGTATAAAATTGCACGGCAAAACGGCCTGTCCGGCGGTTTTATTTTTGAAATGCTGACGGGGATGGCCGATCATTACTGCAGGGCCATTCGAAAATTCTCCATGCCCCTTTTGCTTTACGCCCCTTACACAACCCGGAGTAATTTCATCAATGCCATTGCCTACCTCGTCCGGAGGCTGGATGAAAATTCCACCACGGGAAATTTTTTAAGGTATTCCTTCAATTTGAAATCCACTTCTTCCGAATGGACCTTTTTAAAAAATCAATTCATCGACTCGTGTCGACACATGGCTTCCGTTCACCAACATCCCCACCGGATGCAGAACCGGCTCAAGGAGTCCTTCAAAAACAGTTCCGGCACCTGTTCCACCGGAATTTTCGTGAATGAACCGGATACCGACTGGTCCCTTTCGGCCAACAGAGCATGGGCGGATGATATCAGGAAGACATGGAGAAAACCGGAAAACGCAAAGCCGTTGGAAATTCCTCTGGTCGTCGGCGGCAGGGAGAGGTTTAAAGACCGGTTGGCGGGTGAATGCCGGGATCCTTCCCGCTTTCATGAAAATGCCCTGATCGCGCGGTATGCCGCTGCCGCCCCTGCGGATGTTGAAAATGCCATGGCTGCGGCCCGAAATGATCCGGACCTCTGGCGAAGGAAAAACCTGGAAGAACGCCATGCCATTTTATCGGAAGTCGCCGTGGAAGTTCGCAGGCGCCGGGGAGATCTCATCGGGGCTGCGGCCGCAGAAACCGGAAAAATAGTGACCGAAGCGGATGTTGAAGTGTCCGAAGCAATCGATTTTTTGGAGTACTACCCTTATTCCCTAAAAGAATTGCGGTTATCTGAAAATATCCTGCCTGGAAGCAAAGGCACCGGTGTTGTGATCTCTCCCTGGAACTTTCCCATTGCCATCCCCTGCGGCGGCATTACCGCTTCATTGGCGGCTGGAAATACCGTTGTTTTCAAGCCCGCATCCGACGCTGTCCTGACGGGATGGATATTGTGCCGGGCCTTCTGGAAGGCGGGGGTTTCCCGAAACACCCTCCAATTTCTTCCCTGCGAAGGTTCGAGCGTAGGCCACACACTGGCCGGTCATCCCATGGCCGATTTCGTCATTTTCACCGGCGGGACGGAAACGGGCCTGAAAATTCTGAACCAAAGGCCGGGCATCTGCCTGGCGGGGGAAACCGGGGGTAAAAACGCCACCATCGTCACGGCCATGTCCGACCGGGACCAGGCCGTCAAAAACGTCATCGACTCCGCATTCGGCAACGGCGGGCAGAAGTGCTCGGCCACTTCCCTGCTCATTCTGGAGAAGGAGGTTTATGAAGACGAAAAATTCAGAAAACAGCTCGTGGACGCGGCCGAAAGTTTTCAAACCGGTTCCGTATGGGATTTTGAAAACAAAATGGGCCCGCTGATCCGTGGGCCCCGGGGTGACCTGGAAAAGGCTTTGACCCGACTGGAACCCGGAGAAACCTGGGCTTTAAAACCCCGGAATGTGCAGGACAACCCCCACATGTGGACCCCGGGAATCAAATGGGACGTGGCGCCGGGGTCTTTTACCCACATGACCGAATTTTTCGGACCGGTTTTGGCCGTGATATGCGCCGAAGACCTTGAGCATGCCATGGAACTGGTCAATCAAACCGGGTATGGATTGACGTCCGGCCTGGAAAGCCTGGACGAGCGTGAGCATAAAAAATGGACTGTCGGCATAAAGGCGGGAAATTTGTACATCAACCGCAGCACGACCGGTGCGGTGACCTTTCGGCAGCCGTTCGGTGGTATGGGCAAATCGGCTTTGGGATCGGGGATCAAGGCCGGAGGCCCCAACTATGTCTCTCAATTCATGACCTTTACGGAAAAGGGTTTCCCGAAAATTCCGGATGAGGATTGGGATCATCCTTTATTGGATTTGGTACGCGCCTGCCGCAAAAAAATTGATCCGGAGCACAGGGATATCTTTGAAACAGACCTGACGAAAACCGGGCATGCCGTAAAAAGTTATCTGTACCATGCCCGGGAAGAATTCAAAAAAGAGAAGGACCCTTTCCGTTTAAGGGGGCAGCACAACCTCCACCGCTACCTCCCTGTGGAAAATGTGGTGATTCGTCTGCATCCGGAAGACACCCTGTTTGAAATTCTGGCCAGGATCGCAGCGGCAACCATTGCCGGATGCCGGGTGAGAATAAGCATTCCCCCGGAGCTTTCCCACCCGGCGATGGATATTCTGGAATCCCGGGAAATGGTAAATTTTCTCGGCAAAGGAAAAATCGTTAAAGAAAACGACGCGGCCGTCATCGATATGATCTCAGGGGGTCACCGGATTCGTTACGCCGGCCCGGATCGGGTTCCTTCGCAGGTTCTACTGGCTGCCGCAAAAACCGGCTCCTTCATTGCAAGATCGGAAGTATTCATGGAAGGGCGATTGGAGCTTTTGCACTATTTCCGGAACCAGAGCATTTGCATAAATTACCATCGGTACGGCAATCTCGGCAGGCACGGGCTGGAGAATTACAGCCGTGAGGAGACATGAACAATGACAGCAGCATCAAAGACAATTATCATCCAGGGACATATCATCGACTCTTTATCCTTGAGCAAGGTTTTTGATGAAGTCATCGGCAGGGGCGGAGACTATTTTCTGGAAGAAATCGACATTGGAAAAACCAAAACGGATCTCAGCCGGGCCAGGATAAAAATCTTGGGGCCGGATGAAAAGACCCTGTCGTCCATTTTAAACAGATTGCACCAGCTGGGAGCGGAAGTATTGGAAGAAGCGTCCGTCACACTTATGCGTGCAACTTCCGACGGGATTTTTCCGGAAGATTTTTATGTGACCAGCAATTACGATACCGAGGTGAGGTGTGACGATAAATGGATAAAGGCTCAAAACACCTGCATGGATTGCGGCATCCGGGTGGATACGACCTTGAAGACAGCGGAATGCATCAAGATGAATGATGTAAAAAAAGGAGAACAATACGTCGTCGGCATGAAAGGCGTCCGTATCAATTACACTGAAAAACCGGGAAAAAGGAAACGCTTCGCCTTTATGGACAGCGGTGTTTCTTCTGAAAAACCCAAAAGGGCCATGATCATGGAAACGGCCCGGTTCATGGAGCGCATCAAATCTACCCAATGCGGCAGGATTGTTGCCGTGTGCGGACCGGCCGTGGTGCATACCGGAGCCCGGGACTGGCTTGCCGGGCTGATCAGCAACGGCTACATTGACCTGGTTATCGCAGGAAACGGCCTCGCGGTTCATGACATCGAGGCTTCCCTCTTCGGCACCTCCCTTGGCGTGTCCCTTAAGGACGGCGTCAACACCCATGAAGGACATCGAAACCATATGCATGCCATCAACCGGATCAGGTCCTCCGGCGGCATCCGTCAGGCCGTTCAGAAAGGAATCCTCACCGATGGCATCATGCATGCGTGCATCCAAAAAAACTGTGGTTTTATCCTGGCAGGCTCCATCCGGGACGACGGGCCTTTGCCCGAAGTTATTACCGACACTCTCCAGGCTCAGAAAAGGATGAAGGAAAAGCTCAAAAACGCAAGGCTGGTGATTATGCTGTCAACCATGCTGCATTCCATATCCGTCGGGAATATGCTGCCGCAAAGCGTCAGGACGCTTTGCGTGGATATTTCGCCTTCGGTCGTCACCAAACTGGCGGACAGAGGAAGCCACCAGGCATACGGCATCGTGATGGATGTCGAAGCTTTTCTCCATGAACTTTGTGAATTTCTGCCTCACCCCACTAAAAATGAACAGGTTTTGTCGTCCCCGGCTGATAAACCCCCATGCGGTTGTTGAAGGATAAACCCAATATGGCCGAAGTGCTGATGTGCCGGCCCGAATATTACACGGTCAGCTATAAGATCAATCCCTGGATGAGTCTTCGCAGAAAACCGGATAAGTCCCGGGCTGTCCAACAATGGACCGCCCTTTACAGGGCCTTGCAGAAGACAGGCATTACCGTACATCTGATCGACCCGGTTCCGGAACTTCCGGACATGGTATTCACAGCCAATGCCGGACTTGTTTTTGACCACCTCTTTATCAGGTCGAATTTCCGTTATCCTCAGCGCCAACGGGAATCCGCTTATTTCAGCGAATGGGCAAGATTCCACGGCATGGAATTAAGGCAGCTTCCGGAAGGGCATTATTTTGAAGGTGAAGGCGACGCGCTTTTTTTCGGGGAAGTCCTCATTGCAGGCTATCGGTTCCGCTCGGATATCAAATCCCATCTTTACCTGGGCAATATTATCAACCGCCAGGTCCTGTCCGTGGAGCTCGTGAACCCGGACTACTACCACCTGGATACCTGCTTTTGCCCCCTGGACCACACTTCCGCTCTTTATTATCCGGGAGCTTTTGACCTTTACGGCAGAAGAGTGCTTCAACGGGTTGTACCCCATTTAATTCCCGTTCCGGAGGAGGATGCCCGAAAATTTTGTTGCAACGCGGTGGTTCATGGGAAAAATATCATATTGAACATCTGCTCGGCATGGCTTGAAAAAATGCTTTTAGATCTTGACTTCATCCCAACCATCCTGAATTTTGATGAGTTCATAAAAGCCGGAGGCAGCAGCAAATGTATGGTTTTGTTTTTAAAAAAGCAGGAAAACATTGCGGATGAGTCGTCCATTGACATCACGGCCCTTTTATGATAGAAAAATTCTATCGGTAAGGCAGAATGGATGGATTTAATTGATATCATCTTTTAAATTAAACGGAGGCTGCCATGGACAAAAAGGATCTTAAAACCCTGCTGGCAAGCTTAAGCATCGCCGGTCTGATCAGCATGGGCGGTATTACACTGCCCGGTGCCCATGCAGGGAGCGGGTGAGGTGCGGAACCCGGCGCAGGTGGTGCCGGACAACACAAAGAGGGCGTTGCAGGAAGCGGCTGAGGCGGTACCAAGGACAGCGCAGTTAGCGCTGAAGAAAAACCGGCCGTGGAACAGGAACTGACCGAAGAGCAGGCTGCGGAAGAAGCCAAAAAAGCCGAAGAGGCCAAAAAAAAGGCGGAAGAGAAACCTGCCGGGACCAGCGGCTGAGGCGGTCATAAATAATCATGCTGGATGCATGAAAAACCTTTTTTTGTAGCCTGAAAATCCAAGGGGCCGGTCATCCGGCCCCTTTATTTTTTAGGACTTTCCTGGAGTTTTGATGTCCATCTCACGTTTTTCGAAAGAATCCAAAGGCCGGTACCCGGTCTGTTTCGCCCTGTGCCCGGACCTTTTTACCGGTACTGATAAAGATTTTCCGTTGTCTGATGGATTGGCCCGGTATCCCGAGGCTCTGGCCCGATATCCCTACCTGATCGATCTGGCAAGAATCGAAGAAGCAAAGTCGCGACTGGCGGCGGAACAGTCGTCCTTTCCGGAATCGGCCTCCATCCCGATGATCAACCCTCACCTGGATCTGTTGAAGGTGAAGTGGCGCTTCCTTCCCCGGATGCTGGCCGGCGAGGCGGTTGTGCCTGAACCCGGAGACGAGTATGTTCTCATACTGAAAAAGTCCGGGGCCGGCGTCCCTGAGGTGCGAAAGGCTTCCCCGCAGGACCTTCTGGCCCTCAAACTCGTTGCCGAACAAACCCACCCCCGGAAAGCAGCAGCCGACGGGAAGGTCTCTCTGGGCGCCATAGACAGGACCATTCTCCGGGCAAAACGCAGGGGTCTGATCATCGGAGCGGGCACCCGCATAAAACGTCCGGATGATTTTCCAAAGGGGGAGCAAATCGATCCGGATTTATTCCAGTCCCCGACATTTACCCTGCAGTGGCATATCACCCAGGCCTGCGACCTGAATTGCCGGCATTGTTATGATCGGAGCGAACGGGACCCCATGCCCCTGGACCACGCCATCGGGGTTCTGGATGATCTTTACGATTTTTGCCGCGACCACGGCGTTTTCGGCCAGGTTTCATTTTCCGGGGGCAACCCCCTGCTCTACCCTTATTTTGACCGCTTATACACGGAAGCCGCCGAGCGGGGATTCATGATCGCCATTCTCGGCAATCCCATGCCCAAAAACCGGATCGAAAACATGCTGGGAATTCAAAAGCCTGAATTCTATCAGGTCAGTCTTGAAGGGCTGATACAACACAATGATTTTATCCGGGGCAGGGGCCACTATGAACGAACCGTTGATTTTCTTAAGCTCCTGGGAGATATGGGCATCTACCGAATGGTGATGCTCACCCTGACCGCGGGCAACCTGGACCAGGTCCTTGAACTCGCAGACGGGCTTCGGGGATTGACGGAATTATTCACCTTCAGCCGGCTGGCGACCGTAGGCCGGGGAGCGGACCTTTTGCCCGTGCCCGTTGATCTTTTCCCCGGTTTTCTCGATCAATACATGGAAGCAGCCCGATTAAACCCGGTCATGGGTTTCAAGGACAACCTTTTCAACCCGCTGCTCCGGAGGCACAACCTTCCCCTGTTCGGCGGCTGTGCCGGACACGGCTGCGGCGCGGCATTCAATTTTGTCTCCCTGCTTCCCGACGGCCAGGTGCATGCCTGCCGGAAATTCCCTTCCCTCATCGGCAACCTCTACACTGAAAAATTAAATACCCTTTATTACAGCCCGGCCGCGCATCGCTACCGGCAAGGGCCGGAAGCCTGCAAAGATTGTCCCGTCCGCCCCGCATGCGGGGGATGCCTCGCCGTCAGCTTCGGGTCCGGCCGGGATATTTTTAAGGAATCCGACCCCTACTGCCCGAGACAAGCCATGGGCCTTTAGAAACTGCAGGTTCGGCTGAGATCGGATGTCACCGTTTTTTCCCATACGGAATGCCCAGCCTGCGCATGCGCCCCCGCAAGGTGCTGGGATTGATTCCGAGCATTTGGGCGGAGCCGTTTTTACCCTCCACCCGGCCACCCGTCCGGTTCAGGGCTTTCTGAATATGAGCCGCTATTACATCCTCCAGCGGCAAGACCGGTTCAGTTGAATTCCCGCCTGCTTCAGGATCCCCCATGGCCGGTCCCCCGAGGAGGTGGCTGAACCGCAGCAAACCATCGCTGCCTGTACTCTGATTCAGGATCAGCGCACGCTCGAGCAGATTTTCCAGCTCCCGCACATTGCCGGGCCACGGGTAAGCCTGGAGCTGCTCGAGGGCTCCCGGGGCCAGTGAAGGCGGGATGCGGATCTTCAATTTTTTGCCCTTGCGATCGAGAAAATACGCCACCAGAGCCGGGATGTCCTCCGTCCGCTGACGCAGCGGCGGTATCACGATGGGAAACAGATTGATCCTGAACCACAGATCACGGCGAAACCGGCCGGATTGCACCATCTCCTCGAGATTGCGGTGGGTCGCGCTGATGATGCGCACGTCGACCGGAATGGATTCGGTCCCGCCGACCCTGTTGATTTCATGATGCTGCAGGACCCTCAGCAACCGTACCTGGGCGGCCGACGGCAGTTCCCCCACCTCGTCCAGAAAAATGGTTCCGGTGTGGGCACGTTCGAAATGCCCCGGTTTTCTGGCCACGGCCCCGGTAAAGGCGCCCTTCTCATGGCCGAACAGTTCGCTGTCGATGAGGGTGTCGGGAATGCCGCCGCAGTTGACCTTGATAAAGGGCCTGCCCTGACGCTGGGACGAGTCGTGGATGGCGTTGGCGATAATCTCCTTGCCGACGCCGGTTTCACCCATCAAGAGAACCGGGGTGTCCATGGGGGCCACCTGCCGCACCATCTGCATCACCTGCCGGAGCCCGAAATTGGCTCCGATGATCGCATCGCCCGTCAATTTCAGCATTTCCCGGTGAAGATAGCGGTTCTGATCCACCAGCATATCGTTCAGCCGCCTGATTTCCTCGTGTTGAAGGATGTTGGCGATCGCGGTGGCAAAGGGTTCATGCAGCAGAGAGATCAGGTGGGCGTGATGGTCCGTATACCGGTTTTTCCCTTTGACAAACAGCTGCAGGCTGCCGAGCCGTTTACGATCAACGTCCAGTTTCATTAAAAGCAGGGATACATCCGGAGGCCACACCAGGGAAAGGATGGACTTTGCAGGTTCATCCGCCAGATCGATGTCGTTGATCGTCCTGACGCCCGAGCCCTCGCTCCACCGGGTTTTGATATAATCCCAGAATTCCATGGGAAAGGGAATGATTTCAGCCGTTTTACGATAATCGACAGGCCCGATCGAAGCCAGTGTTTTGCCGATGTTCAACTCCGGATCATACAAGGAAAAGGACAAACCGGAAACCGGAACATAGGGCTTCAGAAAGTCCAGGCACCGCTGCATGGAAGTTTCAATATCCAGGCTGCTGAAAAGGCTCCGGGTTGCCTGCCGGAAAAATTCATTTTCATTCAGGACCATGGTGTCAACCTTTTTAGGAGTTCCCATCCGCACGGACAGTTCTCCCGATATGCCGTATCCGGAAGACCCGTTAAAAATTAACCTGTCAAATTGAACAGTATCAATCATATTTCTGTTAAATACACAAGCAGTTCTGCCGAATTCAACAGAAAAATGTTTTGTCGATTTATAACATCTTGATATTCAATATCATACATTTCTGGCACGATATTCGCTTCTAATCCGGGACTACATTAATTCGGGAAACAGGTATCAACAAGAGGAAACCATGGATCGAATTGAGACCATTCAGGTGAGACCCTTCAGGCCGTCGAACAGGGAGGAGGCTATTGCGGCCTTCGGCCGGCTGAGCCTGCCGGAACCCAGCGAAGGACTGAGGAGGGTCCTTCTGTTGCAGGACACCATCCTTGATCTTTGTATCGTTTTAAACTGGCGATCGGATGTTTTGACGGTCGAAAAAAGCCCTCTTGGGATCCAACTGGCTTCGGCCTTCGCCGAATTCGGGCGCATTGATCACACCGTCTGGTCCAATGCCCAAACAATTTATCATTCGTACGCAAATCCAGGCACACCGGAAACGCACCCCCCCTTCGCCAGGGGTGGAGAAATTAAATAAAACAACTTTTCAGGTTTCGTCCCCGGCCCCCTGTCCATGGGAAGGGAACGAAGTGTTTCATCATGGAGGATCAGCATGTCCATCACCAACATTAAGCGCATTCAAATTGCCGCCGTCATCGTCATGTCGGCCGCAGGTCTGATGACGGCGGGTTGCCGGGGTCAGGGCAATGCGGCCCAAACGCAACAGAAGGCTGCCCCAACGGTGACTGTTGTCACCGTTGGGGCTCAGCGTGTCGAATTGACCACCGAGCTGCCGGGGCGGACATCCGCCTATCAAGTCGCCGATATCCGGCCCCAGGTCAACGGCATCATCGAAAAATGCCTGTTCACGGAAGGTTCCGATGTCAAAGCTGGCCAACAGCTTTACCAGATCGATCAGGCCCCTTTTCAGGTCAAGTATGACTCGGCCAGGGCATCCCTCGGCAAAGCCAAAGCCAACCTGCCGTCCATCCGGCTGAGGGTTGACCGCTACCGTGAGCTGCTGTCCGACAATGCGGTCAGCCGGCAGGATTATGATGATGCCGCAGCCGCTCTGGAACAGGCAAAAGCGGAGATCGAATACTGGAAAACCGCGGTCGATGCGGCCCGCATCGACCTGGCGTATACCCGGGTCAGCGCGCCCTTTTCCGGACATATCGGCCGGAGTTATCTGAAAACCGGAACTCTGGTGACGGCCTATCAGGCACAACCGCTTGCGACCCTTCAACAGCTCGACCCCATCTATGTGGACGTGGTCCAGTCATCGGCGGAGCTGCTGCGTCTGAGACGCAATTTAGAGAACGGCCGTCTCAGTGCCGATGTTGAAAGCCGGAAAAAAGTCCGCATTTTCCTTGAAGACGGAACCATGTATTCTCTCGAGGGCTCATTGCAGTTCGCCGATGTTACGGTGGACCCGACCACCGGGTCCTATTCTCTCCGAATCGTCGTCCCCAACCCCGACCATATCCTTTTACCGGGAATGTTTGTCCGGGCCGTTGTCAATGAGGGTATTGCGCCGCAGGCTATTCTGATTCCTCAACAGGGGGTGAGCCGCACCCCAAAGGGGGAACCCGTGGCATGGGTCGTCGACGAAACCAATACGGTTCAACAGCGTTTTCTGAAACTGGACCGCGCCATCGGCCACCAGTGGCTCATCGATTCCGGGCTGAAGGCCGGAGACCGGGTGATCGTCGAAGGCATGATGAATGTCCGGTCCGGTTCGACCGTCACGGCAGTTCCCCTGAACCAGGACACGGGGAAAGCACAGGCCGGCGCTCCATCGGATACCCTTGCAAAGCTGAACCCATAGAGGAGTTTCACCATGCTTTCGAAATTTTTTCTGGATCGCCCGGTGTTTGCCTGGGTGATCGCCATCATCATGATGCTGGGAGGCGGGCTTGCGATTTACAACCTTCCGATTTCCCAGTACCCGCCCATCGCACCGCCCTCGATCGCCATCGACGCTTTCTATCCGGGGGCTTCGGCCGAAACGGTCGAAAACAGCGTCATTCAGATTATCGAGCAGAAGATGACCGGGTTCGACAAGCTGTTGTACATGACCGCCACCAGCGACGCCTCCGGCGCCGGCCGCATCGAACTGACCTTTGCACCCGGTACCGATCCAGACCTGGCCTGGTCGCAGGTTCAAAACAAGCTACAACTGGCCATGGCCAGTTTGCCGGAAGTAATCCAGCGTCAGGGGATCAAGGTCAGCAAATCCACCCGCAACTATCTGATCCTGGTCGGCCTGGTCTCGGAAGACGGCAGACTGGATGGCAACGACTTGCGCGACTATGCCCAGTCCAACCTCGAAAAAGTGCTGGCGCGGGTGCCGGGCGTCGGTGAAGTGGAGAGCTTCGGCACCCAATACGCGATGCGCATCTGGCTCAATCCCGACAAGCTGGTCGATTACAAACTGACCATCCAAGATGTGATCGCCGGTTTGCGGGCCTACAATGTGGAGATATCCGCCGGCCAGTTCGGCGCCGCCCCGGCGGTCGAAGGTCAGCGCATGAACGCCTCCATCATCGTGCAGAGCCTGCTCAAATCGCCGGAGGAGTTCGCGGCCATTCCGCTGCGCATCAATCCGGACGGCTCGGTCGTGCGCGTAATCGATGTGGCCCGAACCGAACTGGGCACCGAGCGTTACGATGTCAATGCGCTTTTCAAAGGCAAGGAAAACGCCGCTCTGGCCATCCGGCAGGCCGCGGGCGCCAACGCGCTGGACACCGCCGATCGCATCCGCGCAACCATGAAAGAGCTTTCGCAGTATTTTCCACCGGGGGTGAAGGTGATCTATCCTTACGACACCACCCCGTTTATCGAGGTGGCCATCGATGAGGTGGTCAAAACCCTGTTTGAAGCCATTTTCCTGGTGTTTTTGGTGATGTTTCTGTTCCTGGGCAACATTCGCGCCACGCTGATTCCCACCCTGGCGGTACCAGTGGTGATCCTCGGGACGTTCG
This sequence comes from Desulfobacteraceae bacterium UBA5616, assembly GCA_002423615.1. GTDB lineage: Bacteria > Desulfobacterota > Desulfobacteria > Desulfobacterales > UBA5616 > UBA5616. The sequence continues at coordinate 52,899 of DIKO01000029.1, forward strand.
CCGTACTGGGAATATTCGGGTTCTCCATCAACATGCTGA
>DIKO01000029.1:52990-57812 GCA_002423615.1 Desulfobacteraceae bacterium UBA5616
CCATCGTGGTGGTGGAAAACGTGGAGCGGATCATGCACGAAGAGGGGCTTTCCCCCAGGGAAGCCACCCGCAAGTCCATGGAGGAAATCACCAGCGCCCTGGTCGGCATCGGGCTGGTGCTGTCGGCAGTGTTCGGCCCCATGGCCTTCTTCGGTGGCTCCACAGGTGTCATCTACCGTCAGTTTTCGGTGACCGTCATCGCGGCCATGCTGCTCTCGGTGGTGGTGGCCCTGGTGCTGACCCCGGTCCTGTGCGCTTCATTGCTCAAGCCGGTCGACCAGCGGGTGGCCGCCCAACGAACCGACCTGCCGGTCCTCAGGCCTTTTCTACACTGGTTCAACCGCTTTTTTGCCCGCTTCAATAGCTCCTTTAATGGATTGCGTGACAAGTACCACGCCATGGTCGGTCATATGCTGGGTCGCAAACTACGCTATTTGGCCGTTTACGTGATCATATTGGCCGCTCTCGGATTATTGTTCCAGCGCATGCCCACCGCTTATCTGCCCGACGAGGACCAGGGCCTCATGCTCATCCAGGCCCAGTTGCCGTCCGGGTCGACCATGGAGCAAACCGAACAGGTCCTAGCGGAGGTCCGCACCTATCTGCTCGAAGATGAAAAGGACGTGGTGGAATCGGTGATGACGCTGTCGGGCCGCAGCTTTGCCGGCGCCGGGCAGAATTCGGGCATGGGGTTCGTGCGGCTCAAGGATTGGGCGTTGCGCGACGATCCGGAACTCAAAGTCAAAGCCCTGGCCAACCGTGCCATGGCGCGCTTCGCCAAGATCCGCAACGGCCGGGTGTTTGCCTTCGCTCCGCCGGCCGTTTCGGAACTGGGCACCTCGGCCGGTTTCGATTTTCAGTTGCAGGATCGCGGAGGCCTGGGGCATGCGAAGTTGATGGAAGCGCGCAACAAACTGCTCGAGATGGCCGCCAGGGACGACCGGCTGACCCGCGTGCGGCCCAATGGCATGGATGATGTGGCACAGTACCGCATCGACGTAGACTGGGAGAAGGCCGGCGCACTGGGCGTGCCGATCGACAGCATTCATAACACCCTGTCGGCGGCGTTCGGCAGCGCCTATGTTAATGACTTTATCCAGGGCGGGCGGGTCAAGCGCGTTTACGTCCAGGCCGATGCGGAACACCGTATGCTGCCCAACGATCTCGAGCGGATTTATGTGCGAAACAGTGCCGGCGCCATGACCCCGTTCACCGCTTTCGCCACCGGCTACTGGACCAATGGATCGCCGAAATTGGAACGCTTCAACGCTTTTCCCGCCATGAACATTCTGGGCGAGGCGCCTGCCGGCAAAAGCACTGGTGAAGCCATGCAGGCCATGGAGGAGATTACGGCCCGGTTGCCCAGCGGTATCGGCTTCGACTGGAGCGGTCTTTCCTACCAGGAGCGAATGGCCACTTCGCAGACCGGATTGCTATACGCTTTTTCCATGATCGTGATCTTTCTCTGCCTGGCCGCGCTTTACGAAAGCTGGACCGTTCCCATTGCGATCATGCTGGCATTGCCCCTGGGGATCATCGGGGGCATTATAGCCTCAATGCTGCGGGGATTTCCCAATGATGTCTATTTTCAAATCGGTTTGCTCACGGTTGTTGGCCTGACCACTAAAAATGCCATTTTGATCGTTCAGTTCGCCATAGCCAAGGTTAAAGAGGGAATGGACCTGGTGCCGGCAACGCTGGAGGCGGCCCGGTTGAGGCTGCGCCCGATCGTCATGACCTCATTGGCCTTTGGTTTCGGCGTTCTGCCCTTGGCCATGGCTAACGGCGCCGGTGCAGGAGCCCAGACCGCCATTGGGACGGGCGTGCTGGGCGGAATGGTGACCGCCACTTTTCTGGCGATTTTTTTCATTCCGCTTTTTTATGTGGGAGTGGTTCGGTTGTTTGAAAGAAAGGAACCGGTTCGATCCGGGAAATTTCCTGCTGACGCCGTTATCCCGGTGGAAGGAGATTGAAATGAAAATAAAATTGATTTCACTGGGGCTGCTGCCGGCCCTGTTATTTACCGGGTGCACCATGATTCCGGAATATTTGCGGCCGGTCGCGCCGATTTCCGCTCAGTGGCCAAAAGGCGGGGCCGATCAGGAAAAACTTTCAGGGACGGATGTGCCGCTTGCCGTCGACCTGCCGTGGCGCGATTTTTTTACCGATGCACCGCTTCGGCAGGCCATCGAAACAGCCCTGCAAAACAATCGCGGTCTGCGCACGGCAATGCACCGGGTGGAAGAGTCCAGGGCCTTGTTCGGCATCCAGCGTGCCGACCAGCTCCCCAATATCAGCGCCGGGGCCATGGGCAGCAGGTCTCGTGTGCCGGGCGACCTGTCCATGTCCGGACACTCCCTGATTTCTTCACAATACCAGGCCACGGTCAATCTGAGCACATGGGAGCTGGACTTCTGGGGACGGGTGCGGAGCCTCAAGGATGCCGCGCTGGAATCCTATCTCGCCAGCGAGGAAGCCAGGCGGGCCGTACAGATCAGCCTGGTGTCCCAGGTGGCCAATGTCTATCTCCTGGAACGGGAATTGGATGAGCGACTGGACATTGCCCGGAAAACCCTGGCCATTCGTGAAGAGTCCTGCCGCATCATGCGACGGCGCTTCGAAGTCGGGTCGGCCGCAAAACTGGAGGCCACCCAGTCCGAGGTGCTTCTGAACCAGGCCCGCTCCGAATTGACGGAACTGGAAAGACGGCGCGAGCAGAGTCACAACGCCCTTACGATCCTGTCGGGGATTCCTCTGGCATCTGAATCGCGACCTCTGTCGAAAGTCGAAACCGCTTTCGTCCGGAATATCGCACCGGGGCTGCCTTCCGAACTGCTGCTCAACCGCCCCGATGTACTCTCCGCCGAACACCGCCTCAAAGCCGCAAATGCGAATATCGGCGCGGCACGCGCCGCTTTCTTTCCCCGGATCGCGCTCACCGGCGATCTGGGCAGCGCCAGCAGGGACCTCGAAGAAGTATTCGGTTCCGGCAGCATGGCCTGGAGTTTCCTGCCCAGTCTCTCGCTGCCGATTTTCGAGGGAGGACGCAACCGCGCCAATCTCGACCTGGCGGAGGCACGTCGCAATGTTGCCGTATCGGATTATGAACAGACGATTCAGGGGGCTTTCCGTGAAGTGGCCGATGCCCTGGCCGATCGCCGCTGGATCGCCCGGCAGGTTGCCGTTCAGCAGGCCACCGTGGCAACCCAGACCGAGCTCACGCGCCTGGCAGATTTGCGCTATCAAAGCGGCGCAGCCCCCTATCTGGAAGTATTGGATGCCGAACGCGAACGGTTCGCCGCCGAGCAGTCGCTGGTGCAGACCCGCCGCGCCCTGCTGGCCAGTATGGTCAACCTGTATGCGGCCCTGGGAGGCGGGGCCGTTCTTCGAGAGGATTGAAGTCATCCGGGAAATAAGAAACCACGGATAATTGACGATGAAGGCACAACTGATAAAACGGTCGATCCGTTCCACTGTGGTCATGGCCTTTGGCATTGCTGCCGCGCCTGCCTGTTCGCCCTGCCCCCGACCCGCTTCCGCAAAAGCCTTTCGGATTGGCACGAGAAGGTTCATTGCGGCGGCAGTTGTCCTGTTTTGGTTGACGGCTGCTCCATTCACGGCAGGGGCGGAGGAATCGGAACCGACCGGGACCCTCGGCTTCGTCCTGGAAAACGACCTGTTCTACAATATGGATCGCCATTATACCAACGGGGTAAGACTGGCCTGGGTTCCGGACCCGGATACCGCAGCGCCCGGGTGGTCAGTGAAGTGGGCTCGTTTTCTGCCATGGTTCCCTGACGAGGGTGAGGTTCATTACGGCTATGCTTTCGGCCAGAGCATGTTTACGCCCAGGGATATCACCCGGGAAAATCCGCCGTTGCGGGATCGTCCTTATGCCGGGTGGCTGTATGGAACCATCGGGCTGGGCCTGGAGTCCGGACGCCGGCTGGACCAGTTCGGACTGGCCCTGGGAGTTGTCGGCCCGGCATCCCTGGCGGAGCAGAGTCAGAAAATCGTCCACAAGGTCATCGGCTCGGATAAACCCCGGGGATGGGATCATCAACTGAAAAATGAACCCGGTATCGTCATCACCTACCAGCGAAGTTCCCGGGAACGCGGCACCATCATGTTTTCAAAATACCGGATCGATTTCACCCCCCATATCGGGGGGGCCCTCGGCAACGTGTTCACCTACGGCAATGCCGGCGTAACCCTGCGTTTGGGACAGCACCTGCCCAACGACTACGGCCCCCCGCACATCCAGCCCGGTCTCCCCGGTTGGGGAGACCTTTCACCCATGGCCGATTTCGGCTGGTATTTTTTCGCCGGTGTCGACGGGCGCGTGGTGGCCCGCAACATTTTTCTCGACGGCAATACCTTCAGCGACAGCCGCAGTGTGGACAAAAAACCCCTGGTCGGAGACCTGCAGTTCGGGCTTGTCCTGGACTGGTCCGATGTTCGCCTCAGTTACACTCATGTCCAGCGCACCCGCGAGTTCCAAACCCAGGATTCCAACGACGATTTCGGCTCCATCGCCGTGTCGTTCAAGTTTTAACCCGATCCCGTTATCATGTTCTTTCAACCCATCTCTGGCGACTCAGTTCGACATGATCAGTTCGTTAAGCTCCTCGGAAGTCTTCGGGGGAACGAATTCATTTTCACGCTTCTTCAATTTAAGGTGATGTCACCATATCATTGACAAAGAGTTGGGTAGGCCAGCAGTTCGGGAAAAGTCCACGGATGATTGGCCACGCTTGCTTCCATTGCCGGGGTCTTGGCACGGAAAACCCGATCTTTGCCGCGACTGAGCGTTTCATGGGGC
>DIKO01000044.1:0-2930 GCA_002423615.1 Desulfobacteraceae bacterium UBA5616
TTCTAACCCTGTGAACAATTACAAACGTCCGAAAGGGTTGTGGGGATAGAAGGCAACGCGACCGGGCAATTCTGCAGACTGATCCGTCAGGAAACCGGATTCAACATACGAGAAAAGATCAACCGTTTTGACGGACTGGCCATTACACCCGATTATATCGAAGCCGGGTTGAAACATTAACAAGGAGAATGCCATCATGATCGATGTGAAAGAATTTGGTGAATATCCAACCGCGTGGTGCCCCGGTTGCGGCAATTTCCCGTTGCTGAAATGCATGAAGCAGGCCATGGCGAATCTCGGGCTGCACCCCCGCGAGATTTTATTCGTGTCCGGCATCGGGCAGGCGGCCAAGGCTCCCCACTACCTCAACGCCAATGTATTCAACGGGCTGCACGGCAGGGCCCTGCCCGTGGCCACCGGCGCCAAACTCGCCAACCCCGGTTTAACAGTGATCGTGGAAAGCGGCGACGGCTGCACCTACGGTGAAGGCGGCAATCATTTTCTATCCGCCATCCGGCGGAATATCAATGTCACGCTGATCGTTCACAATAACCAGATATACGGTCTGACCAAGGGGCAGGCCAGTCCCACCACGGATAAGGGGCATGTGACCGGCGCCCAGCCTTCCGGAGTATCTCACACGGCCTTCAATCCCCTTTCCGTGGCCGTTGCCCTGAAAGCGGGATTTGTCGCCAGGTCCTTTGTGGGGTGGGAGGAACATCTCGTTGAGACCATTGAAAAAGCCGTTGCTCATAAAGGGTTTTCACTGGTGGATGTGCTTCAGCCCTGTGTTTCATTTAACCGCATCAATACCTTTAAGTGGTATAATGACCGATGCAGACCCCTTCCGGCGGATTATGACCCGGAAAACTGGGAAAACGCGATTATCATGTCCAATGAATGGGCCGACGGCATTCCGTTGGGCCTCATCTACACGAGCCATAACAGACCTTTTGAAGAAACCTTCCCGGCCCTTTCCAGCGCCCCCCTGGTCAACAGCAGCGTACGGCTGAAGGAACTGGAGCGGATCATGACCAGTTACGCCTGATTCCGGTCTCACCTCATCAGAACTCCCCTGCATGAACTGAGGACTTTTTTTAAGTTGACAAGGTTTTAAATTAAAATTAGGGTATTAGCGCAATATGGAGGATCTCAGCCGGTATCTTTAAAATTCATCCGGTTCCCGATTTTACAAGAAATTCCTGATCGATGAATAGGCGTGAGAAAAAAGCGGCATAACGTATGGAATGTCATCGTAAAATCTCAATTATGGTTGCTGAAGATGATCCGGATGACCGGTTTTTGATAAAAAATGCCTTTGAAACCATAAAATCGGACCCGGATCTTCAATTTGTAAACAATGGTGAAGAATTATTATCCCGCCTGGATCAAATTTTTAAGAACTCCCTGCTATCCCTTCCGGATACGATCATCCTTGACCTCAACATGCCGAAAATCAGCGGCCACCAGGTCCTTATGGATATCAAAAACAAGGCCGAATTAGGTTCCATCAATATAGTCGTTTTGTCCACATCCAGCCAGAAATCCGATATTGAATTCTGTAAAAATTGCGGCGTTCATTCATTCTATACAAAACCGGATAGTTTTGACCGGCTGGTGGAGATCATAAAAGCAATCCTGGCCGGATAAATTGGCTTCGCCGTTACATCCCTTAAAATAGGTAATCCGATGGACACCAGAAATATCCTGTTAATCGAGGATGACGAAGACGATTACGTAATTATAGTGGAACTCCTGTCAAAAGTCGGGGATACGCGGTATCATCTGCAATGGATTCGTTCCTTTGACGAAGCCATGGATAAAGCGTTCAACGAAAAATTTGACGCCTGCCTGCTTGATTACAGGCTCGGCATCCGGGACGGCCTGGCGATTTTGAAAAAGTTAAAGGAAGAGTCGTTCAATGGGCCCGTGATCATGATGACCGGCCAGGGAAGCCGTGTTCTGGATGTTGATGCCATGAACCTGGGGGCGGACGATTATATCGAAAAGGCCAGCCTGGATTCAAATCTGCTGGAGCGGTCCATACGATACGGTATTGATCGCTGGAAAAATATGCAGATATTGAAAGACTCGGAGGTGAAACTCAGAAACCTTTCGGCAAAAATCATGATCGCCCAGGAAGATGAAAGAAAATATATCGCCAAAGAGCTTCATGACAGTATCGGATCGAATCTGACCGCAATCAAGTTGATGCTTGAAACCAATAAATCGTCATTCGAATACGGAATGTCCGGCGGTGGATTTACCTTTGATAAAATTCTCTCCACCGTGATTGAAACCATTAAAGAAACCCAGCGGATCACAAAACGTCTCAGACCTGAAATCCTCGACAGGCTGGGAATTGTCGCATCTCTGAGATCCATTGCGCGACAATTTTCCGAAATCAATAAAAACATCCAGGTGGATGTAGAAATTGACGTTGAGGAGCAAAACATCCCTGACCCTTTAAAAATAATCATTTTCCGGGTCGCGCAAGAGGCATTGAACAACATTTCCAAACACAGCGAAGCGAATAACGTCAAAATTTTTTTCGGAGAGTCGGACCAGCGGCTGGAATTCATCGTTTCGGATAATGGGAAAGGATTCGATACGGAAGGCCCCGCAGAACCCGTCACGGAGAAAACAGGCGGCATAGGGATTGAAGGAATGCGGGAACGCGTTAAATTGTCCAACGGTTGTTTTGAAGTGGTTTCTAAAAAAAACGGCGGTACGACGATCCGCGCCTGGTGGATGTCAGAATCCTGATGCATGGGCCCAGCCCCCGGTCATATCCGTTTGCCTTATCACATTACCATGATATATCTCTCTTGGCATTGACATCCTGTCCTCCGTATTCTTTGATATAGTGGGTTTCATCCATCTTTTTTAATGGGGATGGTCACCACAGGCCGCGTCGAGTATTTCAGAAC
>DIKO01000044.1:2974-24367 GCA_002423615.1 Desulfobacteraceae bacterium UBA5616
CCGAAATTAAAATGCCCCTTTCTGCCGCGGCTTGCCATCACGACCATGTCTACATTTTCTTTCTCCATGGTTTTTAAAATTTCCTCTGCGGGATCACCCTTTGCAATATGTTTGACAAAAAGCGGGCAGCCGTCGAGATATTTATCGCAAATCTCATCCAGCCGTTCTTTTGCTTTTTTTTCTTCCCATTCATGTATTTTTTCAATGTGGGTTTTATCAAACTCACCATACCACGGTTCATGGAGCCCCAATTCAGGGATAACATAAAGTACATGGACCTCGGTCTGATATTGCTCCCCCAATGACATTACATATGGCAGAGCAGCCTGGGAATTGGGTGAGAAATCCGTGGGCCATAGAATTTTTTTCATTTCCATTTCGTATCTCCTCTGGTGGGATTGTCAGAAATCCAGCTGCTTTTTTTCAAACAACAGGGTAATGGCGTCCGCTCGCGTTGCATTTTTTCTCATTGCTCGCTGTTTTGATTTCTGGTTGCGTTATTTTTAAAATACCAAAGACGCAGTCATTTCTCAATAAGGTCAATACGGTATTTGTGCAGGAGGATATATGCACAGGGTTTTATTTTTTCCGTAGCCCTGAATCAGGTAAATTAAAGTTTATGAAAATCATGGCGTCCGGAAATAATCGGATATCTTTGTGGCAGGGGGGAATTTCACTATCATGACAAGGGCAATATGGCGACCATCGGCAGAAGCCATGCGATTCTTCAGATCGGCCATATGGAAATCACGGGTTTTGCCGCATGGTTGATCCGGCTGTTTATTCATATTTACTACATCATCGGATTTAAAAACAAACTCTTTGTCTTTTTGCAGTGGGCTTTCTTTTACATGACCTATAAAAAAGGCGCCCGACTGATAGTGGATAAATGCAGCCAGTTGCATTCAGTTAAACGGGAAGGAGAGGTTTTGGAGGAGCGAATAGGCAATGACTACACCGACCTCAGGGTTTAAATAAAGGATATGCCCCATTTCAAAAATCGTACAGGGAAGATACAGTCACATCACTCCTCCTCAATAAGCGGGACTGCCGGACGATTTCAAACGATATTCTCGGGAATATTTGAAGTCTCCGTTGGTCCCGCCGAACCGTGAAAGGAGGCAGTCAATAACAAATCCGGAGGACAAAATGAAAAAAAGGTTTTTCATCCTGGCCGCGTCTCTTTTGATGATATGCTTTTCGTTTTCCATGGCAGCCGCCCACTGCCAAATTCCATGCGGCATATACGATGATCAAATGCGCACGGATCAGATTGCCCAGGATATTACAACCGTAGAAAAAGCCATGAAGGAGATTTCGACACTGAGTCGGCAAAAACCCGTTAACTACAACCAACTGGTACGATGGGTCACCAACAAGGAAGAGCACGCATCAAACATCATGAATGGGGTAAGCCTGTATTTTATGGCCCAACGGGTCAATCCCGATCAGAAGCAATACACGGAGAAACTGACGGTATTGCACAAACTCCTGCAGTCCGCCATGAAATCCAAGCAGAGCGTCGATTTAAAGCATGTCGGGGATATGCGGTCTTTGTTGAAGGAATTTAAATCTCTCTATTTTAACGATCCGTCTGATCAGCACAAATAATTTGTTTTAAATCGCCGGCTCAGTTTTCTTTTGCACTCGGTATGGAAAGTGAACTTGAGACCATGTTGCCTAAAAAAGGTCCCGGCGGCATAAAGGCTGCGCTGCATGGAAAAACGGGGAGAAAAAGTCTTGCGCTGGTCCTCAAAGCGGACACTGCAGGAACGCTTGAGGCAGTTTCTTCAAGTCTGAACTCTCTTCGGACCAACGATGTGATCATCGAGGTCATCCACGAGGGCATCGGAAATGTGTCTAAATCCGATCTCCTGATGGCGGAGACGGGCAGCCGGCTGGTGGTGGGGTTTAACGTCGATATTCTCCCCAGAGTCGGAGAATTCGCCGCTGAAAGGCAGATCGAAATTCGAATTTATGACGTCATCTACACGCTCACCAACGACATCAGGGAGATTGAAGGCACCCTGTCTGGTAACGAAGCGGAGGAGGAAAAAATTTCCGGCAGAGCGAATGTTATCGCCCTGTTTCCAGGCGGGCGCAAGGGAATCATCATGGGCTGTGAAGTCCTTGAGGGATCCCTCGAACAGGGAAAGAAATTCAGAATTATCTCCGATCCGGGGATCGTCCATGTCGGCATGATCGATTCACTTCACATCGGAAAAATGCGGGTAAAAAAAGCCACGCGGGGTCAGCAGGCGGGGTTGAAGGTATTCGGCTTTAACCGAATCAAAACAGGCGACCTGGTGGAGTGTTTCGAAATCATCCCGGCCAGGAATCGCCGGTGGCGACCCCGGGGAGGCGCATTTGATTTGCGGTCAACGGGAGGTTGATCCGCTTTGAGCGGGGACTCTCCTCAGAATTTCCTTTTTCCCCGGGCTGAAAGAGTGATGAAAAACGGCGGCGCCCCATCAGAATGTCATCAGGAGCCCCATGGAACGACTCTTTTCAGGAATACAACCCAGCGGTAACATCCATATCGGCAACTATCTCGGAGCCCTTCGACACTGGGTCGCACTCCAGCAGCGATATAACTGCATTTTCTGCATCGTGGATCTCCATGCCGTTACAACCATCCGGGAACCCTTAAAAATCAGACAGATGACCCGTGAGTGCGCGGCGATTCTCATCGCCGCCGGAATCGATAACGAACAATCGATACTGTTTGTCCAGTCGCACATCCCGGCCCATTCACAATTGACATGGATCCTGAACTGCATCACGCCATTTGGCCGGCTTCGTCGGATGACCCAGTTTAAAGAAAAGGGCTTCCTGAAAGATAAACAGGTCACGGCCGGTCTTTTTGATTATCCGGTTCTCATGGCGGCGGATATTCTGCTGTATCAAACGGATATTGTACCGGTCGGCGATGATCAGAGGCAACATATTGAATTCACGCGGGACACCGCCGAAAGGTTCAATGCAATTTACGGTGAAACATTCAAGCTTCCGATACCGCTCATACCTCAAACGGGCGCCCGTATCATGGGACTGGACGATCCTTCGAACAAAATGAGCAAAAGCCAGAAAGGCAAGGGGCATGCCGTGTATTTACGCGACACCCCCGACGAAATTCGATTTAAAATTTTGGGTGCAAAAACAGACGCACTACGTGAGATCAGATGGGATCCAAATCGCGCGGGAATCCACAACCTGCTGGTGATTTATCAGGCTTTCAGCGGATTAAGCCGGGAGGCGGCGGAGAACCGCTTTGAAGGCCTCGGATATCAGGAGCTTAAGACGGAACTGGCGGACATGATCATTGAGCATCTCCGCCCGATTCGGGAGCGATTTACCTGTTTAATGGAGGATCCTCATCATATCGACGTCCTGCTGAAAAAAGGAGCAGAAAGAGCAAGGCCGGCTGCAGAGATGACGATCACCGATATTCATCAAAAAATCGGGCTCGGATAATTCTTTTTCCAGTGTGCACCGCTTAAAAAATTCGATCATATACGGAAAGGAGCATGGCCTATGGAAGTGCAGGCGCTGTATGACATGCTGAAAAAAGTCCAGGAATCCAAGGGATATTATTTTAACAAGGATCAAAAACTGACGTTTGAGCTGCTGGAGGGGCTTCTCGAAAATAAAAAACGGTATGGTTATATGTGCTGCCCCTGCAGACTGGCCAGTAACGACAGGGATTGGGATCAAGACATTATCTGCCCCTGTGTTTATAGAAAGCCGGATGTGGAAGAATATGGAAGTTGTTACTGCAGCCTTTATGTTTCGAAAGATTGGAATGAAGAAAAAGTTCCCCATCCCTACGTTCCCGAAAGAAGACCGGAGGCCAAATTCCGGTAGGGGCTGTTTTTTGCCCGTGGATGCAGTGATTTTAACAGGGCACGAGAATATCAACAATGTAATGCTGGCCGCCAGCCTGGCCCCCGACGGTTATCTGGGGAACGAATGACGAAAATTCAGGTATTTATGATTTTGATAGCCTTCTTTCTGCCGGGGTGTTCTTCCGCCCGAGAGGAGAAAGGTGTCCACCTGGATACGATAAAGATGCCCCCCGGATTCAGGATTTCACTGTATGCGCTTGTTCCCGGGGCACGGATCCTGGAACCGGACCAAACCCGTCGGATACCGTATCACGCTGGCCCGTCTGGATAAAAACCGCGCCGTTGAATACACGGTATTTGCGTGGGGCTGGCTCCGGAACGGGAGTGCATGGGGGCGCCCGGTGGATGTTCTGGTCATGCCGGACGGTGCGCTTCTGGTCTCCGATGACCGAGCCGGAGCCGTCTATCGTATCTATTATAAACCCTGAGGCACTGCTCTGACAAAGGGGAAAATCATGAAACGAATGCGATCGGCAATAGGGGCCCTGGTATTCGCTATGGCAGTTCCTGCCCATGAGAAGGTGAGTTTTACCGGAAAACACATCAACAAGGAAGTTTATCATGACCGGAGAAAAGAAACAGGGAATAAACGGGATGGACTTGCAGACCAGGATGGAAAAATACAATGAACTGGGCAAGCCGGGTCCGCACCATGAACTGCTGGCGCGAATGGCGGGAACCTGGAGCACCCGCACCCTGTCCTGGATGGAACCCGGTGGGCCTACCATGGAATCCACCGGCGTTAGTGAACAGAAGATGATCCTTGACGGGCGTTTCCTCCAGCAGGATTTTTCCGGGGAAATGATGGGAGACAAGTTCATCGGCATCGGCGTCACAGGGTTCGACAATCATACCCGAAAATTCGTGTCGACATGGATGGATTCAATGAGTACCGCCATTATGTATTTCGAGGGCGAAGCCGATGCGGGTGGTAAAACCATTACCCAGACCAGCGAATTTGACGATCCTTTCAGGGGCCCCATGAAATGGCGCTCGGTGACCCGGATTGTGGATGACCATACTCACCTGTTTGAAATGTTCGGAACGGATAAAAGCGGCAAAGAAGAAAGGATGATGGAAATTACCTATACCCGGAAACCGTGATGCCCAAGAAAGCCCGGGACCGGCCATACCCCAGTCACCCCCTCTTGACACCGTGTGATTTTGATCGGCACGACTTGATTTTAAGGCAAAAAGCATTATTTTTGTGCCATAAAACGGGAATCAAAATTTCATAGGGAAAGGGGGTGAGAGAAATGACGAGAATGTTAGTTCCCAGCAGATCCGGTTTGGGGTATAGACCTTTGAGAACTCTGTTTGAAGACTGGTTCGATCCATTCCCTTCTGCAGTGGCGTGTGAGGATTGGATGCCGGCATTGGATATCGCCGAGACTGAAAAAGCTTATGTGGTGTCCATGGAGTTGCCCGGAATCGACATGAAGAAAACCGATATCTCTTTTGACAACGGCGTTCTTACGGTAAAAGGGGAAAAAGAAAAGGAAACCCTGGAAGGCGAATGCTGCCAGTGTGCCGAACGGTATTCAGGTTCGTTTCGGAGAAGTATTCAGATCTCCGGTAAGGTGGACAGTGACAAAATTGATGCCACCTACAAAGACGGTATTCTGAAACTGACACTTCCCAAAGACGAAGCAAGTTTACCCAAAAAAATAACGGTCAATTGAATTCCTGCGGATCTGAACATAAAAAAGCGCCGCCCTGTCCTCTGGGCGGCGCTTTTTTTATGAATAATCGGCCTTCAAGGGAACTTCTTCATAGAATCCTCACGCCTCAATATCGCTGTGGGGCCGGGTACTGAATGTGATGGCCTTCATTATCCGGACAAAAATCTTTCTTTCCTCCTGGGGAATCGGGGACGACTTTTCCAATTCAGAGGAAAAGCCGTTCATCATGGAAACATTTTCTATTTTCACACAATTTCCGAGGAGTTGGTATCCTAAGTCATTTTCAGGACCCCAGACGGCTATGGAAATCAGGGGATTGATCTTGAGATTTGCCAGGGTTACGGGTCCCCTGTCAAATCATGTTTTAAATTACCAGTTTTTCGGTAATCATTTTTTGGCGTGGTCGAAATGGGGCTTATCCTGTATTTTTCCAGTCAAAAGGGTGTAATTTAAGGACCGGCAGTTTTTTTATTTCCTTTTTATAAGTTTTTATTTATAATTTTAAGTATTAATTTTAAATCGGATACAAAGGCTTTACGACCGGATCAAACACAAAGGAGCGGGGGTGGGCCTTGCCATCTTCAAAAAAATGGTCGTATGGCATGGAGGGAACATTACTGCGGAGAGCGAGCCCGGCAAAGGTTCACGCTTCATCATCGATTTCCCCGCAAAGCGATAAGGAAGCCCGTAAGTGATGCCTGAGACCACTAAACCATATCCCCGCAGTTTTTACCAGGTGATCCTGCCTCACCTCCCGAGTGCCGTTTTTCTGATCCTTGCCCTGTTGGGCATATACCTGACCAGTTTCCACAATTATCTTCTCTTTCACAGCCTGGCCGAGGGGTTTGCCATCATTATTGCCGGCGGTATTTTCATGATCGCCTGGAACGCCCGGAAACTGCTCCCCAATCATTATCTGCTGATGGTCGGAATCGCCTATCTCAATGTCGGCGCTATCGATTTTGTCCACATGATGAGTTACAAGGGGATGGGGGTGTTTGAAAACGAGGGGGCGAATATCCCCACCCAGCTCTGGATTGCCGCCCGATATCTGGAAGCCCTCTCCCTTTTATCAGCGCCCTTTTTTTTTAAACGGAGAACCTCACCCCGTGGCGCCTTTGTTGCCTATGCGCTGGTCACGGCACTTTTTCTGGCATCGATCTTTTACTGGAAAATCTTTCCGGACTGCTTTATTGAAGGTTCCGGGCTGACCCCCTTCAAAATTTTCAGTGAATATCTGATCTGCCTGATCCTGGTGGCGGCAGGTGTTATTTTGATGCGGAAGGCAAAGGACCTTCACCGGAATATCCTGATTCTGATCCTTGCCTCCATCGCCGTAACCATCGTGCAGGAGCTTTCCTTTACGTTATATATCGACCTCTACGGACTTTCCAATATGATCGGCCATTTTTTAAAGGTCGTTTCATTCTACCTGTTATACAAGGCCATCATTCATACCGGCCTGATCGCCCCGTGGGACCTTCTCTTCACGGAGTTAAAGCACAGCGAACAGCGTTACCGGGGGCTTTTCGAAACCATGAATGAAGGATTCGCCCTGCACGAGATCATTAAAGATAACCAGGGGAACCCTTACGACTACCGCTTTCTGGAAATCAATCCGGCCTTCGAAGGCCAAACAGGGCTGAAGGCCGCTGACATTTCCGGCCGAACGCTTCATGAAGTGCTGCCCCAGGTCGAAGCAACCTGGGTCGAACGATACGGCCGTGTCGCGTTGACGGGTGAGCCGGCCCATTTTGAAGAGTGGAGCGAAGCACTGGGCCGGCACTATCAAGTAAGCGCTTTCCAGACCGCCCCGGAACAATTCGCAGCCATATTCCTGGATATTACGGATAAAAAGCGGGCCCGGGAAGAGCTTCAGCGCAAAGAATCCCGTTTCAGGCTTCTCTCGAAAACCGCGGGCAGCCTGCTTCAAACAAACGATCCCCAGGGAATCGTAAACGATCTTTGCCGTGAGGTCATGGAACACCTGGACTGCCATGTTTTCTTCAACTTTCTTGCGGACGAAGGAGCCGGAAAACTCCACTTGAATGCATGGGCGGGGATTCCCGAGGAAGAGGCATTAAAAATCGAATGGCTCGATTACGGCATCGCCGTCTGCGGCTGCACAGCACAAAGCATGCGGCCGATCATTGCCGAAGATATCTTTCATACTCCCGATATCCGGACCGATCTTGTCAAATCATACGGCATCCAGGCATACGCATGCCACCCCTTGCTGGCACAGGGCCAGATCATCGGGACCCTTTCATTCGGGACCAAAACCCGGAAATATTTCTCAGAAGAAGATCTGGACCTCATGAGGACCGTCACCGATCAGGTCGCCACCGCCATGGAACGGATCCGGTTGATTCTGGAGATCCGGAAAGCGCGGGGTGAGCTTGAAACCCGTGTTCAGGAAAGAACATCCGAACTTGCCAGAATCAACCGGGATCTGACGGATTTCAACCACATTGCAACCCATGATCTTCAGGAACCCCTGCGCCTCATCATGACCCTTGGGGATCTTCTGATTTCCAAATACCGGGAAAACATGGACAAGGAAGGGCAGTACATTATCGAGCGGATCCAGAATTCTACCAAAAGAGCCGTCACCTCGATCCGTGACATCCAAAAATATTCAATGCTCAGTTCTCATCAACCCAGGTTCAGACAAACCGACCTGAACATGGTCCTAAGCGGGGTTATGGCCGAGTTTAAAGAGCTCGGAACGAAAAGCGGGGCGGTTGTCGAGGTTGGAGATCTTCCCACCCTTGAAGCGGATGCCGAACAAATCGGCGATGTCTTCAGGAACCTCCTCAGCAATGCCCTGAAATTCAATGGCAGTGCCAGGCCCAGGATCCAGATTTCCGCAGGAGCCGTTGATGCGGGAACACGGTATCGGATTTATGTGAAAGACAACGGCATTGGGTTCAATGAGCGTTTTCTGGATAAGATATTTACGCCCTTCCAGAGGCTCAACGACATGCTCCGTTTTGAAGGAAGCGGGATCGGTCTTGCACTGTGCCGGAAACTGGTGGAAGCCCACGGCGGAAGTATAACGGCAACGAGCAAACCGGATCAGGGGGCTACATTCATTATCACCCTGCCCGTTCATCAGCAGAAAAACATATAAGGCCCGATCATCCCGGTTTTTTCCTAATTCCTGCGATGTCGCATGAGGTTGATCAAACCGCCTGCCAGAATAATTTCAGCCTGATCGGCGGTTAATGAATGTTCAGCGGAAAAAACGGTGTTTTGGGTCTTATTGGAAAACCGGATCGGCTTTCCCCGACGCAATACCCTGTATACCTCCTCAACCTCGAGAATGTCATCCTGTTCGATATTGTCATAATCTTCCGGGTTTTCAAACGTTACCGGCAATACCCCGAAACTGATTAAATTTTGCCGGTGAATCCGGGCGAAGTTTTTGGCGACGACAATTTTAAGCCCCAGATAGCGCGGCGATATGGCCGCATGTTCCCGACTGGACCCCTGTCCATAGTTATTTCCGGCCACGATAACAAAACCCTGTTGGTGGCGCATGGCACGTTCGTAAAACGTTACGTCCATTCCGTTAAACACATGCTTGCTGATTTCCGGAATATTGCTGCGAAAGGGCAGTGTCCCGGCGCCGGCCGGCAGGATCTCGTCGGTAGAGATATCATCTCCGGTCTTTAACAGTACCGGCCCGCAAATGACCTCCGGCGCAGGATCAAAAAGCGGCAGGGGCTGAATGTTCGGTCCCTTCTCCAGTTCCAGCGCGGCGCCTGAATCCGGTGGCGGTGCCTGTATGGGGGTACTTACGGGAAAAGTGTCCGGCTCGATAAATTCATGATACTTCAGACCCAGTGTACGGGGATCGGTGATCACTCCGGTTAAGGCCGAAGCCGTGGCGGTTTCAGGACTGCATAAATAGACCTGGTCTTCCTTTGTTCCGGACCTGCCCGGAAAATTTCGGGGAACCGTTCGAAGACTGATTCTTCCGGTAGCCGGAGCCTGCCCCATGCCGATGCATCCATTGCATCCTGCCTGATGGATTCTGGCTCCGGCGTGGATCAATTTTTTCAAAAGACCCGTATCGCTGAGACATTCCAGCATCTGCCGTGACGTCGGATTGACATCAAATGAAACCCGGTCATTCACTTGCCTTCCTTCAACCATGAGGGCCGGAACGGCAAAATCACGAAATCCCGGATTGGCCGAGGAGCCGATGTAAGCCTGGTAAATATCCCGGCCGGCCACCTCCTTTACCGGCACCACGTTGCCGGGGCTGGACGGAAGTGCAATCAAGGGCTCCAACCGGGATAAATCGATTTGATCCGTTTCATCATAATCCGCATTTTCGTCAGCAACGATTAATGTCCACTCCTTTTCCCTCCCCTGCTGCCGCATGAATTTTCGGGTCGCCTCATCCGACGGAAAAACCGTCGTTGTAGCACCCAGTTCCGTACCCATATTGGCAATGACATGCCGGTCCATAGCGGAAAGGCAATCCAGCCCGGGTCCATGGTATTCGATAATTTTCCCGAGCCCTCCCCTTACCCCGTGTCTTCGCAGCATTTCCAGGATAACGTCCTTGGCGCTCACCCATTGGGGAAGGGTTCCGGTCAGGTACACCCCCATGATCTCGGGCATTTCCAGGGTGATGGACTCCCCGGCCATGGCCATGGCCACATCAATCCCACCGGCCCCCAGAGCCAGCATGCCCATGGAGCCGGCAGCCGGGGTATGGCTGTCCGAACCCAGAAGACTTTGTCCCGGTATGGCAAAACGTTCCATGTGAATCGGGTGACTGACACCGTTGCCCGGACGGCTGAACCAGATCCCGAATTTCCGACACGCGCTCCTCAAAAATATGTGATCATCAGCGTTTTTATAATCCGTCTGCAAAAGGTTGTGGTCCACATATTGGGCGGAAAGCCTTGTTTTCACCCGCGAAATACCCATTGCCGCAAATTCAAGCATGACCATCGTACCGGTGGCGTCCTGGGTCAGGGTCTGGTCAATGCCGATGCGGATATGTTTTCCCGGTGACGGGGTTCCATCCACCAGATGGCGTTCAATAAGTTTCAGGGATACATTTTGGCCCATGGTTTGTTCTCAAAGTCCGTCCATTCCTCATTGAGGCATCTGACTTGCATCCATCCAGAAGAATTCCCAAATATGCCCATCGGGGTCCTCGAGGCACGGTCATACATAAAACCATAATCCTCCGCCTCTCGATGTTCCCGGCCGCCGGACATCAGCGCCTTTTTCATGAATTCGTCAACCCGTTCCCGGCTATCCACCTGAAGCGCAAGAAGCACCTCGGTCGTTGTCCTCGTGTCCGCGATCCCCTTTTTGGTAAAGCGAAGAAAGCTCTTCGGGGTGTGAAGCATGGCATAGATGGTGTCGGATATCACCAGGGCTGCTGCCTGATCGTCTGTAAATTGCGGGTTGAACGAAAATCCCAGGGCCGTGAAAAAATCCATCGATCGCTGTAAATCAGCTACAGCGAGATTGACGTAAATGGCTTTCGGCATGGTTGCCTCCTTCGAGTTTCGTAAAGGGATTATCCATAAAAAAAATCCTTAAATAATGTTGACCTGTCATGTCCATAGCAGAGAAGCAACAGGCACATCGGTCAAGGTACCTAATCTCCCATAAATGCATTTGGGGGTATGGGGTGTTTACCTACTTATCTTTTCGGTAAGCTTGTATTTTATCGAGAATAATTCTGCAGAACCGAAGTGGGGTCACCTGGAACAAACATCAGGAAGCATTTCCCGGATCACCAGGTCCGGGGAAAGAGGGGATTTCCCCTCAGAGAGAGGTTGCGGGAATTATAGGTTTCTTCATATTTGGGAAAAGGCTTCACCCCTGTAACTTTTCTATTTCATCGATCATGCGAAGGATGCCCTCAAAATCGAAATCTTCCGACAGTTGAGCGATCCTGGCAAGATAGGGATCAAATTCTTTTGAACGGGAGGCCATCTCCTCGGCAACAGCCGTCAGCCCGGACACGTCTCCCATTTCGGCGGCCTCACGCAAGCGCCCCGCAGCCTCCCTGGCCAGATCCGCCGGAAGCTTCGGGGTCGATTCAAGCAATGGTGCGGGGACCGGCTTCGCTTCCAATGCTTCCAGGTTCCGGACGGACCGCAAGGCTTGGTCCATCCGTGCTTCAAAGGTTACCAGTGCTTTGGTAAGGGCATCCGGCAAAGGTGGTTTCTTTTTGTCCGCAGGCTTGACCAGCTTCTCCAGTTCTGCGGATGCTTCCTGCAGCTGATATGCAGCCAGGTTGCCGGCCAGTCCCTTGACATCGTGGATCATTTGGTGGGCCTGGAGGTAATCCCCGGCATCCAGAGCATTCCGGATGTCACCGGCATTCTTTGAATATTTGGCGGCAAAACTTATCAAGAGCTTACGATAAAGAGGCTTATTTCCCCGTAGACGCTGCAAACCATCCGAAAGGGCGAAGCCGTCCAGAGCGGCTGGAAACAGCTGATCCCCCCCGAAGGGGGGGGAAGTACCATCCGGCTCCGAAACCTCATACCGGTCCGGAATTGGGTTTGACGCTTGTTCTTCCATGACGGGGAGCGGGTTCTTCGAAATCCAACTATCCAGGATTGCATAGAGTTGCTTCGGGTCGATGGGTTTGTTGATATGACCGTTCATACCGGCTTCGATGCTCTTCTCCTGGTCTCCCGCCATCGCGTGAGCGGTCATGGCGATGATGGGCAGATCCTTGAACCGCGTATCCTGGCGGATCGTCCGGGTTGCGGTGTATCCGTCCATCACGGGCATCTGCACATCCATCAGAACGGCATCGAAACGATTCGCCTGAACGGCATCCACGGCTTCCTGGCCGTTGTTGGCCAGGGATACCATCGCCCCTGCATTCGCAAGGATTTCCATGGCGATCTGCTGGTTGATTTCGTTGTCTTCAACAATCAGGACCCGCGCGCCTTTGAGACTTATAAACCCGTCCGTGCCCTGTTCCTTTTTGTCCACGGGCCGAAGCTCCCTGGAAGCGCCTTTTTCCAGAGCGTTCATGATGGTGTCGAACATCACCGATGGGCTTATCGGTTTAATCAGGAAACCGTCCAGTCCGGCCGCCTCCGCCCGCCACATGATTTCTTCCCGTCCATAGGCGCTTACCAGAACGATGAGGGGGATCTTTGTCAACCCCGGGTTGCGCTTGATCCGTTTCGAGGCCTCAATGCCGTCCATTCCCGGCAGTTTCCAGTCCATCACCACTATGTCGTAAGGCCGCCCGCCGATCGAGTTTTCTATCTCCCGCAACCCTTCTTCGCCGGAAGACGCCAATTTTACTTCAAAGGAAAAAGACTCCAGCATCCTCTGAAAAATCTCCCGGGATGTCGGGTTGTCATCCACGACCAGCGCTTTGAGACCTCTCAGGGCCGGCGGTGGAATGTGGCAGGTCCTGCAGGTTTCCTTGTCGGTTCCGAAAACGGCGGTAAAGAAAAACGTGCTGCCGACCCCCGGTACGCTCTCAACCCAGATCTTGCCGCCCATCATCTCCACGAGACGCTGACAAATGGTAAGGCCCAGCCCGCTTCCGCCATACTTACGGGTAATAGATGAGTCTGCCTGGCTGAAGGACGTGAACAACCGCGCGATATGTTCCCTGGTCAGGCCGATGCCCGTATCGCGCACGGCAAACTGAATGACCGTGGTCCTATCGGTCAGGCTGACCAGCTCCGTGGAAACGACGATCTCACCGCGCTCGGTAAATTTGATGGCGTTGTTGGCCAGGTTGACCAAAACCTGACTCAACCGCAGAGGATCACCCACCAGCGTGCGGGGAACATCGTCATTGGTGCTGAACAAGACCTCGATCCCCTCCTTTTCCTGGGCTTTTAATGTAATCTGGGTGGCCAGGTTGTCCAGGACTTCATCCAGATTAAAACCGATGGATTCCATGCTCAGTTTTCCGGCCTCGATCTTTGAAAAGTCCAGAATATCGTTGATAACGGCCAGAAGAGAGTTTGCGGAAATCTGAATCTTGTTGAGGTAGTCTCTTTGCTTCGGCGTCAGGTCCGTCTTCAATGCCAGATACGTCATCCCCAGGACGGCATTCATCGGGGTGCGGATCTCGTGGCTCATGTTGGCGAGAAAATCGCTTTTTGCCCGGGTGGCCGCCTCAGCCTTGTTCCGTTCGATGATGAGCTCCTCCTCCATTTTTTTGAGATGGGTGATATCGGTAACCATGGCAAAGGAGCCTGTTTTTACTTTGTTTTTATCATAAAGGGGGGTTGCATGGAACAGACAGAGCACTTTCGAACCGTCCGGTCGGCTGAGGGCGATCTCATAGATCCCGGTTTCGCCGGTAGCCCTTCGTTTGATCTGGTCCTTCATAATCGCAGTATTTTCCTCATCCAGGAATTCAGATACCGTCCTTCCGAGGATATCTTCACGAGGCATGCCTAAAAATTTGCACATCGTGTCGTTGACATCCAGGGTTTGAGCGTCATTATTGATCCACCAAAAACCTTCGTTCGTGGTTGTCAGAATGCTTTTGAGATGATATTCGCTCTCCTGTATGGCATCCTCCGCTTTTTTTCGATCTGTGATATCCCGGAACACCACGATGGACCCAATAATTTTATCCCCTTTACGATGGGGCACGCTGGTGTAGGAAACATCAAAAAATGACCCCTCCTTTCGCCAGAACACCTCGTCCCTTCGGAAACTGGTTATCCCCTGGGTATAGGACAGATAAATCGGGCAGGTGTTTCGTGAGTGGGGTGAGCCATCTTCATTCGAGTGGTGGAACAGGTCATGTATCGATTGCCCGATGATTTCAGAAGAGGAATATCCGAGCATTTTCTGAGCGGCTTCATTGGCATACGTGCATCTGCCTTCCACATCAGTGCCGAATATGCCTTCCGCCACCGATTGCAGAATAAGTCGGCTGTATTCCTCGGATTCCTTGAGCTTCTCAATTCGATCATCCACCAGGTTTTCAAAATGCGACTTGCACCGGATCAATTCCGTTTTGGCCTGTTCGGCGTCCTGGGCGCTTATTTTACAGGCATTCCGAACTTCCTTGGTTTTCATCCGCTCATGGCTCAGGGATGCCGCGAGACTGGTGAAACCCGTCAGAAACCCGAGGATGGCGGGCAGTTTCTCCCGGGAAATGATGGGTACGTCATCGAGAGCCCCCAGGTATTCTGCCGTATCGAAACCGCATTCCCGAGCCTGCTTTTTAAAATATTCTCGGTCGGGCTCGTTTAGAAGAAACTGTCCCACTAAAACATCGGCCACATGAAGGCCTTCAATGATGATCGGGGAAACGGCCTCGATCAGACCATTCTTGCAGTGGTAGATCGAATATTGCTTGCCTTCGTGCAGATCCGCGGGGAACTCCGGGTCGCACGCGACACATCGGGCGCGAGTCCGCTGATGAACCCGGTGAAACGCGGTGCAGATGCGCCGGCAGTTTGCCGAGGCCAGGACATTGCCCTGAAGATCCAGGATAGCCGATGCAACTCCCACCGCCTTGCAAAAGTTTCCCAGAACCGGATTCAGGTGTTCAAGATCCACCAGATCCGTTAAGGAAAAATCTTTGGTTTCCAAAGGTGCGGAACCGTATCCGGCACTTTGATTTTTTTCCTTCGTCTTTCCTGTTTTTTTTTGATTGGTGGGTCTCAAGGCTGGGTCCTTTATCCTTTCCCTTGTCTTGCCGCCTAAATGGTTCCCGGTGTCTTCGTCCAAAGCCGTACCAATGAATCCATATGTCTTGAGGAAAGCCTCGACGGTATGGGTGCTAGTCGACAACCATCAGGAGCATCGCTTGATCATCGTCCGCCGGGCGTCCTGCTGCGAACCGTGACAGGTCGTCAATAATCCCCTTGAGATCAGCTGATGGATCATCCGTGACGGCAGTTTCAAATTGGTGCAACAACCGGTTTGTACCGTAGGGTTCCTGGGTTTCACTGAAGCGATCGGTAACACCATCCGTATAAAACAGCAGCCGGTCACCGGTTTGAAGGGATATCTCGGTGACCGGAACGCTGGAATAGGGTTTAAATCCCATCAGGAATACGCCCTCACACGGTATTTCAGTTGCTTTTTTCTCGGAAGGTCTATGGCACAGGGGAAGGGGGTGCCCGGCACGCGCGATTTTCAGATTTCCGGAGCCGATGTCGTAAACCGCATAGATCGCCGTGACAAAGGCGTCCATGTTCATTTTGCACAGGTTATCGTTAATGTGGGAAAGCATCTTATCCGGTTCATCCAGGCAGGCCGAGCAAGACCGAAACAGGGCACAGGTCATGGCCATCATGACGGTTGCCGGCGCGCTGTGGCCTTCCACATCGGCCACCAGAATTGCCACCCGTCCATTCGGCAGTTCGAGCAGGTCGTAGTAGTCTCCGCCTGTATAACGGCAGGTTTCATAATGAACCGCCAGTTTCAACCCATCGATTTGCGGCAGGCTTTCGGGCAAAAGGTTTCGTTGGAGCCTGGATACCACCTGGAGTTCATTCTCAAGTTCATCTCTTTGCTTCTGCACCTCTCGACTCAGCCGCTGAACCGTCAACTGGGTATTCACCCGGGCGAGCACTTCCTCAGGCTGAAAGGGTTTGGCGACATAGTCCACCGCACCCAGTTGCAGTCCGCGCACCTTGTCTCCTGTTTCATCAAGTGCGGAAAGGAAGATGACAGGGATTTCCTGCGTATCCGGATTCCCTTTTAACCGGCGGCAGACTTCAAACCCGTCGATTCCCGGCATCATGATGTCCAGCAGGATGAGATCCGGACGGGCTTTTTGAGCGATAGCCAACGCCGCCTCGCCGTTTTTGGCGACCAAAAGCTTGCATTCAAGGCTCTCCAGATTATGAATAAGCATCTGAAGGTTGGCCGGTTGATCGTCGACAAGGAGGATAGATTCCATGATCTTATCCATTTTTTCGTCATCCTTTGATTAAGTCTCATCCGTATTGATTCAAACAGCAGTGGTTTGCCGGACCAAATTATTATTTTGAACCGGAAAGATTATCCGCATGGTAGAACAAACCGTGCCGTCTTTCAAGTTTGAAGTGACAAAAGATCGGCATCACCCCCCACATAGTATCGACCATGGAAAATTGTTCACAAAATTATTGACACTACCCGAAAACAGCGCTTTATATGCACTCTAAAATTTCTTGTTATACCTGCAGGTAATGCCTGATTACCGTCATTTTATTTTTTTATTTCTTGAAAAGGAGGTTTGTTATGTCGGATTTTTATATCAATATTTTTTTGGATGACGAACAACTCAAAAACCTTAAAGCTGTTGAATTGGCCGACCTGGTTAAAGAAATCGATGGGAAAAAAGCTATTCGGGTAAGCATGTCCCAGAAGGATCAGAAAAAATTACTGAAGGGGTTTGAAGGCCTGACCTTTGACGAAAACAACGCCTGCGTCCTTCCGGAAGCGGGGAATAAGATCCTGATGAATATCATATTGGAAATGAAATCCCTGGATATTATGAAGTTTGCGATTACAAAACTTTACAACCCGCTTGCGGGAAGGGATATTTCTGGAAGGGGATCGAGCGGGCGGTAGCCATTCACGGCCCACAACGCTGAACCATTTCTCCCCAGCCCCCGCCGAAGTTACACAGGAACACTTTAAAATAAAGGGAGGTTCGGGCGAGTGGTTCAGTGCTATTGGCATGATCGGGGGGATCCCCCAAAAAAGGCTAACCGGCCCTATGCCGGTTAGTCTTGGAGAGAAGAAAAAAGATGAAGAAATATTTTGGTTTCGATTTTGTTAATGCAAGTCTCTTGCCAAAATATCATTTTTTTTCAGGAAACACGCCACATGTTTTTAAATCACTTTAATTCAACTGGTTACATTAGGATTAGGTTTGCCTCTCCCCCTGCCCTATCCTGATTTGATCGCGGATTTTAACGTTCCCGGTTCAATATATTGAACCACTTTTCATTTAAAAATTGACAACCTTCCGTTATTACCCATAATTTGGTTATTTTGAAAAATTCATAATTTTAAACTGGTTCTGCGGTTTGCGGTTGTGGAGGGCTCCCTAAACATTCACGGCTCAACCGGAAGGTTTCCCCAAAAGCGGTGGAATCGTGGTGGAGAACGGGTCAATACCCTTAATAACCTGATATTAGAAGATATTTTTAAAATCTTGCTCTACGTCCCCCTTTCCCGGAAATGGCGGAAAATGAACTTATAATTTTCCGGGTGGATGCGAACCGGTTCAGGAACTTAAACCTCTCCTCAAAAAGAGCCTGTTCTTTTTATTTTCCCTGTGATAATTTTATGGGTATGGGAATTTTAATAAAATGGGCCCCCGGCAAAAACACCCTGGAAAGGAGGATATGATTATGCTGAAAAATTTTCGAAATTCCATGCTTGTTCTGTGTATCACCGCCTACCTTGCTGTATTTTGGACCTCTCCGGCCATGGCGGGACTGATAGGATCGCGTTTATCAAATGAAACCCGTTTCACCCAGGAACGGCAATTTGAGATCCACAAGATTCAACGCGCCCTTGAAAATCAGGTCGTAACCGACAAATTGAGCGCTTATGGGCTAAAGTCCGATGAAATTAAAGATAAAATAACCCACATGAATGACGATCAGATTCACCTTTTAGCGCAGGCCTCTGATTCGGTTTTAGCAGGGGGCGACGGGGTCGGCGCTGCCATTGGCGTGCTTATCATTGTGCTTCTGGTTATCCTCATCATTAAACTTTTAAATAAAGATATCATCATCCGGTAAACCGTAAACCAGAGGAAATTCTTCTTCCATACGGAGAATTTCCTCACCCCCTCCGGAGAAATCCCGGAACAGAATCCCATCGTCCGCCACAACCCTGTAAGATCGGATCCGGGACTTCACCATCGGTCAATGATATTTATTGACATGAATTTAAATATTTAATAAGCTTTAAACCATAGATAGCACGAAAGGGCAAATCCGTTGAAAGGCGGGGACGCAAAGCCACGGGTCTAAAGCTTAAAATGCCATGACAGCCGGGCAGCCGAAACTACTTTTCAAGCCTTTGGGAACCCTTGCCCGGAGGTTTTTTTTGTTTCAAAGGTCCTTCCTATCTATTCTTCCCCTTTAAAATGGGGGCGAGATCATTTCAGCCTGAAAATTCACGGTGAATTACTGGATTTTCGACGCATCGATGATGCCGTTGGAAGTCGTTTTTGAACCCTTTTCAAGTGCTTGTGTGCCCGGAAACCAACAGAATGTATTTAAAAAGGAGATTATTATGTCGAACGGAACAGGTATAGACAGGCCCCAAATCATCGCCAGCCGCATCGGGCCGATTTTTGATCCGAAATTCCTGAATATGCTTCCGCAAGAAAGATTGAAGGACATCATTATCATTCAGTTGAAGGCTCAGGTCAACGCCATGCAGGAAGAGATTAAAGCCGTTGAGCAAATCGTACATATTGTAAGAGATACAAAGCTTGGCTGAAGTCTTTACGACTTTACCACCGCTCCCGTTTTACCGGTACACAAGCACTTGAAAGAGGTTCAAAAATGGACTCGATGGACAAGAAAGACGCCCTGTTTGTGGGCTACGAAAATCAGGAGAATCTGGGGCTCCGCTATATCATGGCTTATCTGGACAGTCATGGATTTCGTTCAGAACTGGTGCCCTTTAACCCCGGATTTCCGGATCGTGTCATCGATGCAATAAAAAAAAGCTGTCCGGACCTGATCGGCTTCTCCATAATTTTTCAATACACGTTACATGAATTTGGCCACCTCATGGAAACCCTTCGCGGCATGGGAATAAATTCTCATTTTACTGCCGGGGGGCATTACCCGAGCCTGCGGCCCCAAAGCACCT
Source organism: Desulfobacteraceae bacterium UBA5616 (assembly GCA_002423615.1). Taxonomy (GTDB): domain Bacteria; phylum Desulfobacterota; class Desulfobacteria; order Desulfobacterales; family UBA5616; genus UBA5616. The sequence goes on from DIKO01000044.1 coordinate 22,386, forward strand.
TGACCGAACTGCCGGCCCTGGATTCAATTGTCCTTTTCGAAGGAGAACTCACCGCCCGGGAACTCCTTTGCAAGCTCCAGCACCCTCGTAAATGGCCCTCCATTCAGGGATTGGCTTTCCGGCGCGGGGCAGAGGTTGTAATCAACCCTCTACGCCCTTTAGTGGAAAATTTGGATATCCTGCCCTGGCCACGGCGTGGGAACATACAGCAAAGCGCCAGAGGCCTCGGGGCAGCGCCGATATTAGCAAGCCGGGGCTGTCTTCACAACTGCTCCTTCTGCAGCATCCGCCAATTCTATAACAGTACGCCGGGGACCCTTCGACGCAGCAGGTCCCCCCGGGATGTAGTGGCGGAAATGAAAAGCCTGTATGACAATCGGGGCGTACGATTGTTTCTGTTCCAGGATGATGACTTTGCCGCCAAATCCCTGATGCAGCGCCGCTGGGTAAACGGTTTTTTGCAGTCTCTTAAGGAGGCCGGCCTCAGCAGAGAGATCGGCTGGAAAATTTCCTGCCGGGTGGATGATATTGATCCGGAAATCATGGCCCGGTGCAGGGAGCACGGATTGATCGTGGTGTACATGGGGATCGAATCCGGCAATAATCAGGGGCTCAGGACTTTGAACAAGCATGTCAGCGTGGCGCAAAACCTGGATGCCATGAATACGTTGAAAGGCCTGGGCCTGGAGTTCGACCTGGGATTCATGCTGTTTGACCCGGACAGCACGCTGGAATCGGTGCGTGAAAATTTACGGTTCCTCCGTGAAGTGGCTGAGATCGGGGGAGCCCCCGTTGCCTTTGTCAAGATGCTCCCCCTGGCGGGAACCCCGATTGAGAAGAGGCTCATGGATGAAGGCCGGCTCAGGGGTGATGCCATCCGTCCTGATTATGACTTTCTGGATCAACGGCTGGATTATTATGCCCTGTTTGTCATGCTTAATTTCAGCGACCGGAATTCCCACCCCGATGGATTGGTTGAAAAACTGCGTCAGGCTTATTTTGATTGCATAGTGGCACAAAATTTTGAACCGGAGCCATGGGTTGAAAACTATCAAAAGGACTTGAAAAATCTGATTGACCGGGCTAACCGGAGCATTTTAGACGCTCTGGAGCAGACCCTTGACGTCGTTGAGACGCTATCCGACAGTAAAGAGGTAGCCCTGGCCTGGCCGCAGCTGACCAGCTTCGCCGACCAGGAAAACCTTGTTCAGCAGGAAATATTTGCTGAACTCGATGAGGTATTGGAGAACTACAGTCCCGAGTTATGGAAGGCCCTCAAAATGGTTTCCGCCTGAAAATCAGCGAAAAGATAGAATAATGGGCCTTGGTTAGGCGATCAGGGACACCCTTACATCCCGGAAGCAAAATGTCAGTATCCTTTTTCACCAAGCGTAATCCCTGTCAAAATACCATTTTCAAAGGTCAGGTAACGAGTAAACATGGTCGGCCCTAAAATATAGGTCCACACTTCGATCTTCACCTGCTCCTTTACCAGAAAAGGTTCCCGGTTGTACTTATAAGAACGGGATCGGGAATCGTAATTGCGCTCGGTGTGATAATCCTTTGAGATACGCGCTTCTTCCCAGGAGTCCACATAATCCGGCTCACCGCATTTATGAACGACCTCGGACTTTGTATCCCCCTCGTCTATTGTGGAGGTCCCGCAGCGAAATGCGACAGCGGTTCCGGTAATTGCCAGAAAAGCCACTATATTCAAGAAAAAAAGATACGCCGATTTAACAATGATTTTCATTTTTCAGACTCCATAATTTTCCCTACCGTAACCCATCTCGAAAACCGATGCCTTCACTTGGTACAATTATATAAAGTGGGTATGCACTTTACTCAACCGACCACATGGTGTAGTATGCGGTTATGGAGGAGCCAAGACACCCCGTTGCCGGCATCGATTATCCTAAAACATTCCAAGAGTTTGATGAATGGTTTAGCAACGACAATGCCTGCTTTGATTATATCGCCAA
>DIKO01000067.1 GCA_002423615.1 Desulfobacteraceae bacterium UBA5616
TATTGAATTCAGAACCTATTTCAGCGGGTCTTCAGAGGTTTTAACCTGTGGGCCGTTTGCGGGAAGAATTTCATCCGCAAACGGCTCCTCGTTTAACCAGCCGCTCCTTTTCATGATAAAGCATCCGGAACCTGACCGGCACTAGAACCACTTTCCCTGCAAAATTTACACACGATGATACCGGGTGTACTGATTTTCCCGATAGACAGGGATATCATCCTGTGGTACATAAAGCATCATACCCATTTCAAGGACCCCGCCATGAGTGATTAAGGCCGGCTCACAGGAGGATGACATGCCAATCTATCCGGATATCCAGGCGACAATAGGAAAAACGCCACTGGTGCGGCTCAACAGGATCTGCACGGGACTCCATTCCCAGGTTTTCGCCAAACTCGAGATGCAAAATCCCCTTGGAAGCGTAAAAGACAGAATCGGTTATTCAATGATCCGTGAAGCGGAAAAACAGGGCTTGATTCAGCCGAACACCTTGATCGTCGAGCCTACGAGCGGAAACACGGGAATTGCGCTTGCATTTATCTGCGCTGCAAAAGGATACCGTCTCTGCCTGACAATGCCGGAAACAATGAGCCTGGAAAGGCGTAAATTGCTCAAACACCTGGGAGCGGATCTCGTTCTGACACCGGCCAAAGAGGGCATGACCGGTGCGATTGAAGAAGCCCATCGGATTGTCGAGAAGGAAAATTTCGCCTATATGCCGAACCAGTTTGCAAATCCGGCCAATCCGAAAATCCACCGGGAAACGACCGCTGAAGAAATCTGGAAAGACACCGGGGGGGAAGTCGATATTTTCATATCCGGGGTCGGCACCGGCGGCACCATTACCGGAGTCGGACAGTCGCTCAAACAAAAAAAACCCTCGTTTAAAGCGATCGCGGTTGAACCTGCGGGATCTCCGGTGCTTTCCGGCGGGAAAAAAGGCCCGCACAAAATTCAGGGTATCGGCGCAGGATTTGTTCCCGAAATTCTCGATTTATCCGTAGTGGACGAAATTTTTACCGTTTCGGATGAACAGGCTTTCGAAACCGCGCGCAAGCTCGCCGGGATGGAAGGTATTCTCTGCGGCATTTCATCAGGTGCTGCCGTGCATGCGGCGCTCAGTATCGCATCCCGTCCTGAATCCCAGGGAAAACAGATTGTCGTCATCCTTCCGAGCACCGGCGAACGTTACATCAGCACGGAATTATTTCAATGAGGCAATAATTTCAGGATACGTTGAACAGGGTGACGGCCGTTTAAAATTCAGCAATCACCAGTGTCATATCGTCCCTTGCACCTGAATCCGCTGCAGTTTTGATTAAACTTCTGCCTTTTGAGGCTATGCCGCCTGCCGAGATCAATATCGAATATAATTTTTGAAACGTCAATTCCGAATGCAGTCCGTCCGTCGTCAGCAGGATCATATCCCCCGGGTCGATACCCAGCCGTCCCCTAACCGGTATGCATCCACCGCAACCGACGTTTTGATCCACCTGGTTTCTTGAAGGGTGCACATTTACTTCTTCTTCGGTTATTTCGCCTTCCTCGAAAAGGAATTGGGCCATATTCTGGTCCTTTGTGATCTGTCGCAATTCACCCTTCCGCAGGACATAGAGCCTGCTGTCTCCCACGTGTGACCAATAAAGAATTCCGCCCTGAAGCAAGGCGCATGTCAATGTGCTCCCCATCCCTTGCAGAGTCTGGTGCTTATTTGCCTCATTGAGAACCGCGCGGTCGACACTTTTGACGAATAAAGACAGCTTCCGCTCGTCAAGAACTCTGTTGCACGGAATATCAGCCATCTTCTCCACCGATATTTGTGCCGCATATTCCCCCGCAGCTTCACCCCCCATGCCATCAGCAACGGCAAATAACCAGGTGCCGTTGCTGATTTCCTTAATCAAGTGGCGATCTTCATTTTTCCGCTTGCCCAGTCCGGTTCGACTCAATGCGAATGTCTTCAATGTTTCACCTCGCGATTTATGCGTCTTTCAAATCCGCCACTTTTAATTCCACACCAAGCTTTTGCACCCTGTTTGAAAATTCATCGATCAGCCGATGCAACTCGGTCTGTTGTTCATCCCTGTAGATTAAAAAGAAAGTCGATATTTTGCGTTCCGCAAAAGACAGGTTGCTTCCGGTAATTTTGAAGTCGTTTAACAGAGGTTTCAGGGCTTCAAGCGCCTGGCCCGCATTCTGGTATCTTTGTTCAGGATCCTCATGCGCAGCCTTCATGATAAACCTTTGAAGTTCCACCGGAAGCCCCGGCACCGATTCAAACGGATCTGGAACATTCCGTTTCAGGCCCATATGCAACACGGCTGTTACTTCATTTTCAGGAAACGGTTTTTTGCCCGTTACCATCTCATAGGCGGTGATCCCCAACGCGAAAATGTCGGTCCTGAAATCCACGGGTTTTCCCTGAATCTGTTCGGGCGCCATGTAATAGGCAGTGCCGGGATTCCCGAAATCCTCCGTGCCGATACCGCAGGCCAGTCCGAAATCAAGGATTTTCAACCGATCGTTTCTTTGAATGATAATATTGGTGGGGTTTATATCCCTGTGAATTATGCCTTGATCATGAGCGTATTCAAGGGCACTGCAGATCTGGGCTAAAAAATCGGCCGCTAAAACCGGCGGGATTTTTTTCAGACGGCGGATCATTTTTTCCAGGGAATCACCTTCGACATACTCCATAATAATGAAAAGGGTTCTGTATCTTTCTTCGATATCATATACTTTAATGATGTTTTCGTGATTCAACCCTGCAATGGTTTTGGCTTCGTTCAGAAAACCGGCCATAAAATCCTTATCCGTTGCCATATCATGTCTCATCATTTTTATGGCAACGGGGAGATTAAGACGCTTGTTGATCCCCCGGTACACAATACTGTACCCGCCACGGCCGATAATATCATCGGCATTATATTTACCGATGGTCCGGTACGCGATCGGCCTGCGGGAATCAAACCGGTCGGCAATCAGTTCGGTCAGGAAATGAAGCAGATCCGGATCTTTGGCGGTGAGGTCTTCGAACTGTTCTTTTTTAAGCACCCAGAGATCCATATCGGTTTCAGCTTCCACATGAGCGCGACGGGGTTCCCCGGTCAATATCCCCAATCCGCCGACAATATCTCCCTGGCCATAGTGATCAACAGGATGCAGTGCCCCGTCTTTCTCCACAATTACCAGGCAGGACCCTCTTTGTATAATGTAGGCTGAATCTTCGATCTCTCCCTGAAAAACAAACCGGGTGCCCGCTTTAATGTGTTTGAACCCCATCTTCCTGAAAATAGGACTTTTGTCAACCTGAGAAATATACCGTAAAAATTTGGGTCTTATATTTTCAGTACTTTCTTCATCCTGAACTTTTTTGTAAAAAACACAGCTCAAACAGGAATGCCGTTTTTCAGAAAACGTCCCTTGAATCTTTCCGTCGCAAAATGTTCCGGCTACGGCCCAGCAGATTCTACCGGCACAAGTCCCTGAATTAATACCGTCGTATGAAGAATCGGAAGCGGCAATACAGACACCGAGATCGCCTGTTTTATTACCGCCCGGTTCCCTCCCGCATTTCATATGTTCCCAGCAGTTTTGTCTTTTCTTATTCACTTAAACCTCACCTCCCCGGCGAAGAGGATATACAGGAAAAATGTTTGTCCCCTCTTGTTGGTGGGAAGACCACGGCTCCTTTCAGAATGCGAAGAGCTCGATATTTTTCTCCATCCTTTTGCCGTCTCGAATGATGACGGCGGGCACTTTCCTGCCATGAGCGCTGAAGAAAAGTTCCACCTTTAAATCAGCCGTGGATTTAATGGGGAACTCGTTAAATGCTTCAATGATATCTCCTTTCTTCATCCCGGCTTTCTGGGCGGGTCCATTGTGAATTACGTCCGAAACCCTCAGTTTATCTTCCTTTTCCATAAGGCGAGCGCCCAATTTAGGAGCCCCCCTCCCTTCAATCTTTGTGGTCATCAGAACATAGTCGGCAATCCCAGCTGCGACTTGATCATCCTGGACGACTACGGCAAAAGGTTCATGAACCCTTGCATATAAGCGGTCCGGGATGCCGTACTTGTACCGGACATGACCATTTCCCGTCAGCATCACAAGCTTGTGCCCGGGATTTTTTTCGAGAAATCGCTGTGCTGTTTCAGCCATCCCCTCATCCCACAAAATTTGAGCCTGTAAAAAATAGTCAAAATCCGAAAGCTCTGTCCGGTGACCATGCTGGTCGAACACGTTTAACAAGTCCTTGCGATATTGCTCATTGGAAAAATCCATAAACCCGGCAACCTGTGATTTCTCTTCGTCCGTAAGATTTTCGATCCCTTTGCGAGCTGTTTTCCTTGATATATCACCCTCTATATTCAGGGCGACAACCGGGATCTTGTTTTCCTTAAGATAGTCGATGATCGGCTTGTAAAGGTTGTAATCGAATTCCCATTTTTCGAAGTATTTTGATTTAGAGAGAAAAGCGCGCTCATCGATCCGGCCGGACATGTAGTCATCTAAAATATTTTGAAAGGGTGTCTGAAACATCTCCATGCCGACGCCGAAAGCCTGCCCGCTCCGGTGAATGAGCTTGATGATCTGAAGCTGATTGATGTGGTGGGAATATTCGTCATGATTCTCCCCCAGAAATATAATCCGGTTTTTGTTGAGCTCGGTTATGATGTCATCTATCTTTTCGACACTTCTGGATTTAATCGCAACGGTCGGTGCAGGAACATCAACGGGTATGCCGTATTTTGTCGCCGCAATTCTTTTAAATGTATTTTTTCCCTTGTTAAACGACAATTCGGTATATTTTCCGTAATGGGGTATCTTTCCGGAAACCGCTTCCGCCTCTTTTTTATTGAGAACATGGGCCAGCAAAATCCTTTTGGCGGGACTGTACGGATTTTTATAAACCTTGAGCCCAACACCGGTATCGGGGATATTCTGTTTTCCGAACAAGCTGCTTGCGAGCGGGTTATCAAAACCTGCGATTATCAGGGAGTTATTTTTCGTCATGTCAAAGGTTATCTTGTCGGAATTCACATACTGGATATTTTTAACCCCCAGGGAATCAAAAAGGGGTCTGTAGACCGGGAGGAGTTTTGAATTTACGACTGCGGTCAGTTTTTCACTACCCATCACGGATGCCAGAGTTGGCGGAACTTCATCCGGATGCAAAGACCTCATCATCGAATAATTTTCATCCACGACGACGTTCATCGGCGCCTCATCGAGCGGAATAGCAATTTCCGCTTTCGAATCCTTTAGGACAACCCTGCGCCGGCTTTCACCACCCTGTGAATAGATCGTTACCGGCAAACTCAACGGATAGAGCACATTTTTCCGGATAAGGTCGAATTTCAATACGAGCCGGCCTTGATCCACCTCGATTTTATCATTTTTGACTTCCATCGCCGGAATGCTTTTCCCGTTTAACCAGTATCCAAACCAGGGGTATAAATTATCACCCGAAACTCTTTCAAACGAACGCTGGATATCATGCCAGGACGCCTTCCTGAAATTGTTCCGATCGATAAAAAGACGTATGGCAGCAAAAAAAGCATCATCTCCGAATCGTTCTCGAAGCATGTGAAAAATCATGGCTGTCTTGCCATATCCAACAAGATTTTGAGGTTTATTTCGAGAACCGTGAAACGATCTGACCGGTATGGCGGTTTCCGGCTGGACATAGGCAGCGTAATCCACCATGATCTGTTTACGGTAATCCCGTCCTGTTTTTTTCTGTTCCGCAAAAAGGTGATCCGACAGATAGGTCGTCAAGCCCTCCGACCAGTTTCCATGGTAAGCATCCACATAGACCGAGTTGCCGAACCATTGGTGCAGGAGTTCATGACCCAGAGACGTATTGACGATAAACGGAAGTTTTATAACGTCTTTTCCTAAAAGCGTAAAAGTGGGCAGAGAGATGCCGGTTGGAAAGATGCTTTCCACAATGGCAAACCGTTTATATGGATAGGGTGAGAGCAAATTTTCGTACAAATCAAGGTATTTTTTGGAATGCTCGATATAGGTCTGGGATAATTGCGCATGTTCCTTAAAAAAGCAGGTTTCAATGGTGATACCGTTATGGATTTCCCGTTGAATCGAATATCGGGTTGAGGCAGCTAAATGTATATCCTCCAGAGGATGTTTGAATTCAAAAAGAAATGCTCTGGAATCGCCTTTTTCGGTAATCTGCACTTTTTCAGCTTCGGATATGGCGATAAAATTTTTCGGGAGAGAAACGTTGAAGGAATATTCAACGGGAATGTCCGGAACAGGATACCAATTGTCCATTAGAAATATATAATCCGGATCGATTCTATTATCTCCGGATTCAGGAAACCGGGTTTCGAAAGTAATATCCACGGTTTTTCCGTTGTTTATAATCACGGCGACCCGTTTATGGTTATCCGGAGTAACGGGTTTCCCGTCAACAAACAGGTTATGAAGATTTTTCAGACTCAAATTTATGGTATTTTCACCATTCCCGACAAGATGCGCTTTCCCGGTGATCTTCCGGTCCGATACATTGATGCTTATATCCAGCGAATAACGCATTCCTTGAGCCAGTGCCGCGGATGGGAGTGATAAAAGCAGAATACAAACTATCCTTCCAATAATTACCATGTCAAAACCTCTTTTTTTTTGTGGACGCGGTGCATCGCAACAGCCTTCGATTCACCATCAGGTTCCGGTCGTTGACCATCAGCCTAAACACCGTTTCGCAGAGCGTTCATAAACCGCCTTAAATACCGGATACTTGAAAGTATCAGGGACAACCCTATACCGGTATATAAAACAGCCAGATAAGGCTTGGGAATGGAGGAGTGCCGGAGGATAAATCCCATCGTGACCATTACGACGGCAATTAAATAACTTTTCAGGGTCATAAAATAAAAGATGCTCTTTTTACCCTTCATTACAGAAATTCTCTTCAAATTAAGATCGGCAATTTTTAAAAATCCGAAATGATGAATAATTAAGGCAAAGACCACTCCTGTTAAGGCAAAGATAAAAGCATCTTTTTCATGATAAGAATTCAACCAGGAATATGAAAAGGTCAATAGCAGAATACCGATCCCAATCCACATCAGACCCGCGGCCAATATCAGAAAGTGTGCATCGGTTGAAAAATACTTTTTTACCCGAATGGGAAGAGCGACCTGTACGGGGACTACCCGCCTTTTACATTTAAGCATATCACCCTCTTTTTGTCTCCGGGTCAGTGGAAATTCCGTCCGCCTGTTGTTGATAAATTGTATCACAATGTAATATTTTTAAAAATATATTCAACCGCAAAGAAAATTTAAATATTCCGGTTTGTTCATCCTATAAATCCACTTAGCAATCGAATTGGAGCTATCACTGATTCCCCCTGCTGAATAGAACCCTACATTCAGATCCTATTTTTCCATATGACCGGGTCGATATCAATGGGGTGAAACCCTACCGTCATTCGGTCATAAAAGGTAGGGTTTCACCCCATTGATCTGGCTTTAGAAAGGCTTTAAAAATAAATTAAACGTTATTCAGCATCTGGTTCCATTTCAAATTCTTTATTAAATTTAAACTGTTATAAAAATACCACATTGTGGTAAAAAAATATTGACAAATCTCTATCAAATAAATATAAATAAACCAAAATTATTTCTATTCTAAATTAAGCTCTATTCAAATATTCGGCTCTCGGGCATCGGCAAGCATAAAACCAGACCGTTTTTAAACCTTTTTTTCGGACCGGTGTCGAACCTTCACAATCTGAAACAATTCAATGCGCCTGCAATGCATTGATTGCCTTTTTAACGATTCACAGTGTGTTGGGATTTACCGTGCAAGAATTCGATTGGCTTACATTTAATGAAGGAAAGGAGAAACCCATGCCACAAATCCATTTGAAGAAAAACAAGCATGTACTCATTTTGCTCATCATGATCCTGGCGGCGTTCCTGTTTGTGGGCTGCGAGGGTGATGATGGGAGTGATGGAGCCGCCGGTCCCGCCGGTCCTGCGGGCCCCGCCGGTCCTGAAGGACCTCCGGGACCGGGAGTCACCACCGGTGAATCCTGTGGCGTTTGTCATGTAAGTGATAACCCGGCCAATCCGGATGTCGCCTTGTCCCACCCCGACCCGGTGGGGGAAGAACTGAACGTAACGGTTACCGGCGTGACAGACGCAGGAGGCGGCCTGCTGCAAGTGTCTTTCAGATTGACGAACGCAGCTGACCAGGGTATCGCCGGTATTGTTTTGGGAGGTAATCGTTTCTATATTTCCGATATTGTTCCGGCCGGCACCCCTACCTCCTGGGGAACCTGGGACACCGATTACCTGGAGCTCTGGGCACAGGAAAGGGACAGCACCGGCTCGCCCCTGGGCACTTGGACGGAGGTCGGCGGCGGCGACTATACGTATACATTTGCAACCGCTCTGGGTTCCGCCGAGGCCCTGGCTGTGGCCCCCGATTATGATCCGACGCACACGCAACGGATTATCCTTAGAATCGATGGCAGGGACGTCGGTTACAACCGCGCCGTCGGCATCCAGGACATCAGCGTAAATCCAATTGCGTTGCTGGATCCCCAGCGCGTTCTGGCCCCGGCCGACGGCTGCCTGAAATGCCACGGCCCGTTGTTTGAAAGGGCGGCGCATGCCGGCGGTTATCTCGATACCCGGGCCTGCGTCCAGTGCCACAGCCCCCTGGGTGAAGACGGCACCTTCATGCAGGATACGGACACCTACCTGTCGGTCTTCGTTCACAAGATTCACGCCGCGATCGACATTCCTCACTGGACACAGGAAGGCAGAATCAATGGACTGGGCTACAGCGCCGTCACCTATCCCCAGCCCATCCAGGACTGCGCGGTCTGCCATACCGGCAGCGGCAACATGACCGACGACTGGAAAACACATCCTACAGCCGAAATCTGCGGCTCCTGCCATAACAATGTTAATTTCGCCACCGGCGCAAACCATGACGGCGGAGCTCAGGCAAACAACACCTGTACGGTTTGCCACCCGGCCAGCGGCACCGGATTCGGCAAAAGTGTTGAAGTAGCCCACCAAATCATCCCCGATGCCGTGAATGTACCGGAATTCGACGTGGCCCTCAGCATTACGCCACCGGCAAACGGCACCTTTTATGCCGCGGGCGAAGCTCCGATGGTGACCGTCACCCTGAAGAATCATGCAGACGGCAGCAATGTTAATTCCGCGATCTACACCACCGCGCAGGACGATCCGGGTGTGGCCGGCGGTGGCCTGAGTGTTGCGGGCCTTTATGTGTACGGCCCGCGCGCCAAGTCCGTTCCGGTACTTGCCACTGGCACGGTGACGGATCCCGCCTTCGATGCCGAAACGACAACCCCGACGCAGAGCCATAACCTGTTCACGGGAGGCACCGATGCCCAGGTCAAAACCGACGGCACCGGATTCAAGTATAAACTGCTTCCGGTCCCCGAAGACATGGAACCCGGCACCTACATGGTTCGCGTCCGGATCGGTGATTACGGAAGGGTTGGAACCGGCAATTATCACATTGAATCACTGGCCTTCACCAACATCCAGATCGGTACGGCAACGCCTGAGCTCAAGGCGGCGGGAGAAGCATGCTACAGCTGTCACGGAACCGGCACCGCTCCTTTCCATGACGAGCGCCACGCGGTGGTATTTAATGCCGATGAGTGCCTGTCCTGCCACGATCAGTCGTATAACTACGCCATACCCCTCGCCAACAGGGTGCATGCCGTCCACAGCACCAATTCCGACGGCGACATCTATAATATTGAAGGCGGCAGCCGAGACTGGTCGGAAGTGACTTACCCGCGGAACATCGACACCTGCGTGGCCTGTCACGACTCCGGCAATACCACGTATAAGACGTTGCCGTTCTCGATGCCTTGTGCAGGGTGCCATGTCGTCGGCCTGCCCTATGAAGACAATGATGTTCTGAACCATATGCGGCTGAACGGGGGTCCATTTTAAAACTTAACAGATCCGTCTGAACGCACAGAGCGGGCCCTTAAAAGCCCGCTCTCCGTTTATCTGCCCTTCGATTTCAGAGAATCGGTTTTTTTACCGGCATGCGAATCGCGTGATGGACAAATCAGTTGAAAAAAAATCACTAACGTGGCAGGGTTCTTAAGGAAATTCAACGTTCGTCCATTCTTCTTGATTGCTTCAAAAATTAACGGCGTATGAGAAAAACCTTAATCATTGTTCTGATCGGGCTCCTGCCATTCCGGGCCTACCTGCCGTTACCGGAAACCAAAGAAGCTGCAGCGGAAATCAGCAAAATGGAACCCCTGAGCATCGGAGACAACACCAACATCCACTATACCGGACTGTATTGCGATGCATGCCATGACGGAACGCCGGTTAAAGGCGGAGATATTTATCTGAAATATAATGGCGACGATCAACTGCTGTGCCGCTGTCATCACGGCATGTCGCCCGGTTACTGCCATCCCCTGGACATTAATCCGAATAAGGTTGAAAGAGGGAAGATACCGGCCGAATTCCCCTTCGAAAACGCTAAATTCACCTGCAATACATGCCACGACATTTACCGGCAGTGTCAAAAGAGCCTGTTTGACCGCAAATCATTAAGAGGAATCCCTTATCCCCAGAAAACGGATTTCTGCTACAAATGCCATGACAGAAAAAATTATGAAAAATTGAATGCGCATCATCAGATCCGGTCCGATGGAAATCTTGATAAAAAAATGTGCCTGTACTGCCATAAGGAAAAGCCGGATGAACGGACCGCAACATACAAAGAAGTGACATTTATAGGTGATATCAAAATATTATGCCGAAGATGCCATCAGATAGAAGGGAACCATGCCGGCAATTTCGACCACATGGCCGCCAAACCCTCGGCCAAGGGGATCAAGCGGATGGATGCTTTAATAGAAAAATACAACATCATCCTTCCTCTGGCCAAGGACGGGAAAATGACTTGCATCACCTGCCACAACCCCCATGCAAAGGGAGTTATTGCGGCTGACAAGCCGTCTGCAATGGGCGCGGACAGTAAATTCCGGCATCGGTTACCGGGGAAATTGTGTAAGGAATGTCACCAGTTGTAAATCCATCCGACATTCAGGTCATTAACAAAGCGGGATCTGATATTATGAAACTAAAAAATTTGCTTATCGCGGTCCTGGCAATCTCGGTTCTGGGGAGCGGGTTGAACGGGTTTTCCGAAGTAACCGCCGCCGACAGGGAAAACTGTCTCATGTGCCATAAATACCCGAATATGGCCAGAATCGGCGAAGACGGTCTGGAGAGAAATTATTATGTGGACGAGCACATCTTTTTAAACAGCCTGCACGGAGAGGTGGGATGCCGGGAGTGCCATCCCTACATCAAAAAATTCCCCCATGATCCGGTAACAGAAAAGGTCGATTGTGCCAATGAATGCCACATCAAGCCGCCGTTTGCGGAAAAAAACTTTTCCCACCGGGAAATTATCGATGTGTTCAAGTCAAGTGAACACGAGAAGAAAGCCGAAGATTCGCCTTTAATGAAACAATCCAAGCCGGATTGCAAGTATTGCCATTTGAATCCTCTTTACAAAAGGGTCGATGAAAATATCATTTCCTTTGGGGAAACCCTTGACCGATGTTTGAACTGTCATCAGAAAAAAGGAGTGGCCGAAGCCTATCTGCACATGACCCACCGTTTACGGCATAAAACATCCCGGGATTCACGGGAAATTGTTTCCCTATGCGCCGAGAACTGTCATGGGGATGAGCAGTTAATGCAGAAACTGGGTGCATCGGCAGCGGCCGTGGAAGCGGTCGAAACGTACCGGGAATCCATTCACGGAAAAATGACAGCGCTGGGTTCGGAAAAAGCGGCGGATTGCATCAGTTGTCACGCTTCGAGCCTGATTCATGACATTTATGATAAAGACAATCCCAAATCCACGATAAATAAAGACAATCTGCTGACACTCTGTAAAAATTGCCACGCAAAGATAAACCCGTATTTTGTCAGGATAGCCGTTCATCCCAGCATTAAAGAGCCGCATAACCCGGTGCTTTTTTTAATCAGCAACATGGTCCTGAGAACCATCCTCTACGGAACCGTGTTCGGCCTCATGGGGCTCCTGTTTCTGGAATCTTACCGCAGAAAAAAGGATGGCATCGGTATGAAAATCAAGTCGGGCAGCAGCTGGAGAAACACGAAAGGTTTGAAATGATGTTGAAAAACGCACAAAAGGAGCAAAAATGACTGCCGCCGAAGAGGCCTTAAACGCCGTCCATGGGGGTCAAACCGATGTGGAGGGTTATTTTACCTATGTTTCGGGCGTCGGATACATTCCGCGTGACATATATAAATATGTAAAATCCAACCCCTTTGGGGACCTCCCCCGATACTCGGTCCATATCGTCATCCAGCACATCCTGATCTTTACGACGTTTATCGCACTGGCCGCAACAGGCATTGCCCTGCATTACAGCGACCTGTTCTGGGCGCCGTATGTAATACGCCTTTTCGGCGGAATCGACACGTCGCAACTGATACATCGGAGTGCCGCGTTTGTCATGATCGGTGCCTCCGTATACCACATTTTAACCATCGTCGGGTCAACCGCCCAAAAGATTTTGAAAAAAGAATTCGACATCAGAAGAACCCAGGTCCCTTTGCCCAAGGATCTTTTTGATTTAATCCATGATATTAAATACTTTTTAGGGCTTACCCCGCACCGCCCCAAAATGGAAAAATTCATGTACAAGCAAAAGATTCATTATCTGGCGATTCTGTGGGGAAGCTTTGTCCTGATATCCGCCGGCACCGCATTGTTGTTTCCCGAACATATTGCATTGCTGTGGCCTTTCGACCCGGCATTCCTGCAGGATCTGGCCCGGATCATGCATGCGGACGAAGCCATTATGGCTCTTATTATCATTGCGTTCTGGCACTTGTCCAATGTCCATTTTGTACCGGGCAGGTTCCCGGCCCAATGGACGGTTTTCACTGGAAAGATTACCAGAGAGCATCAACTGGAAGAGCATTTTCTGGAATACCTGAGAAATTTGTCCGAGATCCCGGAAGAACGGGAATACATGCGGTCTCTGCTGGCGGAATTGGGGTTTGCGGAAAGAGAAGGGAGCCTCGATGAAACAAGACCCTAAAAGACTTGATCATCCCTGGTCGGTATATGTCATCGGCCTGTTGGTTTTACTGATTACACTGTTTGTATTGGGTGGCGTGATAAACCATCTGGCTTTTTCAAGCCACGGGCCCGGCCTTCTGATTCCGCTGGTCAAAAAATTTCAAAAGGAAGAGTCGCCGATTTTAAAAGAATTCAAAGCACACCGGAAAGCCGACGAACACCGGCATTTTCATCATTTTGTCGAGTATCCGGAGACTCCGGAAGAACGCAGACCGGTCTGCTTTATCTGTCATTCAAAACTCGCCCACACCAAAACCAAGAAAATCCGGGCGATGCTCAATATGCACACCAATTTTTTCGCCTGTGAAACCTGCCACCTCGAACCGGTTAAGGGGGAGACGGTTTTTTATAACTGGTATTCTCCGATGGAAAAGGACCCGAAAGGCCCTTTTTTCGGGACATCCTATGATCCCGAATCAGGGGAGCTCGTACGCACCAGGGATCATTTTTCAAAAATCACCCCTTTTTACAAGAGAGACGGACTTTACACACCGACTCTTCATATGCAGCAGGGCGAAATGGCCAAGGATTATGTGAAGGTGAGAGATAAGCTCACACCTGAGCAACGTGAAGGGGTTACACAGAAATTCCATACGGACATTCGTCCGAAAGGACCCGAATGCCAAACCTGCCATTCATCGAATGGGATCCTGGATTTGAAAGGACTGGGATTTTCCGGGAATCGAATCGTCGACCTTGAAAATCTGAGTATCAAGGGAATGATTACCAAATACGACGAGTTCTATCTTCCCGACCTGTTCAAGCAATCTGTGGAAACCGAAACCGGCGATCAGGACAGGCAATGAACAGACCGTTACGAATTGGAAAAAAACTGCTTCTTTCATCAATCGCCGCGGCGATTTTGATAATGATATCGGCAACCCTGTCGTTTTCAATGGAATGCCTCGACAGCAAGGTGCTTAAGACCCTGAAGCCTTCGGGGATAGACCAGCCCAGTGATCTGGCCATCGGACCCAAGGGTAATATTTATCTGGTTGACGGTGTCAACAACCGGATTGCGGTGATGAACGGCGAGGGGGTACTGCAATTCTTCTTCGGGAAAATCGGGGACAGGCCGGGTGAATTCCGGTACCCTATGGGTATTGACATCGGGAAGGATGGGCGGATTTTTATCGCGGATACGGGAAATCACCGGATTCAGGTATTTGATCCAAAGGGAACCTTTTTATATATGTTCCCGGTCAAATCATCTCCGGGAGAAAAACCGGCAGATCCGGTGGATGTCCTTGCCCTTGAACGGAAAAGCTATTTGTATGTCTCCGATAACGACAACCATAAAATAAAGGTCCACCAACAGGACGGTGCTTTCGTATTTGAATGGGGAGGATTCGGCGAGAGTCACGGCCGGTTCCGGTATCCGGGAATACTGGCGGCGAATGAATTCAACCAGGTCTTTGTTGTTGATGTTTTAAATACGAGAATTCAGAAATTCGATCCGGATGGCAATTTTATCGCGGAAATAGGCGCCTGGGGAGTGAGTCCGGGTGAGTTGTTCAAACCCAAGGGCGTTGCCGTGGATAACACCGGCCGGATATTCATTACCGACAGTTTCATGGGATGTCTTCAGGTTTTTACCGATCTGGGCGGTTTTTTGGGTGTCGTTTGTGAAAACGGGACCAAAAGAGAGTTCACCACGCCCGTGGGGGTGGTTTTTGATGCCCATAACCGGCTGCATGTCGTGGAAATGCGCGCCAACCGGATTCGCGTATTGAAAGTGGCTGAATGAAACGTCTTGTTTGCCTCCGGGCGATATTCGCGACCGGACTAAATTTCATTAATTTCTACGGCCTTATGCTATGCGGCATCATGCTGATGTTCTGCCCGGCTGCATTTGCCGCGCTTGAGAAATCATCCAAAAAAGAGTGCGCCATGTGCCATGTCATGTGGCTGGATGTATTCCGGACGAACAGGGAAACCCTCATCAAATGGCAGCCCGGGAATGTTCTGATGAAAGACACCCAGGGAATCGTCAGCTCCGAAGAGGTTTGCTACAGCTGCCATGACGGGTATGTAGAGGATTCGCGTCATACGGTATGGAAATACAACAACCACACGACCTTTAAAAAACCCTCCGAAAAAATCAGGATACCCGATACCCTGACCTTGAGCATCAAGGACGAAATTTACTGCGGGACCTGCCATTCGCCTCACAGCGGGGGGGAGACCGAGCCCGTTTCATCCCCGGATGACACCATCCCCGGCCCGATGGCATTTCTTCGAATGCGGAATACCGATTCCCGGATGTGCGAGGCATGCCATGTGGATGAAGCCGACTACAGACGGACCAACGGGCACCCTGTGCATACGGACAAACAGAAGATCCCGCAAAACCTTTTTGACCTGGGAAGTGTAAAAGCTGAAAAAAAAGACACGGTCATTTGTCAGACGTGCCATCGGGTCCACGGCGCTAAAGGATCCAGCATTACGGTCATGGACAACAGCCGGTCCGGGCTCTGCATGGCTTGCCATGAGCAACGCACGATCACCGGCACCCCGCATGACTTCAGAATGACCATGCCGGGAGAGACCAACATCAAAGGTCAGTCCCTTTCAAAATCCGGGCCGTGCGGCGCATGTCATGTTCCGCACGCATCGGCCGGGCCAGGTCTTTGGGCTAGAAAAATGAGCCCGGGCGAACCAGTTTCTCAGAGATGCCTGTTGTGCCACGGCACGAAGCCGGATCATCCGGACAGTAAGATAAAAGGCATTGGCCTGCATTCTCATCCGATCAACATCGAAGCCGTTTCAAAGGGCAATTCAAAACGCGGCCGGTCTTCCATAACCCCCAAACTTCCTTTGTTCACACGGGAAGGGAAACGGCTGACTGACGGTTCGATCCAATGTTTTACTTGCCATAATGTCCATCAATGGGCTCCCGGGTTTCCGGCCGACAGGGGAGGAAAAAACATTGAAGGAGACGGCTCCAACAGTTTCCTGAGAATTCCCGCCAGCCGGAATTCGGCCCTTTGTGTTGAATGCCATCGGGATCAACAGCCGGTTCTATCGTTCGATCACAACCTGACTCGGGTCGCACCGGAAGCCAAAAACATCCAGGGGATGACGGCTTCGGTTTCAGGGCCCTGCGGCGCCTGCCACATACCCCATAATGCCGGAGATAAAATACTGTGGGCCGGAAATGGTTCCATGGACGATGCCCCGGACGGCCGGTACTGTCTGGCGTGCCACAGGGAAACCGGGGTGGGCAAGGCAAAAACCGTCGGAAAGAACGATCACCCGGTCAATGAGGTTTTAAAGGGGGTCCACATCCCCCCTCCCGGCCGGGTCATCGATACCTTGCCGCTGTACAACGATGAAGGGGAATTGGAAGGAGGCAATCGCATGACCTGCCGCACTTGTCATGATCCTCATATCTGGTCGGCCGGAAGCGAAAGAACCCGGCCATACGATGCCCGAGAAGGTTCAAATATCGGGGCTGTTATCAACATAGAGGGGGATGCGGGAAACAGCTTTTTACGAAAACCCGCTTCTCCCACGTCGGAACTCTGCGTTGTCTGTCACGAAGACGCAGCGCTTATAATTGGAACCGATCATGACCTTTTCGTTACGGCGCCGTCTTCCAAAAACCGGATGGGCAGGACCGTAACCGAATCCGGGCAGTGCGGGGTATGTCATTCCGTCCACAACAGCCCGGAAAAGCGGAGGCTCTGGGCCCAGCCGGATGGACCGGTCAGCCAAGGCCGGCATCCGATGAACAGTGCCTGCACCGGCTGCCATTCCAAAGGCGGAGCGGCGGAAGGTAAAGTACCGCCGGTGTCAACCCATGCGTCCGGCCAGTTGATGAACAATATCATGACATCCGATAACCAGCCGACAGGATATATCAAATTCTTCGACGACAACTGGAAAGAAGTGGGCGTCGGCGATCTGTCCTGTTCCTCCTGCCATTCGTCCCATAGATGGGATCATCTCGTCAGGAATCAAGGATCCGGCAAAAATATCGAAGGGGATGCGGAAACCAGTTTTCTGAGGGCATCGAGTGACAGAACCGTCTGCATTGACTGCCATGGAGAAACGGCACTCTGGCGATACACCTACTTCCATTCCCTCGAAAAACGAAAGATGATAAAAGGGTTGCGGCTGTACTGAGCAAGTGGATTCAACATAATTTTTAGTTCAGCAGCAGGACATTTTGAAGGGACAACCGATTGAAACTGAAAAAAATAAGGAACGCATGGGATAAGCGGGTTCACAAAATGCGATGCAAAAAACTTCTTAAATATGCAGCGGGTATTTCGGCATTCGTCTGGGTGGCAGTGTTGTTTATTTTCTGCGAAGCTCGGGCTGCGGATATCGGCAACTGCCTGTTATGCCACAAATACCCCGGGCTGAGCAGAATCGATGAAAATGGCGACCTGAAATTACTGTTCATCAATGAAAGCGTTTTCAATAACAGCGTGCATGCGAATGTCAAATGCGAAGGCTGTCATCCGGACATTAAAAAAATCCCGCATGAAAATGTCCGGAAAGTCGACTGCATGTTGGAATGCCATATCATTGAACCATCGAGCGAAAAGAAATTTTCCCACAAGGATGTGGAGACCTTTTTGTCCAGAAGTGTTCACAGTAAAATAGATAAAGAGGGAAAACCTAAAAAATACCCCGAGGATTATCCGGACTGCAAGGATTGTCATGACAATCCCCTTTACCGGCCCCTGTCCTTTTTTAAAAAAGTTCGACCGGGGATTTCCGAAATCGTGCTGGGAAGGTGCCGTGTCTGTCATAAAAAGGATGAATTCATTTTCAGGTTTTACAACCACATCACGACGCGGCTGCATGCCATCCGAAGTCCGAAAAATATCGCGGAAGTGTGCGCCAAGTGCCATGAGGATCCGGCCCTGGTGGCACGGCACGGATTGTCCAGAAAAGCGGTGTCGTCCTATGCCGAGACCTTTCATGGAAAGGCGGCGAACTATCTTTCCGAGGGAATCCCGGATTGTCTCAATTGCCATGTCAACATCGGTGAATCCGTCCATCAGATGCTCAGCCATAAAAATCCTGAATCCATAACCTTTAAAGACAACAAGATAAAAAGCTGCCGGATGATCGACTGCCATCCCCACGCTTCTGCAAAACTCGCAAAGTATGACGTGCATCCCGAGTTTGATAAGGAAAAGAGTCCCATGGAATATTATTTTACCGCTTTTTTTCTTATTCTTACAGGGGGCACATTGCTGCCGCTGGCCGGCATCATGTTTCTGGATCTGGGGAGAAGGCTGTTTTCCAGGAAAAAAGAAGATAAGGAATAACGTTGTGGCTCAGAATTATATCATCAAGGTGAAAGACGGCAAGAAATACTTTTTGAGGTTTACGGTCAACCAGCGGTTGCAGCATATCATTCTGGCTTCCACGGTTATCATCCTTGTCCTCACGGGCATGCCCCTTAAATTTCATGGCACGCTCTGGGCCTCGTATCTTTATGAACAGCTCGGCGGAATCAGCCTTGCCCCAATTATTCACAGGGTTGCGGCTGTTATATTATTGCTGTTGGGAGGTTACCATCTCGGTTATCTGACATACAATTTTTATGTGGAAGAAATTGTTCCCTTAAGGAAAAACGGAAAACCGGGCTTGATTGCGATCACAAAGGCCGTTCTCCGCCAGCCCATTATCCCCAATTTAAAAGATATCCGGGATATTCTGGATCTTTTGAAATATCTATTCTTTTTAACCGACAAGAAGCCTCTGGGCGCAAAATACACATGGAAGGAAAAATTTGATTATATGGCGCCCTTCTGGGGCATCGTCATGATCGGATCTTCAGGCATTGTGATGTGGGGCCAGGACCTGGCAACAAAGATACTGCCGGGTGAAATCATCAGTTTCGCTTTGATCGTCCACAGCGATGAAGCGCTTCTCGCCGCGTTGTTCCTGTTTTTTTGGCACTGGTACAATGTGCATTTTTCGACCTCTGTTTTCCCGATGGGAACGGTTTTTCTGACCGGGTATCTGACCGAGGAGTTGATGGTGGAAGAACATTATGAATACTACGTTGAGGTAATGACGAAGGAAGGGTTTGAAAACGAGATACTTCCGCCGCCAGGGGTTTCCGCACCCCACGCTCCTGAAAATCATGAAGAAGGGTCGCCAATATCATGAAAGCATTTCTGACCAAACTTTATATCGTCTCGTTCATGGTTCTGACCTTATTTTTCATGGTCTTAACCTGGAATTTGACTTTCGGCAAATTAATCGAAGAGCAGAGTCGGCGAAAATCCGACGATCAGGCGGATTCGCTGAAGGCATTGGCAGACGGGAAAGAGGAACAGTCGTTTAAAAAGATCATCCTCGAAGGCGATGAAAAAGTGAAACACTATCTGGGTTACCGGGTTCTGGAAGAGATGAAATTAGAGGGGCATTTTCATCATATCGATTATGAAATGGAGCCTGACAACCGGTCGACCTGCGTGGAATGTCATGGTGATATTCCCCATGACGCGAAAAAAGAGATAAGAGCTTTCGGAAATATGCACTCCGCATTTATTGCATGCGAGACCTGCCATGTCCGGCTGGAGGGTGATCAAAAAACCGGCGCCTTTAAATGGTATGGCAGAAAAACCGGTGAAATTATCCCGAGTCCGATCAAGGAAGACCTGGCGCCGGGTTTCTACCATGCGAAGATCATCCCTTTCGGGGTGATCGACGGAAAACTCCAAAGGATCGATACCCAGAGCCAGATCGATTTTGCAAGAGAATACCAGAAGTCGGAAAAAACACTGTCCGATCCTCAAAAAGCCAAGGCGAAAAAAATCATTCATAAGTTTGTGGCTGAGAAGGCCTATGTGTGTGAAGACTGCCACCGCGGGAAAGACTCTCTCCTGCCATTTGAAAACCTGGGTTATTCCAAGAAACGGGTTGATCTTCTGGTCAGCTCGGAGGTTGTCGGGATGATAAGGGATTATACAAAGTTTTTCGTTCCGGAGATGCTTCATCCCGGATTGAGCGAAACTGAGGCTAAAAAGTTGGAAAAGCAATAATGCGCCTGTCCCGGGGGGATGACATGGTTTACCCTGATTTTCAATTCCATTCTGCAACAAGGGGGATGGTCGCCGTTTTTTTGAAACTCATCTTTTTGGCTGTTTTCGGCCTTCTTTTTCTTGCCGGTATAGTTTTTGCTCAGACAGAGGCCGCTCCGGACGAAGAAAATTGTTTGATCTGCCATCGATACCCCGTGCTGGGGCGCTATGATGAAAACGGGAATAGACGGGTCTATTACATTAATGATCAGTTATATGCAAATTCCGTTCATGGAAAGCTCAGATGCAAAAGCTGTCACGTGGATCTGGACAAAATTCCCCATGAAAATGTGAAAAAAGTTGATTGTTCAACCCAGTGCCATATCAAGGACCCCTCTTCAAATCGTGAATTTTCTCACAAAAATATGGTTCAGAAGTACCAGCACAGTGTTCACGGCATGGGGGCGGGTGAGCCGAATGGATTCCCTGAAGACCGCCCCACATGCACTTACTGCCATGGGAATGAAACCTATAATCCTTATGCCTATGCGGGTTTCTGGGGAAAAAGCGAGGAGCTGTCCAGGGAAACGCTTGCCCGGTGCCAGGGATGCCACACGGATAAAACCTGGACGAAAAAGATTTACGCCCACTTTACCCATCGCATGAGACGCAGAAGGAACCAGGATGAAATTATAAAATTATGCACCAGCTGTCATGAAGATGAGAAAAAGATGGAGCGGCATGGTCTTGAGGCGGTTTCGACCTTCAAGGACACGTTTCATTGGACGCTTGTCAAATACGACGTCCAGAATGCGCCGGACTGCATCACCTGTCATATCCCGGTGGGCTATACGACCCACGAGATCCAGCCCAGAACCGATCCTGTTTCCCCGGTTTACAAGGAAAACAGAATTAAAACATGCAGCAATCAAGGCGGAATTCAGACCTGTCATCCCGCTGCGACCATGAAATTTGCCGAGGGCCGTGTTCATGCCTACGGAACAAAGGTTCAGCTTCTGGCGGACGAGGATGTCGCCACGGCAAAAACCCGTGAAGGAGAACCGCTGTTGATGGCCCGGGCCCGTGAAGAAATTTCTGCCGAAGAAGTCTTCCACTACAAGGTGCTGTCATGGATCAGCCTGATTTATAAAATCCTCATCGCCGGCGTCATCGGTTTTATGTCCGTACACCAGCTGCTCGATTTCAGGCGCACGAGAAAAAAAAATAAAAAAGAGGCCAACCATGGCGGAAAATGAAATAAGCAGTGATATTCCTGCCGTTCCGGAGGAAACAGAACCCTTAAATCCCCCACCCCGGTATTTTGTCCGGCTGAATCCCAGTGAGAAGGTTCAGCACATGCTTTTTGTCATCAGTTTTTTTATGCTGGCCCTTACCGGGTTGATGCTCTGGCTCCCGGAAAGGACGTTTCATTTTCTGGGAAGTACACAGGAATCGGTTTTCTTTTTCCGGAGCCTGCTGCACCGCATTTTCGGAACCGTCATGATGCTGGTGTGCGCCTACCATGTCTACTACCTGATCTTCAGGCCGGCAGGCCGTCGATGGCTCCGGGATATGATGGTGAGAAAAAAGGACATCACCGACTTCTTCTACAATATGCTCTATCTGGTCGGGATCAGGGATGAACCGCCCGAGTTTGACCGGTTTTCGTATAAACATAAAATGGAATACGGAGCCCTGATCGCCGGGACCACATTAATGTCGGTTACCGGTCTGATTTTGTGGTCGGAATCTTATTGGGACAAGTTTCTCATCGATGTATCCGCTCTGATTCATGGGATGGAAGCCATCCTGGCCTGTCTGGCCGTGATGGTCTGGCATCTGTACGAGGTGCACTTAAGGCCCCACAAGTTTCCGATCGATAACATGTGGCTCACCGGCATTATCGATGAAGCGGAAATGAAAGAGGAGTATCCCTTTCATTACAAAAAAATCATGAGCGACCCGGAACTTCAGAAAATCTATGTACGGGAAGGATTGAAACAGGATGGGTAAAGAAAAAGCAGCTTCGTATTTTTCCGGAGCCTATCGCATGCTGAAGAATATTTTTTATTCTTTTCTAAAATTATTATACCTGATACCTTTTTTCTTAATCGGTCTGTGGTTGATAAGTGTTGTCTATATTCCGGGTTTTGAGTTAAAGAAATCCATTCCCGTTTTAAAATTCGGAAAAGACAGACCTGCGGCTCAGCCCACCGCACAGAAAAAGGAAGAGGTTCCCCGGGACCATTTCCACATGATTGACGCGTATGTCGAACAGGGGGATGCGCAGCCGTCGATTTGCGGCTCGTGCCACGGGACGTATGCGCACGGCAAGGAAAAGACCGTGCGCGCCCTGCTGAACATGCACATCGGATTTCTTGACTGTTCCGTGTGCCATGTCCGTAAGGACAAGGTTGTGGGAATCGAGGGGGCTTTGCTGCCGAAAAATGAAAGGATCGATTTTTTATGGGTGGACCGGGAAACCGGGGGATTTAAAAATGCGGCTGAAGGGGAATACGGCAAATACGCCGCCAAAATTTTTCCGGTCATATTCGACGATCAAAAACCCCTGCGGATTTACAAGCCGATAGCGGAACAGGATGCCCGCCGTTTTCTGGAAATTCAGCCGACATCAACGACCCAACAACTGGACGAAGCCAGAATTAAGCTCCACGAAGGAATTTCAAAGGAACCCGTATCCTGTTCGGACTGCCATAAAAAAAACGGTTATCTGGATTTCATAAAACTCGGGTTCCCCCAGCGGCGCGTCGATCACATTGTGGCCAGTGAATTCGTCGGCATGATCGATAAATATAAAACGTTTTATCTGCCTTCGGTGATTGATTTCAGAGCCAAATAGATCTTTCCGCCGAAAAGGATTAAAACAATGAGAAAACACACATTCGTTTTGGCCGCGGTCCTGATGATGGTACTCTCGGGGCGGGGTGACGGCGTTGCCATGGATGAAAGCGGCTGCCTGACCTGTCACCGGTATCCGGGATTGGTCGGACCGGAAACACCGGAAGGATTCAAGGTGTTTCATATTGATGAAAAACGGTATCTTCAATCGCCGCATGGTAAAACGGATTGTCGAAAATGTCATACCGGCATTGAAAAATTACCCCATGTGGGGGATACGGCAGTCACCTGCACCAATGGATGCCACCTTGCCGAAAAAGACAAAAAACTGATCGCGGAATTCGATTTAAAAACCCTGCATGCTAAAGAAAAATCCTATGTGACCCGGCTTTCGGACGGTTCTACCTGCCGTGAATGTCACCACCTCTACCCCCACCGGAGCAGCGAACTGGCAAGATCATTCATTAACATGCATATCAGTTTTATGACCTGTGAGACATGTCATATCAACAGGGAAAAATTTGAGCCCCTTCATTACGACTGGACCGATTCTGAGACCGCCGATTTTGAAGGAGAACCGTTTGGGGCGAGGTTTAACCCGAACCTCGGTCCTGAAGCGAATTCCACTCACTTTATTTCCAGAATTTCCGTTTTTTCAATCAAGGGTAAAAAGAAAAAGTCGCTGGTCAATACCCGGGATGCAAAAAAGGCAAGGGAATTCCTTGCTGAGGAAAAGAAATTGAACGAAAGTGAAAAGGAAGAACGTCTCGGCTATTTTCACCGGGATATCCATAAAGCAAAAATCAGTGTGACCTGCAATGAATGCCATTCAAAAAACACCATCCTTGATTTCAAGCAACTCGGTTTTTCGGAAAAGAAGGCAAAGGACCTCGTTTATTTGGATATCAAAGGCCTTGTGACAAAATACAAGGTATTTTATTTTCCCCACATGTTCCGGCAATAGGAGGGAACCTTATTACAGAGATGATGATGAAATTAAATTCAGAAGTGAGCGGTGAGCCGAAAAATCCCGTTGACCGGAAATCGCATACCCCCAAACCGGGAATTCGGTCCCGGTATTTTCAGCATATAAGCCTGCTTATTCTTGCCCCGGTATTTCTGGTCATGTTTGGCCTTCCGGTTTCGCCCGTTTTTGCCGTGAGGATCGTCGATATTGATTTTCTTTTTAAAATCTCCGGCAATTTCAAGGAACCCAGCGATGTGGCGGTATCCAAAAACGGCCATGTTCATGTTGTCGACGGGGTGAACAACAAAATTAAAACATTTGACACCAACGGAAAGGCGGTCTCATCCTTCGGGGAAAACGGGGACGGCGATGGGCAGTTCAAGTATCCCCTCGGCATCGATGTGGACAATTCAGGAAATATTTACATTGCCGACACCGGCAACAGCCGGGTTCAGATATTCGATCCGGATTCCGTTTTTAAAGCCAAAATCAAGTTGCCCGAAAACAACGGCAAGCCGGCGGACCCGACGGATGTGGCGGTTGACGCAACTCGAAATCGACTGTACGTTGTAGACAATGACAACCACCGTTTTCTGATCTACGATCTTTCGACGTTGAAACTGATAAAAGCCGTGGGAGAGCCGGGTGAACAGGAATTGATGTTCAGGTACCCTTTTTTCATCGCTCTGAATAAGGAAAAATACCTCTATATCGTGGATGTCATCAATACCCGCGTTCAGGTGGTAAACCCCGAGGGTTTGTTTGTAACCTACGTCGGGGGATGGGGAGTTGAAAAAGGGCAATTCTTCAGGCCCAAGGGAGTAGCCGTTGATACCCATAACAGAATTTATGTGAGCGACAGTTACATGGGTGTCATCCAGGTTTTCGATACGTGGGGAGAATTCTACGGTGTGCTGGGAAATGCCGGCAAAAAAACCATCCATAAGTTCAGGACACCCGTAGGGATGTATATAGACGATCACAACCGGCTTTTTGTGGTGGAAATGCTGGCGCAGCAGGTCAGTGTCTATCGTATTAAAACAGAAGGAAAATGATGCGGAGCAGACATTTCCGAAGCATTCGATATGGTGTTTTTTTGATAGTTACCTTTCTCTTCGCGGACAATGGTTTTGCGGTAACCGTGGAACCTCCCAAAAATCCAAACTCTGCAAAAGGATGCGCCATCTGTCATTACAGATGGATCGATACTTTTTTTGTAGAGGGTAAAGGAACGGACCTGGTTCCCTATCAATCTGAGAAAGTGGTTGCTACACCGGAAATGTGCTTTTCATGCCATGATGGGAGCGTCATGGACTCGCGGGACAGGATGCTTCACGGCAAGGAGCATAAAACGAATGTGAACCCCCCGGCCGGAATGAAAATTCCGGAGATATTCCCCCTTGATGAGGACGGCAAAGTTCAATGCGCCACGTGCCATACGGCCCATGGCGTCGAGAGCGGACCGGATGCCGAGGAAACGATTTTTTTGCGGACATCGAACAGGGATTCAGCCATGTGCGGCATGTGCCACCCTGATAAAGGCGGCGGTACGGCTGCGGGAAACCACTCCCTCGGTAAGAGCGGGAAGGTGATTCCAAACAGCCTTAAAATGCGGCACGCCCATGAAGGAAGTAATAAAAACAGTCTGATCTGCGAGACCTGCCACACTGCCCATGGATCGCAAAGCGAAGGGTATCTGGTAAAGGGTGCCGGGGACAGCGGCCTTTGTCTGGACTGCCATGGGGAAATGAACATGTTCGACCCCTCCGGCGGGAGAAACGCCAACCACGCGATCAACGTAAAACCCCGAACCGCACCGATAACCGCCAAACTTCAGAAAGACGGGGCTAAACTTGGCTATAACGGCGTCTTCACCTGCCAGACCTGCCATAAAATTCACAACAACAAACCAAAAGAACCGGCATTGCTTTTCCTGAACAACCGCCAGGCAGCCCTTTGCCTGGAATGCCATCCCGACAAAAAGCGGCTTGAAAAAACAAAACACAACCTGGCTGTCTCGGCCAGGGAAGAAAAAAACCTCGAAGGGGAAACCGCCACGGAATCCGGCATGTGTTCAGCCTGTCATCTGCCGCACAAGGCCGCCCGGAAACCCTATAAAAAAAATAAGAACACAGACCGGACAACGGCCCTCTGTCTGAGTTGCCACGCCAGGGGGATGTTTGCTGAAAATGAAAAGCTGGGGGGGTATCTTCATCCGGTGGACGTTACGATGTCTAAAACCACCGGCCTGGAACTGCCCTTGTTCAACAACCTCGGTACGGCGGATAAAGCAGGAAAATTAACGTGCGCCACCTGTCATGACACTCATGGGGGATCGATTCCGCCAGGGCCGTCTCCCATGAAACCAGACCGGCAAAATAATAAAAACATGCTCCTGAGAAAGTCCTCGCCGGAGATCTGCCGGCCCTGCCACGCAGATAAATTTGCTGTTGAAAAAACGCGGCACAACCTTGCCGGCGTATCTCCCGGCAGCAATGAAATATTGAAACAGAAAGTTCCTGAACCGGACCTGTGCCGAAATTGCCACCGCATCCATAGCCGTGACCCTGAAGGATTTATCTGGCACAAGACCACCACCGCCCCGGGCGGAAACCGGGTTTACGATACGTGTACCACCTGTCATGAAAAAGATGGCATTGCCCCTGAAATGACGGTTCGGGAAAATTCCCACCCGGTCAATATTTCCCTGACAAGCCAAACGCATCGGACGACGTTGCCGCTTTTCAATGCTACGGGTAAAAAAACGGATAAGGGCCTCATGACCTGCCGGACCTGCCATGACCCGCATCGCTCGTCTCCCCTCAAATCGGATAGCGGCAATCCTGTGTCTGTCAAAGGGAGCCCGGCAAACCCCTTCTTACGCATCGACGCTGCTCCGGATTCTGATCTGTGCATCAACTGCCATGGAGATAAAGCCGATGTCCGGCTAACGGATCATAATCTCGTTGCCACTGCACCGGACGCAAAAAATACTCCCGGCAGGTCACCGTTTGAATCCGGTGTTTGTGGTGCATGCCACCTCACCCATAACAGTGTTGAAAAGATTGCTTTGTGGGCAAGGGTTCCGGGTCCCGGGGACGATGTCATGGAACGGTTGTGCAATTCCTGCCATAGCCGGAATGGCGCGGCGGCGAATAAAGTTCCGCAGGTCTCGTCACATCCGGAAACATTATTCGTCAGTCAGTGGGAAGGGTATACCGGAGATGCATCGGCCTTTCCCCTTTTTGACAAAAAAACAGCTCGGCATATAAAGGCGGGCAATATTTCATGCCCGTCCTGCCATGATGTGCATCACTGGGGGCCGCGTCCTTTAACAGATAAAATGCCGGTGAACAGGGAAGGTGATGCCACCACGAGCTTTTTAAGGCCGAATATTCCCGAGCAGGTCTGCAGGCATTGCCACGGCCCTGAAGGATTGTTTGCGTTCAAGTATTTTCATGAACCCGAAGAACGGAAAAAATAACGATACTTTATCAGAGGACTGTCATTTGTTTATCCGCAATAAAAATACGGTATTCACTTTAAAGGGGTTTCTGACCATTTTTGCAGCAGCCGGCCTGCTGTTCGTTTCCTGCCGCGTTGTCTCAGCGGAAAACAAAAATGGTAACGTGGTTTCCAGTCAATCACCGGGACCGATCGCCGGCGAAAGACCTGTTCCACGGAATTTCAAGTTTGAAAACAAACAGGTCACCCCGGAAACGAATCTTCATTATACCGGCCGGTATTGCAATGAGTGCCATGAAAAAACACCCGTCCCAGGCGGCGATCGCTACCTGAAGTTTGGGGGAGGCTATGGGCAGTTATGCCGCTGCCATTCCATCGAACCTGCCGCCTACCTTCACCCCTTTGACATCATGCCGTCGCCTGAAAAAAAGAAAAAAATGCCGCCGGATTTTCCTCTCGAAAAGGGAAAGGTCACCTGTCTTACATGCCATGATATCTATCGGCAGTGCCAAAAGCGGCTGTTTGACAAAAATTCACTGCGCGGAGCGCCTTACCCGAAGCGGACGGATTTCTGTTTTAAATGTCACGCCGTTGAAAAATACAAGCCGATCGATCCCCATCAGCAGATGGATGATAACGGCGTGATACGGATAGAATCCTGTCTGATCTGCCACAAGGAAAAACCCGATGAAAAACACGCAACCTTCAAAGACGTTACGTTTATGGGGGATATTGAAAAAATGTGCCGTCGATGCCACCATATCGCCGGGAATCACTCCGGAAACGCCGACCACATGGGGATTTTGCCCTCTGCTGACGGAATGCGGCGGATCAAAGCCATGGAAGAAAAATATAACGCGCGTATTCCGCTGGACGAAAAGGGAAAAATGACCTGCATTACCTGTCATAACCCTCACCAGAAGGGGGTTATCCCGGAGAGCAGTCCCGGCGCCAGGGGAGCCGGCAGCAAATACCGTCACCGCCTGCCCAAAGACCTGTGCAAGGAATGCCATGAAATGTAGGTATTGCCTTATTACCAACGATCCGGTCGGCAAAATTCTCCTTGTCATGTTTCCATGGAATTGGTAAGGAGTTTATAGAAAATATTAATTTTCAGCGATACATTGGGGTAATGGGGGATAGAACGGAGTCGGGGTTACAAATTCCATGCGCCCGGTTTGTTAAACCTTTAAACTGGAAAAACGCTGAATATTTTTAATATGAGGAAAAAAATACCTGCATTACTGGCGATCCTGCATTTTGTTTTTTCTTCTGTCGCACTGGCGGGAACAATCTCGGGGTCTCCTCACGATTTCCTGGGGTATTCGGGGGATGAATCCGGCGAGATCTGCAAACCCTGCCATGCACCCCATCAGACAAAACCATTGCCGGCACCCCTGTGGAATCAGGAATTGACCACCGATACCTATACCATGTATGATTCCACGCCAACCTCTTTACTTAAAACCGCCCCACCCGCTTCAATCGATGCGAAAATGAGACTCCAGCCGGAAAGTTCGTCCAAGATGTGCCTGTCGTGCCACGATGGAACGGTGGCGCATGAAAATTTCGGCGATCTCGCTGACGGAGCAATCCCTCCTCACGGGGACGCATTGACCAGCGCCGACCTTGGAATGGACCACCCGATTTCATTTGTTTACGATACATCCCTGTCCGTGATTGAAAGAGATCTCTATGACCCGGCGACCAAACTTTCGGGCATTGTCGGCAGCATGGGGACCATCAATGACGACATGCTTTTTGAAGGCAGAATGGAATGTTCAACCTGCCATGATGTGCACAATAAAAGAGCGGTCGCAGGAACGAAACTGCTGCTGAAAGACAATGCCGGGTCGTCGTTGTGCTTGACCTGCCATGATAAATAAGTAATTTCGGATCTTCTGATAATTCTGAAAGAACGTAACGGCTGCCGAAGGATTCCCAAATCCAAATGAAAAAAACGCTTTTTGTCATTTCCCTGCTGATCATGTGCCTGGGTTGCGCCGTAACTCCCGAAAAACCCGACGGCACCGCCAAAACCCTGTATTATCCCCCGCTGCCGCAGCAGCCGCGCCTCCAATTTCTTTTTGCCATATCCGGTGAAGATGATCTTGGAAAAAAACAAAGTGCATTTAAGGAATTTGTGGCCGGCGAGATCCGGTATAACACATTGGGGCGGCCCTATGATATCGGCACCGCAAAGGGAAAGATTTACGTTCTCGACCGGAAGTTCAGAAAGATTGTTGTCCTTGATCTGGAAAAAAAGAATATGGTTTTTCTTAAAGACCGTGGGGCCGGCCGTCTCGGCAATCCATCGGGAATCTGGATCTCGGAAGAAAATTTCAAATATGTTGCGGATATGCAGAGAAAGCAGATCGTGGTATTTGATCAAAACGACGTTTATTTGAAAACTTACGGCAGCGGTGCGATATTTGAAAAACCGGTTGATGTTGCCGTATTCGGAAACCGGGTCTACGTCATCGATATTGAGAAACATCAACTGTT
Source organism: Desulfobacteraceae bacterium UBA5616 (assembly GCA_002423615.1). Lineage (GTDB taxonomy): Bacteria > Desulfobacterota > Desulfobacteria > Desulfobacterales > UBA5616 > UBA5616. Next base: position 29,974 of record DIKO01000067.1, read on the forward strand.
CATCCTGGATAAAAACAGCGGGGCCGTCCTGAAGGCGGTGGGAGAGAAAGGAGATTTTTTCAAGCCCTCTCATGTGACGACGGGTCCGTCGGGTGACGTTTTCGTAAATGACGCCTTTAATTTCAGGGTGAAAAGGTTCACGCCTGAAGGTACGATGATGCAGATCCTCGGATTCCATGGCGATCAGTTCGGCGGGTTTGTACGTCCAAAGGGTCTGACCGTTGACAAAAAGGGGAATCTCTATGCCGTGGATGCTGCATTTGAAAATGTGCAGATATTTGACGACCAGGGAAAGCTGCTGCTGTTTTTCGGGGGTTCCGGTGACGAACCCGGCAATATGTATCTGCCGGCGGGAATCGCGATCGATTATCAAAATGTCGGTTATTTTTCGAAATATGCGGATCCGAATTTCAGGGTGGAATATCTGGTATACGTGACCAATGCCTGGGGAGAAAAAAAAATCAACGTGTATGGGTTCGGGCACTGGATCGGCAGTGCCTTGCCGGAACCGGAATAGTGGCTGAATGATGCGCAGCTTCCTGCGGGTTTCACCCAACGACTAAAAAAAATGACAAAATGAAATTGAACCGGTGTATCTTGGATAGGTGTCTGCTGTTAATTCCGGCCGTTGTTGCTGTTCTTGCGACGGCGATGGTGTCGACTGCCCGCGCGGACGGATCTTTTTTTATTGAGAAGCCGAAGCTGGGGCTTGGCGCCTCCTACGAATATGAAGAAGAAAAAAGAACGCTTTCGGACATTGAAACGAAAACCACCACCCATGATTTTCGTGAACAAATGACCATCCGGACCAATGGATGGGTTTATCACCCCAATCTCATGAAATACCGTCTTTCTTTTGATCCCGGATGGCGCCAGGAAACCTTTCGTCATTCTCACACGGCAGCGGGGTCAACTGAATCCGACAGGGATACATCGGTTCTGGGCTATGATGTAGGGACCTTGTTTTTTAAACAAAAACCCTGCTCATTGGATATTTTCGCCAACCGCAGCAACCGTCAGATCGACCTTTCATACGCAAAAGACACGGACATTGAAACAGAAACCTGGGGAAGCCGGTTGAATTATAAAAATGGCGTGTTGCCGTTTTCGATTGGTTTCATCAACCGGCAAACGGCTCAGACCGGCTTTTACAGGTCGGATGAGGACCGAAATGAGGTGCAGGCAAGAATCCGGCATAATTTAAAAAGAAGTGTTTCAGAACTGAATTTTCTCCATGATGACACGGAAAAAACCACCCGGGCGGCATTTGGGTCCATTGACCTCGAATCCAATACCACCCATGCGGAATTGACCAATAATTATTTTTTCACCGGTGACGAGCGCATTCGGCTTGACTCCTTTCTTTATATGGGCCAGGCGGAATATAACGACATTCAGTTTGATATGCGGCAGGTCACTGAAAATTTTTTCTGGACCCACAGCGAAAATCTTCTGACCCAATACACGGCGCATTTAATCGAGCGGGAAGTAGATGGAATCAAGACAGAGGAACAGGGGGTGAAAGCGCTCCTGACCCACCACCTTGCCGATACACTGACGACGAACCTCGGAGGCGAGGCCAGCTTTAATGACTTTGACGGCGCAAGCGAAGATCGCTATCGAGCGGATCTGGGATTTATCTACTTTCGTCCCATACCCGGGGGAAACATCGAGCTTGGGGTGAAATATGATTATGGGAGAACAAATCGAGACGGCCCGGCAAAACTGATCCCGACCGAATCCCGCCATATTCTCACGATCGGGGAAGAGGCGTTTCTCAAGGATGAGCGCGTTCTGATCGAATCCATCGTGGTAACGGATGTTTCGGGCGCAATCGTTTACACGGAAAATATCGATTACAGGATCATTGAAGTCGGACCCGAGGTTCGCATCAGCCGCAGCCTGCTGGGGGATATCGCCGATGGCCAGGAGGTGGTCGTCCGGTACTCCTACCGCGTGGATGAAGCGTATGATGATGCCCGGTTTGGTCAGGAATACCGATTCGATCTGGGGTTGTGGTCCTTCATGAATTTGACGTACGCGCATCGCCGCCTGGATCAGAGTATTTTGTCCGGAGATTCCCCGGCCTATCCGATCGATAACACCCTCGACAGCGTCCATCTCAGATTTGATGCCGGATGGTCGGAAACCCGTTTCGAGTATGAAGACCAAGACCGGGAGAATGGTACCTCCCTTACCACGAAAAGCATGCGGGAATTAATCAAATACCGGGTTTTGGATTCTCTCTCCATTTATATTTCAGGCCATTATGGAAGGAGGGAATTCACGGACACCAAAGAAAAGGAAAAATTTTACACCGTCGGGACGGATGTTGGGTGGTCACCGGACTGGTGGTGCACCTTCAGCCTGATTTCCCAGTTGGGGAAAATCTCCGGAGACCGTCAGGACATGAGGTATTCGGAAATTTCTCCGAAGATCCGATTGACGTATGGCGTCTGGACTGCTTCGCTGGCTTATCGGATGACCGACCAGGAGGACCGGGACTTTGACGACAGTCTGTTGCGGAATCGGATTTATTGCGTCGTGAACCGTTCACTTTGGTGAAAATGCCCGAAATGCATCATCCACATTCCAGCGGACGGACGCTTATACTCGTTCTGATGATATCTCTGGGAATAACAGGATGCGCGCCCCAAACCGGCGTCTTAAATGTGGATCATCCGCAGGATATATTCTGGCCGAGCCCGCCGGATAAAAAGCGGATCCTGTTTTTACAGGCCATTTCCGGGCCCGCGGACCTGAACATCAACCCCGGTCTTTTAACACGGGTTTTTCGCTATATCGGTGGAAAAAACGAACTTTCAATCGTTTCGCCCTATGGCGTTACCCTGGATGCCGATGGGAGACTTTACGTGGTCGATGCCTTTTTACATGGCGTGCATGTTTTTGATGCCGGGGCCAATAAATATTCCGTTTTCCCGGCGGACAGTACAACCCTGCCCTCGCCCGTGGATATTGCCGTGGATGACGCCGGTGGTATTGTTTTCGTTACCGACTCCAAGAAGGGTGTGGTGAAAATATTCAAGGACCAGGGAAAACATCTGCAAAAGACATTCGGCGGCGAAATATTCAAACGGCCGACGGGCATCGCGATCAACCGGAAAACCGGTGAACTGCTCGTGGTCGATACCCTGCAATCGCGGGTGTTCCGGTTCGACCTTTCAAGCCTTGCCCAAAAGGGGTCCTTCGGTGGCAGGGGCGAGTCCGATGGCCGGTTTCATTATCCGACCCTAATTTCCGTGACATCGGCCGGGGATATCATAGTATCCGACGCCTTGAATTTCAGGGTCCAGGTATTCTCGCCGGAAGGGCGGTTCTTATACAAAATCGGCGGCATGGGCAACAGTCCCGGGACCTTTTCAAGACCCAAGGGAGTGGCGTCCGACAGTGACGGGAACATTTACGTGATCGATGCCATTTTTGACAATATCCAGGTATTTGACAGCCAGGGCCGCCTGTTGACGGCATTTGGAACCCATGGCAGCGGGCCCGGGGAGTTCGGACTTCCAGCAGGGATCCATATCGATCAAAACGATTTAATTTATATATCGGATTCGAGTAACCGACGTGTCCAGGTGTTTCAGTATCTGAAAGAAGAAGCCACACAATGAAGAAACTTAAACAAACCATATTGGTGGGAATTGCGCTGGCCTTCCTGTTTTTCGCCTCATCCGCTCTGCCGGGCAATATCCGTTCGACCAAGCATAACCTTTCCATCAGCGGATCGGGTGACATCACCGCTTCCTCGGAGCGTCAGATCTGCATTTTCTGCCATATTCCCCATCGGGAAAGCGTAAAAATGCCCTATCTCTGGAACCGGTCCTCTCCCCCGTACCCTTATATTCCCTATGACAGCTCTACCTTGAACGCCGTAGTCGAACAGCCCACCGGGTCATCACGGATGTGCCTGAGTTGTCATGACGGAACGATCGCGCTCGGGGCCGTAACTTCTTCGCCGACAGAGATACGTCTGAAGGGCGGAATACGGTATATGCCGGAAAGCCGTCCATCGAATCTCGGGACCAACCTGTCCGATGACCACCCGATATCTTTTGTATACGATACCGCCCTTTCCCTGGAAAACCTGGAGCTGAGAGATCCGGCGCTTTTGCACCCGGCTGTAAAACTGGACGAGGATAATCAATTGCAGTGCACCTCATGCCACGATCCCCATGATGATCCGTTCGGTCGGTTTCTGGTGATGGACAATATGGGTTCGGCCTTGTGCACGGCGTGCCATGACAAGAGGGGCTGGAACCATTCCGCCCATTCCCGGTCAACCGCTGAACTGGTCAGGACGGGTGGATTGTGGGAAAACACCGGCTTTCGGACGGTGGCTGAAAACGGATGCGAAAACTGCCATTTGCCGCATTCCTCAGGCGCCGGCCGGCGATTGCTGAACTATGTAAATGAAGAGGACAATTGTCTGTCCTGTCATGACGGGAGTGTCGCGTCTTCCAATATTGAAGCCGTCCTTTTCAGGCGGTATGGTCACCGCGTTCAGAATTATCAGGGTATCCATGATGCCGCGGAGGATTTCACGCTGGAGAATGTCTCCAAACATGTTGAATGCACCGACTGTCACAATGCCCATCAGGCAAATGACGCTCCATCCCTTGGCGGTTCCATGGTTTCCGGCGCAACCAGAGGCGCATCCGGCGTGTCTGCCGGGGGGTCCGCCGTGAAGGAGGCCCGGTATGTCTATGAGATCTGTTTTAAATGCCATGCCGACAACAATGTCATCGATGCGCTGACCATTATGCGGCAGCATGACCAGCTCAATACCCGGGAAGAATTCGATCCGGCCAACCCTTCGTTTCACCCGGTGGAGGCGCCGGGGAAAAATCCGAATGTGATCTCCCTGCTGCCGCCCTATACGGCCTCCAGCATCATCAGTTGCACGGATTGCCATGGCAACAGTGATCCTTCGGCAGTGCCGGGTCCGCATGGCTCTGATTATCCCCACCTTTTGATCGACAGGTATATCACCGATGATTTCACCCCGGAGTCGTCCTTCAGCTATGCACTGTGCTATAAATGCCACAGCCAGTCGATTCTGATGAACGAAGTGAGCTTTCCCCACAAACTGCATGTCGTCGATCAGAAAGCACCGTGTTCCGCCTGCCATGACCCTCACGGCGTGAGTTCGATGCAGGGGAATGCCTTGCACAACAGCCATCTGATTAATTTTGATCTGAGCATTGTTTCACCGGACAATACGGGACGGCTTGAATTCAATGACCTGGGCCGGTACAGCGGTGAATGTTTTTTAAACTGCCACGGGAAGCTCCATAATCCGGATGGTTATCCCTTATAGGACAGGAGAAGACCGATGAAAAAATATCATGCCTTTTTATTGCCGCCCCTGGTGTTACTGCTTGCGGTGATGATTTCCGTCTGTTTTACGCTGGCGGAGGGTCAAGCCGAAGAACACCCCGCCGGGAAAAAATCCGGAAGCGATTCTTCCGCATCCGGAGAAAAACAGGAGGCCATGGAATGGATGTTCAAAGGAAAGGTTATGGAAGCGATCGATGCCGGCAGATACGCCTTTGTTCAAATCGATACCGGAGAGAAGAAGCTCTGGGTCGCGGTGCCTGACTTTGACGGAAAGCCCGGGGATCAGGTCCTTGTTCCCCCCGGAGTCCCTGTTGCTGATTTTCACAGCAAAAAGCTGAATCGTGATTTCGAAATGATTTACTTTGTATCCGCCATCCACCTGGAAGGTGAAATCCCGGCAAAGCAATCGCCCCCATCCCCCTCCAAAGACGGCGTCGGCATCCATGCGCCCGTCCAGAATCAGATGCCCCATCCGCCGATGGATGAACTTACCCATAAACCTGTCGTTGAAATCGGCAAAATAGAAAAAGCCGAGGGCGGCCAAACCGTATCAGAAATCATCATGGACAGAAAAAACCTGGCCGGCAAAAGCATTCGGGTCCGGGCCAGGGTCGTCAAGTACACCCCGAACATCATGGGGAAAAACTGGCTTCATGTCCGGGACGGCAGCGGAATTGAAGGAGAAAACGATTTAATCGTTACGACCGCTGCCGTTGTGAAAGTCGGCGATGTGGTATTGGTCCGGGGAAAAGTCACGGTGGACCTGGATCTGGGACTCGGGCTCAAATACCGCGTTGTCATCGAAAATGCGGATGTCACGGTTGAGCAGCGGCATCCCTGACGAGTCCTACTCATACAAACCCTTTGATCTCAACAAAGGCCTTGGATTTATAAGATGTTTTGAAAACCATCCCCCCAGCCGTTTCTTTGCACCCAGCGCCATGGAAAGCAGTTCCGAGAAATGAAGGATCGGGATCGGGTGTTTCAGCGAACAGCGAATTTCAAGATTCAAATGGCACATGGCGCATGCCGTAACCAGACAATCCGCCCCGGCATCAACAGCATCCTGAATGATGGCATCCACCTTGGACGTGATCGCATCGGGTCGCACGGCCGAAAGATAGGACCCGCAACACTGGGCATAATGTCCCCACTTCACGGGTTCCGCTCCCATTGAAGACAGAATTTTTTCCATCAATCCGTAATAGTTTTTTTCGTGACGCATTTCAGGAGGTCTGGCCAGCATGCACCCATAATATGGAGCGACCTTGAGACCTGCCGGTTTTTCAGATAAAGTTTTAATTTTCCGGGACACATCCATGCGTTCAAATAAATCGAAAAAATGTATAATCTCAAGTTCGGTGTCCGGCGGTTTTCCCCAATTCCGGATAAAACGCTCCCTTGCTTTTTCGTCGTTTTTTAAATGAAGGTTCTCCTGGCTGAGCCTTAGCAGACAATTGGGACAGGCTACCATAAGAGGGATTCCCTGAGGGGCCAGGGAAAGATTTCGACTGATGAGCTTCGAAGCCAAATCCGAATTTATGCTGTGGGCTGAGGAACTGCCGCAGCAATTCCAGTCTTCAAGCTCTTTCAGCTCGATACCGAACTTCTTGAAAACATACTGCAGGGACTGTTCATTTTCTTTTGCAGTGGTAGCAAGAGAACAACCCGGAAAATAGGAAAACCGGGTTCCGTTCTTTTTATTCATAACCGCACTCCCTGTTTTTTTATTCTGAACATGTTTTTTAATTCGAACAGGTTTTTGACCCGGGAAGGCAGGAGGTGGAGCTTTCTTTTTCTCAACATTTTCAGCCCTACCGCCAGATCTTCAAACCAGTTCTTTTTTTTGATCTTGTAACGAAGCATAATCTCCAGCTTATGGGATCTGCCGTATCTTTCAACGGAGTTGAGAAATTCCTGATGGAAATTCAAGATATCCGGTTCAGCGACTTTCACGCCTTCCGCCAAAGCGATTTGACAAAGCGAATCCATAATGGCCGGAATATGGATGGCCATCGGGCATTGAACAGCGCAGGTATTGCACCCCACACAGACCCATATGGTGGAACATTCCAGGGCCGATGGCCTGAGCCCCAGTTGTATCATTCGAAGAACCCCATTGGGTGAATAGTCCATTAAATCCCTGAACGGACAGCCGTTTGCGCAGCTTCCGCAATGGAAGCACAATCCGGCATTTTCTCCACTTAATTCGACAATCTGGTCCCTGAACGAATTATCACATCGGTTTATATGGATGATGTCGGAACTGATTTGATTTCCCATTATCGTGCGTTCTCCTTCATTTTAATTATTCCGGAACCGGTGATGTGGAATGATTTCCGATATAAACCAATTCAGGCGGTTTCAGTAAAACCTTTGTTTGCGGTGGTATGCTTTCCGTTATCCAGATATTTCCACCGATGATCGACCCGGCGCCGATGACCGTTTCTCCTCCGAGCAGGGTGGAGTTTGAATAAACAATCACATCATCCTCGATGGTCGGGTGCCTTTTTTTATTTCTCTGAACATCGATTGCACCCTTAGGGAGGGACAGCGCTCCGATCGTAACACCCTGGTACAGCCTCACACGATTTCCGATTTCCGCCGTCTCGCCGATCACGACACCGGTACCGTGATCGATAAAGAAGCTTTCACCTATTTTTGCACCCGGGTGAATATCGATACCGGTGAGGCTATGGGCGTATTCCGTCATCATTCTCGGGAGCAGCGGCACTGCCAGTTTATAAAGTTCATGGGCCAGGCGATAAACGGTTATGGCAAAAAATCCGGGATAACTGAAAATAATCTCGTCATAGCTTTTAGCCGCCGGGTCTCCCTCAAAAGCCGCCCGGACATCCGTTGTCAGAATCAATCTCAAGGCCGGCAGGGATTGGATGAAAGTCCCGGCTGCATCATGGCCCCGCTTAACACAAAGTGTGCATAGCTGATGTGAGCGAAGGCAGTCGTGGCGGATGGACAGGGATATCTGCTCTGAAAGGCATTCAAACAGCACGGATGCTTCCTGACCCAGGTAATACTGCAGATTTATCGAATCTATACGTTGACCGGTGAAATAACCTGGGAAGAGAATGCCGCGACAATGTTGAATAATCTTGATGACCGATTCCCGGGATGGAAAATTGGTGGAATTGACGTTATTAAAACACTCTCCTGAATAACAGGTTTCCAGAAGCTTCAGGACCACCGGGGGTATCGCCTCATCAGAATGGGGTGAAGATTCAAACCCGTTGGGGCAGATTTTGGATTTATCTTCTGATTCGTTCTTCATGAATGATTCCTTTCAATTAAAAAAATCCCGAATTCCGCAAAAAAGCTCGGCATTAATTTTACGATGGTGCCGGCGCCGTCCCTGCGGGTAGTGATGGCGATTTCTTTCAGGATGGTAAAACCGACCGTTCTTGAAAACTTTCTAAAATCTTTAATGGTTATGACCCGGATATTGGGTGTATCGTACCATTCATACGGCAATTGGCGGGTTATGGGAGCATACCCTGTTGTGAGCAGCTGGAGTCGGATACGCCAGTTGCTGAAATTGGGGAAGCTGACAATGCCCTTTCTTCCTATCCGGAGCAATGAATGGATAAGATCTGCCGGTTCATAAACCTGCTGAAGCGTCTGGCTTAAAATCACATAATCAAATTTATCGTCCGGATAATCCGGAATTTCGTCGTTGATATCCCCGTGTATTACGGATAACCCTTTGGCGATGCAGGCCACCGTCTTTTCCGGTGAAAGTTCTATTCCGGTTTCTTCCACCCCTTTTCCATTTTTAAGAAAATGCAGCAGATCCCCTTCACCACAACCCAGATCCAGGACTTTGGATCCGGGTTCGATCCAGGAAGCGATCAACTCCTGATCAAAACGGATGTTTTTAGTGAAGGGTTTTTGAGGTGACACAACCTAAGAATCCTTTCAACAAAGTTGATAAATTTTCACTGGGCAACAGAAATGAATCGTGCCCCCATTCGGATGCTAACTCACAGAAACTTACATCCAGTCCGCTTTTCTTCATGGCCTTTACCATGTCCCTTGACTGATAGGTCGGATACAACCAGTCCGAAGTAAATGATACGACCAGAAACTTTGCCTTTGCCCTTGAAAAAGCCTCTGCCAGAGAACCGGAACCATATTGAGCCGCGATGTCAAAATAATCCGAAGCCTTTGTTATGTATAAAAATGAATTGGCATCAAACCTCTCCACAAACTTTTTCCCCTGATACCGGAGGTAATTTTCCACTTGAAAGTCCGCATCAAAATTAAAGGAAAAGTCTTTTTTATCCTGCAGCCGACGCCCGAATTTGTTTCGCATGGACTCGTCGGATAAATACGTGATGTGTCCGATCATCCGGGCGACCGACAAACCGAGATCAGGTTTGGGGCCGGTGTAATATTTTCCGTTTTTCCAGTTCGGGTCTGCGATAATTGCCTGTCTGGCAACCTCGTGAAATGCGATGGAAAGTGCTGAATGCCGTGGCGTAGTGGCCAGGGCGATTGCGGAAAGAATTTTTTCAGGATACCTGAGGGACCATTCCAGAACCTGCATGCCCCCGATCGAGCCCCCGATAACGCACAGAATTTTATTTATCCCCAGATGTTCGATCAATTCATTTTGCGCCTTAACCATGTCTCCAATCGTAACCACCGGAAAATCCAAACCATAGGGAATATTTGTTTTCGGATTAATTGAACCGGGCCCTGTTGAACCCATGCAGCTGCCGATAACATTGGAACAGATCACATAGTATCGATCTGTATCAATCCCCTTCCCCGGCCCGACAACAATATCCCACCACCCGGGTTTCGGGTCTTCCTTTTGATAATACCCCGCGACATGGGAATCTCCGGAAAGCGCGTGGAGAATTAAAATGGCGTTACTTTTATCCGGGTTTAAAGTTCCGCTGGTTTCATAAGCCAGGGTCACGGGCCCGAGTTTATGGCCGCTTTCCAGATTCATTTCGCAGGGTGGTTCGGCAAACGTGTAGAATTTCTTTTCCACCATCCCCACCGAAATCTCATTCATGTGATGTTCAGTATATTCACTCATGGTTAAAATGAATCCCTGTTAATATTTTACCGCTGTTTTAAATTCATGCGATGCTATCCAAAGCCTGACCGATATCCCAGCAGATATCTCCCATATCTTCGATGCCGACTGAAAGTCTGATCATGTCAGGGGTAATGGAAAGCTTCTCCCTGGTGGTTTCATCAAATGAAATATATTGCGACGAATAGGGATGAATCACCAGTGTTTTGCAGTCGCCCAGATTGGCCAGATGGTATATCATTTTCAGATTGTTGATAAATTTGAAGCACTTCTCCTGGTTCTTCAGGCCGAATGTCAACATCCCTCCGAATCCCTTGCCCCCAAAGAGTTCCAATCCATTTTCGTGAGACGGATGGCTTTTCAGCCCGGGATAGTTCACCCACTCGACCTCAGGGCGTTGCATCAGATACAGAGCCGTCATCATGGCATTGGCGGTATGGCGTTCCATTCGAAGGGCCAGGGTATCTATGCCGATCAGGGTCAGGTACGAATGCAACGGGGCCTGGGTGGTGCCGAAATTGATATGATGTTCCCTCCAGACTTTATCCAGAAACGCGCGTTCCCCCTTCTCTTTTTTATAAACTTCAAAATCCGGAAACCGATTTTCAGGCCAGTCAAACTTTCCGGCGTCAATGACAACGCCTCCGACGGCAGCACCATGACCGCTCAGGTATTTGGTTGTCGAATGAATCACCACGTCTGCACCGGATTCAAAGGGCCGGCACAAATAGGGTGTTGCCAGGGTATTGTCCATCAGCAGGGGAAGTCCGTTCTGATGGGCTATATCGGCAATTTTTTTTATATCCGGAATATCCATGGCGGGATTGCCGATGGTTTCAAAATAAATAAAACGCGTCTTGTCGTTGATAGCGCTTTTCAGGGAATCCATGTCGGTCGAATCGACCATTCTCACGGTGATGCCGTATTTCTTAAAAATTTTATTAAACAGAATATAGGTGGACATAAACAGGGAACTTCCGCTGACAAATTCGTCTCCTGAGCGGAGCAACGACATGCAGGCGTTTGTAATTGCCGCCATTCCGGACGAAACAACTAAGGACCCGATTCCACCTTCAAGAGCAGTCATTTTTTCTTCAAGCGCACGGTTTGTGGGGTTTGTCAGCCTCATATAGATATGATCCGCCGTCTTTCCCGAAAAAGTCCGGCTGAGGTTTTCCGCCGTGGGATGCCGGTGAGAAGCCGACTGAACGATGGGAGGCAGTGTCGCGCCCTGCCAGTCTTCCGGAAACCGGGCTCCATGAACAACTTCCGTATTGAATTTATAAGAATGTTCCATTTTCATCTCTGGTCTCGCTGAATGTTGTTAACGTTCATTGGGTGTCTTTTGTCATCAAATAGGGGCTGAGCACCTCACAAGACCGGCAAATAGTAATTTTTTCCTGCCAGTTATGTTGAGGCGTGCCCTCGCATATAGTACCGTTGATCATCCAGCAAAGGGCACCTAATTTATATTGCCAGGTCGGGCAGTTTATTTTTCGTTCTTTGGAGCATTTTTTTACGATATAACATGGCCTGTGAACTTTTCCGCTTCCATTCAAAAGGTAAACCAGAAATATCATCTGCCGTTCAACATAGGCTGGTATCGTCCTCCACCCTTGCTCATAACTTCTTACGGCCCGAACGGAAACGCCGATCAGCTCGGCCAGTTGCTCCTGGGTTTTATCAAGCAGAACGCGAAATGAAATAAATTCTATACTGTCCATGTATTCATCCGATTCTTAAAGGTTTTCCTTAAAGTATCACATTGTGATATTCTTATATCCTACTTTGTGATATGTTTGTCAATAAATTTATTTGCCGTTTCAAGGGGAAACCAAACCTTTAAATCTTATGTCGCCCGTCCATTGGGGCCGCCAACCGGCTGACGACGGCAGGACAGGGTTAAACCGGCAACTTATGGTTAAAATCGACCAGCTGATACTTTTTTAACACGGCTGCGCCTGAATAACGCCGGTTTCGGTCAATTCGACGCCATCTGGTGCGTTTCGTGTATAATTGCCCTTAGGTAAACCCCCGGATATGCCGGGGGACTCATCAGAGTTTGACAATTACGGGAACAGAAATGAAAACCTCTCCGGATGTGAACCGCTCAAATTCACAAAGGAGAGGCTTTCATGAACAATGATGCAAGTTTAAACCACAGCCGCTGGGAATGTAAGTTATGTGAAGCTGAACATAATTTGCAATATGTGCTGTCAGTTATTATGTGGAGTTGATGGTGTAATGTTTGGAAAAAACAATAAATACCTATCGGCAACTCCACATAATTATGATGGAAAAATGGGTTCATAAAGAATGTAGCCATTCCATCAGTCCTCTATTATTAAGCCAAGATGGCGTACTCAATGATGGTGTCATATCAGCTGCTTTAGCAAGAGCCTTGCGTTTCATTTCCATGTCGGCCCTTGCATAGATGTCGGTGCTTCTTCGGTTTGTAGATATCGAAAAAAAG
>DIKO01000017.1:0-1919 GCA_002423615.1 Desulfobacteraceae bacterium UBA5616
GACCCGTGGTTGCAATCTATTCGACTTTCCTTCAGCGGGCTTACGACCAGATTCTGCAGGATGTATGCCTTGATTCACTGCCTGTGATTTTTGCAATTGATCGGGGGGGGATTGTCGGAGAAGACGGGGCCACTCATCATGGATTATTCGATTTCTCGTACCTTCGCGGTATCCCCAACATGACGATCATGGCGCCCAGGAATGAAAATGAGCTGGTCCGCATGATGGCAACCGCCTTTTCACACAACGGTCCCATTGCTTTGCGATATCCCCGTGGGGCTGCAATCGGGGTTGATTTGGATGAAAATATTCAGCCGGTTCCCATCGGGCAGGCCGAGGTGCTGGAAACCGGCGATGATCTGCTGATACTGGCCATCGGACACGGGGTGAGCGAAGCTCAGAAGGCCCGAGAACTTCTCGTTGCGCACAACATTCATCCGACCCTTGTCGACTGCCGTTTTGTCAAACCGCTGGACGCCGAACTCATCGTTCGGCTGGCCCGTAAAATTCCCAGGATCATCACGGTCGAGGATCATATGCTTCATGGCGGATTCGGCAGCGCAGTTCTGGAATGTCTGGCTGATCATGGGATAAATGGCTGCCGGATCAGGCGCATTGGAATTCAGGATACCTTTGTAGAACACGGCCCGTCCAAGGTTTTGCGCAGCCAATACGGCATTGATGCGGCAGCCGTGGTTCGGGCCGCAGAATCGTTGGTGCGCGAACCCGCCATGAACACGAGTCACAGAGGACCGGCGTGACCGGGAAAAAAAGACTCGATACGGCCATGGCGGAGAGAGCTTTGGCGCAAAGCCGCCAGCGGGCGCATGCCCTGATCATGGCCGGAAAGGTGCTGGTCAATCAACAACCGACGGATAAACCCGGAAGTCTGGTTTCGCCCGAGGATGAAATCATCGTTCGGGGAGAAGACATGCCCTATGTGAGCCGGGGCGGTCTGAAACTGGAACGGGCGCTGGAATATTTTGCAATCGACCCTTCAGGCCTCATTTGCCTTGACGTGGGAGCTTCCACCGGCGGTTTTACTGATTGTCTCCTTCAACACGGGGCCGAAAAGGTTTTTGCGGTCGATGTGGGATACGGTCAGTTGGCGTGGAAACTGCGTCAGGACCCTCGCGTCGTGGTCATCGAGCGAACCAACATCCGCCACATGCACGCAGACAGAATCCCCCAACCCGTAGATCTGGTCACGATTGATGCATCGTTCATTTCTCTTCGCATCGTTGTTCCAGCAATTCTGAAGTTCATGGCTGATTCCGCAGGCATTATCGCTCTGATAAAACCCCAATTCGAAGTGGGTAAAGGCAGGGTCGGAAAAGGGGGCGTGGTCAGGGATCCGGAACTGCACAGAGAGGTCAATGAACAGATTTGCGATTTTTTCTTTCAGATCGGGCTGGTTTCTCAAGGTATCATCCCCTCCCCCATTCTTGGACCCAAAGGAAACAAGGAATTCGTCACCTATCTTCTGCCGAACCGGTCGCAGAGCGGAATATAATCGCCTGAAAAAACCGTATTTAAGGCTTGATTTTTTAGGGACGAATCGATAGAGGTTTTAAGTTAAGTCCGGTTTGATCCATATGGCGTTGTTGCAAATATCCAATGCAGAGAGGAAATTAGATGATTGAAAAGGCCAAAAAACTCAGAAATATTGCTCTGGTTGCTCATGGCGGGGCCGGAAAAACCTCTTTAGCCGAAGCCATGCTTTTCGACGCAGGGGTGACAACCCGCATCGGACGGGTTGAAGATGGAAACACAGTCATGGATTTCGAACCCGAGGAACTCAAGCGCCGAACGAGCCTTTCCACAGCTTTTCATCAATTCGAATGGAAAAATCATACGATCAGCCTGATGGATACCCCTGGCGATCAGAACTTCTTTTCAGACACGAAGAACTGCATGTA
>DIKO01000017.1:1959-2846 GCA_002423615.1 Desulfobacteraceae bacterium UBA5616
TGGGAATTTGCCGATGAATTCAAGCTTCCACGGATGATTTTCATCAACAAACTGAACCGGGAACGGTCGGATTTTTTCCGGGTTTTTGGCGAAGCCGCCGATCTTTTTCAGCCCAAGCCGATTCTGGTTCAACTTCCCATCGGATCCGAAGCCGATTTCAAGGGTGTTGTCGATCTTCTCAGCATGAAGGCCTATATTTACGAAGGCGGAAAAGGCAGGGAAATCGAAATCCCCTCCGACATGATGGAACAGGTGGAAACCGAGCGGGAAGCCATGGTCGAGAACGTGGCGGAAGCCGATGACGAACTGCTGGAAAAGTACCTCGAAGGTGAAACGCTTTCCGATAAACAGATCATGCAGGCACTTAGAAATGGAATTGCCGCCGGCAAACTGGTGCCGGTTCTGTGCGGCTCGGCAACCGAAAACATCGGCATCGACCAGCTGATGAATTTTATCGCCGATTATATGCCTTCTCCGCTCGACCGCGGTACTCGTATCGCCAAAAAGTCAAACGGGGAAACCGTTGAGGTAGCACCGGATCCGAATGCTCCTTTTTCCGCGATCGTCTTTAAAACCGTTGCCGACCCTTATGCGGGACGGCTCTCCATATTCCGGGTCATATCCGGCAAGCTGGGTTCAGACGGAAACTTTTATAACGCTACCAAACAGAACCGGGAGCGTTTCAGCCAACTGCTGAGAATCGCGGGTAAAGAACAAAAGCCCGCCACAGAAGCGTATCCCGGATCCATCGTTGCCGTGGCAAAACTCAAGGAAACCACCACCGGAAATACGCTTTGCGACGAATCGAACAAGCTGACCTTTGATTTTCCCGAGCCCCTGCCGATCTTGATCTCCTTTGCCATCAGCGCCAAGGAAAAGGGGGATGA
>DIKO01000017.1:2952-3167 GCA_002423615.1 Desulfobacteraceae bacterium UBA5616
GAAAAACTAAAACGCAAGTTCAATGTGGATGTCCAGCTCACGGTACCCAAGGTGCCGTACAAGGAAACCATCAAGAAAAAGGTCCGGGTGCAGGGAAAGCACAAGAAGCAGTCCGGCGGGCACGGTCAGTACGGAGATTGCTGGGTTCAGATCGAGCCCCTGCCCCGAAGCGCCGGATTTGAATTTGTCGATGCCATTGTTGGCGGCGTTGTCCC
>DIKO01000017.1:3284-11850 GCA_002423615.1 Desulfobacteraceae bacterium UBA5616
ATTGCCGGTTCGCTTGCATTCAAAAAGGCCGCCGTCGATGCCAGCCCTGTATTGCTCGAACCCATCATGAAGGTGTCCATTATCACGCCCGATGAATTCATGGGAGATATTATGGGAGATCTCAACAGCCGGAGAGGCCGTGTGCTGGGTATGGACACCAAGGGCAAAAACCAGGTGATTAACGCTCACGTTCCCCTGTCTGAATTTCTGACCTATGCTCCGGACCTTCGTTCGATGACGGCCGGTCGCGGCATCTTTTCCATGGAATTCTCCCATTATGACGAGGTGCCCGCACAGATCTCTCAAAAAATCATCGAAGAGATCAACAAGGAAAAAGAATAAGTTTTTTTATTCCGAAACTACGGCCCGTTTGCACACAATTTCAATGCAGACGGGCCGTTTTCTGTTTTTATATCCTGTTCCGGTTTTCAGGGCAGGCATTGTTTGCAGGGCGCATAGCCGTTCCAGAATGCATTCCACTTTCCATAAAGAAAGAGTTTATTGGTTTGGCGCATATTCCGGGCGGCTTGACATCCGGGTCGATGGAAACGTTTTGAATTCATATTGCCAACCAGCCGTTCAGAGCTTTTTTTCATCTTCTGCCAGATCCCTCTTCCCTGCTGCATGGCTTCGCGCTGGGCCAAAAGCAGGAGGGTTTCATACCGCTTGTTGGGCGCGCTCGGCAGACAGTGTGCGTATCCTTGCCGGACGATTTCGGCATTTACAAAAATACCGTTCGAAAGAAACAGATAGGCCAAATCACGGCCATAGGCATCCTGACGTTCGGCATCGTACTCGAGTCGAATTTTCTGATGCAGCGCCAGATCTCTGTTAAAGCGCATCGCCACACGTCCGAAAGGCTCGCTGGATTTGCCGCCATGCTGAATTTCAGGGGCATTGATGCCAAGATACCGTATCCGGCGGCCGTCGGCCAGAACAACGGTGTCTCCGTCGTCCACTCGATCGACATAACCCCACTCGTTCGCATGGCACCACGACCAGTGACCCGCAAAAAACAGCAGTACGATGAGCAAACCGGCAATTCGAAATAAACCCCATCTTCTACTCAAGACCGCAATGCTCCCTGGCACTCTGGTCCAGCATGAAGGGCAGTCCTCCCAGATCCGCCGGTTTGTATCCGAAAGTTTTCTCCCATACCTCATCGCTTTCCATACAGAGATAAATGCGAACATTCGGCGCTATTTCCCGAATCCGGCTTGCCAGTTTCCGGTACAGTTCAATGCGAAGCGGCTTAAAATATCGCATTTTGGCGTCCAATCCCGGAATAAATTCTCCATAAACGATTTTGGAAGCCGGAAACCGTTTTTGAATGATTGGTTTAAGCGCCGGCATGAAACGGAAGGCCCCCATACTGATCCACACGACATTTCCGGCATCCACCGCCGAAAAAATTTGCTCAGCCGCCTGAAGGTACTCCCGCTCGCACCCTTCATAGATGATCATGGGGTCGAAATGAAAGGCCAGCGGATACCCCCAGCTTTGACAAAGCGCGGCGGCTTTGAGTCTTGCACTCAAAGAGGAAGTGTTTCTCTCTTCATTCCGAATCACGGCATCGGCGTTAACCGACCAGGCCATGATGGTTTTTCGGTTGTGCGCAAGCCCCTGCAGCGGCTGAACAGTAGTTGCCTTGGTTTTTAATTCCAGTATGCAGGATCGCTGCGAAGCAAAGCGGGGCACCAGGGAAGAAGACAGATCCGTCCACAACTCCCAGATCATGCTGTCGGTAAACTCTCCGGTTCCGATGCGAACCGTCTGTTTTTCAGCAAACATGGCATCCAGTTCGGCGCACATGTCCTCATGATTCAGAAAATATTGAAGAACCGGCGGATGAAAGTACGACTGCAGTATGCAATAGGAACAGTCCATAATGCAGAACGTGCCGATATGCAGAATCCGATACCCGCAGCAGGTATAGTTCCGGGTACCGGGACAATCTCGGATAAAGGCGCCCCGGTTGTGTGTCAGATAGAGAATGTGCTTGGCCTTTTCGATCGGATCATCGGCCGCCTCGATCGCTTCAAAAATGGTCCGGGCATCCTCAACAACCTGGAAGGGAGCATGTATTCTCGCCAAAAAGCTCTCAACTCTTGGGGAATCAGCGATGGAAGCGTCTATATAAACCCTTGAAATCGTCAAACCTGTTTCTCGCCCTTTCATATAAAATTCACCCTGCCCGAATACAATCGAAGCAGGGTGGATATCAATCGAAAGTAAATTTAGTGCTGTCCGGCAACCATTTTCTGGATTTCCTCAACGATCTCCGGATTGGCCAGGGTGGTTGTGTCTCCCACGTCTTTCTCGTTGGAAATGGCTGCAAGAACCCGCCGCATGATCTTACCCGACCGTGTTTTGGGCATGTCGCTGACAATCCAGATTTTCCGGGGGCTTGCAATTCTGCCGATCGCGTCGATAATGCTGTCGGCCACTTTTTTTTCAATTTCCTGGCTGGGATGGAACCCCGGCTTCAAGGAAACATAAAGATCCGGAACCGTACCTTTGAGTGAATCGGCCACGGCCACAACAGCGGCTTCCGCCACTTCTAAAACCACCAGAACGGCGGATTCGATTTCTTTGGTTCCAAGCCGGTGTCCTGACACATTGATTACATCGTCGATTCGGCCCAGAATCCGATAGTATCCGTCTTTATCCTGAACCGCGGCATCGCCGGTGAGGTAGGGCCAATCCCGCCAATCCTTGCTCTTCGGATTTTTGCAATAGCGCGCATAATAAGCGGAAACATACCGCTCCCGGTCTCCCCATATGGTTTGAAAAGCACCCGGCCAGGGATTGCGGATGCATATATTGCCGGCCTTGCCGTCTCCAGGCAAAATCTCGTTGCCTTCTTCATCGAATATTACCGGATGAATGCCTGGAACCGCCGGCCCTGCGCTGCCCGGCTTCATGGGTTTCAAGGCTGGTACGGTACTGCACAGAAATCCGCCGGTTTCCGTCTGCCACCAGGTATCCACAACGACTGCCTCACCTTTGCCGACCACCTCTTCATACCACTTCCATACCTCGGGCTCAATGGGCTCACCTACTGTTGTCAAATGCTTGAAGTGATAATTGTATTTTTCCGGTTCATTCGGTCCGATTTTTCGCAGACTGCGAATGGCGGTGGGCGCAGTATGGAAAATATTGACATTCAGCTCTTCGGCAAGGCGCCAGGCTCGTCCGGGATCCGGGTAGGTCGGAATGCCTTCATAAATAACGGTTGTCCCGCCCAGGGACAACGGACCGTAAACAATATAGGAGTGGCCCGTGATCCATCCGATGTCCGCCATGCACCAGTAGACATCCTCGGGATGAATATCGAGAATATGCTTGGCGGTGGCGGTCACATAAGCCAGATAGCCGCCGGTGCTGTGCTGGCAACCCTTGGGTTTTCCGGTTGTGCCGCTTGTGTACATGAGAAATAGGGGGGCCTCGGCCGGCATGGAAACTGGAGGAACGATCCTGCCCCGATAGCTCTTCAGAAGATCGTTGACGACATAATCCCGGTCTTTCACAAGCGGGGTTTCGCAGGAATATTTTCCGTGATACCGTTGCCATATCAGGACCTTTTTAACAAGGTGACCTTCTTTCAGAGATGCCTCGACAGCCGCATCGGCCTTGCTCTTGTGATCCAGCAGCTTCCCGCCCCGGTAATATGCGTCAATGGTAATCAGCACCTCGCTTCCGGAATCGATGATCCGGTCAGCGCACGCCTTGCCGCTGAAACCGCCGAATACTTCCGAGTGAATGACGCCCAGTCTGGCGCAGGCCAGCATCGTGATCGGAAGTTCGGGAACCATGGGCATGTGCAGGGTCACGCGGTCTCCGACCTTCAAACCGGCAAAATCCCGAAGCAGGGCCGCAAACTCATTCACCCTCCTGTAAAGCCCCTGATACGTGATGTGTTCGATACGTTCTGTTTCAGGTTCCGGAACGAAATGGATGGCCGTCTTGTTCCGGTCTTTGGAAAGATGACGGTCAACACAGTTATAGGAAGCATTGAGTTTTCCGCCTGTAAACCAC
The DNA here is from genome assembly GCA_002423615.1 of Desulfobacteraceae bacterium UBA5616. Lineage (GTDB taxonomy): Bacteria > Desulfobacterota > Desulfobacteria > Desulfobacterales > UBA5616 > UBA5616. The sequence goes on from DIKO01000017.1 coordinate 7,323, forward strand.
TTCCAGCAGGGAGCGTCGCTGGTATCCAGTATGGTATGCCAGTACCGGTCCCAATGGAGCAGATCTGCATATTCCTTGAAACAATCTGGAAAATGATCCAGGCTGAAACGTTCGAAGATGCTCTCATCGGTCAGATTGGCCTGCGCAATGAAGCGGGTCGAAGGATAATAATATTCCTCTTCTTTCCAATGAACGGCGATTTCAGCCTCGGTTGTTGCGACTACTTTTTTATCCGACATGTACTTGTCTCCTTAAACGAAGCGACTTTATTCGCCAGTCGCCTTTGGTTGCCACATCAACAATCTCGATGATGCCCCGCATAGGAATCAAACGGGCGCGCTGTTTCCAGAATTCAAGCCGTCAAAACCCCGCCGCCAACTTTAAAAACCATATATAATGGGTGGATATGATTATTTATAAATCATACCACAACATTCCATTTTATGTAAATATGTGTTTGCGGAAGGAAAACCCATTATCATGGCCGCTTACGGCAAGAAATGCGGAATCGGCATTCAAAAACGATCGAGTTACATCAGGTATTGTTTTCGGTTTGTTCGATTTTAAAAACACCCCGGTGAAAAATGTCAAACGCGGTTTCCAGGGTTTGTTTCAGATTGCTGCTGCTCTTTTCGGAAACAGTCTGCTTGCTTTCTTCCCACAAAACGATGCCTGCGAAAAGCGCCCAGAGAATATTGGCAAGCACCAATGGATTTCTATCAACCAATGTCCCTTTCTGAACGACATCTTCAAATAACTTGGAAAGTATCGACAGCGCCTGATCCGACATGGTTTTAATTTCCAAGAGCAGTTCCGGCGATAAGTTTTTCATCGTGTCGCCGGATTGAAGGTGAAACATATTGATCAGAATCGTCGGATCAAACTCATAAACATCATAAAGCAGTTCCTTCAGCAAAGCGACGCGCTGCTCGGGGCTCAGGCCTTTTGCAACATGCAAATCTTCAAGGCGGATCTGGAGGTACTTTAAAATTCTGAGTGAAAGCGATGCGTAGAGTTCATCCTTGTTCTTGAAATAAAGATACAAGGTTCCCGGACTCAGTTCGGCTTCTCTGGCGATGTCCTCAATGGTGGTTCTGGTGAACCCTTTTTCGGCGAAAACTCTTTTGGCGGCAACCATGATCTGTTGCCGCCTTCTTTCTTTTTCCCTTTTTTTACGCTGCTTGATTCCCATAAAATGAATTCCATTTAATTCATGTATGGAATTATAGAAGTTATAATATGTTTGTCAAGTAAAATGTATATTATTATATAAATATACATACATAGATGCCCGGAACATTTGAATTTCTAATAAAATATTATCAAAACATCAGCGCATGAAGATCTGGATGAGACAAAAGATGGTTCAGAAAATCAATCTGTTTTTTTAATTGGAATAAATCATGAAAAATAAGATTGAAGGTGTAATGGCGACCTTCGAAATTTCCAGGCGGGGACAGCTCGATGCCGGTTGTCAATTCAAGCCGCTGAAGATGCTCGTTGAATTTTTCATAAGTCCGGGTAATGTTCGGAAACCGGCGCTGTTTCAAATAGAATCTAAGCTGCTGCGCTTTCTGCGCCCGATCCAGCCGGTCATCGTGAAGAATTTCCTGAAAACGTTGCGCATTGAGTAAATCCTTCACATGGATTTCTTCTCTTCGCGAAATTTCATCCGTTAAACTTATGAATTCTCTTTGTTTATTTAAACTCAGCTTCAGATCTTCAAAAAGTCTGGCGAAATAAACAGCCTCGTCTTCGGATCTGGCGGCAAGTTCCTGAGCCATGGCAACCGAAATCGTCTCATTGAGAACGCATTTTTGAACATGTTCGGGAAGCCGGGTGATCCTGCGTATTTTTTTTATCATTTCAGGATGATCGGGCAACCTGAGCACGGAGGCGGTTTGACTCAGGCTTTCCGAAGTAATGCCGCTTGTATCGAGAAGTTCAAAAGATCGTGCAGTCTCAAGCCAGTTCAGGGGGCGCTGCAGTGAATTCTCGGCAATGGCCAGGCAGGCGCATTCGATAGCCGGGGTATCGGGAGAAAGCAGCCGGGCATCAATATCATTCCATCCGAGTTGTCGACACGCGCGAATTCGCCTGAATCCGCTGACGATCTCGTAACCGTCGCGCGCCGGAATCAGAATCGGACAATGAATCAATCCGAGATGTTTTATGGATGCGGCCAGATCACAGCAGTTTTCTTCCGTCGAGATTCTGTAGGTCTGGGTTTGATCGTCTATGGACGAGATCGGAAGTCTCTGACGGCTAAAATCCATTATGAATACCGGTAAGACGTTTTAAGGCTTCAAGATATTTTACTCTGGTATTGTTGATAACCTCCGGTGGAAGCGCGGGAGCGGGAGGATTTTTATCCCAGCGGATCGAATCCAGATAGTCGCGAAGGTATTGCTTGTCAAAGCTTTCCTGCCCTCGGCCGGGCTGATAAGACGCCTTTGGCCAGAAACGTGAAGAGTCCGGCGTTAAAACCTCATCGATCAGAATCACCTCATCATTAAGCAGCCCGAATTCAAACTTGGTGTCCGCAATGATGATCCCCTTCTGATCCGCCAACTCCGCGCCTTTTTGATAAATCGCAATGCTCAGCGCCTTTACTTTCTCAGACAGCTTGAAACCGATGCGATTCCGCATTTCTGCAAAATCAATATTGATATCGTGTCCGGCATCCTCTTTGGTGGACGGGGTAAAAATCGGCTCAGGCAGTTTTTCAGACTCCCTCAAACCTTTTGGAAGGGTAACGCCGCATACCTTTCCGGACGCGAGGTAGGATTGCCAGCCCGAGCCGGAGATATATCCCCGCACCACGCACTCGACAGGAAGCGGAGACGCTTTCTTGACCAGCATGCTCCGGCCTTCTAGAATATCCTGGTAGGGTCGGCACGCGGCCGGATATTCCCGAACATCCGTTGCAAGAATATGATTGGGCACCAGAGGTTCCATGACGCTGAACCAGAATCGGGAAATCCGGGTCAGAATCTTCCCCTTGTCCGGCACCGGATCCTGCATGATAACGTCAAAGGCTGATATGCGGTCCGTAGCGACCATCAGCAAAGCGTCGCCCAGATCATACATGTCGCGAACTTTTCCGCGTCTGGCAAGCCGCAGATCAGGAAAATCAGTTTCAAATACCGCCTGTGTCATTTCTTCAAATTCCTTTGTATGCATCAGCAACAAACTGTTATAATTGTATAATTGAGCCGTGAATTCCCTCATCGTCGATGGTCAGAATCCCTGCAGACGGATTGCGCCTCATGGGAAATGATCCGGAGAAAGCCCCGGGATTAAACATGAGAATACCGTTCTTGATATGATTTGCCGGTTTGTGGGTATGTCCGTATACAATCGCGTGGACCGCATCGAACTGGTCCTGTATGCGATCCTCTATACCTGTTGAAGATCCCCAGCCATGGATCAGCCCGATACGATATCCTTCAATGCTGATGATGCGCTTTTTTGGCAGAGTGTGCGCCACTTCTGAATGATCCATATTACCGCATACTCCGATGACCTGCTTGCCCGCAAAGGCTTCTAGTACGTTCAGGCGGGTAATATCGCCTGCATGCAAGATCATGGAGATGCCGTCAAAGACTTCTGAAATAACCCGCTGAATGGCCTTGTCCGGCGCAGAGAGATGGGTATCCGAGATAACGCCGATTTTCATTCGGATTCCGGCGCGCCTCCATTCTTATGATTCATGAATGCCTGGATGTAGGCATCTAAAATTTTCAGCTTTTTCGGATCCTGTTCCATAAACTGGATGCCATAATGGTATACACCGGGTTCAGGAGTTGAAGTGCGGACAATTCTGGCCTTGATTTCGACCACCTCGTTTCTCACGCCGATGGCCACCAGAATCAGGCTTTTTTCGGGGGCATTGATGGGAAATCGTGTTTCAAGGCGAACGCCGGAACGCGAAATATTGATGGTTCGTCCCATGCCCTGCCCGGCGACTGCATCGCCGTCATAGGTTTCCAGATGAATCAGCAACAGTGTTTCAAGTCTGGGATCTTTTCGTCTGTCCGTCATTTGATATTCGTCTTGCCTTGAGTTCGGTTAATAAAGTCGCAAGCCACCTTGGTTGTGATGGATATTGACGAGGCCGTCACCTCGAGCATATTCCGGAAAGTGGTGGACAAACGAGTGAATTCCTGGCTGAAAAAATTGATATCCACGGGGGTGGCCTGAAAATCTTCCGAAGCAAAAACAGATGCTCCGCAGGGTTCCAACCCCACATTCAGAAAAGGAACATTGCCGAAATAGTCGTCTTTTTCAAGACGTACCAGCGGCAGATCCTGTTTCTGGTCAATTGATCGGCTCACTATCGCGTGCCCATCGGTGATATGAAAAAGCTGTTCATCGCTCTTGCCCTGCTTGATGATTTGTTTCGGGCAAAAAGGGAAAGCGTCCGGTTTGTTTAAGGCAAGCTCAACCACGCGGTTGGTCGCCTGGATTAAACGATGGTTCAGACTTAAAATAAATTCTCGAAAACCTGGAGAGCTCTGAGCAAATT
>DIKO01000115.1:0-13484 GCA_002423615.1 Desulfobacteraceae bacterium UBA5616
AGAAGTTCAAATGTAAGGCACTAATGATGTAATCCCCTTTAACCCGAATTCGGACACTTGGGGAAAAGCCCGTTGCATCTCGATGCAACGGGCTTTTTGTTCATGAATTTTTCGGAAGGTGGATGGCAAACATGCTGCCCCTGCCCAGGGTGCTATCAGCGGAGACGGTGCCGCCATGGGCTTGAACGATATGTTTGACAATGGACAACCCAAGGCCGGTGCCGCCCAACTTCCGGCTTCTGGCCTTGTCCACCCGGTAGAATCTTTCAAACAGACGGGGCAGATGTTCCTTTGAAATGCCGGTGCCGTGATCAATGATGCGAATCACGATTTCCCCGCCGGTTTCCGCCGCCTCGATGTTTACGGTGCTGTCGGCTTCGCTGTATTTCACAGCGTTGTCCAGGATGTTGACGATGGCCTGTTCAAACAGGGTCACATCCATATCCGCCATGATGGAAGGGTCCACCCGTGTCGTGATTTCAATGTTTTTTTCAGATGCTTTCGGACGGCACACCTGCACGGCGGTTTCGACCACATCCCTGACAGAGGCGGTTTTTCGGTCTATGCCCCTTCCTTCCTTTTCCCTTTCAATGGCGGACAGAGACAACAGGTCCTCCACGATGGCGTTCAACCGGTCCACGTGCCTCAAAATAATGGCCAGAAACCGTTTGGCGTCCTCCCTGTCCTCACTCTTATCGTGGGTCAATGTCTCTACAAAACCCTTTATGGCCGTCAACGGCGTTTTGATCTCATGGGAAACATTGGCAACGAAATCCCGGCGAACATTCTCGAGGCGGCGAAGCTGGGTGACGTCTTCCATGACCATCAGGGTTCCCATGATTTCATCATCGGCATCCCTAAGGGGCGAGCTGTGGACCTTCAGCATTCGCTCTTCTCCGTTGTAAAAGGCGATATCGGTTTCCATGGCGGGATGTTCGGTGATCGACCTTGAGACAAGATTTTGAAATGAGGTATTCCGGATCATCTCCTGGATGGTTTTCCCCTTGCAGGTTTGAGGATCCATGTGGAGCATGGCTGCCGCCGATGCATTGACTTTAATGATCTTTTCCTCGATATCGACCGCGATGACCCCCTCCATCATACTGGAGAGAACGGTTTCAAGCTCGTTTCTCTGGCTGACGATGGTATTGAACCGGTTGTTGAGTTCCTCGGCCATCCGGTTCATGGCTTCCGCAAGATCGGCAATTTCCTGGATCCGGTATATTTTGGCTTTCTGAGACAGATCCCCCCCTGCGAACCTTAAGGCCACGTCCTTCATTTCACCGATGGAACGGGTGAAACGCCTGGCCACCACCAGACTGATGCCGCCGAGCACCAGTGCGATGATCAGCCCCCCCACGGCCAGTTTGAACCAGAGCAATCGAATGGCCGAATCAACGGCTTCCACGGGGATGGCGACTCTTAAAACCCCGATGGCTTGATCTTCCCCTGCAATGGGCAGTGCCACATACATCATTTTCCGTTCCAGGGTGCTGCTGTACCGGATGGATCTGCCCACCTTCCCCTTCCCGGCTTCAAGAATCTCGCTGCGTGCGGCATGGCTGTCCATGAAAGACGGATTTTCCTGGGAATCTCCGACCACCCGCCCGTCGGCCAAAACCACGGTGATCCGGGTCCCGGAAGCTACACCGATTTCCTTGCAGATCACATCGACGCTTTCGGGGGTATCGGTCAAGAGGTGGGGCAGGACTAGCCGGTACAGGATCCTGGCTCTGGACTCAAGATCATCGGCGGTGCGGGAAAGGTGAAAACTTTTAAATGAACTGAAGGCGACCCAACTTACGGTGACCAGCGATAACAGCAGAATTACCAGGTAGGTGGAATAAATCTGGCGGACCAATTTTCGCTTCTTCATGGCGCCTCCCTGAACCGGTATCCGACACCCCGGACGGTTTCGATATAATCTCCCCAGCGGCCCAGTTTTTTTCTAAGTCCCACAATCTGGACATCCACGGAGCGATCCGTAACCGGATAATCTTCCCCCCTCACTGCTTCCACGATCTGGTATCGGGTATAGACCCACCCGGGGCGTCTGGCCAGGGTATAAAGAATTTGAAACTCGGAAAATGTCAGATCCACGGGTTCGTCGTTGACATGAACGGTCCTGCGGCCGGGATGAATTTCGAAACCCTGAATTTTTAAAATTGAAGACGGGTCCTGCGGTTCTTCCGCGGCTCTCCTGAGAACGGCGCGAACCCGGGCGATGAGGACCCTGGGACTGAAGGGCTTGATCATATAATCGTCCGCACCCAGTTCAAGCCCGGTCACCACATCCGCTTCCTCTCCTTTTGCCGAAAGGATGATGATGGGCAGAGACCGTGTTTTGGCATTGTTTTTCAGACGCCGGGCCACCTCGAGTCCGTCGATACCCGGGAGCATCAGATCCAGAAGGGCGAGATCGAAATCTTCGGCCCAGGCTTTTCGTACGGCTGTTTCACCGTTTTCCACGCAGACGACCTTGAATCCCTCCCTCTCCAGATTATACCGCAGAAGTTCGAGAATATCTTCTTCATCATCAATCACCAGAATCTTTTCCTTTGCCATATCAATCCTTTATCGTCTCCTAAAGTTGGCAGCGGCAGGGGTTAATGGACGGAATTTTGTTGAAAATACGAAACGCATGTTAGAACTTGGTTAGATTTTCATTAAAATCCGGTTGAGAAGCCGATTCCGGGGCATGTTGAGGGGGCTGATGTGAAAAGCGGTTCCGGTCTGACGGCTTCCGGCCGGAACCGCATTGAATCCTTAAATTCCGCAGAGTTTTCTCGCCGCCGCCTTGGCGCCTTCAATGTCCGCCAGCCGGGTGATCATGATTTTCTGGGCCTGGGGAGACCCGGCCCCGTGAATGGACTCGGTGAGGTAGGAAACCGCCCCGGTTCCCAGGGTGATGTTTTCGATGAGCCGAAGCACCCGCATCCGGGTCTGACTGTCCACGCCCTCCTTGCCGGTCATGTATTTCCGGACATAAGCGCCGATTTCAGCGTGCTCCTGGTCTTCCAGGGAAGGCAGGGTCACCAGGAGGCCGCCGGCGATATCCTGGGCCAGCCGTGAAATCTCAAAGGGAAACCGGGTGATGTTCAGTTTACAGCTGTTGGCCGCAAGATGGCTGACCGAATAGGATCCGCAGGGATTGGGACTGCCCTTGACCGCGGCGGTAATGGCGCCGGCATACAGGGTTTCATTCAAATGAACCATTTCGGCGATTTTATCCTTCACATGGGAAGCTTTTTCGGTCCCCTGCACCTCCGCGATCAGGGAGGTGGCCCCGATCAGGGCGTCCCCCACGCCGACCTTGCACCCGCCGTAGCTGGCCCGATGATTGGCGGCGAAGAGTTCCACCAGTTTTCCGGCAAAGGGGTATTCGCCCTTCATGAAAATCCGCTCGGTGGGAACGAACACGTTTTCAAACACCACCAGGGCTTCGCACCCTCCGAAGTGAAGATTCCCGATATCGGGTTTCCCCTTTTCCAGCCGTCTTGAATCCGAGGGCTGACGGCCGTAGATCATGGTAACACCCTCGGTGTCCGCGGGAACCGCAAAGGCAATGGCAAATTCCGTATCCTTTTCGGTGAGGGCCCGGGTGGGCATGACGATCAATTCATGGGCGTTCACCCCTCCGGTGATGTGGAGTTTGGCGCCCCGAACCACGACGCCGTTGGGTCTTTCTTCCACGATGTGCAGGAACTGGTCCTTGTCCGCCTGCTGGGAAGGGGAAAGGCTCCGGTCTCCCTTGGCGTCGGTCATGCAGGCCGCCGGAAAATAATCGTTCTGCTGAAGATGGATGAGAAAGTCTTTGAACCGTTCATGGTAGGTGGTCCCGTACTGCCGGTCGATATCATGGGTGACGGAATAAACGGCGTTGACGCAGTCCAGGCCGGCACAGCGCTGAAAACAGCAGGCGGTCTTTTTCCCCATGTCCCGGAGCATGTCGATTTTGGCGATGAGGTCTTCCACGTTCTGCTGGATGTGCAGAAACCGGTTGATGGTTTCTCCGGTCAGATGCGATTTGGCTGTGTACAGGGCTTTTTGATCCTCTTTTTCCGCCTGGGCGTAGGTCTCGGCCAGGGCCATGGCCGCCGGGGCCGAAATGGGATGGTCGGCGATACGATCGACCTGTTCCCCCTGGATAAACACCCGGTGATCCAGTTTATTGATGCTTTCGATATATTGGTCTCTTGAAATCATACGCTTCTCCGTTCAGACTTGATAAGGTTTATGTCGGGAATGGAATCCCGACCTACCCACATCCGCCTCACCTGTAGGTCGGGTTTCTTACCCGACGCGTCATTTATTTTTCCGGAAATTCCGGATCTTCCCACCAGGGATAATAATCCGGCATGTCCTTGCTCGGCCCCATTTTAAACATCGCCGGCCGTTTTTCCATAAAGGATGCGGTTCCTTCCTTGGCGTCATCGGAGGCAAACATATAGTCCAGCGCTTTGGATTCCAGGTAATGGGAGTCCATGGGGTGGTTGCTGGTGAGCATTTTCCAGATCATCTGGCGGGACAGGGCAGTTGAAATGGCCGATGTGTTGTCGGCGATCTCGCGGGCGATTTTTCTCGCAGCAGGAAGAAGTTCATCCGGGGGAACCACCTGGCTGAACAGCCCCATTTCCATGCCCTCTTTTGCCGTGAACAGTTTCGCGGTCAGGATCAGCTCCGCAGCCTTGCTGACCCCGATGATCCGGGCAGGAAATAGGTGCAGCAGCCTTCGGGCACGATTCCCCGGCGATTGAAAATAAAGCCGATTTTCGTGGCCGATTCTGAAGCGATGCGGATATCCATGGCCATGGTCATGGTGATGCCCACTCCCACGGCGTGGCCGTTGATCGCAGCGATAACGGGCTTTTTCATGTTAAAAATCCGCAGTGTGGCCCTTCCGGCCGTATCTCGGTGAACTGTGCCGGGTTTCTCGCTTCCGGTGAGACGAAAACCCCCGGAACTCAAATCCGCACCGGCGCAATACGCTCTTCCCGCCCCGGTAAAAACCACCACACGGACCGAGTCATCCGCGTCCGCCATGTCCAGTGCCTGAATGATTTCCGCCATCATCACCGGGGTCCAGGCATTGAGCATTTCCGGTCGGTTTAATGTGATCGTGGCGATCCGGTCATCGACGTCATAGAGGATCTGTTCAAATTCCATTACGTTATCTCCTTGATTCGTTATTATCGGCATATTATCGGTACAAACGCATGTACCCGGATATTTTCTCAAAACCTTGGGTCAGCACATTCTCGGAAACGGCATAGGATATTCTGATGTGCCCCGGTGCCCCGAAGGCTTCTCCGGGGACCACGGCCACACCGGCTTTTTGAAGCAGATCCGCAGCAAAATCGGAATCTGTTTCATTCGGTTTCAAAAGTCTCGAAATATCAGGAAAAATATAAAACGCCCCCTGGGGACGGATGCAGTCCGACCAGAGGGATACCTGAGACCAGGCCAGATCCCTCTTTTTCTCGAGTCCGGCCTTTTGATTCATGAGAAGGCCCCTGTCCATGGAAAGCGCACCCAAAGCCCCGTGCTGGGCAAAGGTGCAGACATTGCCCGAAAGGTGGCTCTGATATTTGCCGAGCGCCTTGACAAGGGATTTATCCGCCGCCACGTACCCGATGCGAAACCCCGTCATGCTGTACTGTTTTGAAAAGCCGGCAACGACAATCAGCCGGTCCCTGTCCACGGCCAGACCGTACAGGCTTTTGGAGGTGATTCCGTCATAGACGAAAAACCCGTAAGCTTCATCGGAAATCACATACAGATCATGTTTAGCCGCGATCTCCAGAACCGTTTTCAGGGCCTTTTCAGGATAGACGGCACCGGTGGGGTTGTTGGGCGAGTTGATGATGACGGCCTTTGTCCGGGGAGTGACCAACCCGGAAATGAGGTCCACATCCGGTTGATGATGAATCGTGTCGGCGAATACCGGGATTCCCCCCGCGAGTTTGACCTGTTCGGCGAAACTCACCCAGTAAGGTCTTGGAATGATCACTTCATCCCCCGGGTTCAGTAAAACCTGAAAAATCAGAAACAGGGACTGTTTTGACCCGTTTGAGACAATGATGTTTTCAAAATCACAGCCAGGATAAAGGTCGGCGATCAGGGTCCTCAGCTCGGGCAGGCCGGGCACGGGGCTGTACCGGGTGTGCCCGTCTTCAAGGGCTTTCCGGGTGCTGTCGATGATGGGCTGGGCCGTCCTGAATTCAGGCTCCCCCACGGCAAAATCCACAACCGGTTTCCCCTCCTGTCGTAATCGCTGGATCAGGGGGGTGAATTGAACCGTCATGGATTCCGCTATGTTATTGATCCGGTTCGAAAAGTTCATTAAACAGCCGCCCTTGGAATTAACTTGAATTTGAAACCCTCATCGATAAATCCGCCGTTTGATTAAACCTATAAAAGAATATAGGAGGGGTGTCAAACAGGAATCCAGGGAGTCTTATGGCGGGAGCCTGATGGGTTAAGGCGGAAGGCGCGAAGGTATGACCCCGCACCTCCCATTCCCTCATCCGGGTTATTTTCCTTTATACACGGGCGCCCGTTTCTGCATCCGGGCCATGATGGCTTCCATGAAGTCTTCGCTCTTCATGCTCAGGTTCAAACCGATGTTTTCCTCATCCAATGCTCTTTGGATATCTCCGTTCAACTGGCGGTGAAGTGCCCGTTTCGTAAGCCGGACGGCCATTCCGGGGCCTCCCGGGGGAATCAGCTTCAATGCCATTTCCCGGGCATGGGGCAACAATTGATCATGGGGGACCACCTTGTTGATCAGTCCCAGTTCATAGGCCCGGTTTGCCGTAACATCTTCCCCGAAATAAAATATCTCCTTGGTCCGCTGCAGGCCGATCAACCGGGGCATCAGGTAGGTGCTGGCCAATTCCGGAAGGATTCCCAGACGCACGAAAGGCAGGCGGATCCAGGCGTGTTCGGACATGTAAATCAAATCGCAGCAGGCAAGCGCCATGGTAAAGGCTCCGCCGATGACCAGACCGTTCACCGCTCCGATAATCGGCTTGTCCACATACCACATTTTCTCAACCACCCGTTTCTGGGCGATGTCCGTCGCGTCCAGCTGATCCAGAAGATCCTCGGGAACCCCTTTGGCGGCGTCCGGGCTGAAATAGCCGCCGCTGGAAAAGGACTCCTTTGCGGGATCGGGATTGTCCGGGTCCTTGGCGCCGGTCATGATCATGGCATGGGCCGTTTCATCTTTCTGAAACAGATGGGCCGCCCACCATAATTCCAGAAACGTGTATCCGCTCAGGGCGTTTTTCCGTTTGGGGGTATTCAGGGTCACCGTGACAATGCCCGTTTCATCTTCCTTTTCATAAAGAATATCTTTGAATTCCTCCGCCTTCATGCATTTCCTCCTTGTCATCTGATTTATATTCGTGGGGTTGCGGACAACAGGTAAGTCATACTTATGCGGGAATTCGTATAACATCCTTTATTTTAAAGGGTCAATCTTATTTTATCCCCGGTTTCCGGAAAAAGTGTCCTCTCATTTTAATACCGGCTTCGGTTCAGGCTTTGGGTTCATCCGGGGAAATGCTGGCCAGGAGTTGTGACGCCACTTCCCAGGTCAGAAACTCCCGACGTTTCACCTGATTTTCAATCTCTTTCCAGATGGTTTCTTCCAGGAGCCGGGCCTCCTTTCCTTCCAGTATCTCGACATGGGCGTGCAACTGAATGAAAAGGTCCTGCAAATCACAATTCATCCGGTCCAGCGCAGAGACATGGAAATCCTCTTCGATTTCCCCGGAGGCTGTTTCCAGGCGTTTCCTGAGGTCCGGATCCTGTACGGCACCTCCGGCCTGTTTGAAAATCTTCCGGATTTCACGGTTTTCTTCCACCCTGCGATGAGCCGCCCGGTCGAACTCTTCGGATATTACCCCCATGACAAGGGCCGTCAGACCCAGTTCAGCCCGGGCATGCTCGGTTTCCAGCATGGGCAGATACTGGGTCGCCAACACCATGCCCACGGTTCTCAGGATATGATCACATTGCGGTCTCATGCGTCCCCCCTCATCTGATTTAAAAGTATTCTGGATTGGATATCGTAAGCCCACAGACCCCCATAACAATTAATGGCATCGGTCGTGGCCCCGGTGCTGTAAAGGTGATGCTGGGAAATCCAGATGGCAAGGCCTTTGATGCTGGTGAATACTTCCCACCAGAACAGGGCATCCGGATCGGCTTTAAATCCACTGGCCTCTTCCCAGATCCGTACGGCCCGGTCCCTTGGAATCATCATGCCCAGAAGATCAGGCTCCTTCCAGGTCCACAAGCGATTCATGGACCAGGCAAGGTCTTCCAGGGGATCTCCCATGTGCATCATCTCCCAATCGAGAACGGCCTTGATTTCTCCCATCTGATTGAACAAAAAATTTCCCGCACGCATGTCCCCGTGGACAATGACAATCCTTTGGGCCGGCGGGGGCGGATTTTTCCGCAGCCGGCGGATAGCGGCCCGCAGCAAGGGATGGGGCCTCATCTGTTTTTTATCGATATCCGACTCCCAGTAGTCCAGTTCCCGTTTCCAGCAGGCGTCCATAGCGGGTTTTCCCATTTTGTCTTCCAGCCACATGGCCTTGGGGTCCGCCTTGGCCACAGTCCCCATGATCCGGCAAAACTGTTCTCCGACCTTCTCCCGGACTCCCATAAATTCCGGTTGATCGAAAGCCAGGATGGAACTCTGACAATCCACCACTTCCTCCATAACGAAAAAAGGACTCCCCATCCATTTTTTATCCTCTTCAAGCCATATCAGTTCTGGAACCGGCACATCCGTATCGGCAAAAGCCCGATAGGCATTCCATTCGGTTCGGGTATCGGTTTCGATGATCCCCGCATCGAACTCCCGCCGAAGGACAATCTTGCGGGAAATTTTCGTCGTCTTTTTAACGATTTCCAATTCCATGGCGATGGTCTGCCGGGACGCACCGCCGAAAATCGGTCTGACATTGCGGATTTCGATGCTGATGGCATCCGGGTTCCGATGGGTTAAAAAAGCCTTGAACTGCCTGACAACTTCTTCTACGGTCATATTTCCCCCTTTTAAAGCATGTTGATGTATGAGAAGATCGTATTCATAATAATTCAACGCAAAAAACGGGTGAATACGTAAATCGGAACAGATGCCGGCGGTATTGGGAATGGTCCGGCCGTTTTCGTGAAGCCGTATATAAATTCAAGTTGCAGTTGAAAAAGCGGTAATGATTGCGAAACGGCGGGATTGGGAACTCTAAGGCCGAATCACGCCGAATCCGGCAAAAACCCTATTTTCAGGATGAAAATGTGATGGTGGTGCCGGCCATATTGAGGATAAAAGATCCGGGCATCTCAGTTTCAATGCGCCCGATGGCTTTTCGCCCCGTGCAATGGGTGGGAATTACGTAATCCGGCCCGATCTCCTTCAGGGCGTTGACCGTATCCTCGATGATGGGTTCGAACAAACGGCCGGTGAGGTGAAATCCCCCCATGACGGCATGGACCCTGGAAATGCCGGTGATTTCTTTTGCGTAGTTGACGGTGTTGATGATTCCGGAATGGGCGCACCCGGAAAGCACCACCAGGCCTTTTCCGGAAAGGTTCATAACCACGGCCGTATCATCCTCGAGGAGGTCCAGTTCCTCCCCTCCCTCTTTCCCGAAGAAGGCATTGGGCATGCCCTGCTCAAAATCGCTTAAACGCGGGATTTCACCTAGATAAAGGACATCCCCGTCAAGAAGTGTACGGGGCTCTGTCTGTTTGATGATGGTAAACCCTGCGTTTTCGATTTCCGCCTCATCGGGTGTCGGCATGATAATTTTAAAACCGGATCCTGCAGATACAAATCGGTCGGTTTTGAAGGCCGAGGGGTGAACCACGATTTGGACTCCCTTTTTACCGATCTTTTCACCGACGCTTTTGAGCCCTCCGAAATGATCGACGTGACCATGGGATAAAAACACCGCCTCGATCTGCGAAAAATCAAAGTTCAGGGCTTCGCCGTTCCGGACCACGATGTCTTCGGACAGTCCGAAATCCATCAGAAAAGTTCTCTTCCGATCCCCGGAGGTGATTTTTACCGCAGCGGAAAACCCGTGCTCGGCCAGAATGGATTTGCCGAAAAGGTTTCCCGTGAGAGGCATGGCACGGGAAACCATGTCCGAATTATCCATGGCCGCAATATCGATGTAATTGTCTTCAAGCGTTAAAATCTCGATTTTTTCCACTGCATTGGGATGTATTGTCGACATTGGGGGCCTCCATTGGTCAGTAAGACGTGGGGGGACACAGTGCCTGAACACCCGGGCTCAGTGTTCGGGCACTGTCTCGCTCACATTTTGAGCAACCGGATCATTTTATCCGTAATCTCCGAATAAGCCCTGGAAACGGGAGTTTCTTCATACAGCTCCTGGTAACAGGTGCCGGAATCTCCGCAGGCCACGAGCTTTTGATCAAAAGGGATTTTCCCCAGAAATCCGATGCCCATGGCGGCGGCTGTTCTTTCTCCGCCCCCTGTTCCGAACATATCGATGGTTTCCCCGCAATGAGGGCAGGAAAATCCACTCATGTTCTCCACCAGGCCCAGTATGTCCATTTTAACGGTTTTGCAGAAATTGATGGATTTCCGCACATCCGCCAGGCTGACTTCCTGGGGCGTGGTGACGATCAAGGCCTTGGCGTCGGAAATGGTCTGGGCCACGGTCAGGGGTTCGTCTCCGGTTCCCGGAGGGGAATCAATAATCAGAAAGTCGAGGTCTCCCCATTCCACGTCGGCGATAAACTGGCGAATGGCGGAATATTTAACAGGCCCCCGCCAGATGATGGCATTGTCCTTGTCCGGGGTCAGGGACTCGATGGAAATGACGCTCAATTTGTCCGAATAGGCCAGGGGGACCAGTTTTCGGTTTTCGTTCATATCAAGGTTGGTGGAAAGGCCGAGCATGCGTGGCACATCGGGTCCATGAAGATCCACATCCATAATCCCCACCTGATACCCCTTTTTGGACAGGGCGATGGCCAGGTTCACGGATGTGCTGGTTTTTCCCACTCCTCCCTTTCCGCTCATGACGACGATTTTGTTTTTAATCCGGAACAGAGACTGTTTTAAATCCTGTTCCTGCTGGTCCTGTGCCCGCTGCTTCTCATTGGGGTTGGCCATAATCTGTTGGGGCTTAGACATTTTTTCCTCCTGAAATAATGTAAACCTTAAAATACATGAAATATTATGCTTGTCCGCAGCCCTTTTATTTTCCCCGGCGAGCCCTTTGTCAAGTCATTTTTTTCACTTACCATCCACCTTTAAGAGCGGGATTTTCCGACATCCGATCTGCCGGTTTATTTGACCACGATGTTGTCCACCACGCTCACCGTACCCTCGACTTCCTGGGCAATGCTGATAATTCTTGTTTTTATTTCCGGATCATTGACCACGCCGGTCAGGGTGACCACGCCGTTGTGGACATCTACGTCGATGCTCATGGAACGAACCCTTTTCTCATTGATCAGTTCGGTCTTGATCCGGTTCCCGATCATTTTATCGTCTATGTACTGACCCACTGTTCTGGAACCGACCTGAAGGTTGTTTTTCACCGAAACAACGCCTTTAACGCTCCGGGCGATTTCAAGGGCCCTGGCTTCCTGAAGCCCGCTTTCCACCACGCCGCTCAATATAACCTGCCCTTCCTGTGTATCCACATCAATATGCCGCCCTTTGACAAGACCATCTTCGATCAGGGCAGTTTTGATTCTTGCAGAAATAGTGGAATCATTCAAAAGGACTTCCGGGGTTCGCTGTTCCGTTGCCACCTTATAGGTCCCGGCAGCCCCGCCGCCGATAATAGCCGGTACGCACCCGACTGCAACCGTCATTAATATGATGCTTGAAAAGACCAGTCCAACTTTCATGATTGTTTCTCCTAACAGGGATCTATTTGGGGGTTTTTAAAAAATATACTTTATCGGCTGCAGACCGATTTGATCAAGTCCTATTTTGTCCTCCGCCTGAAATCATACCCCGCCCCATCGTTTCAGGAGGTGAAGGTTTCAATGCCTTTTTTGGGGATCGTCCCTGAGAGACCGGTTCAGGCTTCCCGAGGCATACCCCTCAAAATCGAGGGAAACATATAAATATCCCAGTTCCCGAAAGGCATTGAGGATCTTTTTCCGGATATCATCCTGAAGTAAATAATTAAAATTACCCGGCGACGTTTCAATCCGCGCCAGGTTCCCATGATGCCGCACCCGGAAAATCCCGATCCCCAGATCCAGGAGAATTTTTTCCGCCGCCTCGATTTGTCCTAAAACCGCCCTGGTGATGGTCATATTGTACGGTACCCGGGTGACCAGGCAGGGCATGGAAGGTTTGTTCCAGGTCTCAAGTCCCATTTTCCTGGACAAGGTCCGGATATCATCCTTTGTCAATCCCGCTTCAACCAAAGGTGAAAGGGCTCCCAGTTCATCGGCCGCCTGGGAACCCGGCCGATAATCATTCAGATCATCCAGATTCGCCCCGTGGGCAATCCGGCTGATTCCCAGCTCCCTCCCTATTTTTTGCAGTTCCCACAAGAGATTTTTCTTGCAGATATAACAGCGGTTTTCGGGATTTTTTAAAAACTCCGGCAGTTCCATTTCCCGGGTGGGCAGGATCATGTGCCGGACATTCAGCTTTTTCGCCAGCAAAACGGCATCCCGAGTTTCCCAGGGAGGATGAATGGGGGAATCTCCGGTAACGGCCACGACATTTTCCTTCAGATGCTTTTTCGCGACAGCCAGCAGGAAGGTGCTGTCAACGCCGCCGGAGAAGGCCACCAGCAGTGAGGGAAATCCTTTCAGAATATCTTCCAGCATTTTCAATTTGGCGTCAAGGTCCATGCATCTTCCTTTTCGAAATCAAACCCAACCGGATTGGGGCTTGTTAAATCCAAAGACCACTCAGGTTCCGTAGACCAACAACCGGAAAAAATTGTTTACAAAACAAACCCGATCTTTTATAGGAATAACCTTTAAAATTCTTGAAATTCGCAGATATTTTATATCACAAATTAAAAGAGGTTTGTATGGGCAAAAACAGTTTAATCAAATCTACCGCAAAAAAGAAAAAAGTTAAAAAAGAGGTGATTGAAAACGATCAAGGCAAGGCTGATGCCAAAACCAAGGCCCCCCGAACCACAGCGAAAAAAGCGGTCACTTACGAGGGCCTGATTTTTAAGAAATTCGATACGGTGAAACCGGAAAAAATTTATGCCCCGCCGGCGGGTTCGGATCAGAAGACCCGTTACACGGCGCCGCCCTTTGTATCCGAAGATGACGCTGACAGGGTTCAGAGAATCAAATCCCTGCTCTTTACCCAATACAACTGGGAATCCGTGAAGGCCGCTGCCGAAAAAGCCGCTACTGAGAAAGCCGCCGCTGAGAAAGCCGCCGCTGAGAAAGCCAGCGCTGAAAAGGCCAGCGCTGAAAAGGCCACCGCTGAAAAG
>DIKO01000115.1:13516-27359 GCA_002423615.1 Desulfobacteraceae bacterium UBA5616
CTGCCGAAAAGGCCGCTGCCGAAAAAATTATCCCGTCGCCACCGTTTAAGAGAACCGAACCGGATCGGGACCAGAAAGTGGGAATCCGTTATATGACCGGAAAAACCAGAAAATCAATTGATCCCCAGACGATGATGATGAAAATGGCCCTGGGGCTTTTTGGTTTTATCGTTCTTGCCATTATCGGCGTGAGTTTTTCCAACTACAGCACCTATACCCTGGTCCAAACTAAAGGTTCTGTTGAAGTCTGGCAGGGGAAATTCGCCCCCATGGGTCAAAGCCTGCTGCTCACCCTTCAGGGCGTTGAAATCCCTAAAGGAATGAATACAACCGGCTCCGGGAAAACGATCTTTCCTTTTGTGGTCGATTATTTCCTGGATAAGGCGGATGCATTTTTGGAGTCTCCGGGAGTACTTGATTTTGTGGGAATCAAATCCCGGCTGGACAAGGCTGCACCCTATGCGATCACCCCGGAGCTGAAAAAAGAAATGAACCTTCGCATGACCACCATCCACCTGATGAGCCTGATCTACAGGTCCGATGTGGCCGCAAGCGAGGAAACCCCGGAAGGGTTTCAGGCCGGCCTTTCCCTTTTGGAAGAGGCAAAGGCCCTTGAACTGGATGTACCCCAGGCCGAGCTGGTGAACAAAAAAATCGAATCCATCAACGCCCGTTTAACCTCTGCGGAATCGCGGGAAACGGAATCCGTCGAGCAGACCGGGAATAAATCCGGCAATCCATCGAGCCCGGTGGAAACTCCCGCTGAAGTGGTATCGTCCCCCGCCCATTAAAGAATTTCCCGGGCCTCCCCGCAGATAGCCATTTATTGATGCGGGGAGGCCCTTGCAGCATTCATATCCAAGGCAAAACCCAAGCATCACAGGCATCCCAACCACTTCAATGCCCGGAGGATGTTACAAGTGAACTTTTTTTACATTCTTCCCTTTGCCCTGGCCGGATTCAGCACTTTATTCATCGGCGCCCTTGCCTGGCCCCACAGACGCATGCCGAAAGCATGGATAACCCGTAAACGCATTGCCGCGCTGTCAATTATCCCCTTCATCACCCTGATTTTGGTCTGGACCGATTCCCGGCACCACCTGATCTGGAAAAAGTTCTGGGTTGTCGAAGACAGATCCTTTCCCATGATGGGCCTTCAGCATGGACCGTCGAAGATCTCGATAAGATATTCGAACCTTTTTACACCAAAAAAGTCATGGGCCGCAGCGGAACCGGTCTTGGCATGACGGTAGTATGGGGTGCGGTTCAGGATCATGGCGGGTATATCGACATCCTCAGCGAAGAAGGCGTTGGAACGACATTTTTCCTCTTTCAGATCGGCCCGATAGATCCCCGGCCTTCACATGGATTTCAAATCCGCGGGAATCGTTGTCACGGGGAGGGTTACGGTAAAGGTGGACCCTTCTCCATCCCTGCTGCTCACCTTGATGCGTCCCCCGTGTTTGGTAATAATGCCCTGGGAAACGCTTAAACCCAGACCCGTTCCCTTGCCCTTGCCCTTGGTGGTGAAAAACGGATCAAATATTGAATTCAGGATGTGTTCAGGAATGCCGGTGCCGAAATCCACCACTTTTACCGCCACATAATCGGGTTCATCCGCCGGAATAACGAAAACTTGAATTTTATCCCCTTTTTTGGAAGCATCGATGGCATTGAAGATGAGGTTTAAAAACACCTGGCGGAGCTGCTGGACATCGCCATGAATTTGGGGCAGATTATCCGCAGCCTGAAACTCCACCCGAATACCGGCGAGCTTAATCTGATTGGCCGACAGCTTTATGGTGTCCCGGATAAGCGATGCAAGATTCAGCGGTTCCACCTGGGAACTGCTCTGACGGGCGAAATCAAGAAGATTGCTGATAATATTTCTCGAACGGTTCGTTTCCGATACAATGTCGTTGAGAATATCCTTTTTATCGTCATCGGCCATCTGGTTGTAGTCTTCCAGCATCATGTGGGCGGACAGCATGATATTGTTCAAAGGGTTGTTCAACTCATGGGCGATGCCGGCGGTCAGGGTCCCCACGGCCCTGACCTTATGCAGCTGAATAAGGCCTTCTTCACGTTGTTCGAGTTCCTGGATCATCTTATTGATGGCCAGGGCCAGATCCGTAAACTCATCCCGGAAACGGCGCCTGGGCATAATGGGGGTAAAGTCCCCCGAGGCGATACGCTGGGCATATTTGGTAAACCGGTTGATGCTTCTTAAAATGCGGCTGACCAGAATATAGGCGTTAAAAACCACCATGATGAGAAGTAACGCAAGGAAATAAATATGAATCATCCGGGACCGGAGAAGGGTTTCGGATACAGATACCCTCAACCGGTTCATGAGACCCTGGGACAGGGAAACCATCTGATGGCCCTTTTCCCTTAATTCCTTCTCGATTTTTTCCCGGGTTCGGCGATGTTCCAGGATATTTTCCTGCCGGCGCTCCGCATCTTCCAGCTGTTCCAGCAGCCGCTGATAGTCGGCGATATTGGACACCACCATCCGGTGGTTGTCTTTCCCCAGTATTTGCTTAAGTTCATCGGGATTGCGTTCGATAATGTCCCGGGCCTGATACACGTTGTCCAGGGCGTCGTCGAGATTGGTGCCGTAAAGAAAGTAATTCTTCTCGAATCGTCGCGCCTGCTGAATTTCAATAACATAATCATTTATAATTTCGAGGAATTCCAGCTTATGCTCCACCTGGTACATGGAATGCACCATAACAGCGGCAATCCCCACGGCCAGCAAAAACACCAGAAAAAACCCCAGGGAAATCTGAAGCTTAAGGCTGAAACGATGTCTAGCCATCAGTGCGCGCCTGGCTTTTTCCTCAATTTCCACAGGATTCGGCCGGACGGAAACTTCCATGCCCGAGACCGTCTCATTCTTTGGGGATGATTTTACCTTCATGTTGACTCCCGAAGATGGAATCTCAGGCGTTGTCGATGCCCGCAGCGGTGAAATCAATGGATGACCCCAGGGCCTTGGCGGCACTGGCGATGACTTTTCTCAGATCATCCGGCTGAAAGGGTTTGGCAATAAAATCAAAGGCGCCTTTTCCCATGGCTTCCCTGGCCAGAGACATCATGGCATACCCGGTAATCATGATCACCTTGGTCCGGGGAGATTTCTGGGTCACATGCTCCAGCACCTGTATGCCGTCAATTTCATCCATCCGGATATCCGTGACCACGATATCGAATTCCTTTTCACTGATCCGGTCAAGAGCGGCCCTGGGATTTTCGAAAACCTCTACGTTGCACCCGATCTTGGCCAGGGCGGGTTTGAGTCTCTTTCCGACAATGGGTTCATCATCCAGCAGCAAAACTTCCAATTGGTCCGTCATATTCGCCTCCCTCCCCCGATAAGGGGGAATCTGCCGTCAGGGTTGATTTTTCAAAGTTCACTGTCAATACAAATTCGACGTTTCCCGGAATCCTCAAAACCGGCCGGATCAGCGGAAACTCTCGGCCGCCTGCCTGAAAAAGTCGTGGATGAAATGAACTTCAACATAGTTCACACCGGGAATATTTTCAGCGAGTTCCTTGATGGCGGCCTCCCGTTTCCGCTTCTCCCTTGTCAATCCCAGGGTTTCAATGATCAGGTTTCCCCCATTGGCCTGGACCCTGCTGCTGGGATACTTATCCATGAGAAGAACCCTGACCCTGGCTGCCAGTTCAAGGTCTTTCAGACATTTTTCAGAGTAGTTCATGGGTTGAAATTTACGTGAACAGACAGTCTCGGTGATGATCCTGACCGCTTCATCGGGATCTATCTGACTCAGGCTGACCATCAGATCATATTTTGAAGGGTCGGTCTCGTCAAACCGAAACTCAGAAAAAGACCATTGCTGGCGAAGCTTTTTCTCCCGGGCGAGAAGTTTTTCCGCCTTTTTAACGCTCATATTATGGGTCTGGGCATAATTTCGCGCTCTCTCTTCCGGGTCGATCAATATCCTCACCTTCAACACATGTGAAACGCCCAGCACGTAAAGATGGGCGGCGAGTCCCTGGCAGACGATATTGTCCTTTAACATCTCCCCTAGCACGGCTTCTTGAATATAGGCCATTAATTGTTTACGCAGCTTCAAGGACATGCGGAGCGTCGGCGCCGCCTTATCGATAGCGTCAACGAGTTTGGTTTCGGACAAGTGATATTTTTCCGCAACCCCCCTCAGTATTTCCCGCCCGACATAGGCGTATCCCATGGCCTCAGCCGTTTTTTGTGCAATTTTTCGGCCTTCTTCATAGACATCCGATGATATATTGATGATGGACATGAAGAAATCCTTTCTGTTGAGATTAATATCCGGCGTTAAATGACTGTCTGCCGCTGGGTTGCTTCCGAATGCACCTCTAAGTTGTTGATGCCGCTGACTTCTGAAATCAGTTGGGTGGCCCGTTCATTCAATTTCTGAAGCTGCCGTCCCGTTGCTTTTGCACTTATGACGACATTGCCGTAATCGCTGGTAACGGACACATCGAAATGTTCGTTGAGGAGCAGGGCCTTGATTTCACAGGCCAGGGCCAGGTCGTCCATTTTTTGTTGAGATTCCCGGGTGGCCTTGAACTGTTTGAACCCGGCAACCCGGCAAATGATGTTCACCGCATCTTCAACGGTGATTTTGTCGATGAAAATCACCAGATCATATAGTGAGCTGTCCCATGGGTCCACGCCGTAAAGCTTCTGGGTCCAGTTCCGGCGTTCATGATCGTCTTTCAGGATGATCGCCCGGGCATCCTGTTCACTGATGTTTTCCGTCTCCATCTTATTGCGCACCCGCATGGAAAGATCCGAGATGATCCTGACCTTCAGGAGATGGGAGATGCCGCCGAGGAAAATATGGCCGGCCAGTCCGTGATATACCACATTGTCCTTTCGAACCCTCCGGGTGAGGGCGCTCTGATAATAGGTGATATAGTCGGATTTGCCGTGAGTGAAACGCTCCAGGATGGAAGGCGCATCATGAATGGCTTTTTCCAGTTTGATCTCAGGGATATTGAAGCGATCGCTGGCTTCGAGGATGACTTCCCGGCTCAGGCAGTCATAATTCATACAGGCTGCAACTTTTTCGGCAATTTCTTTTCCTTTTGAATAAGATCCCCTGGAAAGGGTGATAATGGCCATGCCATGCCTCCTTTTTTATTTTTCTAAATACCGTAGAATAAATATATTCCGCCGATCAGGGCCACCAGAAACACGACGCTGATAAGGGTCCCGGCCTTCATGAAATCAATGCTGCGATAATGCCCCGGACCCATGTACAGGGCATTGACCTGGTGCGTGGGCAGAATAAAAGAATTGCTGGTGGCCATGCCTACCACGAGAGCCGCCATCCGCGGATCGGCATTGGCGGCAATGGCCATGTTGATCACTAGCGGAACCAGGAGCACCGTGGCGCCGACATTTGAAATCACCAGAGAAAATGCCGTGGCCAGAAGGCCGATAATGGACAGCAAAACGATAGGGCTCACGGGGCCCAGCATCGAAAGCACGGTCTGTGCAATCCAGGCTGCCGCCCCGGTTTTTTCGGTGGCCATGCCCAGGGGGATCAATCCGGCCAAAAGGAAAATCGTCCGCCAGTCCACGGATTGATAGGCTTCGTCGATGGTCAAAACCCGGGTGAGAATCATGCCCAGGGCTCCGGTCATAAGGGAAACGGAAAGTTGAATATTGAAAATCATCATCATGGATAGGGCAACCGCCCCCCAAAATGCCGCGAGTATGGCCTTTTCGGGCCTCAGGCTTTCCGTGTCCAGCGCTGTGGTAAACAAGAGCCCGCCTTCACTCTGAAGTGCCTGCAACCGCTTCACCGGCCCATGGATCAGGATGGCGTCCCCAACCCGCAAAATCATATTGCCGATTTCCGCCCGGTAGACCTCCCCCTGCCGGTAAATGGCCATGGGAGAAATCCGGAAGCGTTCCTGAAAATTGATCCGGTCCAGGGTCTTCCCTTCAAACTGGGACCTGGGCGCCACTACGGCTTCCACCGTAACCGGGGCCTGGGACGCCATATCATTCTTGAATGCCTCCACCTGGTCCTTGACCCGCATGCCTTCTTCCGCTGCCATGCGTTGTACGTCTTTTCCCCTGCCGCATACCAGCATGTCAATTCCGGATCGAACCACCGTATCCGAAACCGGGGAAAAAATCCTTGAATCCGGGGGGGTCGTTACAGCCACGATATTGACAAGGTACCGCCGTTTCAGATCTTCGATGTGGATGGGGTCCCGGTAATCCGTGAAATCATCGGAAGTCCGGAGTTCATAGATTTCCCCGATTTCCCGGATAGGGTCAAGCTTATGGTCCGCTGCCTTCTCCTGATCCTCTTTCCCTCCGCCTTGGGGCAGGATGAAACGACCCAGAAAGATGAAACAAAGAATACCGGAAGCCAGCAGCAGCATCCCCAACGGCGTTACGTCAAACATCCCGAAAGGTTTCAGTTTAAACGGCGCCATGAGATCATTTAACAGAATCAGGGGACTCGACCCCACCAAAGTGATGGTCCCCCCCAGGATGCAACTGAAACCAATGGGCATCAGGAGTTTGCTCAAGGGAATTTTCAGGGATTTGCCCACACGCTGCAAAGCCGGGAGAAACAGCGCCGCGGCCCCGATATTCTGCATAAAGCTTGAAATAAACGCAATGGCCACGGAAAAACCAATGATTATTCGGGACTCGCTCTGTCCTGCAATCTTGACGATGGGGGAAACCAGACTGTTGATCAGACCGGTTTTATCCAGCCCGGCCCCGATGATGATCACCGCGATAATCGACACCACCGCGTTGCTGCTTAACCCGATAAAGGCCTCTGAAGGAGAAACCAGATGCAGAAGGGGAAGAACGACCATCATGATGATGGCCACCACATCCACACGGACCCATTCAACGATAAACAGGAAAACAGCAATTCCGATCATCAGCATCACCAGGATCATATCCGTTGTTAAGGGTTGCACGTATTTTATCCTCCAGAGTGTGTATTATTGTCTTAAAGACCGGTCGTTTCCGGGCTGTATTTTGCTGCTCACCGTAAAAAGCGGGCATTCGAGGGTGCCGGTTACCTTTCGGATCCAGTGTGACTGCGAAGGGCCCTCCGGGCGTGGCAGTTCTTCATGACTGCCCCAGATGATAGCCTGGAACGGCATTCGCTCCGCCAGAAACTTCATCAGTTCCTGTGCCAGCTCTCCGACCCGGATGGCTGTGCTGACCGTGATGCCCTTTTTAAGAAATTCGGAAGACAGCTCACCCAGCTTAGTTCCCAGACGGGTCTCGATCCCCTCGATCGCCTTTCGTTTCGATCCCAGGAGAGAATGATTGATAAAGGCCATTTCGACCAGCATGAGAAAAGATATTTCCGAGTCCATGCGCAAGGCCAGTTCGCGTGAATAGTTCAGGGCCTTTTCACAAATTTTTTCATTTTCAAAAACCACCAGGATTCTCTTGAACATGGGCCTTTCCTTTCCTTAATACGGCTTGAGCAAGGCCCGTGCCAAAATCGATGCCTTATTCCAACTGCCTGGTATGTTTTAAAATCCGGATTTAAAGAATAATAAGTTGGGGAATGGATGTTGGAAAAGCGCAACGCCTCTTCTGAAAAATCATGTTCCTGACGGAAATTTCGCGAAAAAATGCGATGTTGCAAAAACGAACGGTGGTGTTGCGAAAAAGAACTTTACTTCAACCCATATTTTTTCATTTTTCTCCAAAGGGACGTTCTTTCAATCCCTAGAATTTCCGCCGCACGCCGGCGTGATCCCCTGGCGATTTTAAGAACATGGGAGATGTAATCCTTTTCGACATCTTCAAGGGTCAGAGTGGAATTTTCGGAACGGTTGTAGGCGAAAAGATTTATTTCCAAAAGGTCGGACGGAAGATCCCCCGCCTGGATGGAATCTCCCGTGCATATCGCCATGGCCCGTTCCAGTATATTTTCCAGCTCCCTGACATTGCCGGGAAATACGTAATTTTCCAGAATGGACATGACCTGGCCGGATACGGATTTTATTTTTTTTGTCGCCCTGTTCTTGAATCTGTCGTTGAATTTATCCAGAATGTGATAGATCAATAAGGGGATATCCTCCTTTCGATGCATGAGCGGCGGAAGAAGGATATTTACGACATTCAGACGGTAGTACAAATCCTGGCGGAAGAGACCTTCCGTCACCGCTTTCTTGAGGTCCTTTGACGTCGCCGCAACGATCCTCACATCCAGGGACGTGGGGCGGGTGCCGCCCACGCGGATCAACTCACGCTCCTGAATGACCCGCAGCAATTTTGACTGCATGGATAGAGGCATATCGGCAACTTCGTCCAAAAATAGGGTACCGCCGTTGGCGGTCTCGATCAGTCCTTTTTTCAGGCTGGCAGCACCGGTAAAGGCCTCTTTTTCATGACCGAAAAGCTCATTGTCAACAAGGCCTTCGCTGAAGGCCGCGCAGTTGAAAGCGACAAAAAGGCCCTGGGAACGGTTGCTGAACCCATGGATGGATCGGGCCGCCAGTTCTTTCCCCGTACCGGATTCTCCGGTGATGAGCACGTTGCATTCCGTAGGGGCAATCTGCCTGATAATATCCCGGACCCGCATCATTTTGGGGCTCATGCCGATCATCTCCGGGGATTTTACCCCGGGCTCAGATGGTTGAATTCCCTTTCTGAGGGACCTTTCCATCAAGGCCTCTTGAACCAGCGTACGCACCTGTTCCGGCGCAAAAGGCTTGGCCAGATAATGATAAGATCCCTGTTTGGTGGCATCCACCGCATCATCCAGAGATGCGAAACCGGTGATCAGGATGACTTCCACATCCTTGGCGATGCTCTTGGCCTTTTGCATAAGGGAAAACCCGTCCATGCCCGGCATCCTGACATCGCTGATGATCAGATCGAAAGTAGATTTTTCAAGGCGCTCCAAAGCCTTTAAAGGGTTTATAAATGTCGAAACCGTATGTCCGGCCCCTTCCAGGAGGCGTCTTAAATTCTTCAGGGTCAGGGGATCGTCATCAATGACCAGGATGCTTCCGCAGAGCTGGACCGCAGCGGGGTTGATTGTCTTGTTCATGGTCGTTTTATACCTCACCCATGCGCTATTAGTAAAGATATTTGCTGGTTTCAGGCGTCCCCTGTCGTCGCTTCGGGGAATGTTCCGGAAAAAATCATGAGTTGATTTTAATACCTGAAACGCCTATGTTTCTGTCGGTTCACACCACCCGGTTTTTGAATTCAACCCAAGAGGAGACAACCATGAAAGACATCAATCTGGAGCTCAACAAGGGCATTCCCTTTAACCTGGGAAACAATGTGGATTATGCCGACGGGTCTGTTGTCAGCAAAATTCTTCTGAAAAAAACCACCGGAAATATCACCCTTTTTTCATTTGACAAGGGACAGGGTTTGAGCGAGCATACCGCACCCTTTGACGCAGTGGTCTATATCCTTGAGGGGAGGGCTGAAATCCATATCGGCTCCGGGCTTCACACCGTCGGGACTGGAGAAATGTTGATCATGCCGGCAAACATTCCTCACGCCCTGACCGCCGGAGAACGCTTTAAAATGCTTTTGATCATGATCCGCGGGGAATAGTGACCGGCGAAAGAATTATGAATCCGAAAACCGAAAACCGGATTAAACCGGCCATATACTATGGCTGGATTATCCTTTTTGTGGCATTTATCACCCTGGGCGTCGCCTTCGGGGTATGGTATTCCTTTTCCGTATTCATCATTTCCATCATCCGGGAATTCGGCTGGACCCGGGCTGAAGCATCCAGCATATTTTCCCTTTTTATCCTTTCCCAGGCTCTGATGGGGTACGGTGCAGGGTATCTCCAGGATCGCATGGGACCGAGAATCGTCGTTCCCCTGGGAGCGGTTTTTCTCGCCATCGCATTGGCCTTGACCAGCCGCGCGCAGAATCTGTGGCAGTTTCAGCTCACCTACGGCATTCTGGCCGGCTGCGGCATAAGCTTTCTGGGCTTTGTTTCCCACTCCGCCTTTCTTCCCAGATGGTTTGAACGAAAACGCGGTCTTGCCCTGGGCATCGCCATGTCCGGTATCGGTTTCGGCATGCTCCTTGTGGTGCCTTATGTGGAACGGCTGATTGCTGCCCATGGGTGGAGAAACGCCTACCTGTATCTGGCCTGTTTTGTTTTGTTTTTTGTCGGTCCCATCAATCTTGTGTTCAACCGCCGGGAACCCGCTCAAGTGAACCAGTATCCAGACGGGGATCCTCCGGATGCCGAATTTTCGGGCGATCATCCGAAAAGGGGTTTAAGGGTGGTCGACCCTGAATGGGCCGCCGTGGATTGGAATTTGAAAAACGCCTTCAAGACCCGCCGGTTCTGGATTCTCATGGCGATGTTTTTTTCCGTATCCTTCGCCAACCAGAGCATTCTTCTCCACTCCGTTTCCGCCATGGTGGATTCGGGCATAGACAGCAAGGCCGCTGCTTATTTTTTCGGTATCGCCGGCATTTCAGGCTCCGCCGGAAAAATACTGTTCGGCTATCTTTCGGATATCCTGGGACGGGAAAAAACAAAACTCATCGCCGATGTGATGGCCGCCATCGGCATCGGTGCGCTTATGGCCATATCTATTTTCAAAGGCCCGCTTCCACTTCTTTTCGGTCTTTTTTTCGGCATGGGATACGGGGCTGTGGCACCCCTGATTCCGGCGATCACCGCGGATATCTTTCTGGGTAAAGATTTTGGGGAAATTTTTGCCGTTATCGCCTTTGGCGGCGGCATAGGGGGTGCAGTGGGGGCCTATGCCACCGGGCTGCTCCGGGATCTGGCCGGATCTTACGAACTTGCTTTTATAACCTGTATCGTCCTGATTTTTGCCTCATGCCTGATGGTTTACCTGGCGGCTCCGGGCAAAGTGAGAAAACCGGTCAAAGAGGTGCAGAATCCGTAAATCAAGCATTCGACTTTCATTCTTTTACAACCCGCAGGCGATGGGTGGTTTTCAGCCTTTCCCACAGGGACCTCAGAATGACGTCCGGAATATTCTCCACCCTGAGGGTTTTTTGACCGGTTTTCCGCCGGCAGGATTCCACCAGGGGTTCATTACCGGTCCATAATCCAAAAAAGTCGCTGATATGCCTGCCCACGGTATTGTACAGAGAGCCCAGTTCTCCGAGGGTCATGTTGGCGATGATCACCCTGTCCTTCAGCGGCAAATCCGACAGGAGAATTTCAAGAGCCTCCTCGAGGGTTTCGGGGTGTTTCGGGGTAGTACGCCGAAGGTCCATCCTGACCGGATCACGACGCTCCGCATACCCGAGATAGATAACGCTTTCCAGAATATCCGTCACATCCCTTGAAATATCGCTGGTTTCTTCGGTGTCACCGGCGACATAAAGGGTTTCAATATTCTCTTCCGCTATCCATTTGCAGATATTTAAAGCGGCCTCAAATTTCGACACTCTGCCGAGATCGATGTAGAAGAAGGGTTTTTGTCCATCTCCTGCCAATTTTTCGAGTTGGGCAAGTTTCCCGGAAGCGTCTCCCCTCAAGACCAGTAAGACGCCGTCGGATTCCTCCACATTTTTTCGAACCGATAAGATTACGTCTTCCGCCTCCACGGATTTCAACTCATATTTCGGGGCCAGTTCATTTCCGTTTGCCGTAGAAGTCCATCCCCCATGGGGAATTTCCAGTTTAACAGCCGTATCAAGGGCAGCCCGTTCCGCACTGGTCAGGCCGCCGGATATCAATTTTCGCAGCACGGCGTTTTCTCCCTTCGCAGTATGTCCTTTCTTTGTGTATGGAGTGGTCATGCCGGCGCATAAAAGACCGGACCCGGCCCATTATTTTAATCCTGTTTTAAGTTGACACATCCAAGCTGCATTGCGGTTAGTTGACTTATTTTTATTGTTTTTCAAATGACTTATATCGCATTTTATGTTTTTCGATAAATATATACCAATCCGATGAATAATCAAGGCAGATAATGACACAGGGCCAATTTACCCGAAAACCTGTCAATCGCCTATTCGCAGGTCAAATTGACCTAATAATATAATGTATGTGCCTAAAAATAAGGATTTTGAATGGCCAAACCGCAAGTAAATTCAGCGGACCCAAAGGGCCGGGCCGCTGATTAATTCGCTGGCCGTATAGATACATTTGCCATGGTCCGAAATGTGGATTATGATAGCTATCAAAAGCCACATTATGGAGGAGCCCTATGAGAACCATTCAGATGACCCTTGATGACGATTTGGTCAAAGCTGTCGACCGCGTTTCAAAGGAACTCCACATGAGCCGTTCTGCTTTCGCAAGAAAGGCGCTTCGTGAAGCGCTTGCCCGTTATAGTATGGGCAAAACATCCACAATCAGGGCTCGAATCGAGCCCGATTTAAAGGGCAAAGCTGAGCAAATATTAGAGCAGCTTGGGCTTACTACAACTCAGGCAATCACCTTGTTTTATAAACAGCTTGACGAACAATTGATACCTGCAGGGCTTTGGGCTTAGACGATGAAATTGGGCGTAAATTGAGAAAGGAGGTCGGCAATGGGAATTCTATCCTGGATCGTTATGGGGTTAATCGTTGGTTTGCTCGCAAAATTCATCATGCCCGGCGATGACCCTGGAGGACTGATTATTACTGTCCTGATCGGAATTGCGGGCGCCTTCGTCGGCGGTTTTATCGGCTCCTTTCTGGGGCTCGGGACGGTCACGGGATTTAATGTGGGGAGTATCCTGCTCGCGACCGGCGGCGCTGTTCTTCTATTGATATTGTACCGGGTCATCAAGAGATAATCCTATTACGGTGGCCCATTCATATAATCTTGACAAAATCAATTTCCCCGTGCTTTAAAGTGCGTCGATATCAGTGCGCAGAACAATGCCGCGAACCCTAATGGAAACCCCATGGCCACCATCTATTGTACATTTTTGAAAAAAAACCGGGTGCGGCAGATTGATACAGCGGTTTGCGAAAGGTGCAAAAAAATTAAAAAGTGTCCTGATTATCGTCAGTGGAAACAGATGCGCCTCTTTAACGACATTAAATAAGGAGCAGAATTTGCCCAAAGCGTGCAATTTAAAAAAAGGGCATGTCGTCAGCATAAATAATTTGCCCTATCAGGTTAAACAGGTCGAGGTCCATACCCCGTCGGCCCGGGGGGCCAATACCCTTTACAAGGTCCGGTTCAACTGTGTTTCCACGGGGCAAAAACTGGATCAAACGTTTAAGGGGAATGATTTTCTGGAAGATATCGATCTTGTGAAACGTCAGGCGGACTTCTTGTACAGGGACCAGAAACTTTATACCTTTATGGACAATGATAATTACGAACAATACACCCTGGCCGAAGATTATCTGGAAGATCAGGCTCCCTGGCTTACGGATGGGCTTCAGGGAATTGCCGTCCTCCTGCAGAATGGTGTCCCCCTCTGTATCGAACTTCCCAGTTCGATTGAGGTTGAGATCGTCGAAACCGCTCCACCCATCAAAGGTGCATCCGTCACCAGCAGAACAAAACCGGCCGTCCTGGCAAACGGCATCACGGTTCAGGTCCCCGAATACATCTCCGTCGGGGACGTCATCCAGGTCAACACCGAAACCGGAAAATATATGTCCCGGGTAAAATCTTGAAAATGAGCCCCTTTCTCCCGTTCTGAAACTTTGGGGCTTTCATTTTCTGATCCAGGTCATCCCGGCGCCGCCCAAGGGAAGGCTGTGCATCTACAGCCCTTTTCGGCCGAAAAGCCGCTCCTCCCGGATTTCCCCCGCATGAATCCTTGAGATCTTCATAGTTCTTGGCACACATCCTGAAATTGAACCACGAACCGTCGAAAAAAATTGGAAATATAATTATTAATTAAA
>DIKO01000100.1 GCA_002423615.1 Desulfobacteraceae bacterium UBA5616
TTAAAACTTTTGACTGGCAAGTTATATAAAAGAACACCGCTCAATTCCCGGCGGGCTCGTCCAACCCCGGGATAAGATCGTGGATCGCTGCGTTCTCACGATCTATCCTTATTCGTTAGGCGATTGTTCCATCCGGTAATTTCGATTTCGGCCTTTTCCAGATATTGCCGCATGCAGCGCTCCATCAAACGCCAGATGAGAAGGGAAATGAGCAGCACAAGCCCGAGCACCTCAATTCTGGAAGGCTTCTTCAGAAAAATACTATTCACAATAACCGGGTCCTTCAAAAAGCCGAAGTTCTGCTCTATACCGCTTTGATCTTTATAGAGCTCTAAAAGTGACTCGGCTGTCCATGGGTTTGGCTCCTGTTCACCTGACAGATTGCAGAGTAAAACAAAACATCCGGCCTCATGACGCATATGAGCAATAGCATCCGTATCCACGTCGATCTTGACATCCAGGATATATTCATAACCCATAGGGGTCCGTTCGGCCCCTATGGCGGGTCTGCCCCGAGGGTACTTGGGAACCTTTCTAATGCCATATTGGATCCGGTGGTAACTGCCCGCGGCGGCCCTCAGAACCTTATCCGTTGCTGCTTCGGCGTCTGCCCGGCAATAGAAAGACCCGGGGTTGATTTTCTTCAAGTCCTCTTCGAGTTCCTTGCGTTTTTGCTGAAGTAACCGGTCAATGCGCTTATGCCGCCTTTTGTCGTGGGCGGATGAGTGAACAACAATTGCGCGGTATGTTTCACCATAAAGCTCAACGTCGGTTTCAAATCCCCGGTAGAAAGCTGCGGGTCGCTTTTGCGTAGCTACGGTCTGATTGAGCTTGCCGAAATCAGTCCAGTCATCGGCGGCAACCGCTTCGGAAATGGCCCTGCCGCATTCTTTATAGGTGGCCGGCAGCCGGGTTAAAAATTTCACCCCTTCCTGCTTCGACCTTTCAAGATTATGAGGAGTTACAAAGGCCGAATCCGCTACGTACACGAAAGCCCCCGGGTTGAGGCCCTGCCTGGCCATGTGTTTTGAGATTCTACCCAAAAGTTCATTATTCAGGGTTTTATCCGAAGCATTTCCATCTTCGGTACCACCCAGAATGGGAATATTACGATCCACGCAAAGCATCGAAATGAGAAACTGCTTCAGGTCCGGTCGTTTGTCCTTACTGTGACCGTAAGTGATCTTAAACGGTGGATCGATAAAATCATAATCCCCGAAAACACGGATGGATGTCGTATCAAAATGCAGACGGCGTGTATCAACGCCAAACCTGCCAACCGCATTTTGGGCAAGCTGGGAGAAGATCTTTTGGGTGCCGGAGTCATATATTTTATCCAACATCCGGCCAACGTTATAATCGCAGAAAACCTCCGCTTTGACTTCATGGCCCAAAACCAATTCAATGTCCTTTTCCTGAAAGAATTCTTCGAGTCGATACAGCGGGGTTCTTCCCGAAAGCGTGTCCAGGACCATGGCCAGAACCGTTATCCCGGGTGAAATCTCCATCTGACTGTCCACCATAGCGTCAAGGGTTTCAACCAGCCTGATCTTTTTCGCAAAGTCTTTAACGATCGGCAAATGCCCAACTTCGGAAAATGTCAGATTCTCGGGTACCAGATCCATTATTTTGCCCTCTCTATGTTTGGGTTGACCATATGAGGGCGTAACTATCAGATATCACTAGAAAAGTCTAGATAAAAATATAATTTGTTATATCAATATGTTAAGCAATAATAACCCGCCGGCTTCATTGGAAAATAAATTCGTCACGCGCTATTTGAAAAGGGTGTCGAAAGTATGCTATATGATATAGGCACCGATAATATGGCTATAGGCCATTGGGAGCTCATATCCGATTAAATATGCCTATAAAATTCCCGGCCATACTGTCCTGAATAGAAACTCATCGACCTGTTTCTTAAGAATTGTACGTTGATCGCCGATACCCCTCCGGGTACCCATCATTCCAGGAGGAGCGGCAGCCAAGAGAATGCTCTGGGTCTGGGATCATTGCGATTAGTGGGGTCTGAACCTTGAACAAATTCATCGTGATTGGTGAACCCGTCCTTGTCGGCATCAAGGGCTGCATCGTCCGAATCCAATGGGTTTAAACCATATTGAAGTTCCCAGGAATCGGGCATTCCGTCGTCATCGTCATCTTCATCACAAGCATCACCCATGCCGTCGCTATCCGTATCTTTCTGATCCAAATTCGAGACCAGGGTACAATTATCATCACAATCAGTCGTGATTCCATCGCCACAAAAATTATCTATCTTCCCACTATTGTCACCGTCATCCAATATCCCGTCGCTGTCCGTATCCTTACCGGCGATATCCGGATCGAGTTGGAAATCATAAGTTATTGTATCGCCTTCCCGTATCTCGATATTGACCATCTTCTCTATGTACCCGGCGGCGTTTGCAATCAGCCAATGGTATCCAGGATAGGCCTTTGCATTGTAATTTCCATTGCTCAGAATCAAAACTTCCATTAAATAAGGGTTTCCCGGTTTTACGACAGCCGTGGGAATCGGATCTTCAGATGTCGCATCGGTTACCGAACCCTGCACATAACCGTATCCGATGGTGTGGAAACTGATGGTTTTGTAGTAAATACCACATGTGCTATCAATCTTTAAATATAAAAGATCATCCCCTGGCGCTATTGGTGCGACGCCGATCCATGTCCCGATATTCTCCCCGCTAGAAAGATCGAATTCGTAGTTTGCAAGACTTTGAGAAGCCTTCGGATATGGCTCTTCAATAGAGACAGCACCAGAGCAGTCACCGTTGGCGACTATTGTAAGTGTGAAATAGGACCATTGGCCAATGTAAATATCTCCAAAGTCAATCGGATCTCCATCCGGGGTAAATGTAAGAGACCCTGCATATGCCCCTGTCCTAAATAGCAGTAGAATGCCATGGGCTAAAAAGAACAAAAACATAAGGACTTTTTTTTGATGGGATCTATTCTCCGACATGGTTATGCCTTTCTATAATCTCTCCAAAATCTCCCTTGTTTTTCCAAGCCACAGCCCCATTTTCATATCCTGATACATCGCTTCTGCCTTTTTGAGATTTTCCCGGGCCTTTTCTTTTTGCCCAGAGTCGGCATATATTTCACCGAGACAAAGATGACCAAATGCTATAGCTGGTCTTGATTCGATATCCTGAGCGATTTTTATTGCATCTAAAATGGTTTGTTCAGATTCTTTGAATTGGGACGGGTTTATTTTTGACAGCGTTTTTCCGATAAGACTTCTGGAAAATGACAGATCATATTCCATGCCCATATCCTGGAATTCGCCTTCGGCTCTTTTCAACCACTCAACCGCTTTATCATATTCGCCGATATCGGTATAGAGCTCACCTAAATAAAAATACCCTTGGGATAGCCTTGGCCTTAATTTTAATTCTTCAAGTATTTTAATTCCCTGGAGCATATTTCTTTCCGCCTCATCAGCCTTCGAGACAGGGAGCATTACCTGTTTGTTAGC
>DIKO01000003.1 GCA_002423615.1 Desulfobacteraceae bacterium UBA5616
TGATGTAGTCCGCATGCCCCGGACAATCCACATGGGCATAATGACGATTCAGCGTCTCGTACTCAACATGCGCCGTCGCTATCGTAATCCCCCGTTCCTTCTCCTCCGGCGCCTTGTCAATCTGATCAAAGGGAACATAATTCGCCAAACCCTTCAACCCCATATGCTTCGTGATCGCCGCCGTCAACGTCGTCTTCCCATGATCGATGTGACCAATCGTTCCAACATTCACATGCGGCTTCTTCCTCTGAAACTTTTCCTTCGCCATCTTACCATCCTCCCCTTACTCGCGGGTTTTCGGCCTCAGGTTATATACCGAAGATCTGGATTTTTTGGACATGAAATATATAACCGGCTACCATCTGAAATGAGCGAAAGCCTTGTTGGCCTCGGCCATTTTATGGGTGTCTTCCTTTTTCTTGATGGCGGCGCCTTTATTCCCGAATGCATCCATGAGTTCTCCAGCCATCTTCTGCGCCATTCCTTTTTCATTTCTGCTTCTGGCATAGGTGATAATCCATCGAATCCCCAACGCCGTCCGCCGTGACGGTCTGATTTCCGTCGGCACCTGATAAGTGGAGCCTCCGACCCTTCGAGATTTCACCTCTATCGTCGGCTTGACATTTTCCAGCGCTTT
This sequence comes from Desulfobacteraceae bacterium UBA5616, assembly GCA_002423615.1. GTDB lineage: Bacteria > Desulfobacterota > Desulfobacteria > Desulfobacterales > UBA5616 > UBA5616. Next base: position 638 of record DIKO01000003.1, read on the forward strand.
TTCAAAAACCTTCAAAGGCGGTTCATTGATTTTCCCTTCAATAATCTCGAAGGCACTATACAGGATCTGTTCCGCCGTGCTTTTTTTTCCATCCCGCATGATGGACCGTATGAACTTCGCCACAAGCCTGCTGTTGTATTTTGAATCCGGTATCATTTCCCGTTCGGGAACTTCTCTTCTTCTCGGCATTTACATCACCTAATCTCTTTTTGCATATTATCACAGGAATCGGTTTTTCATTTCGCCAACCGGCTTATTTCGGTCTCTTTGCACCGTATTTTGATCTGCTCTGTTTCCGGTCTTCGACACCCAGAGAATCCAATGTCCCCCGCACAATGTGGTACCGAACACCGGGAAGGTCTTTCACACGTCCACCGCGAACCAGAACTACCGAGTGCTCTTGCAGATTATGCCCGATTCCCGGAATATAAGCCGTCACTTCAATGCCGGTGGTCAGGCGTACCCTGGCGACCTTTCGAAGAGCCGAGTTGGGTTTTTTCGGCGTTGAGGTATATACTCGAGTACAGACCCCTCTTTTCTGGGGTCCCCCTTTCAGTGCCGGGGTGTTCGTCTTTTTCTGCGATCTTTTTCTGCCTTTTCTCACTAGCTGATTAATAGTCGGCATGTTTTCCTCATATTCGATTAAAATAAATCAGGTGGTAAAAGCGCTATAGCTATACACCTGACGATTAATTGTCAAGCATTTTGTTCAAAAATCAAACGGCAACGTATAATTTATTTGTTTTCGATGGCAATCCCACCATAAGGGGGAAAGCCGGTTCCCGCGGGAATCAATTTCCCCAAAATCACATTTTCTTTAAGACCTTGTAAATAATCAATTTTTCCATTGATCGAGGCTTCCGTTAAAACCTTCGTGGTTTCCTGAAAGGATGCTGCTGAAATAAAGCTGTCCGTACTCAAAGACGCTTTCGTAATGCCGAGGATCAACGGTTCCGCGTTGGCCGGTACGCCGCCTTTCTCGATGACCTCCTGGTTCGCCTCCTCGAATTTGATACGGTCGATCTGTTCTTCAACAACAAACTCGGTATCCCCGGGATCCAGCACCTTCACCCGGCGCATCATCTGCTTAACGATAACCTCGATATGCTTGTCGTTGATTCGAACGCCCTGCAATCGATAGACTTCCTGAACCTCATCCACCAGATACCGTGCCAAAGCGATTTCACCCTTGATGTTTAAAATATCCTGGGGAATTGCGGAACCGCTGATCAACGGCTCGCCGGCTCTCACATAGTCCCCGTCATAAACATTGATGTGCTTGCCTCTGGGGATAAGGTATTCCCTTTTTTCACCTACATCCACCGGGGTGATGGTGATTTTTTGTTTTCCCTTTTTGGTCCCTTTTTCGACGGCGACATAACCGTCAATCTGACTTAATACGGCAATTTCTTTGGGTTTTCGAACCTCGAAAAGTTCCGCCACACGGGGGAGACCACCGGTGATGTCCTTGGTTTTCGTTGTGGCTCTGGGCAATTTTGCAATAATTTCGCCTGCTTTTACAACGGTACCTTCCTCAACCAGAACAATGGCGCCGATGGGCAGAGAATACCGCGCCATACCCGATCCCCTGGTTAATTTGGCCGTTTTTCCCGTATCATCCTTTATGGAGATGCGGGGCCGCTCCTCGGCGCTTTTGGATTCGATAATGGTCATGCTGGATTTTCGTGTTACCGGGTCCATCTGTTCCTGCATGGTTTTCCCCACGATGATATCCCCGTATTTAACCGTTCCCCCGACCTCGGTGATGATAGGTGTTGTAAATGGGTCCCACGTCGCCAGCATATCGCCGGCGCTGACGGTATCCCCATCCTTTACATGAAGATGAGCTCCGTAGATTACCGGATATCTTTCCAGTTCCCTTCCGGTGTTGCCCACAATGGCGAATTCCCCACCCCGCCGGTTCATGACAACATATTCGTTTCGAGCGGTTTCGACGACATTCAGATCGATATATTTCATCGTCCCTTCGACACGAGCCCGGATATCGGCCTGTTCAACTCTTCTGCTGGCCGTTCCACCGATATGAAAGGTTCTCATGGTCAACTGGGTACCGGGCTCACCGATGGACTGGGCGGCAAGTATGCCGACAGCCTGACCGATCTCCACCAGCTTCCCGTGGGCGAGGTCCCTGCCGTAACATTTTGCGCAAACCCCGATTTTGGACCTGCAGGTCAGAACGGACCGGATTCTTACCGAGGTGATCCCCGCTTCCTCAACCTTTTTAACGGCTTCTTCATCCAAATCCTCGCCGCTTTTGATCAGCACCTCATCGGTAAAGGGGTCAAGAATGTCCTCCATGGCCACCCTTCCCAGAATACGCTCGCCCAACTGCTGAATAACCTCACCGCCTTCAAGCAGGGCTTCCACGTCTACCCCCATCAGAGTCCCGCAGTCTTCTTCCATTACCACGCAATCCTGGGCAACGTCGGCCAGCCGCCGGGTTAAATAGCCCGAGTTAGCCGTTTTCAGGGCCGTATCGGCAAGCCCTTTTCGCGCTCCATGGGTGGAAATAAAGTACTGAAGAACGGACAAGCCTTCCCGGAAATTCGCGCTGATGGGGGTTTCAATAATTTCCCCTGAAGGTTTTGCCATCAGGCCCCTCATGCCGGCCAGCTGGCGCATCTGGTCCTTGCTTCCCCTGGCTCCGGAATCCGCCATCATGTAGATGGAATTGAGACTCTCCCGTTCAACGGTCTGACCGTCGCTGGTCCGGACCTGAACGATTTTCATGGATTCCATCATGGCGGTGGCAACGTCATCGGTGGCCTTTGCCCAGATATCAACGACCTTGTTGTATTTTTCGCCCGGTGTGATCAGCCCCTCATTATACTGCTTGTCGATCTCTTCGACGATGTCTTCCGCATTTTGAAGAATTTCCCACTTGTTTTTAGGGATGATCATATCGTCAATACAGATGGAAATACCGCCGATGGTGGAATACCGGTAGCCCAGATCTTTTAATCGGTCAGATAGAATTACCGTGGCTTTGGCGCCGAGGTTTCGATAGGTATAATCCACCAGGTTCCTGAGAGCCTTTTTGTCCATGACATGGTTCACGGAATCAAACGGGATCTCGGACCGACGCTCATTTACCTTAAAAATATGCCATGCGTCATCAATCGGCAGGACACCGCTGGTATCTCCGCGTTCCAGAGAGAACAAGGCGTCCGCCTTTGATTCGCTGATGCCGAAGATCCGTTGAAATTCCTCTTTGTTCAGGAAGCCGATGATGCCCTTATTTTCCCGGTCATCGGCAATCGAGAGATTTTTAACCATCTCTTCAAAATCCGCACCGTCTTTCAACTGTTCGAGAACGTTCTGGGCTTTTGATTCATCGGCCAGAACGACGTGGCTTAGCTTCATGATATTTCCCTGGGGCATGATCTCCCATAGCAATACCCGCCCCACGGTTGTTTTCACCCGTTCGCCATCCATTCTTACGATAATGTATGCGTGAAGATCCACTTCTCCGGCATCATAGGCGGAACGGACCTCACCGGTGTTTGAAAATATTTTGCCTTCCCCCCGGACGCCCTCTATGCCGCGGGTCATGTAATAAATCCCCAGCACGATATCCTGACTGGGGACGATGATGGGACTGCCGTTGGCCGGGGAAAGGATATTGTTGCTGGACAGCATCAATGCCCGGGATTCGATCTGGGCTTCCACCGAAAGGGGTACATGGACCGCCATCTGGTCGCCGTCGAAATCCGCGTTAAATGCCGTACAGACCAGGGGATGAAGCTGGATGGCCTTTCCCTCGATCAGAATGGGTTCAAAGGATTGGAATCCCAGGCGGTGGAGAGTGGGTGCACGGTTTAGGAGAACCGGGTACTCCTTTACCACCTCGTCCAGGGTATCCCATACCTCGGGCGTCTCTTTTTCAACCAGCTTTTTGGCGCTTTTCACCGTTGAGACGGTACCTTTGAGTTCGAGCCGGTAGTAGACAAAAGGTTTGAATAATTCCAGGGCCATCTTTTTGGGCAAACCACACTGGTGCAGTCTCAGGTCGGGGCCCACGGTGATCACCGTACGCCCGGAATAATCCACCCGTTTCCCCAAAAGATTTTGCCGAAAACGCCCCTGTTTCCCCTTAAGGGTGTCCGAAAGTGATTTCAAGGGCCTTTTATTGGTACCCGTCACCACCCGGCCGTGACGCCCGTTGTCGAAAAGCACATCAACCGCTTCCTGGAGCATTCGTTTCTCATTGCGAACGATGATATCGGGAGCATTGAGGTCCATCAGACGTTTTAATCGGTTATTCCGGTTAATAACCCTTCGGTACAGGTCATTGAGGTCCGATGTTGCAAAGCGGCCGCCTTCCAGGGGCACCAAAGGCCTGAGATCCGGAGGCAATACCGGAATTACATCCATGATCATGCACATGGGATCGATTCCGGATTTTCGAAAAGCGTCGATCACCTTAAGCCGTTTGGAAAGTTTCTGGCGTTTGGCGACCGAGCCGGTTTTCCGGATTTCTTCTTTCAACTGAACATACGTTTCATCCAGATCGATGTTTTCCAGCAGGGTCTTCACGGCCTCAGCCCCGATGCCGGCCTCGAATTTCGACCCGTAAATTTCCAGGGCTTCTCGATATTTATCCTCGGAAAGCATCTGTCCCAGGAAAAGATCCGTATCTTTGGGGTCTATTACGATATGGCTGTCAAAATATAGAACTTTCTCTATATTTTTCAGTGTAATATCCAAAAGATTCCCGATTTTGCTCGGAAGACTTTTCAAAAACCAGATATGGGCGCAGGGGGTGGCCAGAACGATATGGGCCATTCTTTCCCTTCTGACCTTTGACTGAATGACTTCGACCCCGCATTTTTCACAAATGACGCCCCGGTGTTTCATGCGTTTGTACTTGCCGCAGTTACATTCATAATCTTTTGTGGGACCGAAAATTTTTGCGCAGAAAAGTCCGTCCCGCTCGGGCTTGAATGTGCGGTAGTTGATGGTCTCCGGCTTTTTGATTTCGCCGTGGGACCATTTTAATATATCTTCCGATGACGCCAGGGCGATCTTAACCCCGGTATACTGTCTTGGATCTTTCGGTTTGGCAAAGAAATCAAATAAAGTTTCCAAAAAGCCCCTCCTTGTTTAGATTATTCCATGAGGGTTATATCCAAACCCAAACTCTGCAGTTCCTTCGTCAATACTTTAAACGACTCGGGAAGCCCCGGTTCAAGAACATTCTGCCCTTTGACGATCTTTTCATACATGCGGGTTCTGCCCGCCATGTCATCGGATTTTACCGTGAGAAACTCCTGAAGTGCGTTGGCCGCACCATAAGCTTCCATGGCCCAGACCTCCATCTCGCCCAACCGCTGACCGCCGAATTGAGCCTTGCCGCCCAACGGCTGCTGAGTCACCAGCGAATAAGGCCCGATGGACCGTGCATGAATTTTATCGTCGACCAGGTGGTGAAGCTTCATAACATACATAGCGCCGACGGTTACCTTATGGTCGAATTTTTCCCCGGTTCTTCCATCGTACAGGACAGCCTGTCCTGTCTGCATGACACCGGCTTCTTCCAGCAAAGCCTTGATTTCATTCTCCTTGGCGCCGTCAAAAACAGGCGTCGCCATGTGGACGCCGTTTTTGTAGTACCCCGAAAATTCGAGAACAGCATCGTCATCCATTCCATCAATATGCTTTTCAATCGACTCGCCCGAGAAAATCCGTTTGAGCTTTGAACGGAGTTCATCGATGTTATGGTCTTCCACAAGTTTGTTCAGTTGATCTCCCAATCCCCTTGCAGCTCGTCCCAGGTGAATTTCCAGTACCTGCCCCACGTTCATTCGGGAAGGTACCCCCAACGGATTAAGGATCATATCCACCGGGGTGCCGTCCTCAAAATAGGGGAGGTCTTCCTGAGGCAGAATCCTGGATACAACGCCCTTGTTTCCATGACGCCCTGCCATTTTGTCCCCGACGGAGAGTTTCCGTTTCATGGCCACATACACCTTTACCATCTTGATGACGCCCGGGGGGAGATCATCCCCTTTTTCAAACCGCCCGACCTGCTGTTGGTATTCTTCCCGGCAGCGATCACATTGCCGGCGGTAAATTTCCAGAATATCGTATACTTTTTCCGTGGCCTTCGGATCTTCCAATACAATCCCCTCAAACTGGGTTACGGGGATGTCCGCCAGGGTTGACGCATCAATGATGTCTCCCTTTGAAATAACGTTCTTTTTGCCTTTTTTAAGGCTGGATTGGGCCACCTGGCCGTTTAACATCGCCGTGATACTCTCATGGGCGGCTTCCTGAATAATGGCCAGTTTATCATCCCTGTCCTTTTCCAGGGAAGTGAGTTCCTCGTTTTCAATCTGTTTAAGCCGGGAGTCTTTTTCAACACCCCGCCGGGTGAAAACCTTGGCATCGATAACAATCCCCTGAACCCCGGGCGGGACCCTCAGGGAGGTATCTTTAACATCCCCGGCCTTCTCACCAAAAATAGCGCGAAGAAGCTTTTCTTCAGGCGATAACTGGGTTTCACCCTTGGGGGTAATTTTCCCAACAAGGATGTCTCCGGGACCCACCTCTGCCCCTAACCTGACAATACCGCTTTCATCCAGATCCTTTAGTGCCTCGTCCCCAACATTGGGAATATCCCGTGTGATTTCCTCCTTGCCGAGTTTGGTGTCCCGGGATACCACTTCAAATTCCTCAATGTGGACCGATGTGTAAACCCCATCCCTGTGAAGTCTTTCACCCACCAGAATAGAATCTTCAAAATTATATCCGCCCCAGGGCATGAACGCTACCATGATATTTTTGCCGAGGGCCAACTCCCCCTTTTCCGTGGCTGGACCGTCGGCTATAATTTCTCCGGCTTTGACGAATTGCCCCTTTTTGACGATGGGCCGGTGGTTAAAGCAGGTATTCTGATTAGAACGAACAAATTTGGCGAGATTATAAACCGTTACCGGCAGGTTTTTAATCGGATCCAGGCCTTTACCGTCGCCTTCTTCGTGTCTCAGAATAATACGCGAGGCATCCACATCCACCACCACCCCGTCGCGCTTGACCACAATGGCCACCCCTGAATCCTTGGCCACCACGGATTCAATTCCCGTTCCCACCAGGGGCGCCTCATTGACCAAAAGAGGTACGGCCTGACGCTGCATGTTCGACCCCATCAAGGCCCGGTTGGCGTCGTCATTTTCCAGAAAGGGAATTAACGAAGCCGATACGCTGACCAGCTGGTTGGGGGAAATATCCATCAGTTCGATATCTTCACGCCGCACCATTTTAAGTTCACCCGCCACCCGAGATGTCACCAGCGCGTTAACAAATTCTTTTTTCGTATTGATCGGTGCATTGGCCTGGGCTATGGGGTGTTCCTGTTCCTCAAAACCACTCAAAAATTTCACCTGGTCGGACACCGTGGAATTCTTGACCACCCGATAAGGGGTTTCGATAAATCCGTATTCATTGACACGCGCATAGGTACTCAAGGAAACGATCAATCCGATATTGGGCCCTTCCGGGGTCTCGATTGGACAAATCCTTCCGTAGTGGGAGGGATGAACGTCCCTGACCTCAAACCCCGCCCGTTCCCGGGTCAGACCTCCGGGCCCCAGAGCGCTCAGTCGCCGCTTATGTGTCGTTTCAGATAAGGGATTGGTCTGATCCATGAACTGAGACAGCTGGCTGGTGCCGAAAAACTCTTTCACGACAGCAGATACCGGCTTTGGATTCACCAAATCATGGGGCATGAGAGCATCCACCTCCTGGAGACTCATACGCTCCTTTATAGCCCGCTCCATGCGAACCAGACCGATACGATACTGGTTTTCCAGAAGCTCGCCCACCGCTCGGACACGCCGGTTGCCCAGATGGTCGATATCGTCCACCACACCCTGGGTATCCCGCAATTCTACAAGGGTTTTAGCGGTGAGAAGAATATCTTCCTTTCTCAGGGTCCGCAGTTCGAGATCTGAATTAATTCCCAACCTCAGATTGATCTTAAGTCGACCGACTCCGGACAAATCGTAATAGGCGGCCTTGAAAAAGAGATGATCGATAAAATCCTGGGCAACCTCGGGTGTGGCGGGGTTTCCCGGTCTCAGGCGCCGGTATATTTCAATCAGAGCCTCTTCCTTGGTGCCCACCTTATCCGTTAACAAGGTTTTTCTGATAGAGTCACTGATGGTTACCCCGCCGATATAAAGAAGCTCGAATTCATTAATGCCGGCCTCGGCCAGTCCGGCAAGATTTTCTTCAGTGACGCTGTCATTGGCATCGACAACAGCCTCTTCCGAATCCGGATATTTAATGGTCGTCGAAAAAGCCCGCCCGATGACTTCTTCCAGGGTGATGGGGATTTTATCGACCTTCGCTGCCTTAAGCTGACGGATAGCCTTCTGGGTTATCAAACGACCGGCCTTGGTAACGATTTCTCCGGTTTCCGGATCGACAATATCCTGGGTGGCGCGATGGCCTTTGAGAAAGTTCTCGTTGACCTCCTTGAAGTAATGCTGACCCTCGACGATGATTTTTTCTTTCTGGTAAAAATAGTCCAACAGATCTTCTGTAGAATATCCAAGGGCCTTGAACAAAATCGTGACCGGGAATTTCCGCCTGCGGTCGATGCGGATATACACAATGTCCTTGGGATCAATTTCCATGTCGATCCAGGACCCCCTTACGGGAATGATTCTTGAGCTGTATATCACTTTTCCCGAAGAGTGGGTTTTCCCCTTGTCATGATCGAAGAATACGCCTGAAGAGCGGTGAAGCTGACTGACCACCACCCTTTCGGTACCATTAACGATAAAGGTTCCTTTTTCGGTCATCAACGGGATGGTGCCGAAATAAATTTCCTGCTCCTTTATGTCTCTAATATTTGAAAACCCGGTTTCCTTATCGATGTCATAAACCACCAACCTCACCGTTATCCGAATGGGAATATCGTAGGTCATGCCCCGATGAATGCATTCCTGGACACCGTGCTTGATTTCTCCGAATCGGTAGGACACGAATTCAAGGGAGGCGCTGCCGGTAAAATCCTTAATGGGAAACACAGATTTAAACACAGCCTGTAACCCCATATCCTTTCGCTGGTCCTGCGGCGTATCCATTTGCAAGAACCGATCGTAGGAATCCCTTTGAACCCCGATAAGGTCGGGCATTTCAACGATTTTCTTGATCTTGCCGAAATTTTTCCTTATTCGTTTAGCTGCCAAAGGCATTTCGGACATAGCATCTCCAGAAGATTTGGGTTAGAATTCTTATACGGCAAGGTGATGGGAAGGAGCTGCCCCCCCATCACCAGGTGCAACATCCACATCTTTGGCCCTTTCCGTACAGGGCGTTTATGTGGCTGCCTATTTTATTTCGACTTGTCCGCCGGCTTCCTCAATTTGCGCTTTTATCTTTTCCGCATCTTCCTTGGTCACGCCTTCCTTGATGGGTGCCGGTACGCTTTCCACCAGCGTCTTGGCTTCTTTCAAACCCAGACCGGTAATAGCACGAATCTCTTTAATGATCTGAATCTTCTTGTCACCGAAGGTGGTCAGAATAACGTCAAATTCAGTTTTTTCTTCGACCGCCCCCGCAGCCGCGCCCTCAACAGGACCGGCTGCCATCATGGCAACAGGAGCCGCAGCGGAAACACCAAATTTTTCCTCCATTTCCTTGACGAGCTCTGAAAGTTCAAGCACGGTCATATTTGCAATAAACTCTAAAACATCTTCTTTGGTTATATTCGACATTGTCATCTTCCTCCAATAAATGTTCATCAGCGGGAATCGGTGATCACCGCAATGTTTATCAAACGTTAAAAATTAAGCAGCTTCTTTTTCTTTTTGATCCCTAATGGCCTGCAATACGTTAACCAGGCTCCGTGGAACTGCTGCGAGCACCTGAACGACCGAAGCGGGCACAGCGTTCATTACCGATAGCAGTTTGCCCAAGAGAACTTCTCTGGAAGGCAGTGATGAAAGGGCTTCGATATCTTTTAATTCAAGTATCTTAGAACCCATTACCCCTTTTTTGATGCCAAGTTTAGTGTTCGCCTTTGCGAATTCAATCAGAACTTTTGCAGGGGCAACCGGATCGCTATAACTCACGGCGATTGCGGTGGGTCCTTTAAACGAATCACTAATGGCCTCAACGTCCGTCTGCCGGGACGCCATAGCCAGCAGGGTGTTTTTAACGACCTTGCACTCAACATCAGCATCCCTGAGTTTTTTCCGCAAGTCCGTCATGGTTGCCACATCGAGTCCCTTGTAATCGACAACGATAAGAACCTTGGACCTGGCTAATTTTTCTTTCAGGTCTTCCACCAACAGCTTTTTATCATCAATTTTCATGCGTTTTCACACCTCCTTCCTTCTTCTGCAAATAACCGGAGGCAAATAGTTTAATCTCAGGAAAATCTTTTTGCCTATCTCGGTAGGCCGGCATCGCCGATTATACATAATCCATGCACCTACGGTCTTTGACAGGTTCGTTGTTATAAATGCGTAAAACGACGTATAGGCCTTATTCCTTCACAGGATAAAGCCCATTCCGGTTTACGTCATGTAAATTGCGCAGAGATATTGCAACCAATAAATTTTAAAAAACTATTTGACGATATCCTTCATTTCTGACGTATCGATCTTGATTCCCGGGCCCATGGTAGTGGAAATGGCGATACCTTTAATATAGGTTCCTTTGCTGGAAGACGGCTTCAACCGGACAATCGTTTCCATAAACGCCATAATATTCTGGGTTATTTTTTCAGGCCCGAAAGACACTTTTCCCATGGGAACTTGAACGATCCCGGCCTTTTCAACGCGGAATTCGATTTTCCCGGCTTTAAGCTCTTGAACGGCCCTGGCAATATCAAATGTGACCGTACCGGTCTTGGCATTGGGCATCAACCCCCTGGGCCCCAGCACTTTGCCGATTTTGCCCACAGCTCCCATCATATCGGGTGTGGCCACAGCCTTATCGAACTCAAGCCAACCCTCCTTGATCTTTTCCACGAGGTCTTCATTCCCGACATAGTCAGCACCGGCTTGCTGTGCTTCTGTTTCTTTTTCACCCTTAGCGAAAACAAGCACTTTAACTTCCTTGCCGATACCATTGGGCAACACCACGGTTCCACGTACCATCTGATCCGCATGCCTGGGGTCGACACCCAATCTCACGGCGATATCTATGGTCTCATCAAATTTTGCATAAGACCCTTCAACGGCCAGTTTCACCGCTTCATCGAAGCTGTGCTTTTCCTCGGCGCCGACCTTGTTTTTTGCTGCTATATATTTTTTACCCCGCTTCGGCATCTTTTATACCTTTTCCTTGTCTTAGTTAACGATCTCTATGCCCATACTGCGGGCGGTCCCAGCAATAATGTTGCAGGCGGCATCCAAATCATTTGCATTTAAATCCACCATCTTCATGCTGGCAATTTCTTCAAGTTGTTTCCGGGTAACATTTCCCACTCTGTCTTTTTTGGGATCACCCGCCCCTTTTGCAATTTGTGCCGCTTTTTTCAATAAAACAGCCGCAGGGGGTGTTTTGGTGATGAATGTAAAAGACCTGTCCTGATAGACAGTTATGACAACAGGGGTCACCATTCCTTCATCATTGGCGGTTCTCGCATTAAAGGCTTTACAGAAATCCATTATGTTGACACCATGTTGCCCCAAGGCCGGTCCGATGGGTGGCGACGGGTTCGCCTTTCCCGCAACAACCTGTAACTTAATTTGAGCCATTACTTTTTTAGCCATTTTATTACCTATCCCTGATCTTCCAATAAATCACGTTTATTTGGCATAAGGCCTTAAACCTTTGAAACCTGGACAAACTCCAATTCTACCGGTGTAGAGCGGCCAAAAATACTGACCAGCACTCTGATTTTTCCTTTTTCAGGATTCACCTCTTCCACCGTACCGTTAAAATTTGCAAAGGGCCCGTCTATGACTCTGATTTCATCGCCCTCTTCAAAATAATATTTTGGTTTCGGCTTCAGCTTTCCCGCTTCCATCCGGTTTAGTATCTGATCCGCTTCTTCATCGGTCAGTGGGGTTGGCTTGTTTTTTCCCCCCAGAAATCCGGTGACCTTGGCCGTGTCATTCACCACATGCCATGTCTCATCGTCAAGTTCCATATTGACCAGAATGTATCCGGGATAAAATTTTCTTGATGATTCTTTTCGTTTACCCTTTACAAGTTCAACAATTTGTTCAGTGGGCACAAGCACTTTCCCGAATTTTTCCGGGTGGGCCGAAGTTGTGATGCGCTCTTCCAGGGCCAATTTGACCTTGTTCTCAAACCCGGAGTAAACATGGACGATATACCATTTAAAAGCCACCAATTATCTCCCATCTGTCATTGAAGAACAACCCGAATGATACCCGCCAGACCCACATCAACGGCACCCAGAAAAAACGATATCAATAAAACCATAATCAGTACCACAATAGTGGATCCAATGGTCTGTTTTCGCGACGGCCAGGCGACTTTTTTCAGCTCAATTTTAACTTCTCTTAAAAACTGGGATATTTTATTCCAATAGGCGCCAATTTTTCCAGGCTCCTTTTTGATTACCGTAGTGCTTGATTTTGAAGGATATGCAGGTTTTGCCCCCAGGCCTTTAGAAACAGCAGGGATCACATTCAATGAACCTGATTTCTGATCGATTTTGTTCGGTTCAGAACCGGCCTCTAAATCCTCTTTTTTCTTCTTCTTGAGCGTCGGTGCTTTTTTTCGTAGTAACCTTGCCATTTTACTCCTGAGATGAAGCCCTAATCAAAGTTATTCCTTCAAGCTTAAAGCCAGGATATCATTTTCAGGCTTATTCCCTGTAAATTCCGAATCCTGAAAGTGGCAGGCCAGGAGGGATTCGAACCCCCAGCACTCGGATTTGGAGTCCGACGCTCTACCATTAGAGCTACTGGCCTGCAAGAATCTTGCCTCGGATTTTCCCCGGAATCTTTTAGCCTGGACCCCGGACAATTATTTTTTGGTTTCTTTATGCAGGGTATGTCTTCTGCAGAAACGACAATATTTGTTAAACTCCAGTTTATCCGGAGTGGTTCTCTTATTTTTAGTAGTGGTGTAATTTTTTTGCTTACACTCACTGCACGAAAGCATTACAATTATTCTCACCTGATGACTCCTCGGATGCTACTCGATAATTTCGCTGACCACGCCGGCGCCGACGGTGCGGCCGCC
>DIKO01000013.1 GCA_002423615.1 Desulfobacteraceae bacterium UBA5616
CGCAGGCTCCACCCATCCTACAATCCCGGACAGGCCCTTAATTCCTGATGGGTTCGCAGGCTCCACCCATCAATCCCGGAAAGGCTCGAGCCCCCGGGATTCAAGAAAAAAGTGTTCAGATGGAGAAAAAACCCCGGTCTGAACACTTTTCAACAGCTTCAACATCAAGGATTACTGACCGCCGTTCATGACGATGCACTGACCTGAAACGTAATTGGACAGCGGCGATGCAAGAAACAGAATAACGCCGGCCCCTTCTTCAGGGGTTCCGGGGCGTCCCAGGGGAATCATCATTTTCATCATTTCCCGCTGGGAGCCGGGTACGCCGATGGACACTTTCTCCCCGCCTCTTTCAAGCGCTTCGGTTTCTTCTTTTGATTTGGTCAACCGGGTGTCCACCCAGCCGTACGCAACGGCATTGGATTGAACATTGAAACGTCCCCATTCCTTGGCGATGGTTTTGGTTAAACCGACGATGCCGGCTTTCCCGGAAGAGTAATTGGCCTGTCCTGCATTGCCGTTGACTCCCGATGTGGAGGAAATATTGACGATCTTTCTGGCAATGGGTCCGGCGCCGGACTCCATTTCCTTTTTCGCCGCATCCCTGAAATACGGGGCCGCGGCCCGGATGATCTTAAACGGGGCCTTGAGGTGAATGTTCATCATGGCATCCCACATTTTATCCGTCATCTTGTGGACGACGCCGTCCCAGGTATATCCCGCGTTGTTGACGATGATGTGAAGACCGCCGAAAGCATCCACCGCAGCCTTGACGATGCCTTCCGCGAAACCATCGGCCGTAACGTCTCCGTTGTAAGAAACGGCCTGGCCTCCGGCTTTTTTGATTTCCGCGACGGTTTCTTCCGCAGGAGCGGGGTCGATATCACTGACCACCACTTTGGCCCCTTCCGCGGCGAACAGTAAAGCCGCGGCTTTTCCAATACCCCTTCCCGAACCCGTAATTATGGCAACCCTTCCATCCAGCATTTTTTCCATTGCAAACCTCCTCGATTCAGCTTTTTGTTAGTTTGATTAACGGTTGACGCAGTGATTTGTTTTCGCCGGTAACAGCATTATTATTAAAATAAATCATATTCCGAACGATCGCTCACAATTTTTACTATAGCACTCCTTTTCCGGAAATTCAAGATGTTCGAAAAAAAGAATTGAATTCAGGAAACGCTCGGAAATCATGATACCAATAAACCATCCATGGTCCGGTTCCATGGACCTTGCATGAATGGTTTATTGATAAATGGAAAGAAAAAGGATCCGGGTTTAAATACCGGCCGGTTACCCCGCGATGATGCCGGCAACCGGAAAACATCGACCCCATCGTAACGCACGGGTATTTATTTAAGGAATTTGTCTCTGTACGGATTGACGAACAAGACCGGAACGGGAGCGGATCTGGCAACATTGGCTGAAACGGACCCGAAGATCGCCTTGTCCAGGGCCTTTCTGCCCCGGGTGGGCATCACGACCATATCGATATCCTGCGCATCCACATAAGCCAGAATCTCGTCTGCGGCATCACCGTCGGCAACAACCATGTTGGAGTCCTGGATATCCTTAAAAAATTTATCTTTATACTCCTTGACCTTTTTCTTAATGCCGGTTCCGGGTTCTTCGTCTTCCACATAATATTCGTGGACCTTGGCGACAAATATCAGGTGAATTTCCGCTCCGAATTTTTCAGCGATGGTTTTAACGTGGGGGATGATTTTTGCCGAGGTCTCGGAAAGATCAACAGGGAATAAAATTTTCTTGTAGTCCAGCATGTCAAGCCTCCTTGTGCTTAAGAATAGGGTGAAAGGTATTGTAAGTCATCTTATATACATTGAAAAATAAATTTGTCAATTGATTCGACGTTAAAGGGTCTTTTATTCAGGCAGATTTTGTTCCTCTTAATACATAACTTTTCAGAAATCAATATATTTAGCAGCTTTCTATCCAATTAATAGGGCGTTTGCCGTCTCGGCGAAAAATCAGAGAGCCCAAAATTATCTTTGACAGACGGCGGACAAAGAGGAAAATTACCCTTTATCCTGGACGGAAAACATCCGTCTGACCGGCCTCAGAGAATTTCCGTCCTTTCTGGTGACGGGCAGAAACGCCTGTGCCATTGTCGAAGGGGGTGTCTCCGCTCTGGCGTCGAAAATTCTCGCCGACATCGAGGCATCCGGGCTCCCTTCGCCTTTAAAATACCTCATCGCGGCCCACGGACATGCCGACCACGTCATGGGGCTGTTGAAGCTGAAACATAACTTTCCGCAGCTTATCATGGCCGGGTCCAAAGAAACCGGACGCATTCTGGCAAAAGAGAAAATTATTCGAAATTTCGCTCAGGATGATGTGATGTACGCCGACTATCTGAGGGAAGGGGGACATTTTCCGGACCCTGCGGATTCCCCGGATGAGCCGCTGGAACTCGACTTGGCCATGGAAGACGGGGGCATCCTCGATCTGGGGGGTGTTCAGTTGAAATTCATCGCGTGCCCCGGCCATGCCCCGGACAATACGGTCATCCAGGTTGAACCGGATCACGCCTTCCTCCTCTCGGATTCCGCGGGATATGCATCGGCGTATAATGATATTCTGCCGCTGTTCTTTTACAGCTACCGAAGTTACCTGGAGGGATTGGCCAGAATCAAATCCCTGGCCCCCGGACATATCGCCCTCGGGCACAACGTGCTGATCAGCGGTGAACCCGAATGCCGCCGGTTTCTCGATCTGGCCGCCGACCAGGCGATAAAAATGAGGGAAAGCATTCTCCGACGGATACAGGACAAGGCTCCGGTCGAAGAAACGGAGGAACAGATCGCCGACCAAATGAGTCGATATGGTTTGTTCAAGGCTTTCCCCAGGAACAGGCCGAACAGGGGTCCGGCGAATCCGCTGAACCCGACAACTGGGTGGGTGTGGTCCGGAACGCCAAGCCGCTGATCGCAGCCGTTAACGGTGCGGCCGTAGGCATCGGATTAACCCAGATCCTGCCCTATCGATCCGGATCGATCCGTGAAGAGTCCGTCAACCCTGTTTCAGGGAATCCGGAATCCGGCAGACGGGGATGGGCAACATTTTATGCCGGTTTGACGCATTGAAACGGCGGAAAATTTTCAGAACCTCTTTTTCCCGGGTGTTCAGGCCGGCCTCATCCCCTGCCGCTTCCATGAACTGCATGGCCCATTCCAGTTCGGCATAGGTCGCTCCGATCTGGCTCTCATCGGTCCGGTTGTCGGACCAGAGGCCGTCCGTCGGGGGAGCGTTGATGATGCCTTCATGAACCCCCAGTGCCCTGCCCAATTCATAGACCTGGGATTTCATGAGGTCGGCTATGGGGGAAAGATCAACGCCCCCGTCGCCGTATTTGGTATAAAAGCCGACCCCGAAATCCTCGACTTTATTTCCCGTACCCGCCACCAGCATCCGGTGGTGTGAAGCAAAGGCGTAAAGGGTCAGCATGCGTAAACGCGAACGGGTATTGGCCATGGTAAGGCCGTCCTGGATATCCGGCGGCAGGGTTTCTTCCAGGGATGAAAACGCTTTGGAAAGATCGGCCTTTATTCCCCTGACATTCGGGTAATTCTCTTCCAGCCATTGAATATGACGCATGGAAAGGGATTCCTGGCCGGGGTTCTGGTATATGGGCATATTCAGGGCCAGCACTTCCCTGCCGGTCTTTGCGCAAAGGGTGGAGGTGACCGCCGAATCGATTCCTCCGGAAACACCGATGACAAACCCTTTCAACCCCGAATTCCCGCAATACGCTCCCAGCCAGTCGACGATATGATCGATCACATGATGTGTTTTCATGGTAAATTTCGCACGAAACTATGAATAGTTGAGAACTGCTCCCGCTTATTTCCGAAAGCGCTTCTACTAAACTACAGAAGGTTGTTCAAGAAAAATGTGGCTTCAGGGTTTTCTCGAATTCCATGATCAGCCTGGCGGCCTGTTCGGCGCCGCCGAAGCATTTCATCTTCCGCCCCAGATTTTCGGCATTCATTCTATAGGACGGATCGGACAGGATTTTAATGAATTTCTCGAACCGGAAATTTTCCGGCAGGGGAGAAAGACGCTCGGGCAGGTCGTGGTAGCCCGTCGTCATGACAACCTGTACATTTTCACCCGCCAGGGCCTCGATGGCTGTGGCAAGAACAATCACCGAATCCGCCCACGATACAATGCCGCCGTATTCGGGATTCCCCGAATAAACCCATATCAGAGGTATATCCGGATCGATGTCGTCGAAAAACCCGGGCAGCTCATGGTTCTTCTCCAGGCAGAGAGATGGGCGGACCTTCTGCAAAAGTAGTGATGTCCGGGGCATAAAATAAAGCGTTCACCCCATTTCAATGCCATTGAAAAGGGATTATGTTTTTAAACTACAGGAGTTTACCTTTTTACCTCGGCGAAATCAATGATTTTCGAAAATCCCGAAAGGGCCAGGGAGGTGCAGGCTGGTGACCCGGACCCAGGCTGTGATCCGGTAACGCACATCAGGGACTCAACCTGAACCCATGGCAATGTTTGAAAAAAGAAAGGGCATCCCACCTCGATTCCATGGAATGCCCTTTCTTTTTAAGTAAACGGATGCGAATTTAGACTACTTTAACATTCGCAGCAGAAGGACCTTTTTGTCCCTGCTCGATGTCAAAAGTGACTCTGTCGCCTTCGTTCAAAGACTTAAAACCGGATGCAATGATTGCCGAATGATGGACAAAAACATCCTTGCCGCCATCTTCCTGCTCAATAAATCCAAATCCTTTGCTGTCATTAAACCATTTAACGATTCCATTTGCCATAGTGATATCCCCTCCTTTCAAATAAATTCTAATGGTTCCAGACTTCAGGATACCACTTTTAACAAATGGATATTCCCTTAGTACGAAACTGTCCCGGCTTTCATCAAACCGGTTTCCCACGAATGCCGCCTTATACACCCCTTTTTCAGCAAAGTCAAATCTTTCTCACATCATTTTTTCGGCCGGCCGATGTCGGCATCTGAATTCATTTTGGGCGGTTTGTCCGGGATTCCGCAAAACAGTACATTCACCGGTCCTGATGGGGGCTGTAATTCTATTCAACTTTTATCGTTCCTTTTACCGGATTCGTGGGATTCTTCTTTGCGTGTATCGTGAACTCCGAGGTTCCTTTCCCTGTCATCAGCAAACTTCCGGTTGTACCGGCCGGCATCCAATCGGTATTAAAGCATCCTTTTCTTTCCATGAAACCTACTGGAAATGCACACTTTCCGCTGTCTCCAAAGGATACCTTGATCAGGTCTTTGCTGCCGTTAAACCACACCACGCAATCCCCTTCCGATACCACTAAATTTTCCGGTTCGATGCTGACGGTCTGCTGCCCATTCCCACCGGAGTTTATTTTTATGATCTGACACTGTATGGCGGATATTGTTCCGGAGACAAAAATGCTGAAGATGGAAACAACAAAGCACAGCCCAGGGGTGGTAAAGAATTTTTTTTGACCATAACTTTCTCCTTATCATGCATTTTATGAATCCTGTCGTCGTTATCACCCATTTCAAATTCTACCCGGTGTTATCGGCTTTTTACTGTGCTTTCGTATATTCGGCGGTTTGTTCTCTCATTTACCCATACGGGCACTCCGGTTCGGCCCGAAACCGGTGGCGACCCGGCAGGGGCACCCTCGCGTCAGGCAGTAAGGGTGCCCCCTTAAAACAATCCTCTTCTTCTTCAAAATCCAAGGGTTTCGGCAATTTGATGAAAAAAGACTAAACAGCCATCGCTGATGGTTCGAGGGATTTTTCGGCGATATACTTCTTATTGGGTTTTTTTGATTTTTTGGGCATACGGTCGCTTTCCTTAAACCAAAAGATATTCTGCTTACCCTGGCTGCAATTTTCACAGATTAAAAATTCATAGTTTAATCCGTTTCCATACAATGCCTGCCTTTTAAGACAAATTTCAACCCTGAGGGTACAATGGCTTCTATCACAATGAAAAAAACCCGGATTGCTTAACAGATCACTTTTCAGGTTCATTTTAGTCCCAGCTCCTTATGCTCTTGGTTGTTATTCGGGTTGCACCTCACTTTTCACAGTAGGGTTGTTAAATTTTTAAAACTATTTTTTACCGATTAAAATGGGGTGAGTTCCTTATATAGGCGGTAGATTCCACTGTATTTTTTAATATTCAGAAAGTTCAATTTCCGGCAAACCCCTGGGAGCTGAAATGGGATACCGTCGGTTTGTCTGAAAACCTGTTTTTATTCGGCAGGATATTTAAATCTTGAATCAGCTATGCTATAAACGAAACCCAATCCTTCTCAGGGGTCTGTGGAGGTTCGTACGGTAGACTTTCACCCCACGCTCGCAGCCGGCTTGCGGCCAGGCAAGGCCCGCCGAGCCTGCAGAAGTCGCCCTTCGGCCACCAGCCGGAGGGCCCATCTCTCATCGGAAAGGGAAAAATGATGAATTTCAGAAACAAAGTCGTCGTCGTAACGGGTGCAGGATTTCCAAACGGCATAGGCGCCGGAATCGCAAGGTGTTTTGCGAGGGAGAATGCCAGGGTCATTATAACCGACCTCAAAGGTGCACCCTTGGATCAGACCGCTGACGGCAACGATGAAAGAAAATGATCCGAATCTCGCCAATGTTTCCCGGCGGGAGATTTTTGAAGGGGTCGTTGCGCAGTTGACACCCCTGGGTGGTGAGCAAACACCGGAGGATATCGGTAATCTCGCGGTTTTCTTTGCTTCGGATAAAGCCCGCATGATTACCGGTGCGGTTGTAGCGGTGGACGGCGGGATTTCTCTCTGATCGGCCACTGATCATAAAGTGTGCCGAAATCCCCGTGGTGATCGTCGAAGATTCCCCGTTGCAACCAATGGGGAATCTTCGGCTGTATCGCAGTCAATGCATTTTACTTTACCATGATAACCCCTTTTACCAGATCAGTGGGATTATCTTTGGTGGTGATGGTAAATTCAGAGGTTCCTTTTTCCGTCATCTGTAAACTCCCGGTTGTTCCGGCCGGCATCCAATCGGTATCAAAACATCCTTTTCCTTTGAGAAAACCTACCGGGAAAGCGCATTTTTCACTCTCTCCGAAGCTTACCTTGATCAGGTCTTTGCTTCCATTGAACCACACCACGCAATCCCCTACCGATACTGCTGAATTCACGGGGTCAATGGAGAGGGATTGTTGTCCAGCCCCTCCGGAATTAATTTTTATAATGTGGCACTGAATGGCGGATAGGGTATCCGCGGTGAAAAGGGTGAACATGGTGAAAACAAAGCATAACCCAAGCACGGTAAAGAACTTTTTTTTACCCATGGCTTCCTCCTTTGATAGAATGTTAACGGGATATAATTGTTTTCATTTTAATTTAAAATACCCTTAGAGTCAAATAAATTCAGAACTCCTGACATGCCTCGTT
>DIKO01000089.1 GCA_002423615.1 Desulfobacteraceae bacterium UBA5616
CTTAAAACTTTTGACTGGCAAGATAGATATAAAGGTCCTGGTAAGGGTTGATTTTGATGTCGTCCGTTTCCATGGGGAAATGAATGGTCCGGGTAGATCAGATCAGGGCAGTTGATCGATATACCAGTTCATGGGGTCGATGAGTTCAAAGCCCAATCGGGTTAATTTTTCCTTGACCGGGTTGACGTTCATGGCAAAAAGATACGGAAAAACAGCCCGTTTCCCTGTTTCCCCGTATTTTGCCGATAGAACGCTTCCCAGAGAAATATTTTCCTCCACAATGACGTCCACAATTTTCTTCAGCTCGCCGATTTTTTCCTCAACCAGGATACCCAGGAGTGTCCCCGGCTCGCCGATACCCATGACATTGATAAAGGCCCTCAACAGGTCCCGGATGGAAATAATGCCCTTCAGTTTGCCCTCATCATCCACGACCGGCAACGCGCCGACACGTTCGGTCTGGATCAGCAGCATGGCGTCCTGGATCGTATAAGTCGGCAAAATGCATAGTGGATCCCGGGTCATGATATCCCGGATCCGGAGATCGCAGATCTCGTTTTTCTCTTCCAGGGTGCACTCCAGTGTTTTAAACAGGCTGGAGGGCATGACGCTTCTGATATCCCGGTCCGTCACGATGCCGATAAGCCGGTTTTCGTCATCGACAACGGGCAAATGCCTGATTTTATGTTTCTCCATCAGGTCCTGCGCCTCAAAAATATCGGCATCCGGAGCAATGCTGATAACTTTCCCGGTCATGGATTTATTGACAAACATGTTTTGTTCCCCCAGTTTTTTTACGTCGATTCCGGGAAATCCAGCAAAATTTTGATGTGGTTGGCCACCAGTTCCCCGATCATCGCCAGGGAATATCCCCCCTCCAACACCGATATCAGCCGACCCCCGGCATGTTTATCCGCCAAGAATACGATCTGCCGGGTGATCCTGTCAAACCCGGCTGTGGATAATTTGACCCCGGACATGACATCATCCACATGGGCGTCGAAACCGGCGGAAACCAGAATCACTTCGGGTTTGAATTGATCGAAGGCCGGAATCAGGTCGGTATTGAAAATTTTTTCATATATTTCATCTCCCTGACCGGGCAATACGGGATAATTCCGGGTGAATCCTTTCCCCGCCTCAATGCCTTTTTCAAAAATGCGCCCGGTCCCCGGAAATGAGAAGGAGGGATGTTCATGGATGGAATAGTAAAACACCTCGGCTTCTTCTTCAAAAATGTGCTGGGTGCCGTTTCCATGATGAACATCAAAATCGATAATCCCCACCCGCTTCAGATTCCATTCATCCAGGAGGTATCTCGCGGCCAGCGCGACATTCGCGAAATAGCAGAACCCCATGGCCTTATCGGGTTCGGCATGATGTCCGGGAGGTCTTACGGCACAGAAGGCATTGTCGATTTCACCGGTCATCACCAATCTTACGGTCTCCAGAATCCCCCCCACGGCCAGAAGGGCAACGCCATAAGTTTCCGGGCACATCTGATTGTCCGGGTAGTCAAGGGTTTCTTCGCCCATCAGGCATGTATCCCGAAACCGGTCGATATACTCCCTGTCATGAACCGATTCCAGGTATTTCATATCCACCGGTTGGGCCGGAATGATCTTTAAATAGGGGAAAAGACCGGCTTCCTTTAAACCTTCATAAATGAGCCTCATCCGTTCCGGGTTCTCCGGGTGATATGAGCCGGTTTTATGGTTTAAAAATCGTTCATCATACAGCAGTCCGGTCTTTTTCATGTCCTTCTCTTTTAAAGGCGCTATTTTTCGATGATTTTATCGAAAATGGAATAGGCAGCCTGAACGGCCGGGTTGTTTTCAGGTATTTCCACTGTAGGCCGCCCCTCAAGGTCATAGACATAGACCGATTCATTGTCCGGAATTACACCGGCCAGTTCAATACCCTCATTCCGGATCATTTCCAGGATCTTTTCCGATGGGGGTTCTTTGACTTTGTTGATGACCAGATAGCTTTTGGCCACCCCGATGTTCAGGCTTTTGGCCAGCTCGTTGATCCTGAAGGCGGCCTGGAGGGCGCGTCTTGAGGTATCCGAAACCATCAGCAGCACATCCACGTTCCTTGTGGTCAATCTGCTGATGTGTTCCATGCCGGCCTCATTGTCCATGACGATATAGGGGTAATTTCCGGTGAGCTGTTCCAGAAACTGGGTCAGCAGATTATTGGCGGCGCAATAACACCCGGCTCCCTCGGGCTGGCCCATGACCACCAGGTCATACCCTTTTGCCTCCACAATGGCTTCTTCCATTCGCATGGAAATAAACATGTCCTTGGTCATTCCGCCGGGAACGTTTCCTTTTTTCATGTCTTCCCGGGCCTCGCCCAGCGTCTGGGAGACTTTAAGACCTAATACTTCATTGAGATTGGCGTTGGCATCCGCATCGACGGCCAGGATCGGCCCTTTATTTTTCTTTTCCAGATATTTGACCAGCAGACCGGATATGGTTGTTTTCCCCGTACCCCCTTTTCCCGCCAGGGCGATTGAATAAGACATGGTTCAACATTTCCTTTCATCAACACATGTTGAAAACTTGGAGAAATATTTTTTAAAGTTCTTATGATACTATACAATTCTGCAGTTTACTACAATTAGGTCAGTTTAAGAGAACAGTCAAGGAACTTTTATCCTTTTCTCCATGCGTCTGTTTTGTGCCGCCGCATATTTTCAAATACCTTGCAATAGATATATCTCTATGATAACTTTACAAAAAATTTATCCTCAAGCCAAGGAGACCACCATGATCGACATCGTCAAAAAAACCCTTCTCGCAGGTATCGGCCTGGCATTGAAAACCAAGGATGAAGTAGAAGACCTTGCCAGAGAAATTGAAAAAAAATTCAATCTGACGGAAAAAGACGGGAAAAAATTCTTGAAGGAACTCCATAAAAAATACGACGAAACCCAGGAAAAACTCGAGGACAGGGCGGATGACTCGGTGAAGAAATTCCTGAAAAAAATGGATATCGTCACATCCGAAGATCTGAAAGGGTTAAAAAAGGAAATCCGGGATTTGAAAAAGATGATCAGTGAAACCACCGATACCCTGCCGAAATAGGCCGGTCAAGTGCTCAGTATCCGTAAAATAGGGGTTCTCGGCAGAACCTATCGGCACCTGAACCGTTACCGGCAGATCCTGTCCATTTTATTTCGGTATGGATTCGGCGATCTGATCGAGCTGTTGAAAATTGATCAGTATCTGGAGATCGGTCTTCAGTTTGTCGCCAAAAACCGTACAGAGCCGCTGGAAAAACTCACCCGGGCACAGAAAATCCGAATGGCTCTTGAAGAACTGGGGCCCACTTACATCAAACTGGGGCAGATCCTTTCTACGCGCCCCGATCTGATTCCCGTGGATTTTATAGAGGAGCTTGCGAAGCTTCAGGATGACGTTCCTTCGGTGCCGTTTTCCGAAATCAACCAGATCCTCCATCATCAGCTTGGGGACACCCTTGAAAATCTCTTTGAATTCATGGATGAAACCTCCATTGCCTCGGCATCCATCGGGCAGGTTCACAAAGCCGGCTTAAAATCCGGTGAAGTCGTGGCCATTAAGATCCAAAGACCCGGTATCCGGAAAATTATAGAAGTGGATCTGGAGATCATGCTTCACCTGGCCACCCTGGCGGAAAAAAATATCGAGGAATTTTCCTTTTACCGTCCGGTCAAAATTGTCGAGGAATTTGCCAGGACGCTTGAAAGGGAGATCGATTACACCATCGAGGCGGCGAATCTGGAGCGGATGGGATTGAATTTCCTGGACGATGAAACCGTCTACATTCCAAAGGTATATCGGGAACTGACCACCTCGCGGATTCTGGTCATGGAATTCATCGAGGGCATCAAAGTGTCCCAGATAGAGTCTCTTGACGCCTCCGGAATCGACCGGAAAACAGTTACCATCAGGGGAGCCGACATCTGCCTGAAACAGATTTTCAACGATGGGTTTTTCCATGCCGATCCCCATCCCGGCAACATCTTCGTTCTTCCCGGAAATGTCATCTGCCTTCTGGATTTCGGTATGGTGGGGTCGGTCGACCGTCAGACCCGGGAAAATTTCGTGGAGCTGGTGGACAGCGTGGTGCATCGGCACGAATCCAGGGCAACCCAGGTTCTTTTGAAACTGACCCTCTGGGATTATGAACCGGACATGAGGGCACTGGAAAGGGACGTGGCTGATTTTTTAGGCCAACATCTGTACAAGCCCCTGAAAGACATCAAGATCGGGAAACTCCTGCAAAATCTACTGGAACTGACCTCCCGGCACCGCCTCCGCATCGCACCCGACATTTTCCTCATGCTGAAAGCCCTGGGGACCCTGGAAGGGGTTGCGCTGGCACTGGACCCTGAGTTTGACATTATTTCCCGGGCTGAACCCTTTATCATGCGGATCAAAATGGACCGGTTTCACCCCAAACGGCTGACCGGGGACATGCTTCAAACGGTTTCCGAACTTCTGGAAGTTCTGCAGCAACTGCCCAGGGACTTCCGGGAAATCTCAAAATTCATCCGCCGCCGTCAAATTCCCCTTTTGATTGAACAAAAAGGCATCGATAACACCCTTTCCACCTACGACAAGATCAGCAACCGGATTTCTTTTTCCATCATCATCGCCGCCCTGATCGTGGGTTCCGCCTTGATTGTTTTTTCCAGGACCCCTCCTTTTTTCTACGGTATTTCCCTTATCGGCATCATCGGATTTTTGGCCGCGGCCGTCATGGGGCTCTGGCTCATCGTGGCCATCCTGAGAAAGGGACGGCTGTGATAAGACCCTGTTCCCGGGCCTTTCCCTCTGGATCGGTTCCGACTGATGCCGGCAGTTATCCGGTTCGGGGCCGGTTATCCTGCCACGGTCTCGCCTTTTCAAACGCCCTGGCGGCCTGAAGCACGAGGTCGTCCCGGTACCTGGGACCGACGATCTGCAGGCCTACGGGCAGACCCTTGTCGGAAAACCCCACGGGAACGGAGACGGCGGGATTACCCGACAGGTTAAAGGGATAGGTGAAGGCCACAGCCCCCAGAATATCGATGGGACTGCCGTCAATTTCCGAGGGGGGCGGTCCTTCGGCGTTAAACGCATCCGTGGGCATGGTGGGGGTGATCAGCAAATCATAGTCCTCGAAAATCCGCCATAGTATTCTGTTCAATTCGGTACGGATCACATTGGCTTCAATGATATTTTCCAGCGTTACGGATTTCATGCCGCTGAGTGCTTTCACCAGGGACCGGCCCATGTCATCCTTGTGCTTCTCCAGAACATCCCGTATCTGCGCATAAATGTCCATATTCATCAAAAGGGACCAGGCTTCCGAGGGATCGAAAAAATCACCTTCATAGAGTTCCACCCGATGTCCCATTTCTTCAAAGGATTGAACGCCTCCTTCAACCCTTTTCAGCACGTCTTTTTGAACCCGGGCAAAACCGAGTGTGGGGCTGAAGGCGATTTTAAGCCCTCCGGGCAGGTGATCCAGCCGTTCAAGGAATGAAAACCCCGGATGGGGGACGGAATAGTGATCCGAAGGATGATAGCCGGCCACGCAATCCAGATAGAGGGCCGCGTCTTCCACATAACGGGTTAAAGGCCCCGGCACGCAAATGGCGTTCATGGGCAGGAGAGGTGCCGGACCCGCAGGGATTCTGCCGGCGGATGGCTTCAACCCGAAACAGCCTGAATAGGATGAGGGAATGCGGATGGATCCGCCCGCGTCCGACCCCGTGGCCATGGCGAGCATGCCGCCGGATACGGCGGCGGCGGAGCCGCCGCTGGAGCCCCCCGGTGTTTTGTCGAGATTCCAGGGGTTTCGGGTGGTTCCGAAAAGCCTGTTTTTGGTGAAGCCGGTAAAACCGTGTTCGGGGGTATTGGTTTTCCCCACAATGACAGCCCCGGCGGCTTTTAACCGGGAAACCTGAGTGGAGTCCTGTTGAGCGATGTTGTCCCGGAAAGGAATGGATCCAAAGCTCGTGATCATGCCCTCCACGTCTTCCAGATCCTTCACCCCGATGGGGAGGCCGTACAGGGGACCGGGGTGGTGACCGGAAGCCATTTTTTCGGTCAACCGTCTTGCCTGCTCCAGGGCCTGTTCAGGATAAAGATGGGTAAATGCGTTCAGAAGGGGATTTATTTTTTCGATGCGGGCAAAAGTTTCTTTCATCAGTTCAAGGGGGGAAATTTTTTTGGAACGGATCATTTCCACAACAGCTCTTGCGGATTTGAAATAAAAGTCGGTCATGGGTATTCCTTCCGATGAAAAGGTTAAACAGGATTGTAATAAAATGGATGCATTTGTCAACGGAAATACCGAATTGGGGTACATTTTTCCCTGACGGTTTTCATTCCCATTGACACCCGTTTCCGATCATGGTTGGATGGACTTCCAATTTGGCGACCACTGGACATGAGACTGCCGGACATTAAATTCCAATTGCCCCGCTGGATTCCGGATTTCCTGGAAAAATCGGGGACTTTTTTCCCCACCGGGGAAGACCGGATGCGCTTTGCCGTGGCGTTATCCCGGCAGAACGTGAAAAACCGGACCGGCGGTCCCTTTGGAGCAGCCATTTTCGACGACAGCGGTCATCTCACCGCGCCCGGAGTCAACCTGGTGACGACCGCCAACTGCTCGGTGCTGCATGCCGAAATCACCGCCATCATATTGACCCAGAGCATCCTGGGCCGATATGACATCGGCGACGGGGGCCGGCTTAACTTTTCGCTTTATGCCGCCACCGAACCCTGCGTCATGTGTTTCGGCGCCGTCCACTGGTCCGGAGTCCGCCGGCTGGTCTGCGGCGCAAGGAGTGAAGACGCCGGGGCCATCGGTTTCGACGAGGGGCCAAAACCGCAAAACTGGGTTTCGGCCCTTGAAAAGCACGGCGTTGAGGTGACTCGGGATGTTTTGAGGGAAGAGGCGGCGTCCGTGCTCCGGGATTACGCGGCCTCCGGAGGACTGATCTATAATCCCGGACATCCCGGATAGAAAATAAAAAAAACCGCTTCTTCAAATCAGGGGTAAAACCATTCCATCATGCAGACCCAACATCAGATAGCGTTCGGGAACGCGATGGCCATGAAGGCCATTCCCTCGGAAAGCATCGATCTGGTGGTCACCTCTCCCCCCTACCCGATGATCGCCATGTGGGACGACATCTTTGTTCAACAGGCGCCGGATATCGGCAGCGCCCTTCGGGAAAACAACGGCAGTATAGCTTTCGAGCTCATGCACAGGGTTCTGGATCCGATTTGGCTGGAACTTTTCCGGGTAATGAAAAAGGGGGCAACGGCCTGCATCAATATCGGCGACGCCACCCGGACCATCAATGATGTTTTTTGTCTGTACCCGAACCATACCCGAATCGCCGCCTCTCTGCGGGGGGCCGGATTTTTATCCCTTCCCTGCATTCTCTGGCGAAAACAGACCAACGCACCGAACAAATTCATGGGGTCCGGCATGCTTCCCGCAGGGGCTTACGTCACCCTGGAACATGAGTATGTTCTTATCTTCCGCAAAGGCGCCAAACGGGAATTCCGCAGCGCCGAGGACGCGCGGAAACGGCGGGAAAGCGCTTTTTTCTGGGAGGAACGAAACCACTGGTTTTCGGACGTCTGGATGGACCTCAAGGGAGCGTCCCAGACGCTCTTCACCAGGAAGGCCCGGAACAGAAGTGCGGCCTTTCCCTTTGAGCTGCCCTATCGCCTGATCAACATGTTTTCGGTAAAGGAAGATACGATCCTGGACCCCTTTCTGGGCATCGGCACCACGATGTTCGCCGCCATGGCCTCAGGCAGAAACAGCGTCGGCATAGAGCTCTTTCCTGAATTTGAAAAAGACATCGCTTTAAATCTTCCCAAAATCGCCGGATTCACCAACGACCGCATCCATAAACGGCTGAACGACCATATCGCTTTTGTTGAACAGCGAAAACAGGACAAAAGGGAATTCAAGCACCAAAACCGTCCTTATGATTTCCCCGTTGTCTCATTGCAGGAGAGAGACCTGTTTTTCAATGAGTTGCTCCGGGTCAGGGAAAAGGGCAAAAGCCGGTTCAGGGTCGAATATGCAGACGGTCCGGGAAACCTTTCGCGTGCGTATTGGGGAGCGCTGTTCAACCCGCTGGGAGAGTGATCGTGACGGCAAAGCCTCTGGGCGTCACATTTCGCACGGAAACAGACCCCTTGCAGGCGTCGATGCAGGTTTTTACGATGGACAACCCCAGGCCCACGCCGCCGGAATCCCTTTCCCGCGAAGATTCAGGACGGAAAAAAGGATCGAACAGCTTGTCCAGAAAATCCTCGGGAACCCCGTTTCCCATATCCCGGGTCTCAAGTTCCACCTGGTTTTTCTTTCTTTCCGCCGAGATATAAACGGGACCGGCGGCTTCGGCGTATTTTACCGCGTTTCGCACGACATTGGCCATGGCCCGGGTGAGAAGCTCGGGATCCGCCACAACCTTCGTTTTCGGATCCATGCGGATGAGGATCCTGGTTTCAGGTCCGCTTTCCCGTTTCACCGCCCGCTGAACCACCGGCAAAAGGGCGATGCTTTCCAATCGTGCGGCTGCGACGCCGGTTTCAGCCCGGGACAGGGCCAGCAGTTCATTGACCAGGTTGGACATGTGCGAGACGTCTTCCATGACGTCGGCCACCTGGACCTGGTGATCGGCATGGACCCGCTGCTCCAGAATCCCCAGACCCAGTTGAATCCTGGCGATGGGAGATCCCAGTTCATGGGCCACGTCGCTTAAAAAGCGCTTCTGTCCCTTGACGAATCCATCCAGACGAAACGTCATGTGGTTAATGGCGCCGGCCAGTCGCCCGATTTCATCCGTCCTGGATTCATGGAGGCGAACATCGAAGCGCCCCCGGGCGATCTGTTCGGCCGCCTGGGTGAGCCGGGCCAGGGGACGGGTGATGTTCCTCACCATAGGAATCCACAACAGCACGGAGATGAAGATGACGGCGGCCGCCACGATCATCCACGGCAGGGGTTCAAAAAAAAAGCCGTTGCCCGTAATGGAATCCGAAACCGCCAGGAGCAGCCCCGGCTCCGGTTTATGGGAAGCGGATATAAAAATAGGGATCCGGGTCCCCAGCCAGTAGCGTGTGGGTGCCTTTGTCCTGATCATCATCGCGCGATGCGGATTATATTTATCCGGATGGGTGGAAAGATGCATCATCCTCCGCTTTCCGGAAAAAGGCGGGGGAAAGCCTCCCCCGGCCATTTTCAAGACTTCGTCCGGGATGTCCGTGGGATTTGAATAAAACCGGGTATTGTCCCTCAGAATTAAAACAAACCCCACCCGGTGTATCTCCGCATGCCGGTTCAGGACCTCTCCCCAGTCTTTTCTGTTTACCTGATTCAGGTCATGGGAAATCAGTCTGGCGAAAGCGTTCATTCGATTCGAGGCCTGAAAACCGAAAATACCATAGAGGTCCATGGGGGACCAGAAGGTGAAGAAAACGATAAGCACGCCGGCAACCACGGCAAGGTTCAGAAAAAGCCAGAACAGAATTTTGGATAATATGGAGGGAAAAATTTTCATGATGCCGGATCGGCCGGGTCCGCGAACTTATAGCCCACGGAACGGACGGTTTTGATGAATCTGGGTTGCCTGGAGTCGTCCTTCAATTTGCGCCTCAGGGACGAGATGTGCACATCGATGGATCTGTCAAACACTTCGTAGCTCCTGCCGGAAACAAAATCCAGGAGCTGGTCCCTCGACAGCACCCGTCCGGCAGCCTCGGCCAGACAGGTCAACAGGTCGAATTCAAGTGCTGTCAGATTGAGGGTTTCGGCGTCCAGCCGGACAGTTCGGGAAGTCTTGTTGATGTGGAGGTTTCCCAGGATCAGGGTTTCATCCCTGACCGAAGGCTGGGGCCTTCGCAAGGCATTTACGGATCGACGGGTAACGGCACGGAGGCGCGCCAGAAGTTCCCGGGTGGAAAATGTCTTGGGCAGATAATCGTCGGCCCCCAGCTCAAGCCCCACGATTCTGTCGGTTTCATCCCCCCGGGCCGTCAGCATGAGCACGGGGACATCCGATTGCTTCCGCAATTCCTTCAGCAATTCCAGGCCGTCCATCCCCGGCATCATGATATCCAGGATGATTGCATGGTAGTCACCGGCAAGGGCCATCTCGAGCCCCGCCATCCCCGTGTGGGCCGCTTCCACCGCGTAACCCATGGGCGCAAGATATTCGCCCACCAGCCGGCAGAGCTTTTTATCGTCATCGACAATAAGGATTTTAATGGGGCTGGTTTCTTTCATTGAATCGGAACCGCCTTTTTCTTGAACTTTTCCTCCAGCCGGTTTAATTTGCCCTTTCCATGGGTTTCATGCTTAATACGAATACCCTGACGGAGCAATACCCTTTACAAAACATTTACAATTTCAATCATGAACCACATAAAGGCTTTACATTGAGCCGCTATCCTGTCCCCAACCAAAACCCTTAAAAGGAGGCAGATTATGAAACACCACATTGAAAGAAAATTGTTCATCGGCATGGCGGCGTGTCTGGTTTTGACCCTTTTCCTGGTCATGCCGGCACTGGCTTTTTCCCCGGGTGACGGCAGCGGTCCTCACCGGGGAATGTGCGGAAAAGGCGGTTGCTACCAGGCCTTTGGGATCTGGCGAAATCCCGAAATGATCCGTGAGCTCAACATCACCGACCAACAGGTCGGCCAATTAAAGGCGTCCGAGTTCAAGTTCCGGGATAAACAGGTGGAACTTAACGGCCGGATCGACAAACTTCATCTGGAAATGGAGAAAGCCTTTTCGGAAGATCCCGTGGATAACGATGCGGTTATCCAACTGGCTGAAAAAATAGCCGACGCAAAAGGCCGGATGTTTGTCCATCAAATCGAGTCCCGGCTGGCCATGGGAAAGATTTTGACCCCCGACCAGATGAAAAAACTGAATACCTTCAAAATGCCGCTCCGTCGGAACATGCAGAGCGGGTCCTGTCCCAGAATGCCCATGGGGGCCGGCAACCCCGATAATCCGGGCCGGATGAAAGAGGCGAAATAAGGTCAAAGTGCCGTCAAAGGCGGAAAGCACCTCTCGATGTTTTCAAAATTGTCCGGCATATTTCTGATAACGGCACTGCCGATGATCTTTTACGGGTGTCTGTCGGTGGGCCCCGACTATGTCGGGCACCCCGTGACCACTCCCGGAAAATGGCATGCGAATCTTGAAAACGGTCTTGCCCAGGGCCCTGTGGAAGATCAGTTCCGGGCCGACTGGTGGACCGTTTTCAATGATCCGGTACTTTCGGATCTGACAACCCGCCTTGTTTCCGGCAACCTTGATCTGAAAGCGGCCGGATCCCGTTTGCAGGAGGCCCGGGCAAAACGGGGATTGAGCCGGTCCGAGGCATTCCCCACCCTTGACGCCGCGGCAAGCGTCAGGAAAATGAATACCGGCAGCAACAGCGGAAGCGGAACGGACCGGGAGCTGTATACGGCCGGTTTCGATGCTGCCTGGGAGCTGGACATTTTCGGCGGGGTCCGGCGCTCGGTGGAAGCCGCCGACGCCAATGTGGAAGCCGCCGGCGGAGACGTGGGGGATGTGATGGTTTCCCTTTTGGCTGAAATGGCCCGTAACTACGTGGAGATGAGGGCCTTCCAGGCAAAACTGGCCATCGTTTCAGCCAATATCCGGCTGCAGGAGGAAACCTGCCGTCTGGCGGCATGGCGCCTTTCGGCCGGTCTCGGCAATGCGCTTGAACTGGAGCAGGCCCGGTACAACCTGGCAAGCACCCTTTCGACCCGACCGTCATTGCAGACCGGCCTGGAAGAGACCAAAAACCGGATGGCCGTCCTCCTGGGACTGCCCCCGGGAAACCTTCATCAGGAGCTTGAACCAACCGCTCCCATCCCCACACCCCCCGAAAATATCGCTGTGGGCATTCCCGCCGATGTTTTGCGCCAAAGGCCGGATCTGGTCAAGGCTGAGCGGGAATTGGCCGCCCAGACCGCCAACATCGGGGTTGCTGCGGCAAATCAATACCCCCGGTTCACCCTGAACGGGTCCATCGGTCTGGAGTCCCTGTCCGCCGGGAATCTGTTTTCTCTATCCAGCCGGACATCCTCCTTCGGGCCGCAGGTGGTGTGGTCCATCTTCGACGGCAAGGCCGTCAAACGCAATATCGAAGTTCAATCCGCCATCCGGGACCAGGTCCTGTATCAATACGAATCGGCTGTCTTAAACGCCCTGGAAGAGGTGGAAAACGCCCTTTCTGCCTATTCCGGGGAACGGCATCGGATGGCATCCCTTTCCGAAGCGGTTCGGGCGGCCCGGGAGGCTGAATCCCTGGCCAGAGTGAGGTATGAAGCGGGGCTGGCGGATTTCAGCACCGTGCTGGAAGCCCAACGCTCCCTTTATTCCTTTGAGAGTCAACAGGCGGAAAGCCTCAGCCTGGGCGCAACGGATCTTATCGCCTTATACAAGGCCCTGGGAGGAGGTTGGCTTCCTGCCGACAATTCCTGCAACCCATCGTCAAACCAAGGAAAGCAAGGGAATGAAAACCACACACCCGGGAACCACTGAAAACCCCTACCCCATGCCGGATATGGATCCGTCCGGATCCGTCCGGAGGAGATGGAAACGCTGGTTGCTGGCGGCGGGGTTGCCGTTATTGGGTATCGCCGTCATCTTCTGGTTCAAGTCCGGCGACAAAAACGCCGTCACCTATCAAACCCAGCCGGTAATCAAGGGAGACATGACCCTGTCGGTGGTCGCCACGGGCAACCTGGAGCCCACCAATCAGGTGGATGTGGGCAGCGAACTTTCCGGCATTATCAAAACCGTAGAGGCCGACTATAATGATCCGGTTAAAAAAGGCCAGGTCCTCGCCCGTCTGGACACCACCCGCTTGAATGCGGAAGTGCTCCAGGCCGAAGCCACATTGTCAAAAGCACGGGCGGGGCTCGAGCAGGCCCGGGCCACCCTGGAAGAAACCCGAAACCAGTCGAACCGCTTTTCGTCCGCCGCCAGACTCAGCAGCGGAAAAGCCGTTTCTCAGACCGATGTGGATGGGGCCCGGGCGGCTCTGGCGCGGGCCATTGCCGATGAAGCATCGGCCCGCGCCGCTATTTCCCAGGCCCAGGCCACTCTTGACGCCATTTTAACGGACCTGTCCAAAACGGAAATTCGTTCGCCCATTAACGGCGTGGTCTTGACCCGCTCCGTGGAACCCGGGCAGACCGTAGCCGCGTCTCTGTCTGCGCCGGTGCTGTTTACGCTGGCCGAAGACCTTGCTCAGATGGCCCTCCATGTGGATGTTGACGAGGCCGATGTGGGACGCGTAAAAGAAGGGCAGGAAGCCATCTTCACGGTGGACGCCTATCCGGAACGGAAATTCACCGCCCGGGTGATTCAGGTGCGATACGGTCCCTCCACGACATCCGGCGTGGTCACCTATGAAACGGTCATGAAGGTCGACAACCAAAACCTGCTGCTGATGCCCGGCATGACCGCCACGGCGGATATTACCGTAAAAAAAATCTCCGATGTCCTGCTGGCGCCCAATGCCGCGCTCAGGTTTACCCCCCCGGTTTCCCCGGAGACCGTAAAACAAAAGGACGACCGGGGGGTTGTCGGACTGTTTCTGCCCAGATTCCGCACCCGGGAGAAGCGTCCATCCGATACCTCCAATGGGAAGACACAACAGCAGGTGTGGGTTCTTCGAAGTGGAAAACCAGTCCCGGTCGATATCGCCATCGGTGAATCCGATGGTCATATCACCGAAATCATCGGAGGAGATGTAAAAGAAGGGGATTTGTTCATCACCGACAGCACGGAAACCGCAAAATGAAAGAAAATCACCCGGACAATCCACTCCTCGAACTGAAAGCCGTGACAAAAGTGTATGGCAGGGGGGCTGCGGCCATGCCTGCATTGAAGGGAATTGATCTGGCCATTTTCAGGGGGGAATTTGTCGCCATCATGGGAACCAGCGGATCAGGAAAATCCACCTGCATGAATATCCTGGGGTGTCTGGATGTCCCCACCGACGGGAAGTATATTTTTCAGGACATGTCCGTCGGGGGCTTGTCCAGAGATCAGCGGGCGTTGGTGCGCAGGCATTTTCTGGGATTTGTTTTCCAGGGGTTTAACCTGCTCAATCGCACCTCGGCCCTTGAAAATGTCGAACTGCCGTTGATCTACCGAGGCGTCCGACCTGGTGAACGCCGGAAGCGGGCACGGGAAGCCCTGGCGGCGGTGAACCTCTCCGGATGGGAGGCGCACACCCCCGGTGAGCTTTCCGGAGGACAGCAGCAGCGGGTGGCCATCGCACGGGCCATCGTGTCCCATCCTGAAGTGCTTCTGGCCGATGAACCCACGGGGAATCTGGATTCGGCCACCAGCCGCGACGTGATGAATCTTCTTCAACGGTTTAACCGGGAAAACGGTATCACCATCGTCATGGTGACCCATGAACCGGAAATGGCCGAATACGCCGGGCGGCGGATTCATTTTACCGATGGTCTGATCGACAACGGCCTCATGAAAAGAGGCCGCTGATGTTCATGGAAAATGTATTTCTGGCCCTCCGGGAAATCCGCCGGAATGCGCTGCGCTCATTTCTGACCATTCTGGGCATCGTGGTGGGCGTTTCCGCCGTCATCACCCTGGTAACCCTTGGCCGGGGGGCAACCGCCCAGGTCACCAGGGAAATCTCAAGCATGGGAAGCAATCAGTTGCATATCCGTCCCGGTCAGGGATTTCACGGGCCGGGAGGCTCCCGTTCCACGGCGGATAAATTTACGATAGACGATGCCGAGGCGGTTTCAACGCATATTTCAGGAATTGAAGCCGTGGCCCCGAATTCAAATCAGGCCACCCAGGCCATCAAGGGAAACCTCAACTGGTCCACAACGGTCACGGGCACCACCAACGGCTTTCTTCAGGTAAGAGACTGGGAACTTCATTCCGGCCGGGAATTTACCAACACGGAACTCCGGGCCGGAAAAGCCGTTTGCATCCTGGGGGCGACGGTTTGCAAAGAGTTGTTCGGCGCCCAGAATCCCATCGGCTCCTGGATCCGTCTGGAAAAGCTGTCCTGCCAGGTCATCGGCGTGCTCAAAACCAAGGGGCAGTCCAGTTTCGGCCACGATCAGGACGACATGGTGCTGATTCCCATCGCCGCCTTTCAGCGGAGAATTGCGGGAAACACCGATGTGGATGCCATCTTTGTTTCCGTCCGGAGCGCCGATGCAATTGACCCGGTGAAATCCAGCCTTGAAAGGCTCTTCCGGGATCGCCGGCGTATCGGTGAGGGCAAAGAGGATGATTTCAACGTCCGGGACACCCGGGAGCTGATCCAGGCCCTTACCGGCACCACGCGGGTGATGACGACGCTTCTCGGCGCGGTGGCCGCCATCAGCCTTCTGGTGGGCGGTATCGGGATCATGAACATCATGCTCGTGTCGGTCACCGAAAGGACACGGGAAATCGGAATCCGGCTGGCCATCGGCGCACTCGAGAAGGAAGTCCTCATCCAGTTTCTCGTGGAAGCCGTGGCCATTTCCTGTTTCGGCGGGGTCGTGGGTATTTTCACGGGCCTTGTGGCCTCTATCGCCGGTGCAAAGGTCTTACATCTTCCCTTTGTCCTCAATTTCGGCATCGTGGGCTATGCCTTCCTGTTTTCTGCGGCCGTGGGCGTGATTTTCGGCTATTTCCCGGCGAGGAAAGCGGCCCAGCTCAACCCCATCGATGCCCTGCGCCATGAATGACATGCCCCGAAACCCCGGAGAAGGCCGCGGATGGGAAGGAATGAACAGCCCGTGCGGCCAGTTCCTTGCCCGTTCCCGACTCACCGGTAATCAGGCACCGTAAGATCTGTTTTGGCCACCATTCGAATGGTTTCATACACCTGCAACATGGCTTTGCTTTTTCCCACCATGCCCTGGAACGGATGGGATTCTTCGCAGGCCTGTCTGAGCCGGTCATTTTCCTTCAAGTGAACACCCGGCACGCCCTGAAATGAGCAAAGGCTATGCCAGGCGCCGGCAGTAATGTCCAATCTGCCTGGAAGGCCACCCCAATTACTTGTTTTATTAATTGATTATGCTATTGTGGGCCACGTAGAAAATTTCCGTTTACCGGAACCGGGATCATTTAAACGGCCGGCTGGTTTTTCTAGTGCCATAATAAGGTTGCACCTTGCGGTTTTATCGGAATTTTATTATTTTGGATGGTTATAGAACTGCAAGAAAAACCATGAGGATGCCGTTATTTTTTTGCACTTTCCGGTGTCCAACGCGTCCGGACCGGCGAAAGCGAACCCCAACCGGGCTAAAAAACCCGTATACGGGTGGTTTAACGGATATTCTGCCTTTAGCGGGGAGCCATGGGCTGCCTGGTACGAATATTGCTTAGATTCAGGAAATGCGGTGTCCGGTTCAGGTCCGCCGAGACCCCGTGACCCAAAGGAGATGATTCATGGCGAAGAAACAAATTTTCAGCATCTGCGGCATGTGCACGGTCCGCTGCCCCATCATGGCGGAGGTCGAAAACGGAGATATCACTTTTCTTCAGGGCAATCCCCATGGGCCCACCGCCGGGGGCATCTGTGCAAGGGGAGCGGCCGGAAAAGCACTGATCGCCGACCGGGAGCGCCCCCAGTATCCCATGATCCGGAAAGGGCCCCGGGGATCGGGAGAATGGCGTAAGGTCTCCTGGGACGAAGCTTTGGATCATGTGGCGGAGAAACTCACCGCCGTTACCGGACAATACGGTCCCAGGAGCTTGTTGCTGACGGACCGGGGCGGGCCTTTCCGGGACCTCCACCGGGCGTTTTTACGCGGCCTCGGCACTCCCAACTACTGTAATCATGACAGCTCCTGCGCCCGGAACGTTCAGCATGCGGCCCTCTCGGTGTTCGGATTCGGCCGGAAAAATCTCGTTTACGATTATAAAAACGCCCGGCATGTGGTCCTTCAGACCCGGAATATTTTTGAGGCCATAGATGTCCGTGAGGTAAACGACCTGACGTACGCCCTGGAAAAAGGGTGCCGTCTCACGGTGATCGACATCCGGGCCAGCGTGACCGCCAGTAAGGCCCACAATTACTTTCAGGTGCGTCCGGGAACCGATTACGCCTTCAACCTGGCGGTAATCCATGAAATTCTCAAAAGTGGGCTGTTCGATGCCGCCTACGTCCATCGCTTTTTCAAGGATTTCAATGAGCTGGAAAATTTCGTCAAACCGTATAGCCCAAAATGGGCCGAAACGGAAACCGGTGTCCCCGCGGATCGCATCATCGCCTTTGTCCATGAGCTGGCCAAGGCAAAACCGGCCGTACTGGGCATCCGGGCTGGATGAACGCCAGGTACAGGGACTCCTATTACATGTCCCGAACCATCTATATCATCAATGCCCTTCTCGGTTCGGTGGGAGCCAAAGGCGGCTTGCCCCTGGCCAACAAGCCCGGGGCCTTCGGGCACAAGGGACTGAAGGAACTGATCAATCTTTACGACAAACCAAAAGAGAAGCGGGTGGACGGCGTTGGATGGAAATACCCGCATTTCGAAGCCGGACCGGGGCTCGCCCATCTGGCATTCGAGGCCATCGAAACCCAGGACCCCTACCCGATTAAGGCGTATATCGCCTATCGTCATGATCCCCTGATGGGTTACGCGGACCCGGAGCGTCTGCGCCGGGTATTCGACAAACTGGATTTTCTGGTATCGGTGACGTTTACCTGGTCGGACACCGCCTGGTATAGCGATGTGGTGCTGCCCCTTTCCCCTTACCTGGAGCGGGAAAGCACCATCGCTACCAAAAACGACCTCCTTCCCTATTTCTTCGTTCGGCAGCGGGTGGTTCAACCGCGGTACGATACCCGGGCGGACTGGGAAATCATCACCGGCCTGGCGAAACGAATGGGTCTGGACAAACTGGCATTTGACACCGTCGAGGACATCCGGCGCTTTCAACTGGAAGGAACGGGGATGACCATCGAGGATTTCGACCGTACGGGATTGGTCCGTCTGGGAGATGCCCCCGTTTATAAGGACATCGGGGAAGGATCACACTTCAAGACACCATCTGAAAAAATCGAAATGATCGATGATAAGCTTGAAAAGCAGGGAATCCCGAGCTTTTTGCCTTACCAATCCCCGGCAAGGCCCCCGGAAGGGTCTTTCCGGCTCACCTTCGGCCGCTGCGGCTTCCACACCCAGGGCCACACGGTCAACAACCCCCTGCTCTTCGAGCAGATGCCGGAAAATGTGTTATGGATCAACGCGGCCGAGGGCCGAAAGCTGGGAATTTCCGACGGTGATACCGTGGCGGTTTCGAATAACGGCTATACCGAAACCATTCGTGCCAAGTTGACGGAGCATATTCATTCCGAGGCGGTCTTCGTGGTACATGGGTTCGGACACCGGCTGCCCATCGAAAGCCGGGCTTTCGGCAGGGGCCTGGCGGATAACAAATTCATGCCCGGGGGCAACCGGATCTACGACAAGGCCGGGGGCGGCGTTGCGTTTCAGGAGCATTTCGTCTCCGTCAAAAAGGTATCGGGACATGATCGTCCATAGGGATAGTTAACTTTCAGGGAGGATGAAATGAGTCAGTATTACCTGCTTCAGGACACTCAGAAATGCATCGACTGCCATGCCTGTGAAGTTCAGTGCAAAACTTACAAATCACTCCCCCCGGGCCCCCGGTTGTGCCAGGTTGTGGAAGTGGGACCGAAACTGATCAACGGCCTGCCCAAAGCCTCCTATGTCTATATGGGCTGCTATCACTGCGAAAATCCCTGGTGCGTTCCCGCCTGCCCCACGGGCGCCATGCAACGGCGCGCCGAGGATGGTATTGTCTTCGTGGATCCGGCCCTTTGCGTCGGCTGTAAGAGCTGCATTACCGCCTGCCCCTGGGGGGCGCCGCAATGGCACCCGGAACAAGGCAAGGTGGTCAAGTGCAACTACTGCATGGACAGAATTGACAAGGGGCTAAAGCCGGCCTGCGTTTCCGTCTGTCCGGTCCATTGTCTTCACTTCGGCAAAGTCGGGGAGATGACCCGGATCCGGCGCGAACGCCACGCCCGTCAGGTGGCTTCCCTGGATTACGGCAGCCTGTAGGAAAAGGACTTATCATGGGAAATCCACCATCGGTGAGGGAAAGGACCGGGAGGCCATAGCGGTCATTCGGCAGGACAACCCCTTTCCCTGGGTATGCGGTCTGGTGTGCACAAGACCCTGCGAATTCATGTGTGTCCGGGGGCGTATCGACACACCGGTTTCCATCAGGTTTCTGAAAAGTTTCGCGGCCGAACGCGCTCTGTCCAACCGGGAATACCGGAACCCGGAAAAAGCGCCGGACCGGGGGAAAAGAGTATTCGTGATCGGCGCAGGACCCGGCGGCATGAGTTCGGCTTACTACCTGGCCCTCAAGGGGTATCGGGTGGTGGTCATCGAATCTCTGCCCGTGGCCGGCGGCATGATGATGGTGGGTATTCCCAGGTATCGCCTTCCCCGGGAGGTTATCGACCGGGAAGTAGAAATGATCCGGAACCTGGGTGTGGAATTCAGGTTCAACACCCGGTTCGGAAAGGATGTCACCCTGGAAGGCCTCAAGGCCGAGGGCGGAGACGCCTTTTTTTTCGCCATCGGGGCCCACCGGTCCTTCAGCACGAACATTCCCGGTGAGCACGATTTTCCGAACGTTATTCCCGCCATTGATTTTTTAAAGGACGTCGCCCTGGGGAATCGCCAAAAACCGGGGAGCCGGGTGGTCGTGATCGGCGGAGGCAATGTGGCCATCGACGCGGCCCGCACAAGTCTTCGACTGGGCAGCGGAAACGTTACCATCGCCTATCGCCGGACCGCAAACGAAATGCCGGCGAATCAGGAAGAAGTCGAACAGGCGGAAGCGGAAGGGGTTGATTTTTCATTTCTCACCGTGCCTCTTGAAGTCGTCGGGAATGACCGGGGGCTGACGGCTTTGAAATGCCTGAGGGCCGAGCTGCGAAAAATCCCGGAGGGGGATCGGTGGATGCCCGTTCCCATGGAAGGCAGTGATTTTTTGATCGAGGCCGATACCGTCATCGTCGCCATCGGCCAAAAAGTGGACACCCAGTGCCTGAAAGAGGGGCAATGCGAGGTTGACTGGACCCGGCGTTCCACCATCGGCATCAACAGGGTTACCATGGAAACCTCTGTTCCGGGAATTTTCGCCGCCGGAGATGCGGTTACCGGCCCTGCCACCGTGGTGGAGGCCATTGGCGGTGGGAAAAGAGCGGCGGAAGCCATCGACCGGTACCTGTGCGGTATCCCCCAGCCCACCATGCCCCCGGTTCCGGTCCGCAGGGGCCGGATTCCCTGCGTTGAAATTTCCGCGTCCACTAAGATGGCCTTGAAGCGTCCCGACATGCCGCTCCTCGGCATTGACCGCCGGCGAACGACTTTTCAGCAGGTGGAGCTCGGCTATACGGAAAACATGGCGAGGGAAGAGGCCCGCCGCTGCCTTCGGTGCGACATTTGCCTGCGCTGCGGCGCCTGCGCGACCCATTGCCCCAATGCGGCGTTGCAGATGAAGGATGTGGGGGACGAACGGATGCTTTCCCTCTGCGGCACCACTTTGAACCGTCAGCCCCTGATCCGTTGCGCGGAATGCGGCACGGTGCTGGGAACGGAAAGATATATCGATTTTGTCGAAAAGCGGACCCTGCCGGTTGCACCGGCCAATCGAGGACGAAGGCTGTGTACCCGATGCGCCCGGCAAACGGAAGCCGTTAAAATGCAAGGTGCGGTCAACCCGCAACCGTGACGGGACGATGACTACGGGAGAAAAGCGATGACTGTTTTCCGAAAAGGGCAAAAGGTGGAAATCTATAGAAAGTCCAAAGACGAGGAATGGGACAACTTTATGGTGAAGTATCTCGGCAGGCACGGCATCGTGGTGGATCCGGACACCTCCATCAATGATCCGGATACCCTTGTGGAGGTCAGCATCGACGGGGAAGGAACCTGCCGGCTGCCGCAGGATTGTTTGCGGGTGCTGGAGTCCTCGTCATGATCAATGAAATCGTTATCGATGGGGTGACGCAAACCGCAGAAGAAGGCCAAAATCTGCTGAGGGTGCTTCGGCATCTGGGCATTCGGGTGCCATCCCTCTGTTACCATCCGGCTCTCAAAAAACCCATCGGAACATGCCGACTGTGCTTTGTCGAGGTCGGCACCGGAGAAGGCCCCCGCAGGCTTCAGCGGTCCTGCACGACCCGGGTGAAACCCGGTCTTTCGGTGGTGACCTGGAGCGAAGAAATCGTGGCCGTCAGAAGCCAGGCCATGAACACCCTGATGGCCTATGCACCGCAATCCGAAAGACTTTTCCGCATCGCCGGGGATTTCGGCCTTCACACGAATCCACTGCCGGACGGGTGTATCCGGTGTGGTCTGTGTTATCGCATCTGCGAAGAAATCATCGGCGCCGGAGCCCTGAAACTGGCCCACCGGGAGGGGCACGCCCATATCGTTCCAGC
The DNA here is from genome assembly GCA_002423615.1 of Desulfobacteraceae bacterium UBA5616. Classification (GTDB taxonomy): domain Bacteria; phylum Desulfobacterota; class Desulfobacteria; order Desulfobacterales; family UBA5616; genus UBA5616. Next base: position 21,524 of record DIKO01000089.1, read on the forward strand.
CCCGGGCCGGTGCATCGGCTACGGCACCTGCGCCAACATATGCCCGACGGGGGCCATTACGGTTGTGGATCATGACCAGGTCCGGACCGTTTCCATCCGGGATGAGATCATCGGTCAGCATCCTCTCGAACGCTGCGAGGGGTGCGGCGATCTGGTCGCCACGCCCAAGTTTCTGGAAAGCGCCCTGACCTATAGGGAAAAAGGAAGCAAAATCCCCGGCTCGCGCGGATCCCGGCGCTCCGTGCCTCAGAGTCCCAGATCTTCATTGATCAGGACAATTTTGATCCGCCCCGGCGGAAAGGATTTTTCCGTGATGGTCCAGGTGTTGCAGATTCTCATGGGATTTCTGCAGTTGCTGCAGACCCCGGTTTCAACGCAAGGCGGATCGAGCTCGGGATGGTCCACATGATGCCGGATGGCATTTACGGGTGCTGAATAGCTCCGGACACGCTCCATCGCGGATTCCAGGTCGGGGGTCATTTTGTTCCGGCCCATCAGGATCACCACGTGCCGGGGCCCGAAGGTGACGGCGGCGACACGGTTTCCCACCATGTCCAGATTGACCAGCTGACCTTTCTCGGTAACGGCGTTGGTCCCGGTGATGAACAAATCCATCAGGAGCGCCTGTCTTCGCCGTTCAAGCGCTTCCATGATGGGGATCCCCGGTTCAAAGGTGTCGAGAAATTCTAGCCCCGGTTGATTTTTGATGTCGACGAACAATCCGGAGTTCACGGCCGTGAGGGAATCGCCCATGGAAATCCGCCTTGCCCCGGTCTTGGGAATGATCTCCTTCAAAACGACCGCTTTTGCCTCGGCAGCGTTTTGAACCAGGTAAACCTCGAAGTTGTTCTTCTCCAGGGTGCTCTTCAGCCTGGTTAATTTTCTCTGCCAGTATTTTTCATCGATCAACTTTTCCACTTCCTCCTCCTGCGGGTTATTCTCAAGATTTTTCAGGACTGTTTCTCCGTACTCTTTCGGAAAAGCCTTTGAACCTGATGGATTCCTTATCATTTCCCAGGGTATGATAGATGGTGGAGACTTTTTCGTAATAATCCGCCTTGTTGAAGGGGTCCGTCCCGGCCAGTTCCAGGTAAAGTTCCAGGGTCTTTGCAGTATGCTCTCCCAGGGAAAAGCTCGTGTCGGCGAACCTGCGCCTTAAATCCGCATCCGCACGACGCCCGCAGCCCTTGCAGGCATTCAGGAGTTCTCCGTATAAGGCCCTGGCCCTGGCCGTCTCTCCCAGTGCTTCATAAACACCGGCGAGGGAACGGATCACCCGGTCGTCCTTTCCACCACAGGATGCCAGGTAGTTCTGATAAACAGCCTCGGCTTCCCTGAATTTTTTGGCCTGGACCAGAGTTTCTCCCCTTAACAGATGGATCGTTGATGTATGTGAAATTTCTTCCGGGCAGTTGGAAAGCAGGTTCAGGGCTTCCTCGAAGTCTTCTTCCGCCCAGAGAGTTTCACAAAGCACATGATAGGCTCTTAAGGAATCCGGAAAATCTTCCAGAAATCGATACAGAAGCTCCTTTGCCCTGGCGTAGTCTTCCAGGTTTAAATAACCGGCGGCAAGCTCCAGGGGAATATAGGTTTTCTCGGGGGAATTTTCCTTCAGGGCCAAAGATAATTTTTCTTCGGCAACATCGAATCGACCCTGGTTCAAGGCAGTATATCCGATTTCGAAAGCCCGCCCGTAGCCCCGGTAGGCTTCCTGTTCCTTCGGCGGAAGAACGCTCAAAAGCGATTCAAAATACTCCTCTTCTTCAATGATATCTCCGGGGTCTTCATCATCCCATCCGGCGGTATTTTCATAGGGATCCTCGTCGGCATATGCTTCGCCGGCATCGGCGTACTTTTGGGCCTCCCTGGCCTTCATCCGGGATGAAAGGTCTTTCAGCAGTTCTTCAACTTCCGATTTGACCCGGCCGTCCATGGTCAATTCCAGGGCCAGACCGAGGAGTTCACGGGCATCATCGAGGCAATCCGAAACCATCAATTCTTCGGCATCTTTCCAATGTTTCCGGGCAAGGGCTTCTTTTGCCCGGACAATCTTGTCGCTGATCCGGAGCCCAAAATCCCCTCTTCCCTCCGGTTTTTTCTCAAACTTGGAAAAGGCCTTTTCATATTCGATTTTTGCCGGTCCGAAGGACCCCTTGGCAAACAGGTCATCCGCCTGTTTCTCGATGTCCTCCGGAGATTTCCCCTTTAAAAAATTTAGCAGTCCCATAATCCGTTCAACTCCGTTTGAGGTTCCGGTGTTCGGATAATTTAGATTTTTCCCGCCAACTTGTCAAAACCTTTACCGCTGGTTTCTCCATTTAAAGGGAACATGCCTGGACCAGGTCGCTACACAGGTCGCTGCCGCTGTTTGAATTTTTATGAAGTTATGCTAATGTCCCAGATGATGATTTTTGAAAAATCGGCGGTAATCATTCAACCACAGGGTCTTGTCCTATGACGGGCGACAATCTATTTCATCTTAAAGGAAACGGATCCTCCTTTTTTCTTCCCACCGGTATCGGGGAGATGAAGGCACTGGGTTGGGAAAAGCCCGATATTATCCTGGTCACGGGTGACACCTATATCGACAGCCCCTACATCGGTGTTGCCGTCATCGGCAGGGTCCTTTTAAACGCGGGGTATAAAACAGCCGTCATTCCTCAACCGGATATGTCTTCGGGAGCAGACATCACGCGCCTGGGAGAACCCCTGCTGTTCTGGGGAATTACCGGCGGCTCGGTGGACAGCCTGGTGGCAAACTACACCGCGGCCAAAAAAAGACGAAACACCGACGACTTCACCCCGGGGGGGGTGAATAATCGAAGACCGGACCGGGCCGTGATCCAGTATGCCAACCTCATCCGGCGGTATTTCAAGGACACCGTCCCTCTGGTTCTGGGAGGCATGGAGGCCAGCTTAAGAAGAATCGCCCATTACGATTTCTGGTCGAACAAAATCAGAAAATCCATCCTCCTGGATGCCAAAGGGGATTTTCTGGTTTACGGCATGGGTGAAAAAACCGTGGTCCAACTGGCCCGGGCATTGAAAACCGGAAGCCCCTGTACGGGCATCCCGGGTTTATGTTTTCTCTCAAAGGATAAACCTCAGGATTACATCGAGCTTCCTTCATTCGAAGATGTCAGCGGCGACAAAAAAAAATTCATCGAAATGTTCGACATTTTCTACCGCAACAACGACCCCCTTTCCGCCGGGGGCCTGTTCCAGTCTTATGGCTCCAGATACCTCGTTCAAAATCCCCCATCGCCCGGTCTCTCCCAGGAGGAACTGGACGCCGTTCACGGCCTGGATTATCAGAGAGAAGTTCATCCCCATTACCAATCTTTGGGAGCCGTAAAGGCCATGGACACCATCCGGTTTTCCATCCCCACCCACAGGGGATGTTACGGCGAGTGTAATTTCTGCGCCATCGCCGTTCATCAGGGTAGGACCGTGTCCTGGAGGAGCGAAGCCTCCATCCTCAGGGAAGCCGAAGCCATCTCACGGTTGCCGGATTTTAAAGGCGTCATCACCGATGCCGGGGGGGCCACGGCCAACATGTACGGCTTTGAATGCCGCCTGAAACTTGAAAAAGGGGCCTGCGCGGACAAGCGGTGCCTTTACCCCGAGGTGTGCAGGGGGTTAAAGCCGGATCATGGAAAACTTTCGAACCTGCTCAAAAAATTAAGATCCACTCCGGGGGTAAGGCACGTGTTCACTGCATCAGGCATCCGACACGACCTGATCTTCGCGGACTTAAAAAATGGAATGGCCTATTTAACGGAAGTTGTTTTTCATCATGTGTCGGGGCAGCTCAAAATTGCGCCGGAACATTGCGAAGAAGATATCCTTGCGCTCATGGGGAAACCCGCCATCAAATCGCTGCTGGATTTTAAGAACGCCTTTGACGCCTTATCCAAAAAAGCCGGGAAAAAGCAGTTTCTCACCTATTATCTCATCGCGGCCCATCCGGGGTGCGGAATTTCCCACATGACCGCCCTGAAACGATTCACCCGGGAAAATCTCAAGATCAACCCGGAACAGGTGCAGATCTTTACCCCCACTCCTTCCACCTGGTCCTCGGTGATGTATCACACGGAAACAAATCCCTTTACCGGGGAAAAACTTTACGTTGAAAAAAGCGTCATCGGAAAGGAACGCCAGAAAAATCTGGTTGCCGGGAAGCCGGATTCGGCGAGGGTGGCACAGGGCATAAAACCCATGCCCGGGAACAAAGGAAGAAAACATCATGAATGGACAAAACCTTAGGGATATTCACGTCGGCGCTGAGGTGCTGATTGTCCTGAAAAAGGACCAGCGGACCGGAAAACTCACCCGGGGAATCATCAAGAATATCCTCACCAGATCATCGACCCATCCCCACGGCATCAAAGTCCGGCTGGAAGACGGCCAGGTGGGGAGGGTAAAGGAGATTTGCGGCCCATAACCATGGATTTGAAAGAGAGGAAATCATGCCGGACTATATCGATACTCTGAATTCACATTACGGGGCCCGGGATTTGATGACCCGTATTTTTTCCGCACTTGAAAGCACCGGGGCGGATGTCGACAATCTGACGATAGACAGCCTGGGTCCCATGGAAGAACTGCATGTCGGCGGCCGGATGGCCACTCTTGAACTGGGCCGTCTGGCACAGATTGATGAAAATACGCAGGTGATCGACGTGGGATGCGGAATCGGCGGACCTGCCAGGACGCTTGCCCATCATTTCGGATGCAGGGTAACGGGAGTCGATCTGACCGAGGAATTCTGCAGGGCCGCGGAAACGCTCACGAAAAAAACCGGTTTGTCGGACAGGGTCGATATCCATTTCTGAAATCCGCCGGTTTTGAACCCATCCTGTGGGAAGACATAACCCGGGAAATCTCCGAATTACAGGGCCGGATCGTTGGACGGATCCTGAAAACCGGGTGGCCGCCCTTGAATCCCGGCATTCTTCTCGGACCCCGGTTTCAGGACATGGCGATCAATCTGATGAAAAATCTTGAAGAGGACCGTTTGAGGGTGGTTCGGGCCATTTTAGGGATCACAGGGTTTAAACGTAAGCCTAATATTACCCCCCTTGGGGCAGCTGAATTTTAACCCTCCATAGTTAACTGGTCCAGTTTCAACAACTCGTCCTCAAAACCATTATAAATCACGAATATCCGACGATTGTGTTGAGAAACGAAACTGCCTGTCATGTTGGGTAGCTGGAATGGGAAAAACGCCGGATTATTAATCAACATACCCACGGTTCCGCATCCCTCCGGAGTAGCATGAAGGGCTGCCTCAATTAGTAATGCGACAAGATTTTGATCAGTTATGTTTACAGGAGCCAGCTTCTGATAATGCCCCTTGATTCCCATGTCAATGAGGAACCCCCATACCACGAAGGTGCGAATCACGCGCCGAACGCTTCTTTCCACTGTTGATCGCTCGCCCATGCCTTCGAAACATCGCAGACGGATTTGATGTTGTGTAATAACTTCCTGAAGATTTAACAATCTACCTACTTGTTCGGCCACTCGATGCCAAAATGGATATGCAGCCGTCGTCACGGCCCAATGGAGGACTGGCCTCATATCCTTTCCAATTTTTTGGGCAAGCGATAGAGCATTATTCCGAAATGCAATAAGTTCTCGATCGGGTGATACCCAACATTTCATGATCTGTGTGACGGCCTTGGTATAGGTTTTTTCACCCCGTTCGCCATAGCCTCCGCTTTCCAAACGTTCACAAATGAATGCATCTAGTTGTTTGCGGATTTCTTTTGGAGACGTGCAATTGATCAGCATATCCAAGGCATAGTCGTACCATTCCATGCGAACGACCTGTTTGATGCCAATGGCTTCGTGTCTTTTGCCCATCACCGTGTCCTCCTTTCAAACTTCACAAGGGGCACGATGACTTCTTCGATGGCTACACCGCCGTGACATATGATGGCATCTCCCGGGTTCACAAATGCGTCGTGGCCACCGGCCACCAGAGGGAAATAATCTGCTGGCAATCCAACCGGCTGCCACTCGTGGGCAAACGGGAAGGCACCAGCCACCTGTGCGCGGAGTTCCGGCGTGGGGTAGACACGAACACGCTCTCCGCGAGTTTCGGCAATTACCCCTTCAGAGGGGCGGCCTTTACCGTCGCATTGGATGTTGCCGTGATCGGCCGTCAGCCAGACTTCATAGCCGTATTCCAGCAGTTGGTCGACCAGAGCGGCCAGATACCCACCCTGGCACCACTGCTTGATCTGGTTGTGCATCCCGGCCGAGCCGAGTTGCATGCCGTGCATGATCTTGTCCACTTTATCCACCACCAGCCCCACCACCTTGGTCTTCCCGGGGTGGATTGCGGAGTCGAGGACGCCCGCAGCATCGCCGTCGCCGAGGCCGCGCTGGTAAGCGACATCCAACCGGGACAGACCATGGCCTTCCCAGAACTGATCCAAGGCCAGGCCGTCAACCACAATCAACGCGGCACGGCTGCTACCGGAGTCCTCGATATCCCGGGCCAGGCGACGCGGCACATGGTGCAACATGGCCGGATTGGTCGGCGGCAGGTTGATCAGGCTGGAGTAGTGGCCAGCGAGCCAACCGGCAAAGGTCGTATTCAGTGCATCGCCGATTTCCCTGAGCCGGGTCTGATACTCTGTGTTGTTGCCGCAATGGACCAGGGAAGAGAGTTCGGCCCATTTCAGCGCGAAGGTGGTCCAGTCCGAGTACCGTGCTTCCGCAGTGGGCAATTCTTTCTCGACAAGGGCAAACAGGCGGGAAATCCGCAGCTCGTCATCGTCCATGCCGGAGGTGGCAATGCCACTTCGAACCCAGGACCCGGCGTCCACTTCAATGCCACTATCCTCGACAGGGGTCAGTTTCCCCTCCAGGAACAAGTTGTCGATGTAGACCTTGATGTCCTGATGGTCGAACGGCAGGCGATCAGGGCCGGGATACTTAAGGCCGTATTCCGGCGAATCTTCCCGCACCTGATTGGCGCTGCCGAACCTGGAGAGAAAGAGCGGCCAGCGTTCCTGCAAGAAGGCGAAGAAGGCTTCATCGTCCGGTAGGATTTCAGAGAGCGGCCAGGCCTTGAACCCATCATGGCCATTGAGAACCTGGATGAGCCGCTCGGCTAATATCAGTGGAATCTGGAGCTTGCCGTAGTGCAGACGGAGCAATGCGCGAAGCAGTTCCACCTCGTTGGCAATAAGCTCGGCAGCAATGCCGAACACATGACGGAGAATGAAATCCTTGGTAACGTTGTCGCCCATGCGATCCGGCGGCGACTTGTGCTGAGCCTCAAATAGCGCGTCCAGCAGACTCCGGTCGATCTTCTCGATGACCGGGTAGCTCAGATTGGGGAAGAGATCCCCCAGGTTGAACGACAGTTTGCGGCCCGCCTGGAGCAGGTCGTAAGGCAGGGATTCCAGTTCCGCATCTTGCAAGCGGAGGACCACCACCAGATCGGTGTGCTCACCCTGGTCCCATATCGAACGGTACTTGGACTCATAGGCGTATCTGAATTCGACCGGATCACTGAACTCGATAAGGTCGAAGCCACGCCCGCGAAGCTCCAATGCCAGCTTTTCCTCGGTCAGCAGGCAATCCGGGTCCGCGACCAGGGTCAGCTTGCTGACGTTGGGTACAAAGTCAATCAGGATGGCGTCTCGCCAACTACTCATATATCTTTTCCATGATCATTATTTTGAATCACTTTTTGAAAAAGATCGCGCTGTTTAACGACATAACGAACCGGCTTTTGGAGTTTTATTAAACGATCTTCATCAACCAATCGCTGCAGCCATATCTTGGTTTGGGCTTTTGACACATCCAGCGCAGCGGCAATATTAGCTTCTTTCATTGGCTTTTTCAGGAGCTGTAAAATTATCTCCCTAACAACCGAAAAAAGAGCATCCGCCGGGTTGAATTTCCTTTGTTCTGATACATTTACATTATCGAGGTTACCATATCGACCTTGTATCATCGACAACGAATTCTCGGACACCTTTAAAACTGGCGATGTCGATCCATTCGCAATATAATTAATTGATTTATTATCAGTCATACCAAGTTGGGTGACTGTCGATTCTTGAACGCTATTATCTGGAAAGAGGAAATCCATATTTTTCGCCAACGATGGTGCAATCTCCGGGGTCACTTCGAACACGGCCTCTAATGCATCTACATCTTTTGGATCCGGCCAGGGGAGAGCCCCTTTTTTGCGCAAGGCATCCAAGCCGGGGGAAGGCTCACTCGTTAATCGCACGTAGACAGGAACCAGCCGCAGTTTGTCAATTTGTTCAACTGCACCTGCCCAGGTGCCACCTTTCTTTAAATCAGAGTTCACCACCAGTGCTGCATCAGCCAAGGCATAAATCAATTTGTTGCGTTGCATGGCATTGCCCACATTGAAACCTGCGCTGGGGTCATAAGGCGTGAGCAGCACCAATTGGCCATCAAGCAGGAAATTTCGATTTTCACGTTTCATCGAAGTTTTTTCAAGATTTTCCGCGAGAACGCCGATAACCTTGCCGCCATCTTCCAACGCACCTCGCATGGCCGCCTGGTCGATACCTCTAGCACCACCAGAGACAATATTCCTGCGTGCCTTAGCGGCGAGTCGACCAACCGCCATTGTGAATTCGATTAAAGTATCGTCTACATGGCGCGATCCGACCACGGCGAGACCGCCGCTTTCCATCAAATTATGGTCACCGCAACCGTAAAGCACCGCAGGCGCGTCTTCCCGCAACCGAACCTTCAGGCGCTTGGGGTATTCCGCATCAGCACGGCTGACCACCCAGATAGCGCGTGTTTGCCATCGCTCGATAGCTTGGCTCAATTGAAATCCCCGACCCAACAAACGTTGCAGGCGGGTTTCATCAATGACAGGGTTGCAAGCGCGAAGCAGTTCCGTGGCATCCTGAGAAAAAAGATCAGCCGGCTCGTGCTGTATTTCACGCAGGTGACGCGCCAATCGCTTGTATTCTCCTGGTGTCAGGATATCCGGGGATGAGGAACCTCGCCCCACTATTAATGGCGCGGTGAGCAGCAGAATTGCCTGGGTATTTGATGAGATGACCGGTATCATTGATCGTGCCCCGCTTGTGCGAGTGCCATTGGCCAAACCGCGCCGCTGCCGTTAAGGCGTAAGAGCCATGCGGACACTGTCAGCGTCCAGCGCGAGTCTACCATGTCGTCGATCAATAATACCGGTCCAGGAGCAACCGGTCGGTGCTTGATGGCGAGCGAACCATCGATGTTCAGCGCTTGTTGGATGCTGTTTGCCATCGTTTTCTGCTCTGGTCTGTTGTCTGTTTTGATAAGCACCATCTCGAACGGCAAATTTAAGCCGGCAGCCAAACGCTTCGTGAAATCGGGCACAAGGCTTGGGTGACGCAGGGAGGGTACGCAGGTCACCCAAGTCGGTGCCGGTTGTGGATTCCACTCATGAATCATCTTAATGCAGGCGGTAACCAAATCATCGGCAAAATGGTGGTCGTGGTATTTTCCCTTTCGCACGTGACCACCCCATCCGGCATCTCCCCAAATGCACAGGGCTTTTCCGGGCTTTGCCTGCAGGTGTTCGGGTATTTTTCCACGTATTTGGTATTGTGGCATTCCGCCGGCAGGCCACTGCAGTCGGGGGATGATCGGAAGATTGGTACGGCGCAGAAAAACGGTCGCTTCCCCAACAAGTTCAGAATTAACTCGTGTTGGGAACGGGGCCAGGGCAGGAGGAGTGACAATGGTCGGATCGCCGTCGAGAGCACGAATGAGAAAATCCATGTGCTCCCCAAATTGCAGGCTGACATACTCCTGCATCTGCCGGTGCTCGTCCCGTCGTAATGCAGTGAGTCGTTCCGCACGCTCCCAGAAGGCTTCGCTTAGGGTGGCGGCGGTGAGCTGCCATTTGCTTCCCTGTTTGGCGATGGGTGCGGGCGATTCAAGCGAGAGCAGGGCGATTGCCTTCTCGATACGCCCTTTGCTGAGATTCAGCCGGCCCAATAAAGAAGGAACTGACAACCCGTCAGGTGCCTCCTCAAGTGCACCCAGAACATCAGATACTTCCTGCCGTGTCGGGAAAGCGCTTCGGATAAACCACTCATTTATGTCCGACTCTTCTTCACCACTCAGCAAGACGCCGTAGGCTGAGTCCAAGGCACGACCCGCACGTCCTACCTGCTGGTAGTAGGCCACGACAGAACCCGGCATCTGGTAATGAATCACGAATGCAAGATCCGGCTTGTCATAACCCATCCCCAGGGCCGTTGTTGCGACGAGTGCCTTGACCTGATTATTGAGTAACGCTTGCTCAAGTCCTTCCCGGCGATCACCTGTTTCCCCCGTGTAGGCTTCGACATTGAAGCCCCGGGATTTCAGCCAATCGGCAACTTGGTTCGCATCACGAACGGTAAGTGTGTATATGATGCCGTTCCCCTGTAGTATCGAAAGCTGCTCTGCCAACCATGCCAATCGTTCAGCCTGACCCGGTAAGCGTATGGCTTGAAGCGTCAACGAGGAACGGTTTAGATCACCGCGTGATACTTCCAGTCCAGGTCCCAGAATAGCAACAAGATCCTCCATCACGCGGTTGTTCGCGGTCGCTGTGGTGGCAAGAAATCGCAGATTGGGAGGTAAAGTCCTGGCTATCCGCTCTATCAACCGATAATGGGGGCGGAAATCGTGGCCCCAGTCTGAAATACAGTGAGCTTCATCGATCACCAATAGCGAGATTTGGTCAGCGATGCCGGCCAGCGCCTGGGTGCGGAACCGCTCGTTTGCCAACCGCTCCGGTGAGATCAACAGGATGTCGATCTCATTACGAACGAGTCTGGTTTCAATTTCAGTCCATTCATCTTGGTTGTCCGAGTTTATGGTAGCGGCCCGCACCCCCATTCGCTCTGCCGCCGCGATCTGGTTTCGCATCAGTGCGAGCAATGGAGAAATCAGGAGCGTCGGGCCTTTTCCTTCCTCACGCAGTAATTTGGTAGCAATGAAATAGACGAAACTTTTTCCCCAGCCAGTTTTTTGCACAACCAGCAAACGGCCCCGGCCTTCAATAATATGTCGAATTGCCTCATCTTGCCCTTCCCGGAAAACCGCATCCGGTCTGCTTGTACCCACGCGCAAGAGGTGCAATGCCCGGTCATGTATATAGATCATTTCTCTCCTTGAAAATTTTCATCATCAGCAGCGACCGGATTTCCGGTACGATCTGCCGCGCTGATTGAAGTTCATGCAGCCACTCAGTTTCCTCGGCACCGCAGCGAGCCAGACGGTACTGGCGCACCTCCGGCAGCCCCACTCGCTCGATTGCCTTGCGCCGTGAGGTAAAGGCGACCATGCCGCGTTCCTCTTCCCGGTTCACCGAAGCGATGTGCGCCTGCTGCAGGGCGTCGAACAGCTCCTGTCCGGCCTGTTCGGCAGCAATCTGCAAACGCTCATGGGCGGTGATGGATTCATCCTGCCCGAGGGTGGCTTTCACCAGGACTTCCGCTGTCTGCAACGTATCCCAGATATGCCGGGCCGTGGGCAGAAACAGTTTGCCTTCCTCGCTCAAGAACACACTGACATAACCACGCCGAACCATGGGGATGCGTAAGAATTGAGTCTTCTGGTGCATTCCGGCCTGAAGGCGGATCTCAAAGAGTCCCCAGAGACCGGAGATGCTGGCTGGCAGAACGCTGACGCTTACGCAAGGCAATGGCTGACCTGCCGCGACCTGGGGCAGGTTCAGGGCAAGACCACGGACACGGCTGTTTTCAAGATTGAGCAGGGTCGCGTCGGTCAGACGGTCCGCTTCCCGGGCGTTGAACACGGCCTTGCGATGTTCCTGACCGTCCGGCCAATTCAGATCCCACCAGGAGCGTTTACGGCTGGCCGCTCCACCGTGAGAGTTGAGATAGCCCACCGTCATCCGCTCCACCCAATGGGGCAGCGGATGGGATCGCAGGCGTTCAGCGGTTTGCATATCCGGTTCTTCGGAGATGCCGTAGATTGCCGAGGACTCACGGACCTGCTGGATTTCATCGCGAATCCCGGCCGCCGTGTGTTCGACGGAGGTTTCGATGCCGTCAGGATTAAGGATGGCCGCGGCGAACAAATCCTCGAACAACTCACCGGCCTGGGCCGAGTCGAGAACGTCGCCGGTTTTGTCGATGCCGAACTCGTCGAAGATTACCGAGAGCTTCTGCTCCAGCACCTCGCGGACCCGGAACTCGACCGAATCTTCAAACACAAAATTGATTGCCCGCACCGTCTTGGGCTGGCCGATACGATCCACGCGGCCGATTCGCTGTTCCAGCCGCATCGGGTTCCAGGGGATGTCGTAGTTGATGATGACATGGGCGAACTGCAGGTTCAGGCCCTCACCGCCCGCATCGGTGGAGACCAGCACGCGGTGCGATTTGCGGAAGGCATCCTGGGCTGCCCCACGTTCCTCCATATCCATGGAGCCGTTCAGGGTGACGACCGATATGCCCCGGGCTTCCAGAAACTCCTTCAGCATCTGCTGGGTGGGTACGAACTCGGTGAAGATCAACACCTTCAGGTCCGGCTCGTTTTCCTCGGCCTGCAGCTCGTAGACCCACTCGATCAACGCCTCAGCCTTAGCGTCCGGTCCAGCCTGTTCGCAGCGAACCGCCGCATCGAGCAGGGTATCGACATGGCTGCCTTCGCTCTGCAGAGCCGACACATGGGATTTCAGGAGCTCATCGAGCAGCTCCTGGCCGTCCATGTCATAAATCAGTTCCGGGTTCAGGGTTTCGAGTTCCGAGTTGTCTGATTCGTCGAGCTTTGAACTCTGAACTCGCAACTCAGAACTCAGAACTTCAAGACGGCGCTCAAGCGTCGTCTTGATCGCCCGGGTGCTTGAGACCACCAGGCGCTGCATCAG
>DIKO01000095.1 GCA_002423615.1 Desulfobacteraceae bacterium UBA5616
ACTAATTAATTTACGGTCCCTAAGGCTCGGCGAGTTTGCCGACTGGATGCGCGTCCAGAAATCATTGCGTAAAGAACATCCTGACGCAGACCGTGTGCTGTCGGCTTTCGAAAATACCGTGGCGCGATTCCTTCCGGATTACACCCATTTGAGGCTGGATGGGGATGACGGGCGGCAGCTTTGGATTGACCGGGGGAAGACGGCCTTGCCGGTTCGGCAGCTTTCCGACGGTGAGCGGGGAACCCTCGCGCTGGTGTTGGATTTGACGCGCCGGTTGGCCCAGGCCAATCCGCATCTCGATGATCCGGCAACCAAAGCCGAGGCGATTGTGTTGATTGATGAGATTGACCTGCACCTGCACCCGAAGTGGCAACGGCAGATCATCCATAACCTGCAAGAAACCTTTCCTCGCTGCCAGTTTATCGCCACCACGCATTCCCCGCAGGTCATCGGCGAGGTTGAACACAATCGGATTCAGATTATTGCCGACGGTTTGGTTTACTCGCCGTCCCATTCCTATGGCGTGGATTCCAGCCGCGTGCTGGAGGAGATCATGGATTCGGAGCCGCGGGCGAAAGAAGTGAAGGAACTGCTTTCCCAAATGGCAGAGGCCATTGGAAAGCAGCAGTATGGAGACGCCCGGGGGCTAATTGCCCGGCTCGTTGAGCGCCTTGGAGAAAACGATCCTGAGGTGACGCGGATCAGGACCCTCCTCGATTTTGTGGAGGGAAAGGAATGAGGGCTATTACCAAGGGCGCCGAGCCGCCAAGTTTGACGGCACATCGGCAAACGGCCCATTGTGACTACGACAATTATACAGACAAGGCAGCCTTGAGGCAGGCGCTCGTGAGTGAGCAGCGCGGCATCTGCTGCTACTGCATGGGGCGGATTCGAAACGGTCCGGCTACCATGAAGATCGAACATTGGCGATGCCAGCATTACCACCAGGACAAGCAGCTCAACTATTGCAACCTTTTAGCTGCTTGCATAGGAGGAAACGGCCAGCCGCCCCATCTCCAGCACTGCGACACAAGGAAAGGGGATCAGGATCTCAAATGGAATCCGGCCGATCCGGTTCATGTCATTGAAAATAGGCTACGATACGAACCCGATGGAAGTATCCGATCCGATGACGCCACGTTTGACACGCAGCTTGATCGTGTGTTGAACCTCAACCTTGCTTTACTGAAGAATAACCGTAAAGGGGTTCTTGATGCGGTGCTGAGTTGGTGGCGGCATGAAAAGGCGCGACTTCGCGGCCCGGTTCCAAAAGCACGATTTGAAGCGGAGCGTAATCGATGGATTAACGGCATGGGTGATCTCGAACCGTTCTGCCAGGTAGCCATCTGGTGGCTGGAACAAAGGATCGCAAGGATGCAGGCATGAAAGACACACGACTTTCGGAATCCGCTTTCGAGACAGCGATTGAAGACCATCTTTTACAAAACGGCTATGTATCCATAGCAAAAGAAGGCTTTGACCGCGAGCGGGCAATCTTTCCCGAGGTGGTGCTGGCCTTTATCCGCGAGACCCAGCCCGAACAGTGGGACAAGTTGGAAGCCCTGCACGGCGACAAGACCGGCGAGCAGATCCTGGCCGACCTGCGCAAGTGGATGGACGCCAATGGGTCCCTGGCCACCCTGCGCCACGGGTTCAAGTGCTATGGTCGGTCTCTTCGCATTGCCTTTTTCAAGGCGGCCCACGAATTGAATCCGGAACTGGAAGCGCGTTATGCCGCCAACCGGCTGGGGCTGACCCGGCAGCTTCATTACGCGCCCAAATCCCAAAAATCCCTCGATGTAACCCTGAGCCTGAACGGCATCCCCGTTGCCACCCTGGAACTGAAAAACCCCCTTACCGGACAGACCCTGCAAGAAGCCGTCCGCCAATATCGGAGGGATCGCGATCCGCGGGAGCCGATCTTTGAATTCAAACGGCGCTCGCTCGTCCATTTTGCCGTGGACACCGAGGCCGTGCGCATGAGCACCCGTCTGGCAGGCAATGCCACCCACTTTTTGCCCTTTGACAAAGGCTGGGAGGGGAGCGGCGGAAATCCGCCCGATCCAGCCGGCCGCACCTATCGCACCGCCTACCTGTGGGAAGAGGTGCTCGCCCGCGACAGTCTGCTGGATATTCTGGCTCGCTTCATCCATCTCCAGATCGAGGAAAAATGCGACGACCAGGGGCGCAAGGTGAAGGTCGAGACCATGATCTTTCCGCGCTACCACCAACTGGATGCAGTGCGGCGGCTGGTGCGTGCTTCCCGAAAAGAAGGTGTGGGCCACAATTATCTGGTGGAGCACTCGGCGGGTAGCGGCAAAAGCAACACCATCGGCTGGCTGGCCCATCGGCTGGCCTCATTGCATGACGTCGAAAACCGGCGGGTGTTCGACAGCGTGATCGTAATAACCGATCGGATCGTGCTTGACCAACAGCTTCAGGACACGATCTACCAGTTCGAGCACAAATACGGGATGGTCCAAAAAATCGATGAAAGCTCCCGGCAACTGGCCGAGGCCCTGGAAAACGCGGTTCCCATCATCATCACCACCTTGCAGAAATTTCCTTTTGTATCGCGGCAGTTGATCAAAATGGCCGAGGAACGGGGGGAGGAAGGCACGGGAACGCTGCCCACACGGCGCTGTGCGGTCATCGTGGACGAGGCCCACAGCTCCCAGAGCGGGGAAACGGCTACCGATCTCAAAGAAGTTCTTGGCGGTGAGGAGGGCCGGGAGGACTTGGACGCGCTTTTCCGCAGTATGGCCAAGCGCGGCCGGCAGGCGAACCTGAGCTTTTTCGCCTTTACCTCCACACCGAAACACAAAACCCTGGCGGTCTTCGGCCGCAAAGGCGAACCGATTCACCGCTACACCATGCGACAGGCCATCGAGGAAGGCTTTATCCTCGATGTGCTCAAGCATTACACGACCTATGCGACTTACTACAAGCTACTAAAGTCCTGCGAGGATGATCCCAACGTAGAGCGCAAACAGGCGGCCAAGGCCCTGGCGCGCTTCATGCGGCTTCACCCCCATAACATTGCCCAGAAAACCGAGGTGATGGTCGAGCATTTCCAGGCCGTTACCCGGCATAAGATCGGCGGTCGGGCCAAGGCCATGGTGGTCACCGGCTCGCGGCTGGAAGCGGTGCGCTACAAGCAGGGTTTTGACCGTTACATCCGAAAAAAGGGGTATGCCATCAAGACGCTGGTGGCCTTCTCGGGGACGGTCCCAGACGACAAGCTGTCCGATGTGCTGTACACCGAGGAAAAGATGAACCTGGGCATCCGTGAAAAGGAATTGCCGGAAAAGTTCGCGATCCAGGAATACCAGGTGCTGCTGGTGGCTGAAAAGTACCAGACCGGGTTTGATCAGCCGCTATTGCACACCATGTATGTGGATAAGCGTCTGGCCGGTATTCAGGCCGTGCAGACGCTATCGCGCCTGAACCGCATTCATCCGCTCAAGGAAGATACCTTCGTTCTCGACTTCGTCAATGACCGCGACGAGATCCGCGAGGCTTTCAAAACCTATTACGAAGGCGCGGAAATAGGCGAAGAGGTGGACCCCGCGCGCATGTATGTGATCAAGGGTGAGCTGGATGCATCCGGCATTTATCTTGACGAGGAGGTCGAGCGCTTTTGCGCCGTGTATTTCAAGCCCAAGCAGAGGCAGAGCCCCCAAGACCACCAGGCCATGAACGCGGCGCTCGATCCGGCGGTGTCACGTTTCACAGTGCTGCAAAAGGAAAAAGAAGAAGAGGCTGAGCTGTGGCGGGGCAAGGTACAGGCGTTTCGAAACCTTTACAGCTTTTTGAGCCAGATCATTCCCTACCAGGATTCGGACCTTGAGCGTCTGTATGTGTTCTTGCGCCATCTGTCGGCCAAGCTGCCCCGGCGCAGGAGGGGGCCGTCCTACCAATTCGATGACGATGTGAGGCTAGAATACTATCGCCTGCAGAAGATCAGTGAGGGCTCGATTTCGCTTTCAGATGGAAAAAGCCGGCCGCTGGACGGCCCCACGGAAGTGGGGTCCGGGCTGGCGCGCGAGGAGAAGGTACCGCTCTCCCAACTGATCGACGTTGTGAACCAGCGCTTCGGTACGGATTTCAATCAGGCCGATCAGCTCTTTTTCGACCAGATCGTCGAGGCGGCGGTCACCGATGACAACTTGCGGCAGGCGGCCGCCGTTAATCCGGAAGACAAATTCGAACTGGTGTTTCGTAGCATGCTCGAACGGTTGTTTGTCGAGCGCATGGATCAGAAAGAAGAGATCTTTGTCCGCTATATGAATGATCCCTCCTTCAGGCAGGTGGTGACCAATTGGATGGCTTCAGAAGCCTACCGGAAATTACGCCTCGGACCCAATGTGGTCGAACGCTCAGCAGATAGAGTCGATTCCTTACCGCCGCCGGTCATCAATCCGAAGCCTGAAGAACGCTACAAAACCTGCCTCCCGTTCGTCCCGCTCAAAGCCGCCGCCGGAACTTTCAGCGATCCGCAACACATTGAGGATGATGGATTTGAATGGATCGAAGTTAAATCACGACATCGCTTACGCCCCGGCATGTTTGTCATCCAGGTTGTGGGCCGGTCCATGGAACCGGCAATACCGGATGGCGCCTACTGTCTCTTCCGGGCGCCGGTTGCGGGTACGCAGCAGGGTAAGACCGTCCTGGTTCAGATGCGCGACGCAATGGACCCGGAGACCGGCCAGCGATTCACCGTCAAGCGATATGAAAGCGAAAAGATCAAGGACGGTGACTCCTGGCGCCACGAACGGGTCACCTTGAAACCGATCAACCCGGACTTTGAACCCATCGTGCTGACCGGCGCTGAGGAAGGCGGGCTGCAAGTGATTGCTGAGTTTGTTGAAGTGATAGCTACCGATTCGTTTGCCTTCAAAGAGTGATAGAGCATAATATTAAAAGACCTAAACAAATGCCCGCGGCCTAATGAATGTGGATAAAGACAACTGGGTAAATGAAGTTTTCATAATAACTAACTATATGAAATAATGTAATTAATTGGAACTGGCCAATATTTAGGCTTAAAAAGCCATTCTTTGAAGGAATTAAGTGAGTTAAGTTCAAATGATATATTTGGATTTCTTATACAGATCACATCCTCACCTTAATTTTTGATAAGAAAATAGTATCCGATTGAAATCATAGGATTTGAAACATAAGGTGAGGACGACATAAAGGAGATTCCCAAATTATAGCTTTTTATCCGCCATCGAAATCTTACCCACTATGCCATTTTACATTTGGACGGTGGCAGCACAGGAAGATGGGTACCACTGGCTCCTAAATAACCTCAATCACCCAGCCGCCGACCTTATTTGTATGACCTTACCCCCAGCCTTGATCCCTTCCAGGTAGTCGGCCCAGGCCTGCATCATCTTTTTCCGTTCCGGCATGAACTCCGCATAATTGTAAGCCGCCCGAACACTGTTCCTTTCAGCATGGGCAAGCTGCCGCTCGATAGCGTCCCGGTTCCATCCCTGTTCATTTAATAAGGTGCTGGCCATGCTCCTGAAACCGTGGCCGCTCATCTCATCCTTGGCAAATCCCATTCGCCGCAGTGCTGATAATATGGCGTTGCTGCTCATGGGCCTTTTGTCGGTCCGGGGACTCGGGAATACATACCGGCCATGCCCGGTCAAGGGATGGATATCTCGCAGAACATCCAAAGCTTGCCTGGATAACGGGACAATGTGAAGAACACCCGCCTTCATTTTTTCAGCCGGGATTCTCCATTCAGCTTCATCAAAATTGAACTCCGACCATTCTGCATTTCGCAGTTCACCCGGCCGGACAAAGACCAATGGGGCCAATTGCAAGGCGCAACGGGTAACGATGCTCCCCCGGTAATCGTCAATGGAGCGCAGCAGACCGGCGATTTCCTTGGGGGCGGTCATGGTGGCCATGTGTTTACCTGAGGACGGGGGGATAGCGCCTCGGAGGTCGCCCGATGGGTCACGCTCGGCCCTGCCGGTGGCCACGGCATAGCGGAAGACCTGCCCGCAGTTTTGTTGGGTTCGGTGGGCCGTCTCAAGTGTGCCCTTGGCTTCAATTCTTCGAAGCACCGTCAACAGATCCGGTGCCGTAATCGATTTAATCTGTTTGTTCCCCAACCAGGGGAAAACATAGAGTTCGAGCCGCCTGAGAATTTTATTGCCGTGACTATCCGCCCATGTAGCCGAAAACTTCGTGTGCCACTCCCTGGCGATGACCTCGAAGGTTTCGGTCTCTTGAGCGCCTGCGGCCTTTTGAGCTTTTTTATTGTCGCCGGGGTCAACTCCACTGGCTATCAAAGCGATAGCCTGGTCACGCTTCTGTCTGGCATCGGCAAGCGAGGTTTGGGGGTATATCCCAATTGAGAGCAACTTCTCGGTACCCCCAAAACGATACTTGAGCCGCCAGAGTTTTCCGCCGGTGGGTGTGACCAGGAGGAAAAGACCCCCACTATCGAAAAGTTTTTGGGGTTTTTCTGTCGGCTTGATCGTTCGAATCTTGGTGTCCGTAAGCGGTGTAATCCTTTTAGGCATGGGGTTTTCCTCCGTTTTTGGGGGTATCTCTGTTGGGGGAAGGGCCGGATACCCCTAAAAATACCCCCAAACCTTTAGGATTTCACCATACATTATTGGATTCTATCGGACAACAGAAAAATGAAAAGGCCTGATTTCTCAGGCCTTTTTGGATAGTATCGGACGATACTGGAATTGACGGTGGTGGCGATGCAGGGATTTGAACCCCGGACACTACGGATATGAGCCGTATGCTCTGACCGACTGAGCTACATCGCCTTAAATTTGTAAACCGTTAGAGTGTTATCGAATCCGGAAACGGTCTCATAGCAACTCGTTTTATTTAAGTCAAGTCGAAAAGATCATTTTTCCACAGGGGATGATCCTGCAATCTGGATTCTGTATTCCGCCATATTTTCCGGCAGATCGGAAAAAACCAGCATAAACGGCAGTTTGAACCCGGACTTGGCGTTGATATTCGAATTGTTGTCCCCGGACGGGTTTTCAAGGCGTTTTTTAATCGTTTCCCTATCCACCCGGGCAAGTTCCGTTTCGTTTATCATATTCCCGCAGTATACGGTTTGTTTCTGGACCACCCGGGCATCGGATGTCAACAGTTCACCGGAGACCTGAATACTGCTCCGAGCCTCTTTGAATTTATTTTCCACCAGACCGGTTATGACGAAAAGGCCACCGATTTTATCGTTTTCGACAAAAGCATGTTTAAAACTTTCTTCCAGGGGTATGATTTCGCCGTGGCTTCCGAAAAAGGGCATTTTTATTCCCTTTTCAACCCCATAATAATACCCACCGACCGCTCCCACCGCCAACAGGAGAAGCAGAAGGATGGTTATCACCGGAGCTTTTAGGTTTTTTTCCGGTAACGGCATTGAGGCGGTAAAGGGGAGCTCTGTTTTCGATTTTACCTGGGCAGCCGGCTTTAAAGATTCTTCCGGCTCTTTCTCCACACCCATACCGAATGACCCTGATTTGATTTCTTCAGGCTCTACTGCTTCATCGCCGATGCGGATGTCAACGGCAGTTCCCCCGGGATCCGGTTCCTCAACATCAAATTTCAGGCCAATATCCTCTTTTTCGGAAGATTGAACGGCCGTTGAATAATCCTTATCCATTTCCAGCGCGAAGTCATCAGACGCCCCGAGTTCGAGTTCCAGATCTTTCAGGTCCTTGTCATCCAGCTTCAAATTGCCGTTATCCATTTCCAGGAAAGTATCTTCCGAAGCCGATTCGTCCCCGGTTTCAAGGTCAAGCTCCAGTTTTAGCTCTTCTTCATCGCTTTCGGCTTGGGGCACTTTCAGATCATCCATTTCCAGAAGTTTTTCGATGTCGGATAAATCCAATTCATCAACGCCCGTTTCCGCCTTGTCCACCCGGGATATTTCCAGATCGGATTCCATTTCCAACTCCAACTCCAGCTCCGATTCTTTTTCATCGGCAGCATCTCCATCAGCCAAAGCCTCCTCATCCATTTCCAGGAGTTTTTCAATATCCGAAAAATCAAGATCCTCGGTGACTTCCTCAACGGGTTCGGATCCCTCCTGGGAAACGTCATCAACGAGCTCAAGTTCAAGTTCCACATCTGCTTCCTCAAGATCTCCCGTCGGTTCTTCTTCACCCGCCATTTCCAGCATTTTATCCAGATCGGTCAGGTCCAGCACATCCTCTTCTGCTGAAAACGGTGAGGTTTCATCTTCCAGCTCCAAAAAAAGATCCTGTTCCGCTTCTTCTGTTCGAGATTCTTTATCCGGGGATTTCATATCTTCCATCTCAAGGTGAACATCGAGCTGCGGAAATTCAGGGGATTCGGCAGGTTCCTGTTCTTCCGGGGGAAGGGCGATAAACACATGATTGCAGTTGGTGCAACGGACTTTTGAACCATCCTCTTTCACCAGATTGTCCTTAAGCTCAAATCTGGTGTCACAGTTGTCGCAGGTAATTATCATGATTAACCCTCTTGTCTAAAATTTCAGGTGATAAATTCCGGGCAGTCCCCTGTAACGTTCATTGTAATCAAGGCCGTAGCCCACCAGAAATCCCTCGGAAACGGCTAAACAGGCATATGCGATATCCACTTCCAGTTCTCTTCGTTCGGGTTTATCGATCAGCGTGCAGATTTTCACGGTTTTCGGCCCCAGAGAATTGAGATAAGTCATCAGATAAGCCATTGTGAAACCCGTGTCCACAATATCTTCCACAATCAGGACATGTTTGTTCTTCAGATCCGTTGAGACTGCTTTGGTTAGAGTGATCGTTCCCGAAGAACAATTTTCCGCCCCGTAGCTTGACGTGCCCACGAAATCAATGGAAACCGGGATGGTCAGTTCACGAATCAGGTCGGCGAGAAAGATAAAGGCGCCTTTCAGTACACCGATGAGAACCAGTTCCTCATTTGCATAATCCGCGGATATGCGTCGAGCGATCGCCGCGACCTTTGATTTGATTTCATCTTCTTTAAGTACGGGGATAAGCTCGGTCATCGTCGATTTGTCGCATGAATGATTACAAAGATGGTAAGGATTATGCCTTTTTGGGTCGGAAAATTACATTGAAGCGCTTTAGTTGTCAATATATTAAATACATTATAATCCGGTCCGGGCCAATTGATCCACAAGATTTTTCTGCTCATCCGTAAGCGTCCTGGGGACATCGACTTCGATCAGAATGTATAGATCTCCCTTTTTGTCTCCCTTCATCATGGGAAGTCCATGCCCGGCCAGCCGCATTTTGGTTTTATGACGGGTGCCCGGCGGGATTTTCATGTTCAGGTCCTTCCCATCCGGCGTGGGAATCTGAATGCTGGTCCCCAGTAAGGACTCGCTTATTTTAATCTCCCGGGTAATGGAGACGTCCTGTCCTTCTATCTGGAATACCGGATCGGCCAGAACGTTTGAACGAATATAAAGATCCCCCGGAGGCCCTCCATAGGGGCTGGGATCGCCTTTTCCGGCCAGCCGCAGCCTCTTTCCGGACACCATCCCCTTGGGAATTCTCAACGTAATGGTGTTGGTTTCTCCCTCCTGTTTCAGACTGATGGTTTTTTCAGCACCCCTGACAACATCCTCCAGGGTCAAAGCGATATCATACACCAGATCCCGCCCTTTGACCGGAGCCTGTCTGCGCCTGTTGAAATTACCGAATCCGCCACCTCCGCCGAATGAAAACCGGGATCCTCCGAAACCGAATTCTCTCAGGATATCATTGAAATCAGACCCTCTGAAAATATCCTCCTGGGAAAATCGCTGCTGGAATCCGGCGGAACCATAGTCATCATATTGCCTGCGCTTTTCCTTATCGCTTAAAACCGCGTAAGCCTCGCTGATTTTTTTGAATTTTTCTTCCGCAGGTTTATCCCCCTTGGCGTGATCGGGGTGATACTTCATGGCCAGCTTTCGGTAGGCCTTCTTGATCTCCTCACCGGTGGCTGTTTTTTCCACACCCAGAATTTTATAATAGTCGGAGTCTGTCATCGTCACCTTTCCAATGGTTATGGTTTTAACATTTTCCCTTCATATAATTTCATCGCGATCATCATGACGGATATCGCCGCAGGGGTGACGCCGTCGATCCGGGTTGCCTGACCCAGGGAAGCCGGTCTGACGGACAAAAATTTTTCCTTGAGTTCATTTGAGAGTCCGTGCACATTAGCATAATCGAAATTTTCCGGGATTTTTATTCTTTCCAAGTCCTTGAACCGCTCGATATCCTTGAGCTGGCGGTGGATGTACCCTTCGTACTTGATCTCGATCTCCACCTGCTGTTGAATTTTCCCGGTTGTGGCTATCGGACTCGGGGCAATGAAATCGACCACACCGTAATCGAGTTGGGTCCTTTTTAACAATTGATCCAGGTGGATGCCGTTGTTGATGGGGGATGCGCCGTGCTGTTCCAGATAACCGTTGATCCGGGGAGTCGGCGGGACCACGGTTTTTTTGATTCTGTCGATTTCAAGATCAATCCGCCGTTTTCGCTCCTTCATGTCCCGAAGGGCATTGTCATCAATCAGCCCCAGTTCATGGCCTTTTTCAAAGAGCCTCAAATCCGCATTGTCTTCACGAAGCATCAGGCGGTATTCAGCCCTGGATGTAAACATCCGATAGGGCTCCCGGGTTCCCCGGGTGACCAGGTCGTCGATCATGACCCCCATGTAAGCCTGAGACCGGTCCGGCATAAAAGGCGGCCTTTTCTGTATCTGACAGGCCGCGTTGATACCGGCCCAAAGCCCCTGGGCCGCGGCTTCCTCATACCCTGACGTTCCGTTGATCTGCCCGGCCATGAATAATCCGGAAATCAGTTTGGTTTCAAGAGTGGGTTTTAACTGGACGGGATTGACGTAGTCGTATTCAATGGCATATGCCGGACGCATGATTTCGGCTTCTTCGAGTCCATTTACCGAACGGACAAACTCCATTTGAATTTCTACGGGAAGACTGTTCCCCAGTCCGCCGGCATAAATTTCTTCCGTGTCCAGCCCCTCCGGTTCCAGAATGATCTGGTGACGGTCTTTTTCCGGAAACTTAACGATCTTGTCTTCAAAAGAGGGACAGTACCGGGCGGAGGTTCCCTTGATCATTCCGCCGTACAAAGCGGAACGTTCGAGGTTTTCCCTTACCAGACGATGGCTTTTTTCGTTCGTGTAGCCGATATAGCTGTAGACCTGGGGCAATGCAGGGGTGCTGGTGAAATGCGAAAACGGCGTTGTACCCTCCTCCAGATCCTGTTTTTGAAACCTCGAAAAATCAATCGAGGATTTTTTCAGTCGCGGCGGGGTTCCCGTTTTCATGCGGCCCAGACGAAACCCTAAATTTTTGAGGTTTTGTGCAAGACCATAGGACGCGAATTCACCTGCTCGGCCTGCCTGGAAGGAAACGAACCCGATGTGAACCAGACCGCTTAAAAACGTCCCTGTCGCCAGGACAACGGCCCTGGCGGTGAAGCCGAATCCGGTATGATCCACCACGCCGGTTACCCGGCCATCCTCGATGACCAGGTGGTCCGCCATGGCCTGTTTTAAATCAAGGTTATTCTGCCGCTCGACAACGGCTTTCATGGCCGTATGATATCGGTTTTTATCATTCTGAGTTCGGGTGGAACGGACCGCTGGACCTTTTTTCATGTTGAGCGTTTTATATTGAATGGCGGTTTGATCGGTAATTTTGGCCATTTCGCCGCCCAGGGCATCGATCTCCCTGACCAGTTGCCCCTTGGCCATTCCCCCGATCGATGGGCTGCACGGCATGGCCGCCAGTTTGTCCAGGTCAATGGCCAGAAGCAGCACGGAACAACCCATCCTAGCCGCCGAAAGGGCGGCCTCGCAGCCTGCGTGACCGGCCCCGATAACAACAATATCATAGTTCTTGGTCATGTCGTACGTGAAACTCCCCCTGATCCTGGAAAATGGTTCCGGTTGTTAAATCACCCGCATTGTGCTATTTCAAAAAAAATTGTGCGTCTTTACCGACGGTTTCATTGTGCTTATATAATTGCACGGGGTTAAGGTCAAGCAGGCAAGTCATCAACATGCCCAACCGCTACCGGGATCTGAATACATATTACAAAACACGCTTCGGGGAAAGGGTCCATAAAATAACCGTGGATGCGGGATTGAACTGCCCGAACCGGGATGGAACCATTTCAACGGGAGGCTGCATCTATTGCAATGCCGACGGGTCCGGAACGGGCAATTTCAGAAGGGGCATGTCCGTCGAGGAACAAATCAGGAAAGGTATCATATCCGTCTCAAAACGGTACAAAGCCAAAAAATTCATTGCCTATTTCCAGTCCTTCACCAATACTTACGGCCCCCTGAATGACCTCAAAGAGATTTATGAAAAAGCGCTTGGCTTTGATGAAATTGTCGGTCTTGCCATCGGCACCCGGCCTGACTGCATCAATAATTCTGTTTTGGAGCTCCTGGAAGGGTATGCCCGTTCCCGTCTTGTCTGGATCGAATACGGCCTCCAGTCCTCCCACAACAAGACCCTTAAGCTGATCAACCGCGGCCATGATGTGGAATGTTTCAAACAGGCCGTCGAAATGACCAGAAACCGGGGAATCAAAATCTGCGCTCATGTCATCCTCGGCCTGCCCGGGGAAACCCGACGCGACATGATGGAAACAGCCGAGACCCTGAGTGCGCTTGACCTGGACGGGGTAAAAATCCACCTGCTCTACGTGATCCGGGGAACAGTTCTCGATGCCTTGCATCGATCCGGTGGATATACCTGTCTTGAGCAGGACGAGTACGTGGAAATCGTATGCGATTTTCTGGAAAAGCTTCCTCCCCGGATGGTCATCCAGAGGTTGACGGGAGATCCCCACCCCGACGAATTAATCGCGCCTTTATGGGCCTTAAAGAAAATGGATACGCTGTCACGGATTCAGAACATGCTGGAGCAACGGAATTCCCGGCAGGGAAAATATTTTTATCCGGGAGGGGCGCAAAGCCCTTTCTTCTTCCCGGTTCACAAAACCATGGACAGCCAAAGGTAATAATGGTATATAAAGTCAATTAGTTATTATGATGTCTCATTATCCGGGAAATTAGAGCGGTTGTTCGATAAGGATACATACCGACAAACTGAATGAGTGACATGATATTCTTCTCCAAAAAAAGCGCTTCGGACCTCCCCGATATCAGGGGATTCTCACTTAAACCCTACAGGGTCGGGCTTCCATTGAACCGGTTGACATTGGGGACGGACAATATCCGTTACGATGTCCACCTGAGCCGGACCTTCCTCGCCACGGCAAAACGGATCGCCCTCCGTCTCATTGCCAGGCATGCGAATGCCGAGCTGATCCTGCGGATTGACAAAACCAGCAACTGGATCAAGGAAAGGGACGAATTCAAGCGGGTTTTCAGCCAAATGATGACTACGGCCATCAACAAAGCCAAAATGGGAAGGGAAATCCAGATCGATTATCTTGCCCAGCTCGCCATTGTCAAGTTTCTGCAAAAAACCATAAAAGATCAGTTTGATGAATTTTCGAATCTGTTCAAGGACGTGATCAGGATCCAGGAACTGGCGGACCGGGAACATCTCCATAAGGCGATCACGCTGAAAGAACAGCTTAACGCTATCCAGCAGAAAAAGACCACCATTCAATTCAACGCCGGTCGGGAACTCTTTGAATTAGTCGCCCAAGTTCTGAAGAAAGATTCAAATGAAGTGCGTGAAGCCAGTTTCGGCATCGAAGCCGTATTGTCGCTGGACCTGTTTACCAACCCCATGCTGGTGATCGACAGTCCCTTCCATGATTTTTTCATGATCGAGGAATATGATCTTCTGCTGGGTCACCGCATCGAAGATCCCGATAAATACGACGCCCTCCTGTTCACGTTAAGAAAGCTTTTCAAGGAAATCGGGATGGCCGGTATGCTTTCCGGCGAGAATACCATCCCGGACCATCCCCAGGAGTATAATGAATTATCCCGGCAGCCAACGCACGAAACAAAGGGAAGGGATGAAGAAACCGACCAACTCGTGGATCAATGGATAAACCGGATCGACAACGTCGATGTGCTCTTCGACTTTTTTACCGGAGAAAAAAAGCTCAAGCAGAAAAAAAAACAGAAATCGGAAAAATACGACCTCGCAAAACTTCAGCAAACGGTTGAAAATCAGAGAAGGCTTTTCGATTTCTTTTATGATCACCTGAGCAGAACAGATCTGGTAAAACGCATCATCGCCTATTACGAAATCAAACCGATATACAACGAGTACTGCCCTCCCTTAAGGCCTCAACAGGTTCTGCAGTTTCTGATCTCATCCCGGCAGAGAAAAGAAATCGTCAACCAATTGAACCGGTTGAAAGGAAATTATTCTACACCCATCACCGTCCAGCCGCTCATGAAGCGCACCCGAAGCCTGAAAAGGGTGAACACCCTGAAAAAGAAGTCCTATCTTTTTCAGTTTATAAAGAATTTCCTGCGCTATCACAGGGATCTTTTAAATTTTACCCTGGTTAAAAATGCGATGGAAACCATCAATGTCCTGACGGACGAAAAACGGTTGAACCTTTCCCGGGCCAATAACACGCTCTATGAATACCTTCTTCCCCACGAGGAAGTCGCCACCGAAAAACCCATCATCAACCATGTGATCATCAAGGCCGATGTCCGGGGGTCCACGGACCTGACCTATCAAATGCGCGAAAATGGAATGAACCCGGCATCCTATTTCAGCCTTAATTTTTTTGATCCCATCACGGACATATTGCCCGCCTACGGGGCAACGAAAGTCTTTATCGAGGGCGATGCCCTGATCCTCGCCATCTCCGAACAAAAAGACAACCCCGGAGAATGGTATAATATCGCCCGGGCCTGCGGTCTTGCCATACACATGCTGTTTATCGTACGACAGTACAACAAAAACAGCACCAAATACAATCTTCCGGTACTGGAACTGGGAATCGGCATTTGTTTCCAGAACGACTCGCCGGCCTTCCTTTTCGATGGCGACCAGCGCATCATGATTTCTCCCGCCATCAACCTGGCGGACCGCCTTTCAGCATGTTCAAAGGAACTCAGAAAGGTCAAGGCATTCGCGGACAGCCCCTTCAATCTGTACGTATTTCAAGATGTCGCAGAGAAAGACCTCGACCAGAATGCGGATGAAACGTATTTAAGATACAATATCAACGGAATCGAATTAAATGCCGAGGGATTTGCGAAACTATCGGAAGAGATTGATCTGAAGATTTTAAAACACAAGATCAACAACGAGAATTGCATCCTGTACTCGGGGAAGTTTCCCACGCTGTCGGGCAAATATCAGCAGATCATTATCCGTGAAGCCCAGGTTCAGGCACTGAAGACCTACCCGGAAATTGAAATCGCCGGCGTGCTTCCCGGAAAATATTACGAGGTTTGCACCCATCCCAAACTGTACGAATATGCGAGGCAAAAAAACGATTAAAATCGAACCTTCAGAGAATTTTACCCTTGGCCCGAATTCAAAAATTCTTCCGCCATCCGGATGATGTCCCCGGCCTCATCCGGAGTTTTCCATAAAACCTCCCCGTCCCTGCCGAACCAGGTCATCTGGCGTTTGGCGTATCGACGGGTGTCACGTTTCAAGGTCCGAATGGTCTCCTCCCAGTCCATGCGGCCTTGAATATAATCCGTCAGATGACGGTAGCCGATAGACTGCATGGATTTAAGACCCGCCTCATATCCCATGGCCAGCAGTTTTTTCACCTCGTCCAAGAAGCCCTCTTCCATCATGGCGCACACCCGCGAATCAATTCTTCTGTAAAGACTTTCGCGATCCGTCATCAGCCCGATTTTCAGGACCTGATACGGCTGATCGCTGAAACCGTGCCGTTTCTGATGAAGAGATATGGGCTTTCCCGTAATCTCATAAACCTCCAGGGCCCGGATGATCCGATGATTGTCATGGGGATGCAGTTTTGAAGCGGCTTCGGGATCGATTTCCCTCAACCGGTCATACATCCGGTCCACCCCGATTGTTTCGGCCGTAGATAGCAATCTTTCACGAACTTGCGGATCGGAAGGGGCCATCTCGAAGAGGCCGTTGACAAGGGCCTTGATATAAAGTCCTGTTCCGCCCGTCAGGATGGGTACGATGTCTTTCTCATTCAGCGTCTGGATGACTTGTTGAGCCGCTGCCGCATATTTGGCCGCATCAAAGGGTTCATCGGGATCGGCGATGTCCAGCAGATGGTGACGCACCCGTTGCCGTTCGATTTCAGTAGGTTTTGCCGTGCCGATGTCCATGTACCGGTATATCTGCATGGAATCGGCATTGACGATCTCGCCCTGAACAGCCAGCGACAGGCGGATGGCGCAGGAAGTCTTGCCCACTGCCGTGGGGCCGCAAAGAACGATGATTTTGGGTCTTGGCTTCATGAAATGCTGATTCATTGCGAAGCGGATTCCATAATGGCTATCCCCCGGTTTGATCCTCCAGGAAGACGCATTCCGCCGAAGCGTGCCGCAGGGTCTGGGTCAAATCAAGTACCCTGGGACCGTTTAACGTGAGACGAACACTGACGCGCTCATTTTCCATGACGTTGATTTCCCGCTCCCCGTCCAGGGCGATGATACAGGGTAAATGGGTCAGAAAAATCGGCGAATCGGGTTCGAAAACCCGGTGTGAAGAAATGGGGACCCATCGGACCAGTCCCGGCGCAATGGGGGCTCTGACTTTTTGCCCCCCTTTTCCCACGATAATATGAAGTGCCTTACCCGAATCAGAGGGTAACCGGCAGATATAGCCTCCCAGAGAGGAAAAGCCGATATTGCCCGGTTCGGACTGGGTCAGAAAAACCTCCCTCAATGTGGACTCATCCCATACCGCGCGGCTGGCCACGAACTCGGCCGAAGAGGTCACCACATCAACCAGCGCGATGTCCAGCAGTCTGTCCTCCTTCCAGATTTCAAGCCGGGGCGCCTTGCGGGTGAGGATGTCCAGGGGAAAATTATTCAGGGCAACCACGCCGGCGGCAATTCCGGCCAGGGTTCCTTCCACCATATAACAAAAGGCGTTGTTGGTGCCGGTGGCAACGGACAACAGCGGGGTATCGCCGCTTCCCTTCGAAACCACGCGGTTGGTGCCGTCTCCACCCAGGGTGACGATACAGGCGACACCCATTTCCGTCATGATTTTCGCGGCACGCGTGGAATCATCCTGGGTATTCTCAAGCCGCATATCCAGAAATGACACTTTCATGCCCACCTTCAGCCGGTCCAGCGCCAGGCTCCCGATACCGGCATTTTCCGGCATGAGGAAAACCTCCTCAATACCCATGGAATCCAAGCCCAGCAAAATCCGCCTGACCATATTGACTTTTTCGCTGTTGGGCACCACCGAACCAAAAGCCACCAAACGGCGGATATCCTTCCCGGAGGCCGGGTTGACAATAATTCCTACGGTCTTCACAATATTGAACCTTTCTTTATTTTCAGGCAATCGTCCTGGTTAAAGATCATCATCGTTTTGAGGATTCGTTTGTTCATGGGATCGGCCCTTTCACGGATAAATTCCCCTTAAGGTCATTGCCCTGGCCACACGCCCCACAGCCAGAATATTGGCCGCAGTACGAAGTGAAACCTTTTTACTCACAGCGATTTCATGCACTTCCTTAAATGCCCGGTCCATGATATGCGTCAGGCGTTCGAAAACTTCTTTTTCCGTCCACATGAGTTCCTGAACATTTTGAACCCATTCAAAATAAGATACGGTAACCCCTCCGGCATTGGCAAGAATATCCGGGACAACCCAAATCCCCTTGTCGTGCAGCAACTCGTCCGCCTCGGGGGTGGTCGGACCATTGGCGCCCTCTACCATCATGCTGCATTTCAGACGGGATGCATTTTCCCGCGTAATCTGATTTTCCATGGCAGCGGGAACAAGGATATCGCATTTCAGCTCGAGAAGATCCTTGTTTGTAATTTCATCCCCTGTGATTTTTTCAGCCGAAAAATATCCGAGGTCTTCTTTACAGGCCATGGCCTTGTCGATATCAACACCCCGGGGGTTGTAAATTCCCCCTTTTGAATCACTGATGGCAAGGAGTCTGGCCCCGGCCTGACAGAAATACCTGGCGGCAATCTCCCCGACATTTCCGGCGCCTTGAACAACCACGGTTTTGCCTCTGAGAGAAGTCCCGATACCCGCATGGGGGGCGCAGTTCAGAGCTGAAATAAAAACGCCTTTTCCCGTGGCCTTGAACCTTCCCGCCGAGCCGCCGAGTTCGATGGGTTTTCCGGTGACGACCTCCGGGACGGAGTACCCCTTCAGGATGCTGTAAGTATCCATGATCCAGGCCATGACCTGCGGGTTGGTGTAAACATCCGGCGCAAGAATGTCGGACTGGGGTCCGATAAAGGGGGCGATTTCCCAGGTGAACCTTCGGGTGACATTTTCAATTTCTTTCCGGGACAGTTCCTTGGTATTGCATTTCACTCCCCCCTTGGCCCCGCCGAAAGGGACGTTCACCACGGCGGTTTTCCAGGTCATCCACATGGATAGAGCCCGGACTTCGTCGAGGTCCACGTCGGGGTGATACCGTATCCCGCCCTTGCCGGGTCCCAGTGTCGGATTGTGCAGGACCCTGTAACCGGTAAAAATTTCCAACCGCCCGTCATCCAGTTTGACTGGGAAATGAACGACCAGTTCCCTTTTCGTATGTTTCAGTAAATTCAGCAGCCCTTCATCAATGTCAAGATATTGCCCGGCGATTTCCACCTGACGACAGGCAACCTCGTAAGGTGTCATATTATCTTTCTCCTTTGAACCTGTTCAGCGCATAACGTCCGCATTCCTCGCCGGCTGTCGCAGGAAATGGTCAAAACAGGGGAGGCATGATGGAAAAAACTCAACCGCCCTTTTTCTCCTTCAGCAATGTCCTCAGGACATCCTCCTTTCCCACGATACCGACCAGTTTCCGGCCATCCACCACGGGCAGGGTGTGGAATTTTCGATCGATCATGAGTTCGGCGACGGTTTCAATGGACGTTTCCGGTTGAACAGTCACGGGGTTTACCGTCATGGCGTCGGCGACGGTTGTAGCCGTGATTTTTTTAGCCTCCTTTTCCAACTGCTTCATGGACGAGAATGAGACGATGCCGTCTAAAAAAGTAAAAATGGAGGGAATGGGAAGTTTTTTTTGCTGAGCGATCAAATCACTCTGGCAGAGAATGCCCACGAGTTTTCCTGATGAATCCACCACTGGTACACCGTTGATTTTCTTTTCCAGAAGGATTGCCGCCGCCTGGGAAATTTCCATTTCCGGCGACACGGTCACCGGGTCCGGGGTCATGATCTCTTTGACCGTTTTCATATGAATATAAGCTTCCTCCGTTGCCGCCTGCTGAAGGGAAAATTCTTCAAGACATCCTTAACCTTTGAAGGAACTCCTTCAGGGCCTTTCCGATTTGCTGTAAGTAGGCGAAATTTATTTGGTTGTTCGGTGATTTTCAAAAAAACTACCAATTAACCCCGAGGATGTCAAAGCATTTATGCCGTGATCCGGGGCTGTTTTAAGATTTGCATTAAACCGTTGGCTGTTGTATGTGCTGCATATTCCCGGAATGGATCTTTCTTGACATCAGGGGTGATGGGAATTAGTTTTTTTCAGGAAAAATTTTGATTTCAACCGGGCATTCGATGATCTCCATTACCTTTTCACTCTGAAACGGGAGCAGGCCAAATGACTCCGATGATCTCCGTTGTGGGAAAATCCAATTCCGGTAAAACGACCCTGATTGAAAAATTGATCCCCGAACTTAAAAAAAGGGGGTACAAAATCGGCATCGTTAAACACGCCCACCGGTCGTTTGAAATGGACAAGGAGGGTAAGGACAGTTGGCGTCATCAAAAAGCCGGCGCCGACACGGTTGTAGTCGCTTCACCCGGGGGGCTTGCCATGGTAAAGAAAGAACCCTGTCCGGATCTGGACAGTATGTCCAAATATTTTAACGATATGGATCTCGTCATCACCGAAGGATTTAAGAGGGAAAACCGTCCCAAAATAGAGGTATTTCGTTCGTCCCAGCATAAAGAACCCCTCTGCCTGGACCGGGATGACCTGTTTGCCTTTGTATCGGATATTGACATGGACCTTCACGTCCCGGCATTCGGCCTGGATGATATTGAAAAACTGACCGATCTGATTGAAACAAAATTCCTTTATCGTAAACCGGAGCATGCCGGATCGGAGGGAAAATGACACTCCAGGAACGGATTAAAAAAGACCTGGTTCAGGCCATCAAGGAAAAAGACGACGACAGGAAAAATACACTCCGCGTGATTCTTGGAGAATTCGGTCGCATGGAAAAGAAGGAGCTTTCCGACGACGAAGCGATCAAGGTGATGCAAAAACTGGTGAAATCCGAAAAAGAGGTATTGGAGAAAACCGGAGGCGTTGAATCCGTTTTCATCCGCATCATCGAAGCGTATCTCCCCAGTCCGGCCACGGAAGATGAAATCCGCCAATGGCTCCTTCAAAATATCGATTTTGCCCGGTTCAAGAACAAGATGCAGGCCATGGGATTGGTCATGAAGCACTTCGGGCCCCGGGCCGACGGAAATGCCGTGAAGCAAATTCTTCAAAATCTGTAACCGCATCATGAAGATCAGGAGCCGCCGAAATGGCTGAAATGAATTCCTCATTGGATGAACTGATTGAAAAAGCCGCCGACATCATTCTGAAGGCCGGTTACGTCATGGCCCTTACCGGCGCGGGTATGAGTGTGGAAAGCGGCATACCCCCTTTCCGGGGTCCCGGGGGCATCTGGACCCAGCATGGCGAACCTCCCCTGGATATGTATCAACGGTTTCTGCAAAATCCCCGGAAAGCCTGGGAAGAAAGGCTCAATCCCAGAGGCCCCATGGCGGAACTGGCCCGGGCGCTCCGGATGGCTGAGCCGAATCCCGGGCACTTCGCCCTGGCGGAACTGGAAGCCATGGATATTCTCAAATCCATAATCACCCAGAACATCGACAACCTTCACCAGGAGGGCGGCAGCCGGAACGTCCTTGAGATCCACGGAAACGCCTCTCTCTTAAGATGCATCGAATGCAATCTGCGATATCAGCCGGAAGACGTATCCACGGATGAAATTCCTCCCACATGCCCTTCCTGCAAAGGTTTGCTCAAGTCCGACACGGTCTTTTTCGGCGAACCCATCCCACTGGATATTCTGGAATTGTGTGAATCGGAATCTGAAAAATGCGACTGCATGATCGTGGCCGGTACATCGGCGACGGTCTATCCGGCGGCGGCTTTTCCCCGGAAATTACTCAGGAACAATTACCCGGTCATTGAAATCAACCCTTACGAAAGCGAGCTGACAAGGCACTGCCGTATCAGCCTTAAAGGGCCATCCGGCGAAGTCCTGCCCCTTCTGGTGGATCTCATCCGGAATAAAATGGCCTGAGAAATCGATTTAACCTATGGCCGCCGTTTCGGTTTGAATGGATTTAATCACCTGTCCCCGAACACTGACCGTCATTTCCGTCATGGGAACGCTCTTGCCGGCAAGGTCCATCCCCTTTTTCACAAGTGTGGGCAACCCGGCGCAGCAGGGGACCTCCATGACCACGGTGGTGATGCTGCGGATATCCGAAA
Source organism: Desulfobacteraceae bacterium UBA5616 (assembly GCA_002423615.1). GTDB lineage: Bacteria > Desulfobacterota > Desulfobacteria > Desulfobacterales > UBA5616 > UBA5616. The sequence continues at coordinate 21,648 of DIKO01000095.1, forward strand.
CCGTGAAAATTTCCGAAAATTTTCGGATATACTGTTCCACTTCGTCAAATTTCGGGCACCCCATTAAAACGACCTTCCCTTTCAACAGGTCCTGATGAAGCCCGGGGAAAGCCACGGCCGAACAGTCCGCCAGAACCAGCAGATCGGCCTGTTTCAAAAACGGCGCGTTTGCCGGCACCAGGCGGATCTGGATGGGCCAGTGGGTCAATTGCGAGACCCCGCTCCCCTCCATCTGTTGAGGGGCATTGGCTTTTTGACATGCAGTTCCTCCGGAAGTTCCCAACACCTGTAGTGTTCCCGAAGGGCAGCCGCAGGGCAGGGTCTCCCCGGCCGGGTCCATCGATTTTTCCTTTTCGGAAAGTAAATGTTCCACAGCCGCCTCATCGAATTCCTCGGCTTCCCTTTCCACAATGTGCAATGCGTCATTCGGGCATTCCCCCAGACAGGCCCCCAGACCGTCGCAGTATTTATCGGCCACGACACGGGCCTTACCCTCCACGATCTGCAAGGCGCCTTCGGCACAGGAAGGGATGCACTGACCGCATCCGTCACATTTCTCTTCATCGATTTCAATTATTTTTCGCATGACTTTCATCGCGGTTATCCTTTATGGTAAAAGCACTTTACGCGCCTGTTCCTGTCCTTTTGGGGTTAAGAAAGACTGATCGATAATATTTTGGAGTTTATTCCTGTCGAGTTGTCTTTCCTTCATATTGTCTTCAAGATTTGCGATGAGGTCCGCATCATACACCACCTTGAAATTCAAGCTCTCTTCCGGACCGGGATGGTGATGGTGCCCGATAATATCGCACACTTCAAGAATCAGCTCTTCCGGGGCCTTAAGCCTGGTCAGGATCTGCCTGGCCACCGGGGGACCTTCGATTTCCTGATATTTAGCCGCGCTGCTGTTGTATTTTTTTTCCGATTCGGGAATGCCGATGTCATGAAGATAGGCAGCGATAAGGACAACCGGCATGTTGCCTTCCATTTCCTTTCCGATACGCTCGGCATAACGGGCCACCCTTGTGGCATGGCCGATACGTTTGAAATCCGTTTTAAAATACTTCTTCATTTCGATGGCCACCCGGTCTTTCAGCAGGTCTTTCCGCTGGGCCACAACCTCGGGAGGCAGATTCCCCACACATTGGTCGGCAAAAGGGCAATAGGCTGCGCAACCGAAATCCATTTCGGGGTTGACAAAGCGATGGCCGCATTTCCCGCACCTTCGCGTGGGATCATCCTTGAAAAATTCCACCATGGTTCCGCATCCGGGGCATTTGGCCTCAAAAATTGAACCAGGCTTCCAATACTGTGTATCCTGTCCGGGGCATTTCATGGCCCTTCTCCTCAAAAATCAGGTTTACAACCGAGAAATCCGTTTTCGGGCGACATATATTGACTTTAAGTAATGCATGACCCGTTGATCCTTGCAATTCCGGGGTTGGCGGAACGGGAGAAACCAACCCGTTCCGCCTGCTGAATTATCCCAGAATGGCCTTCAAATCTTCATCCGGCGTTTTAATGGGCATGATATTGAAATTTTTCACCAGTACATCCAGCACATTGGGGGAGACAAAGGCCGGCAGGCTCGGCCCCAGCCGGATGTCCTTGATTCCCAGATAGAGCAGGGTCAGCAGTATCGCTACCGCCTTTTGTTCGTACCAGGACAGGATCATGGACAGGGGAAGATCATTCACCCCGCATTCAAAAGCATTGGCCAAGGCCACTGCGATCTGAACTGCCGAATAGGCGTCGTTGCACTGGCCGACATCCAGAAGTCTGGGAATGCCGCCGATATCCCCCAGGTCTTTGTCGAAAAACCGGAATTTCCCGCAGGCAAGGGTCAGGACCACGCAATCCGAGGGTACTTTCTCCACAAACTCCGTATAATAACTTCTGCCGGGTTTGGCCCCGTCGCACCCTCCCACCAGGAAAAAATGCCGGATGTTTTTATTTTTTACGGCTTCAATTACCGTGCCGGCAACGCCCATGACGGCGTTTCGGGCAAACCCCACCATCACGGATTTTCCTTGGCCGTCCTCTGCGAAGCCAGGCAATTCCAGGGCTTTATTTACGGCCGGCAGAAAATTTCGGTCTTTCAGATGATTCACTCCGGGCCAACCCACCAGACCGGTTGTAAAGATGTTGTCCTTGTAGGTATCCCTCGGTTTTTGAATGCAGTTGGTGGTCATAACGATGGCCCCGGGAAATTCATCGAACTCTTTGGCCTGATTCTGCCAGGCCGTGCCGTAATGCCCGACAAAATGCGGATATTTTTTCAATTCCGGATACCCGTGGCAGGGCAGCATCTCACCGTGGGTGTAAACATTGATGCCCTTTCCCTGGGACTGTTTTAAAATTTCTTCCAGGTCTTTTAAATCATGGCCGGAAACCAGGATCGCCTTCCCTTTTTTGGGGTAAAGAGGCACTTTTGTCGGAACCGGATGTCCGTAGGTTCCTGTATTTCCCGCGTCCAGCAGTTCCATGGCCCTTAAATTGATTTCCCCGCATTTTAAAACCAGGCCGACCAGTTCGTCCACGCTTTTATCCTCCAGGGTGGCGGCCAGCCCCTCCTGAATAAATGCATATACCGCATCATCCTTTTGCCCCAGAATGCCGGCATGGTCCGCATAAGCGCTGACGCCCTTGATACCGTAAGTCAGAAGCTGCTTTAAGGAAAGGATATCGGGATTCATATCCGGATCGGCTTTGACCCCCACCTTTTCCCCCTGGGCCAAAAGGCCCTCCAGGTTTTTTTCAGGGACAAAATATGCCGGTCCTGCGGGAAATTCGGTTTTTCCTCCTGCGGCGCCCACTTTTGCCTTGAGTGCATCTCTCAATTTGACCGCATCTTCAATGAGGCCGACGAATCTGTCGACATCAAAATTCACATTGGTCAATGTAGAGAAAACCGCTTCACTGACAAATTCATTGGTTTTTTCGTCAACCAGACCTTTTTTCCGGCCTTCTACGGCAACCTGGGAAAGGCCTTTGACCGCATAAATCAAAAGATCCTGCAGGGTGGCGACCTCCGGTGTTTTACCGCAAACGCCGATCTTGTCACATCCCTGTCCCTTTGCCGTCTGTTCGCATTGAAAACAAAACATAATGTTCCCCCTTTTCTGTAATCTTCGGTTATGGTTTTTCGTGAATCGCGTTTTTACCTTGATCCGCCCGATCCCACGGTTCCGGGATCTTTTCTCCCACTTTGCCGTCCGCATCGTTGGTGTTGGTTTGTTTTTACACGGGTTCCGGCTATGCCGCCTTGACTTAGGTCAAGAAACAAAAAAAAATTAGGACATGCAAAAAAATCCGACGCTTCGATGTTCAAGGAAGAAGTTTGATAACCACGAAAATAATAGGTTGTTTCAACAGGCGAATCCAAATATAAGAATTACCATACAAAAAAAAATCGGCTTTTTCAATTCGGAAATCCATATCCGGGGAATTTACGTGGACAAAATCGACAATATCATCAAGAATATACCCAGCTTCAGCGGGTTGTCCGAAGAACAGATGACGAGTATCCGTCATATCGTGGTGGAAAAGAAGTATTTAAAAGGTGAAATGGTTTTTGGAGAAGGAGACGAGGGAAAAGGGTTTTACATCGTTCTTGAGGGCCTGGTAAAGGTTTTTAAAACCTCTGCGGATGGCAAGGAACAGATTCTTCATATCCTCGGGCCTGGTGAACCTCTGGGCGAGGTAGCGGTTTTTGCCGGACGGTCCTTTCCGGCAAATGCCCTGGCGCTGGCAAACAGCCGGTTGTTATATCTTCCCAGACTGGATTTTGTCGACCTGATCACCCAAAATCCTTCCCTTGCCATGAATATGCTGGCCGTTTTGTCCATGCGACTGCGGCAATTCACCGTGCAGATCGAAAGTCTCACCTTAAAGGAGGTTCCCGGCCGTCTGGCGGCATATCTGGTTTACCTGGCCGAGGAACAGGAAAACGACAAATCGGTCATTCTGAAAATTTCAAAGGGATCCCTTGCAGGGCTTCTCGGAACCATTCCCGAAACCCTTTCCCGGATTTTTGCCAAAATGTCCGACCAGGGATTGATCAAAGTCAACGGGCGGGAAATAGAGCTTATCCATCTGGAGGAAATTAAAGAAATTGCGGAGTACGGAAAGAAAATGGAATAAGGAGAGCAACACGAAAGACTGCGCTCCTTATTCCAGAGCGTCACGGCCGCATGCACAGCACCAGGGCCCAAAGGCCGGTTTCAACAAAGCGCATTAAGGGTTGACGGCGACGAGTTTTCCGCTCAATAATTTGATATGGCCCATTTCTTCCTTGATGATGGCTTCGATCCGGGCTTTCCCGAATTCCTCCGGAACTGCTTCCTTCATCCCCAGATAAAACACAATGGAGTCTTTTTCCGCGATAATGGCCCCCTTTAAAATGGACTTCATGCTGGACAGATCCATCTCCTTCTCGAAAAACACCCGTGTGTCCGCCAAGGCCCGTAAATAGAGGCCTGCCTCGTCGGTGGGATCAAAAACAGTATTCTTTTTATCGCCCGATTTCAGGTTTTTTCTCAAATTTGCAAAGGTTTTTTCATGCTCATCTTCCATTCCGGCGAGGTCGTTCAGAAGCTTTTTCCCTTCGGTGTCAGGAACCGAATCCGCAGCGTTTCGATAAAACCGGGCACCGTTTCTTTCAATCTGTTCCGCCATTTCAAAAACTTCATCCACATTAAAATCATACATGAGGTTACATCATCCTTTCCACTTACCTTTTTTCACAGGGTTATCGTCATTCTCCGGAAACTATTGTCCCAGCCGACATTCTCCGGCCCACTCCGGACAGGCATTTTCCATTTTTTCCTGGTATTTGAACATGCACTCACTGCATTCCATTTCAACATTGGGAACATCGCCGTATTTTTCCCTGATTTCTTCCGCAGACAGATGAGAAACGGCGCTGCAGCCGCATTGAGGGCAGGCAGTCGCGACTTGATAATATTTTCGGGTCATACAACACCTCCTTTTTAATCGTCTCCGAGAAATGGGTGAGCCAAAACAGGAATTATGTTGATATTTTTATAGCATTGATCCCCATTTGTCAATTTGTCAAAAACGCGTTGTCATAGGAAAAGATGTGAAATATCGCTGTTCAGCCTGAATGCGGATTTTTTTTACAGGTCCTTAAGCAAGTCTTGTAATTATCATTAAAATCTGCAATATTAATAAGCAAATAACCCATTCCGACCTTGAGATGATATCGATGTCCAATTGATCCATAAGAAAGTAACGGGGCTTATTTTTGATGAAGAAGCTGGTTTCGAAGGTTTGTGTAGTTTTATCGATATCGCTTTTAAACATCGTCATATCTTCCCCATTGTGGGCGGAAATCTATGTCTACGAGGATGCCTCCGGTGTACGGCATTTCACCAATTGCCCCAACTCGCCGAAGTTCAGGATCTTCATGAAAGAGGAACAACCCCGCGATTCAAAAGGGCTGTATTTGTCCGACAGGTATGACCACTACATTGAGAAAGCATCCAAAATACACGGCGTATCCTTTCCCCTGATCAAGGCAGTGATCAAGGCCGAATCAAATTTTAATCCCCATGCGGTATCCCGGAAAGGCGCCCTGGGGTTGATGCAGATCATGCCGTGCAATCTGAGGGATTTCGATATCAGCGACCCTTTTGATCCCTGGGAAAATATCCTGGGAGGCGCACGGTACTTAAGGGATATGATAAGGCGTTACGGGCAGGTTTCCCTGGCGCTGGCGGCCTATAATGCCGGGCCCTCAACGGTTGATGAATATAACGACATTCCACCATACCCTGAAACCCAGGATTATGTGCGCAGGGTTATGCGGTATTACCGATTTATCAGAAATCAATAGTAGTTTTTGAAATCCCTCTAAAAGACGATATTTGAATCAATTACACGACCCGCCTTGATGACGGCCTGAGTACCACCCCTGTTTTCAATTCGGACGTTTCCGATGATCTTGACGTCTTTCTCAAAACGAACATCTCCGATAACGGTGAGACATCGGCAATCCAGCAGAGATGGAACGCCGTCTTTGAACCGTTCCTCCAATTGATCAAATTTTCCATAAAAATCGGGATCAAGATTGATTTTCGGATCTCCGTCTCGCCGTTCCGGGTTCATCAGCAAACCGCCCTCATCCGAGAATTGGAAGCAGTCGGACCTGATGGCGAGGAGTTCGTTGCATTTTTTGACCGGGTAAAATCTGGACCGGGGAACCCGAACGATGGCGGCATTTTCAAAAAATGATATGGCCGCGCCCATGGCCGTTTCAATCTGGTATACGGTCGGGCTGAATTTGTCCCGGGGATCGATGTTTTTCGCGTTGAGAATCATCGGCAGCCGGATGACCTCTTTTTCACGGATAAAATTCTTGAGATGCCTCAAATTGATCCAGAGGTTATTGGTGTTGAAAAAGCAGTAGTGGTCGATATCGGAGAAGGCATTCTTCTCTTCCTCCGGGCATTGTGCGGTTTCTCTCAGGACCAGGGGGCCGTTGCGGAATTTTGCCAGGTGCCCACCTTTCATATCTGCGGGCGTTCGGTCGGAAACTTCCATCATGAAAGGAAAATTCTTTTCGATGAAATATCCCAGCAAAGCCGGATCCAGTTTGGCGCCGAGGTTGTCCAGATTCGAGACAAATACGTAACCGATACCCCTGTTCAAGAGCTCTTCCAGCATTCCGGAAATCACCAGGGCCATATAAATATCACCGTGACCCGGAGGATTCCACTCGAGAAGGGTGTTTTCCGGCCAGGAGGCCGGGGCGAAATTTTCCTGCAAAATTTTGGGAAACTTGTTTTGAACAAACATCAGAGGTGGCTTTCCCGGATTAATTCTTGAAATGGCCTTCCGGGTCGCCTCGTCGGTGTTGAAGCTGTTCATCAACACCAGAGTTGTATGGCATTTTTCCGCCTGATGCAGCAGAATTTCCAGGAACGTCCGGCCTCCCCTGGCCTCGAGAAGCGACTTGGGTCCGGTCAGTCCCATGCTGGTTCCCAAACCGCCGTTTAAAACAATCACCGCAGCACGAGGATAATTCGATCTGCCTGCATCGGCATATTCAACCAGGTCTCCGGCATCCGCGACCTCATCCCTTTTTACGGGGACAAGGTCTCGGTCGAAGATAAGGCCGTTATCGCCCAGGACGGCTTTCCGGTAGTAGTATTTGAACGCCTCAATAACGGGCTGGGAAATGCCCTCCCGTTCCATCTTTTCAACAAACTCAGGCAGATATTCGAACGTTTCAGGCTGGTTCATGAATTTTTGCGTCCGTATCCAGATGGCCGCCCCCGATTACCCGAAAAGGGGGCGGCGTTATCCCTGCAGTTTTACGATATCGGTTCCATCCATCCCATGGGGTCTTTTGCGTTTCCGTATTGAATATCGGTCAGGGTCTTAAATAATTTATGCGCCACTGGACCGACCTGGCCGTCGCCGATATAAATAATCTTGTCGCCGTATCTCAATTCCCCCACCGGAGAAATTACGGCGGCCGTACCGGACCCGAAAATCTCCTTTAATTTTCCATGGCCATGAGCCTCAAATACTTCATCAATGCTGATTCTTCGCTCTGTTACAGCCATTCCCCAGTGCTTTGCCAGTCGGATTACCGAATCCCGCGTGATGCCGGGCAGGATGCTCCCGTTCAGTGCCGGAGTTACAATTTCGTCGTTGATAACGAAAAAGATATTCATGGATCCCACTTCTTCCACAAATTTCCGTTCCACCCCGTCCAGCCAGAGCACCTGGGTGTACCCGTTTTCATGGGCCAGTTCACCGGCGAAAAGACTGGCCGCATAGTTTCCGGCAACCTTGGAATCGCCGACGCCTCCCCGGACGGCCCTCACATAATCTTTTGCCACCCAGATTTTAACCGGATTGAATCCTTCCGGATAATACGCGCCCACCGGCGAGAGGATGATGAACAGTCGGTAGGTATGTGAGGCCCTTACACCCAGAAAAGGGTCCATGGCGATGATGGTGGGCCGGATGTACAAAGAGGTTTCCGGTGCCTTGGGCACCCAGTCCTTCTCGAGGCGGATCAGTTGCTTCAGGCCATCCAGTACCAGGGACTCATCAATTTCCGGTATGCAAAGCGCCCTTGCCGACCGGTTCATCCGGCTGAGGTTGTCCTGGGGACGAAACAGCTGAACATCGCCGGATTGCGTTCGATAGGCTTTCAAGCCCTCAAATATGGCCTGACCGTAGTGGAAGACCATGGTGGAGGGTTCCATTTGCATGGGTCCGTAAGGTTCAATTCGCGGATTGTGCCATTTGTTACGGAGATCATAATCCATATTGAACATATGATCCGTAAAAACGGTTCCGAACGTCAATTCGCTGTCATTGGGTTTGGTTTTCATCTTTTCCGTTCTGGAAATTGCAATTTGCATGGTACGCTCCTAAATATAAGGCTCTTTGGTTTTACCCATTCCACAGCATCAGACCGGTGGTCTCATCATAGGCCCGATTCAAGGGCTCTCCGATCAACTCCCGGAGGTGAATCTCGCCGGCATAAATGAGCGTTTCCGAAAAAAGGTGGCCGCCAAGGGATTTCCCCTGGTCGTCGCAGAGAAGAATATGGGCATGCACAAAGGGGTGTCCTTCTTTGAGAGAAATATTGCCCGTACATGAAACGATTTCAAGGGGTTTTTCTTCCTTTACCGTTACATAAACCTGCTGGGCCTGATCATAAGCGCCGAAAGTTGCGCAAGAAACGGCTCCGATCAATGTAAACGTCGCCATGGTAATGGAATATTCTTCGCATATTTTCTCAATGGATTTCAGCAGGTCCCGTCCGTGGGGCAGACGCCCGGCCAGACAACGACCTGATTTAAACTCGGCTAATGCGGGATTGCTCTCCATCATGGGTCTCCATTTCCATTTAATTTAAATTTGTATAGCATCTTTTCACGTTAAATCAAGAAATATCATTTCATATCGAGGTCTTGTTTTAACTGCCCTGAAAAGGCAAATCAATTGCGCTTTTTTGTCCGACAAACCGGATTTGACGTTCACAAATCAAGGGCATCATGTTATATCAGGCATATTTCATGAATGAAAAACAGGGTCCTGTCCGGATCGACAGGTATTCGATGGAGGGTTTGTGAGTTCAATCCCGGCAAACACATTTCGAAAACCCCTGATCATCGGACACAGAGGTTTCCGGGCAAAGTATCCGGAAAATACCCTTGCCGGTTTTCAGGCGGCTATTGACGCAAATGCAGACATGGTGGAACTGGATGTTCAACTCTCCCGCGACGGACAAATCGTCGTTATTCACGACGCCGAACTGAACCGGACTACCAACGGCAAAGGAACGGTCGCTTCCCGGTCCCTTGCCGACCTTAAGAAGCTGGATGCAGGTTCCTGGTTCCATCCCCGATTCAGGAATGAACGTATACCCACGCTTGAAGAGGTCCTGGACCTGGCGGCAAACCGGATCATGATCAATATCGAAATTAAGGTGGCCCCCCATCTGAAAACCAGAGAGGCCGACGGCATTGAAAAAAAAATTATGGAACTGATTTTACTGAAAAATGCACTCGACAGGGTTCTGGTCTCAAGCTTTAACAAATTTATCCTTGAAAGCGTAAGTCAAATGGACCATCCCCCTGCCCTTGGGGTGCTTACCGAATTTGCTGAAGATATTGATGTTTTACAAATTTGCAGAAAGATAAAGGCTTTTTCGTGGAACCCATACTACCTGGAATTGAACGAGGAGAAGTTAATCCCGATGCGGGAAAGCGGCATCAGGGTGATGCCGTATACCGTCAATTCACCGCAAGACATCATCAGGCTTACAGAACTGGGGATTGACGGGATGTTTACGGATGATCCGGTGATGGCCCGAAATATAATCGGCCTGTAAAGAGCCCTGTTCGGAGACCCTTTGCAGGCTCTGAATTCTTGGATCGAGCGTAATTTAATAACACAACTTTTCCCAGTGGGAAGGGTTGTTCAACCGTTCATCAATATCTACCCCGAAAAAGCCGGATACGGGTTGAAACAGTTCGGGGGTCTCGGCTTGAACTTTACGGGCAGCTTCAAGAATAATGGTCATGCCTTTTTTCGTCATTTTTCCGAGGGGTTGTCTGCATGGACCGGATGGCATTCCCAGGACCGCCATCAAATGTTTAACGGGAACCGGGTTTCTGGACCTTACCAGGGTCTCACCAAAGGGCGTGGGCTCTTTTGTTTTTACCGTAACCAGGTTAAATAGAGGCTCCAAAGCTTTCATCAGTTTTTTAGCCTCATCAATCTTTCCCTTTGATAGCAGGGCCACCATATCACTGAACGCCTTGGGAACCACATTGGAATAGACGGAAATAGAACCGGCCGCCTGAATTTCAGGGTCGGTCATCATTTCATACGTAATGCCGTCATCTCCGGAAAGAATGGTGAAGTCCTTCCCGCAGCACGCTCTGGTTCGCCGCATGTTATCCAGGTCCCCGGTAGCTTCTTTAACGGCGTTGACATTTTTGAACTCATTGAACAACATCGCCAGATCCTCGGGCAAGAGCTGGGTGCCTGTTCTTCCGGGAATGACATAGGGGATAATATTCAGATCCGGGAAAGCCCGGGCAATGGGCGAGACATATTCTTTTCGGATTTCAAGGGAACTCGGACCATTGTAATAAGGGTCCACCAGCAGCACCGCATCGGCACCCACTCTGACCGCGTGTTCGGTGGCGAAAAGGGCTTCCCGGGTGTTGTTGCTCCCTACGCCGGCAATGCATTTGCATCTTCCGCGGGCCTGTTTGACAACGGTTTCAACAACCTGGTTATGTTCATCCCAATTCAAGGTGGGGCTTTCACCCGTGGTCCCCACGGCAACTATGCCGGTTATGTTGTTTGCGGTCTGGAACTCGATAAGCGCATCGAGTCCCTCCTGGTCCACATGATCATCCGCAAACGGGGTTACCAGAGCGGTGTAGCATCCTGTATTCATAACCCTCCCTTATGAAAACACCAGTACTGAAAATAATCAATTCGGATTTGAAATTAAAGAGTGTCGGGTATTTAGTCAAGAAAAATTCACCCGCCCCAAGGACGATATCACTTTAACCCGGAACGTATATATGCCATAATAATGAATTTTTCATTGGACATTTGTTATTGACATCCCGGTTCAGCCATATTAAGCCACAACAACTTTCAAACCGACTTGAAAAAGGTGGAAACATGGAAAAGGCTAAAGACGTTCAGGATTTCATTGCACTTCAAAGAATGGCCATTGCCTCGAATCCCGAATGCGGCACATCTCATTATAACCTCGGAGTCGCTTTGATGGGGCTCAAACAGTACGATGAGGCGGAAAAACATTTCCGGGAAGCCATTGATTGCAGCCCGGGTCTGGCGGAAGCCTATGTCCAGCTTGGCGGAATATGTCTGAAACGGGGAGACCTGGACGGATGTCTCTCCTTCAACCGGCAGGCGGTGAAGGCCCGTCCCGGATTTTCGGAAGGACACGGCAATATCGGTTTTATTCATATGCAGCGCGGTGAAATCGATGAGGCCATTGTCTCCCTGGAACGGGCGGTAGCATTTAATTTCCGGTTTATTCAAGCATTTACAACTTTAGCAAATGCTTATCTGATGGCCGGCCGTGTAAAGGACAGCATAGAGACGAATTTAAAAGCCCTCAAACTTGACCCGGACTTCGCCGTGGCCCACAACAATCTGGCGCTGGCTTACATGGAAAACAAAGAATTCGACAAGGCCGTCATGCATTGCGATAAAGCCGTTTCGCTGGGATACGAAGTCGCTCCGGAAATCATCGCCGACCTTGAGCCGCATAGGTGATTTCACACATCCCCTTCCATTTCTTCATTTCTGATGCATCCCATCCCATGACCCTGCGAAGTGCCCTGTGGGAGGCGCCGATCCCCTCGAGTCGCCTGCCGGGGCCTGCAGAGGCTGAAAAAATCGGCAGGGTCAGTTATGGGGACTATTTCCTTGCCGTGGAATCCTTTTTGTCCGGGAATGATTTTAAGCCCCTGTTGCTTTCGGTTTCATCCTGCACCGGACTTCCCGCGAAATCTGAACATATTGAATGCATACGCGTATTTCTGGTGAAACACGGTGAATTTTATCATCCTTCTCACATTGAAGCGGATATCGGCGGGAACTGCTTTAAATTTGTACTGAACGTGGCGACGGCCCCTGCGGGTTTTGCTCTGATCAATCGTGAATACAACCTCCTGGACCATCTCGGCCGGTGTTTTCCTTATGGCTTTATTCCAAGGGTATACGATATCGGCCGGGTAAAAACTTCCGTAGGTCGCCCCGTTGAGATGTTCATTGGAGAATGGTTTGAGGGTTTCTATGAATTTCATCTGTCCCATGATCCGGGTTCCGGCAGGACAGGTATCGTTGTATGGGATGGGAAAAAAGGCCCCCATTTCCTCTCTGAAGCCCAGGTTTTTCAATTATACGAACACATTGCCCACATCCTCACGGCCTATTACAATCCCTTCACCTTCGAACATATTTTTTCCTGGCACCACGCCGCAGGAGACTTTATCCTGAAGAAAGAAAAAGGCAATCTGTCGATCAGGCTTATAACCATACGAAATTATGGACCGATGTTGGAAAATGCGGAAAAACGCCTGGAAACCGTCTTAGATGGCCTTCTGATTTTTTTAATGAATTTATCCATACGCTTAAGGGTTGACCGACTTGACGGCGTGGGGGAGTACGCATGGGCCGGCGAACAGGCGGCGAAAGGCACGGTATGGGGTTTCTTCAACGGGCTGGACCGTCAGGTCGGTCTGGAACTTATTCCCATTGAGTTGGCGGACGGGTTTAAATCCTATCTTTCCGCCTTCAGTGAGGAAGACCTCCTGGAATGGTTTGCCCCCATGATTGGAGGCTTTCATCCGGACACCCCGGGATTGACCTTGATCCTAAACAACCTTGACAAACATGTCAGAGAACTTTATCACTATATAAAAAATTTTCTCTATTGCGTTTGAATCCGCTTTTGTGATATATTTTAAAAGAATTTTTCTTTATAACAAGATACTACATTTTCAAAATTTAAATTGATCGTTTGAAGCTGACTGTCGCAACATCTGGGTTAACTCTTTAAGAGGGAGGTTTTTTTTCATCTCGAGCATCATAATATTTTGGTCGCGCACTAATTTGGACTGTTTAAACCAACTCGAAGATTAACACAAAAAAGGAGGGACGAAAATGGCACTAGGAAGAAAATCGATTATTGCAGGGATACTGATCCTGTCACTATGCATGGCAGGAAGCGTATTGGGTGAAATCAGGCCCGGCGCCGTCACTATTTCACCCATGGCTGGAGGTCTGTATTATGACCGCGAACTGGGCCTCGATGAAGACAGTCACCCCAATTTGTTCAGTTGGGGGCTGGGATATAACCTCAACAAAAACTGGGCCATAGAGTTTCTGTATGGAATGGCCGAGCCTGAAACGGATCAAGGTGGCATAAGCGTTGATGTTTATCAATATCAGGTAGATGGCGTATTTCACTTACTGCCTGATAACAAAATTACGCCCTACCTGGCAGGCGGCATCGGCGCCATTACTTACGATTCGGAACTGCGGGGGAAGGACAGCAACACCAAGGCCCAACTGAATGTAGGCGGCGGTTTGAAAATGGAATTGACCGATATTTTTGCTCTGAGAGCGGACGTCCGTAGAATGATGGCAATTGACTCGTCAGATTTCGGAGACGCCGATAAAGACCATAACTGGTCATACCTTTTGGGAATTACCATGTCCTTCGGCGGTGAGAAGGAAGTCATGGCCGTAGCCGAGCCTACGCCAGAGCCCGAGCCCGCACCGGCCCCGGCTCCTGTTGTCGAAACTCCGTGTACGGACACTGACGGTGACGGCGTATGTGATGATGTTGACAAATGCGCCAATACCCCAAAGGGAGCGGTTGTCGATGAAAGAGGCTGCTGGGTTATCAGCTGCGTTGTTCTGTTTGACTTTGACAGCGCCGATTTAAAACCCGAGGCCAAAGTAGAACTGGATAAGATATACGATATTTTAAAGCAAGATGGATTGACGGTTGAAATCCAGGGATACACCTGTAATATCGGAACCGAAGAATACAACCGCAAGCTTTCCGAACGTCGTGCAGAGTCCGTCAAATCCTATATGCTGGAAAAAGGCATTCCTGAAGACAGACTGACCACCGTGGGATACGGCGAAAGCAATCCGGCTGCATCCAATGATACCGAAGAGGGACGCTCCAAAAACCGGCGTGTAGAATTCAAGCCCATGAATTAAACGTATTTTATAAATTTTTTCCCTGAATAATAACGGGATGCATTCGCATCCCGTTATTATTTTCCGCTTTTAAAGGTGCCCCGGTTAAGTTAAAAACTGTAGGAAACACTGAGGACACCGAATGTATTAACATCCTGGGCGAAGTCACCATCCGGAAGCTTGTCGTCGTCAAAGGCATCGGTGTAGTTAACGGAAGCCGTCAGGCTCAAGGATTCGCTGATGGCGTAGTTTACTCCCAGGGTCAACAGGTAATCGAAAAACCCGGCATCCCCGTCAGCCGCATATTCATCGCCTGCGTAACCCGCCGCAGCCGCCAGATCAATGCTTACCGGTTCGATCAAGGGGATGTTATAGTTCAGGCTGAAATTGATGTAATAGTCTTCCACTTCATCGAAATCATAGTAGCCCTTCAATCCAGCGGAAAGATTTTCGATGATATCCATGCCGAGGCTTAAGTAAATTTCCCTGGTTCCCAGGGCTCCTCCCTCATCCGTCTGGGGAAAGAGGTATTCAATATAACCCAGAGACACACTTACGGGGTCCACATCAAAAGAATAGGACAGGGTCAAATCGATTTCCGAAAACTGTCCTGAATCCAGCTGGTCGCCGTAATCGTCCAGGTCCATATTTCCCCAGACGTTTAAACCGAATCCACCATTGCCGACATCAATGCTGGGCTGAAAGACCAACCCGTCGTTAAAGGTAATGCCACGCCATACATAGGCTGAACTCAGTGCGGATCCAACCTTCACATCCGCTGCTCCAGCACCCCGAGCCCAACCGTATGCTAAAAATACCCCAGCCAGTGCGATGATGACTAATTTTTTCACGATTCCTCCCGATAAATTGAATAAATTTTATTAAAGCCTTATCTTATGGACAGCCCCTTTTTTTCATTTAGGCAGTACCATCGGGCCTGCACGTTTGGTTTCGATTGCCCGATTCAATTTTTTCATCAGCATTTTCTCCTTTCTCCGTTTTGAGTAAAACCTTAATCAGCATCATCAAAATTAGTTAATTCTGAATGCACTGAGCATGCCAGTTTTTCATTTCCTGTTAAAATTCATATTTTGTAGTAATTTTAGCTTCATATAAATGGCTACCCAAAACATTAAACCAACATAAATCGACGTATATGTATTATTTGATTTATTTAAATACATTTTTGCATTTTAAAAAGTTAGATCCATAAAAATTATTTTTTCGCATTTTTAGCGCCCGCCGTCTAATTTGATGACGAAATCAAAAAAATAACTTGATTTTACCGGATAAGATGGATTAAGGTTTCCGAAATTAAAAATTGATCCATTTCTCAAGATCCCGCAAACTGATACTGATCGAATATCTGTATTAAAATTAGAATCTTAGGATGATGACAGAAAATTCTCTATTCGATACTACAGGACACCACAGGCTTAAATTGGATCGCAGGAATTTTTTGAAAGTAAGCGCACTCGCGCTGCTCGGCAGTTTCTGCCCCGTCCCTGCATTTGCATATTCCAACCCCAGCTTATTTCCCAACAAACGCCTGTCTTTTTACAATGTCCACACGGATGAAAAAATTGATGTGAATTACTGCATCAAGGGGAGATATTCTACCAAGGGGTTGAAAGCCATCAATTACATACTGCGGGATTTTCGTACAGATGATGTTTGCACTATAGATATGGGACTTCTGGACCTTCTTTACGGCATTTCGAGGAAACTGAACATCCGTGAGCCATTTCATATTGTTTCGGGATACAGGTCTCCCGCCACGAACGCAATGCTTCGAAAAAAAAGCAGCGCCGTAGCCAGGAACAGTTACCACCTCAAAGGCAAGGCCATTGACGTTCGACTGCCCGATCTGAGTCTTTACAAACTCAAAAAAACCGCCGTAAAATTAAAGGCGGGCGGAGTGGGATATTACCCGGATTCGGATTTTGTGCATCTGGATATCGGTCCCATCAGGCACTGGTGAGATAAGTTCTTTCCGTTTTGCAGCCTTCTATTAAAGGTCCCTGTTGAAACGCACTCCCCCCACAATCCATCTGCCCGGCGCCGGCCCAAACCCATTATCGATATACGTTTCATTAAAAATATTGGTAATATCCAGAAACATTTCAAAGAGATTCCAGCGGCAGGTGAAACGGGAGTCCGCCACGATATGTGAAGCCCCATTCATTCGCTTTTCATAGCGAACCTTAATACTCTGGACCAGAGGATCCGCCCACGCAATGGAAATTGCGCCATTCAACTGGTCTCGCAGGTGGTCGAGGACATACTTTGATTCAAAATCTCCCGTATCCCTGTCGGAATCCAGCCGGGTATAGGCGATTTGAAAATTAACCCGGTGGAACCGGTCAAATAGAACACCCGGATAAATGTCCAGTGACGTTTCTGCTCCCCGGGTGTCCATATCCGCAATGTTCCGGACTTTCCAGACCGCCCCCCCCGGTTCCCTGGACCAATCGATGACATTTTCCGCATCCCGATAAAACAAACTGATGCCGATGCCCAAACCATTTTTGAACCGCCGAAGACCGACTTCACCGGTCCAGGCCTTTTCGGCCACGAGTTCAGAATTTCCCTGGTTGGCGGGGGTATTGTAATACAGTTCGGTATAGGTGGGGATGCGGAAGGATCGCGCCACCGAGGCAAATCCGTTGATACCGCTTCCCAGCTGGATGTTGACATCGGCGCCCGGCCAGTACTCCCATCCCCACTCGCCGTATTTCATTATGGAAGCGCCCATCCCCAATTGCACAGGCTCAACCGGGAAAATTTGATGTTCAAAAAACAAGCCGTACCGCCTGCGGTCATGATCCCCGAGATTGGAACTTTTCAGATTCTCCTCGATGATCTCACCGCCGAAGGCCGTTTCCCCCAGAATAGATTCAAACCGGTTATGGACCTGGAAACCATAGGAATCGGTCTGATGCCGGTTTTGAAACCAGTTACCACTGATATCGATATCAAAGATATCCTCATTACGACGCCAGAACACCTTGGGGGAAAAATCCACCCGGGAGAGTTTAAACTCCCCACCCCCGTACGCCAGCAAGGTATCGGTATTCTCGCGTTGGTCCGGGAATGCGTCGCTGTAAAATTTATAGGCGCCGAAATCATTTTCCGTGTAGCCCAATCCAATTTTTACGGCGTGATTTTTTCCTTTTATAGCCCCCTTATATGAAATTGTTTTCGTGTCAAAATCCGTTTCTTCAGATTTCAAATAACCGGAAGAGCCGCGATGAGAGACAGATACCCGGTTTGACAGGCCCTTGATTTTACCGGAAGCGTTCCCATTGATTCCGTAATATTCATGCTGCCCCAATTCAAGACCGCCGGCGACCGATGT
This sequence comes from Desulfobacteraceae bacterium UBA5616, assembly GCA_002423615.1. Lineage (GTDB taxonomy): Bacteria > Desulfobacterota > Desulfobacteria > Desulfobacterales > UBA5616 > UBA5616. The sequence continues at coordinate 39,262 of DIKO01000095.1, forward strand.
CGTGTCGGGATCCCGGGTGATGATATTGATAACGCCGGACATGGCATTGTGGCCGTAGACCCTGGCGCCGGGACCTTTCAGGATCTCGATGCGTTCGATGTCTTCCAGATTGACGGGCAGGTTCATATTATGATGCCCGGTCTGGGCGTCGCTGACATTGAATCCGTCCACCAGGATCAGGGTTTCCTCAAAGGAGCTTCCCCGTATGGAGACGTCCGCCTGAATTCCCGAAGCACCCCGCTGTCGGATATCCAGGCCGTTTACCGTCTCCAGCAGATCGGAGATACTGGTTGCCGGGATTGATTCGATCTCTTCCCTGCCGATAACAACCATGGACTGGGAAACCCTGGAGAGTTGACGGGGGATGGCGCTTCCCGTAACCACCATCTCCTCTATTGAATGGCTTTGGACCTCCTTCCCAGCTGAAACCTCCGACCATGAAACCGCCATAAATAGAAATAAACAGAGGAATGCCTTTGTGAGATCTTTGAGTGATTTGTTTTTCATTTTCGTTAACCCTTTCGTATAGAAACGGCTGATTTTTTGGTTAGCCAAGTCTAATATTAGGTTAACGAAATATTGTAAAGCGTTCTTTTAGGGACGGTTTATTTAATTTTGGCCCTTTCTCCGAGTTCCCGGGGAGTGATGGTGAAAAGCGCGTTGAGAAGCTCGATCATAAACGTGCCGGGGGCATCTGCTTTTTCACCGGCGATTTCCCCTGCCAGGCCGAAAAACGCCAGGGCCCCGGCGGCAGCATGAACGGGATCACCCTCAACCGCATGAAAGGCCCCTATGAGGGCCGTGGCCGTGCACCCGGTTCCGGTAATGCGGGCCATTAAGGGATGTCCGTTTGAAACTTGAAGGGTACGGCTTCCGTCTGTAACCATATCTACCGGTCCGGTAATCACGATGATGGTTTTCAATTCCCGTGCAAGTAATTTCGCCGTTTGCGCGGCGTCACCCAACGAATGGACGGCGTCCACGCCTTTAGTCCTTGAACCGGTCTCTTTCAGAGAAAGGATTTCCGAAGCATTGCCCCGGATGACGGAAACCCGCGTTTCCTGGATGATTTTTTTTGCCGCCTGGGTGCGAAATGGCGTCGCCCCCGATCCTACGGGATCCAGAATAATTGGAATGCCGTTCCGGGCGGCCTTTTGACCCGCCTTAATCATCGCGGCAATCCATTCTTCGGTCAAAGTCCCGATATTCAAAACCAGGGCTCCGGCATGAACCACCATGTCCTCAACTTCATTTTCGGCATGGGCCATCACCGGCGAGGCCCCCATTGCCAGAAGGGCATTGGCCGTATAATTCATGACGACAAAATTGGTAATATTATGGATCAAAGGCTTTCTTATCCGGATTTCCTCAAGATTTTCCGCAGCTCTTTTTGAATCAGGGTTCATAAATCCTCCCATGTTAATTTATGGAGTGTTGGTCCATTTTATCCTCAAGACCGTTCTCGCTCATGGCATGGAGATCATTCAGCGTTTGTGATTTTTTGTCAATTTTATTTGATGAAGAGAGACTTGTGGAAGGATAAAAAGGCAGACGCCCCCATGGAAGCTTCTGCCGATTGGTGGATAAAAAATTAAAAGGCTACGGCCAATTGAGCAACAGCCGAAATAACATCGTCATGGTTCTCATATTCACCGCCTTGAAACTCAAAAGCAAGGCGGGTGTTTTCCAACACAGAAAGACTTAAACACCCCCCGTAAAGAACCTCAGGCAAAAAATCCCCCCCGTCACCGCTTCCTCCGTACCTTACAGCTATTTCAAGAGCTTCCGTTAACAGATAGGCAAGCTCAACATTCCAGGCCGCCGGCTTATAAGATTTTCCGGAATCGAAAGACAATTCTCCGGCTTTAAAATCCCGTCCTGCGCCCAGGAATTCAGCTTCGAAAAAAAGTTTTTCCCTTACCGTCATTGAGACAAACGTTGAATATCCGGGTACTTTGTCTTCTACCGTTCCATCAACGGTGGCCACTTCTTCCGTCAATGCATCGGATTCGGCGATATTGCCGATATGGGATACGCCAATGGCGATCGTTCCGAATTCAACTTTTGTAAAGGTCAAAGTAAGACCCGCCACATAATCATCGATGTGATCATCAACGTTTTCGGTTTCATTCACATCGCCGTTAAAAGCGCCTAAAAAAACATTTACGAGGGCATTTTCATATCCGGCAACCACAGCCGTCTCCCGGGTTTCACCCAGCTCCAGGGTCAGGGGATCGCTGATAAAATGACTTTCAAACTTTCCGAAAGGAACATACTGACGGCCGAAAGAAAGATACAAGGGATATTCTTCATCCCCGAAAAATAGGACAAGGCCTTCATCAACTTCAATGTCCGCATCCGGCGCCTCCTCATACAAAAACAAAACATGACCGCAAACATGGGGATTGACTTTTACATCCAGCCCCAGCTCAACGGTTGCAAGGGATATATCGCTGCTTTCTTCATTGGTCACCCCGGGATCATCATAATTGATTTTCTCATATCCGGCTTCAGCCTCAACACAGCCGCCGACCGTGATCTCCATTCCGAAAACCCCGGTATTAAAATTCTGAGCCTCCGCACCCGAAATCAGCATCAGGTTCATGAAAGAAAATATCACCCTTATTCCCCACCACGCCACCGACTTTGTTCTCATTTTTATTTTCTCCCCCGCTCAAAAAAAAAGCCACGACAGATAGTGTTCGCCTTCGTGGCGACCATCCTTCGCGGCTTATCGAGCAAATTTATATTTGCTATGAAAATAAAATTATTATAAAGTCTTCGTGACTTTATTGTGTTAACGCCTATCAGCAAAATGTTTCGGGTGTCAAACAATATTTAACCCGCTTACATTTCTACCGCACCCGTCGTAGTCTTACCGGATGACTTCCCACGAGGTCTCCCGGGATCACAGCGGTGACGGATGAAGCCGGTTTTATGGAAAGTCACCTGGTGAACGCACCATCCGCAGCTGCAGAAGCTTTTCAAATACAGCCCCCGCGTTTCAGGCAATCCTGAACGAGGGCTGGAAAACGGCACCGGAAAGAGGAACCATGAAGCAGGTGATCGTCATCACGGGACTTGCAGAGGGCATGGGGAAACAGACAGCCCTGATACTTGCCCGAAAAGGGCATGCCGTTGCGGGTTTTGACAGGGATGCACGGGGAATTGATGTCCTGAAGAAAGATCTGGATCGCATCGGGACGGAACATTTACTTCAATCCCTGGATATTCAGGACAGGTCCGGCGTTGCTGAATTTTCAAACAGCGTGCTCGATAGATTCGGCAGGGCGGATACCGTGCTGTCCAATGTGGGGACCGGTTTTTTCGGACCTTTTGAAGAAATCGACCTTGAAAAAGCACGGACCTGTTTTGAAATCAACGTCTTCGGAGCAGCCGCCATATTTCAGGCTTTCATTCCTTCCATGCGCGTACGCCGAAATGGAAAGCTCATTGCCATGTCCTCCCTGGTGGGTCAAATCCCCTTTCCTTTTGAATCCATTTATACGGCCACCAAATTCGCGCTCGAAGGACTGATGGAATCCATCCGATACGAAGTAGCGCCCTTCGGCATCAAAACGGCCCTGATCGAACCGGCCCAGGTATCCACAGGATTTGCGGCCAAAATTCATCACCTTCCTCCGGAAAATTCCCCTTATCGTGAGCGGGTCAGGCGTTTTATCCAGCGGGATGAGGAATTGATCAGAAACGCCCCAACTCCGGCCAAGGCAGCCGAGCGAATCGTAAAGGTCGTGTTATCCCGGACTCCGAAATTCAGGAACCCGGTTGACTTCACCGGTTCATTATTTCTGACGGCCAACCGGATACTGCCCAAACGCATACGGGATGCCATCCTGCTGAACCATATGCGAATCCAGGTTAAAAAATGAGTTTCTCATCAAAGGAGCAGTGAAAAATATGGGCACCCGCTTAGCCTCCCCAGAACGAATCGCCCATACCCGGGTCGGCAGAATCCGGGAAAGGGTCATCCGGGAAGACGAACTCATCGTGGGGTGCAGGACTTCCAAATTAAAAGGAGCCCCCCTTTTTCCGGAAAATAAAATAAAATGGATCGCAACGGACGTAGACCGGTTCGATAAAAGAGAAATTCAGCGCGCCCTCATTACTCCGGAAGAAAAACAGGAGTTAAAGGAAACGATCGTTCCCTTCTGGGAAGGCAAAACCGTGGAAGACAAATTCCACGGGATTCTTCCGGGGGACGTATCAGGAGAAATGGATAAGTTCGTCTATACCTTTATGCTTCAGATTACCTACGGCATCGGCCATTTCACCATGAACCACCGGAAGGTCCTCACCAAAGGCATCACCGGCATCATTGAAGAAGCAGCCCATAAATACCGGAGTCTTTCGGAAGTCGATCAAAAAAGTGAAAAAGGTCTTTTTTACGACGCGGTAATCCGTTCTCTCAACGCCGCCGTTCTGTTCTCCAACCGGTATGCCGAACATGCCCATCATTTAAGCCGGAGGCAAACTGACCCGAAAAGGGCCGAAGAACTGGCCCGGATATCCCGCATCTGCCGAAAAGTCCCGCAATACCCCGCAGACACTTTTCATGAAGCGGTCCAGAGCCTGTATTTCATCCACCTGATCGCTCAGATCGAATCCGGCGGCAATTCCGTATCCCTGGGCCGGATCGACCAGGTCCTTTACCCTTACTACCAACGGGATATCGAGAAGGGAGCCATGGATCCGGACAAAGCCCGGGAGCTTCTCTCTCTTTTGTTTTTAAAAATCAACGAAATCTGGAATGTCCTGGAGGAAGCCTACATCCCCGGCGGAGAAGGGACGGAAGGGAAAACCACCCAGAATGTAACCGTGGGAGGGGTCGATGAAAACGGTAAAGACAGCGTAAATGCGTTAAGTTATATCGGGTTGCACGCATACGCGGATATCCGGACCGTACAGCCCAACTTTGGTGTTCGGGTGGGGCCTCGCACGGAAGACCTTTTTTTCCTGACAGCCGTAAAATACGCCAAAGACGGGGTACTCCTCCATTTTTTCAACGACGATGGGATCATCAGGTCCCTTGTGAAGGGGGGACACGCCATTGAAGATGCGAGAGATTACGGCGTTGTGGGCTGCCTTGAACCCAATGCCCAGGGAAAAACCTTCGGCTCCACCTTCGCCTCCCAGTTCAACGGCATCAAATGCGTCGAATTGGCCCTGAATAACGGGCGGGATCTTGTTTTCGGGTTTCCTTCGGGAGTTGCAACCGGAGCACCGGAAAATTTTTCCACTTTTGATGATGTATGGAAGGCCTATGACGCACAGGTGTCTTATTTTATCGGGCAACTGGTCAAAGGCATTTCCTGTCTGGACCAAGCCATCACCGAAAATCTGCCTTCCCCTTTTGCCTCGGCCATGATCGACGGTCCCGTGGAAAAAGCCATGGATGTTACCCGGGGCGGCGCCGTTTATAATTCAACCGGCGTACAGCTGATCGGTTTTTCCAATATTGTCGACAGTCTGTTTGCCGTAAAAAAGGCGGTTTTTCAAGACCGGTATTGCACCTTGAGGGATCTTACCCAATGGCTTTCCGGAAACTGGGCCGACGCCGCGGATAAACGCAATTACTTCTTCAATCATGTTTCAAAATACGGTAACGATGAGGATGATGTCGATGAAATGGCGGCGGCTGTGCTCCACCATTTCTGCGACAGGCTTTCCGGCTGCCGGAATTTCAGGGGAGGGAACTTCTGGCCGGGGGTGTTTTCCGTGGGCTTCCACATGACCATGGGTGCCTTAACCGCTGCCACGGCGGACGGACGCCATGCCGGGAACGTCCTGGGAAACGGCATCACGCCCAGCGAGGGTGCGGCGCGAAAAGGCCCTACAGCCATCATGAATTCCGTAACCAAGCTCCCCCTGGATAAAGTGTTTAACGGCCTGAATCTCAATATGCGTTTCAATGGGAAGCATATTTCCGATCACGGGCTTGCCGGACTGATCCGGGGTTATTTCCAGGGCGGGGGCGTTCAGGTCCAGTTCAATATGGTGGATGGTAAAACCCTCGAGGATGCGAAAAAAAATCCCGATCGATACCGTGATCTTGTTGTGCGCGTCAGCGGTTATTCGGCAATATTCGTAAACTTAAGCCCCACGGCCCAGGATGAGATTATCGGCAGGGTTCAATTGGAACTTTAAGCAAATCAAAAAAATTAAGGAGAACGCGTTTTATGGATTTTAAACTGACCCGGGAACAGACCATGCTCGTTGAGAGTCTCAAGGATATGGCCAGAAGGGAAAAATTTAAAGATCTTGCCGCCCATATCGACGAAACCGGCGAGTTTCCCTTTTTCCTGGTTGAAAAATTTGCCGGCCTGGGTCTTCTGGGAATGACCCTTTCCCCGGAATACGGCGGCCAGGGGGAAAGCTCGCTTTCCGCCATTCTGGCCATTGAAGAACTGGCCAAATACAGTTGCGCCATTGCCGCGCCTGTTTTCGAGTCCAACGTGGGCCCCGTCCGTAACATCGACATGTTCGGTACGGAAGAACAAAAGAAAAAAATCCTTCCCCCTGTGTGCCGTGGCGAATTCAGCGTATCCGTGAGCATGACCGAGCCCGAAGCCGGTTCCGATTTAACCTCCCTGGTGACCCATGTTGAAGACCAAAAAGATCATCTGGTCTTGAACGGCAAGAAAGTATTTACCACCGGAGGCGGCCATGCCAGCCATTATCTGGTGTATACCCGCTTCGGCAATATTCCGGGACACAAGGGCATCGGGGCCGTCATCGCCGAAAAAGGTATGCCCGGATTCACCTTTGGGAAACAGGAGCGTTTCATGGGTCTGAACGGCATGCCCTCCTGCGATCTCTACTTCGACAATGTCAGGATTCCAAAAGAGAACGTTGTCATCCATCCCGGAGATTTTTCCAAGCTCATGCTGACTTTTGACATTGAACGGTGCGGCAATGCCGCCATGTGCCTCGGAATCGCCGGCGGGGCGTATGAAGAGGCGAAACAATACGCCCTCAAGCGGGAAGCTTTCGGAAAACCCATCTGCGAATTCCAGGCGATCCAGTTCATGGCCGCGGAAATGGCCACCAAACTGGATGCGGCCCGTCTCCTGGTATACCGGGCCGCCGCCGGCGCGGGACAGGGACTCCCCTCCATCTACGAGGCTTCGATGGCAAAAAGTTTCGCCAATCAGATGGTCCGGGAAGTCACGGATACGGCCATGCAGATATTCGGGGGCTATGGCTACTCAAAAGAGTATCCCCTGGAACGTATGGTCAGGGATGCCAGGGCCTGGGGGCTTGCAGGGGGGACTCTCCAGATGCTGAAAATCACGCTGGCCGGGATGATTTTCGGCAGGAGATTCAACCAGCGTAAATAAACGGCATGGAAGCCGGGGGTTCCCGGCTTCCATGCCCTTCACGTTATTATTCAACACCTTTGGGTTTCTGCTGTTTCATGAACCCGAACATATAACCGGCGACGCGACGCATCTGAATTTCTTCCGCACCTTCCGTAATCCGGTAACGCCGGTGGTGCCGGTAGATGTGTTCAAAGGGTTTGTACCGGGAATACCCGATACCGCCGTGAACCTGCATGGCCCGGTCGGCAGCTTCGCAACAGAGGCGGTTTGCCCAGAAATTGCACATGGACACCTTGTCTGAAACGGAAAAAGCGCCGTATTTATCCATCATCCAGGCGGTTTTGTGAATCAGCGCCCGCAACATTTCACACTGGGTCTGAAGCTCAACCAGGGGAAACTGTATGCCCTGATTTACGGCAAGGGGCTTGCCGAAGGGTTTTCTTTCGTGTGCATACTTCACCGATTCATTGACGCAGTACTGGGCGGCCCCCAGGCTTGATGCGGCCTGACGGATGCGGTTCTCGTTGAAAAAATGCTGCACCACCTGGAGCCCCCGGTCCTCTCCGCCGAAAATCGAGCCATGGGGAACCCTTACATCGGTGAAGGACACATGACCATGGTCTGTCGGCATGTTGAATGTCCATAGCATTGTTTCAATTTTTACACCCGGTGCTTTCATGGGCACCAGAAATGCGGTAATGCCCAGAGCGTCTCCGGCTTTTCCTTTGGTGCGTGCGAAAACCAGGTCGAAGGGGGCCTTGTGAACGCCGGTGTTCCAGGTCTTTTCACCGTTGATGATCCACTCGTCCCCGTTTCTGACGGCAACGGTTTCCATATGGGTGGCGTCGGACCCGTGTTTGGGTTCGGTGATACCGAAGGCAAACCCCATGGTCCCGTTGGCCAGCGGCTCCACCCACTTTTCCTTCTGCTCATCGGTTCCGTAAGCCAGCATCAGGATCAGTCCCACATTATTGCCGACAATGGAATGCTCGTTCTGAAGGTCGTTGTGAAGCCCCAGCCCTTTGGCCGCCAAATGTTCCCGGATTATGGCCATTCCGAGATTTGTCCCGTTCTTCCCGCCGTATTCCTTTGGGAAGGGGTACCGATAATGGCCCGCGGCATCGGCCCGTCTTCTGGCCTCCGCCAGAAGTGCCTCCCACTCTTCTTTCGGCAATCCGCCATTGTCCCAATCCGTACGGGCATTCTCCCGCCTGTAATCGAAAAACCGGATATTGTCGTCCTGTTGCTCCAGGGGTTTTATTTCCCTTTCGATAAAATCATCCAGTTCCTTGAGATAATCGACAAGCTCTTTCGGGATATCGAAATCCATCTAACCCCAAAAAAAGCGTAATTAAA
>DIKO01000052.1 GCA_002423615.1 Desulfobacteraceae bacterium UBA5616
AGGAGTTCAAATGTAAGGCACTAAACAAGGAGGTCTTATGTTCGGAATTTGTGCTTATGGCGGCTATGTGCCGCGCTACCGGTTGAACCGGGGTGTAATTTATGGCGGCATCGGATGGATGAATGCCGGCAACATCGCTTTGGCCAGAGGTGAAAAAGCCGTGGCCAATTTTGACGAGGACAGCATTACCCTGGCGGTTGCGGCGGGGATCGATGCGTTGACCGGTTTTGACCGGTCAAAGGTTGACGGCGTGTATTTCGCTTCCACGACCATGCCGTACAAGGAAAGGCTGAATGCCGGCATCATCAGCGGTGCGCTGGGATTAAACGAAAATATCAGGACGGCGGATTTCGGCGGCGGCATTAAAGCCGGCACCACGGCGCTTTTATCGGCCCTGGAAAGCGTCGAGTCCAAGCGGGTCAACAATCTGCTTGTGACCGCAGCGGATTGTCGTCTGGGCAAACCCGCTTCCCCCCAGGAAATGATCTTCGGCGACGCGGCAGCGGCCTTTGTCGTGGGCAACCAGAATGTGATTGCCGAATACAAGGATTCCTATTCCGTCACCCATGATTTTGGTGATCATTATCGGGGTTCGGTGGCCAAGTTTGACCGCCAGTGGGAAGACCGATGGATTCGGGACCTGGGATTTGAACAGTTCGTACCCGAAGCGGTGAAAGGTCTTCTGGCGAAAACCCGGTTGACCATGAAGGATTTCGCCAAGGTGGTTTATCCGTGTCATTATGCGGCGGCCCGGGGAAGCCTGAACAAGAAGCTGGGAATTACCCCGGAACAGGACCAGAGCAATTTTCAGGCCGAAATCGGTGAGTCCGGCACCCCCCACTCTCTGGTGATGCTGGTTGCAGCGCTGGAAAACGCCAATCCCGGCGACAAAATCATGGTGGTGAGCTTCGGCAGCGGGTGTGATGCCATCTGTTTCCAGGTAACGGAAAACATTCTGAAGAAAAGCGGCGCGAGAGGGATCTCCGGTTCCCTGGCGAACAAGGCGGCCCTGGACAATTACACCAAACTTCTGGTCTGGCGGGACATTCTTCCCGCGGATTTCGGCCTGAGAATGGAAGAAGACGCCTGGACCCGGTGGTCGGCGCTTTACCGTAAAAACAAGTTCGTATTGGGATTGTGGGGAACCAAGTGTAAGGAATGCGGTACCCCCCAGATTCCGCCGCAGCGCATCTGCGTGAATCCGGCATGCGGCGCGGTGGATAAAATGGAGCCCATCCGATTTTCAGACAAGACGGGGACGATCTCCAGTTTCACCGGAGACAACCTGGCAGCGTCTTATGACCCGCCCTCCATTTACGGGCAGGTTGAGTTTGAAGGCGGTGGGAAATACATGTTTGATTTTACCGACTGCAAACTCGAAGATGTGGCCACGGATATGAAGGTCTCCATGAGTTTCCGCAGGAAGTATTATGACCCAAGAAGAGACATTTCCGCATATTTCTGGAAAGCTGTCCCTGTAAAGGAGGTGAAGTAAATGGCTGATGGAATCAGAGATAAAGTAGCAATATTAGGAATGGGATGCACCCGTTTCGGTGAAAGATGGGAATCCAGCGCTCAGGACCTTATGGTGGAAGCATTTCAGGAATGCCTGGCCGACGCCGGAATTGAAAAAAAGGAAATTCAGGCGGCCTATCAGGGTGCACATTTTATTGACGTTAATATCGGCAGAGGGGCGACGCCCCTGGCCACGACCCTGCATCTGCCCTATATTCCGGTGACCCGGGTCGAAAATTTTTGCGCCACGGCCACCGAGGCTTTCCGGGCGGCATGTTATTCCGTTGCCGCCGGGGTTTATGACATCGTTCTGGCCCTGGGCGTTGAAAAATTGAAAGACACGGGTTATGGCGGTCTTCCGGCCGGAGCCGGTTCCGGCATCGATGCCGTAATGGCGGGTTTCAACGGATCCGCTCCCGGCATGTTCGCCCAGCTCGCAACGGCTTACAGCCGCAAATGGGGCGTTCCCATGGATAAAATCAAGGACGCCATCGCCCATATTTCCGCAAGAAGCCATGCCAACGGCGCCATGAACCCCAAAGCGCATTTAAGGCGTGCTGTATCCGAAGAACAATGCAAGGCAGCCCCCATGATCGCTTATCCCCTGGGTCTGTTCGACTGCTGCGGCGTCAGCGACGGATCCGCCTGCGCCATCGTGACAACACCGGAAATTGCCAAGAGCCTGAAGCCCAACCAGGACCTGGTAAAGGTAAAGGCCATCGGCATTTCGGTCAGCTCCGGCGAAGAATCCACCTTCAACACCTGGGACGGCGCCCATTTCGCCACCACCCGGATTGCTGCGGCCAAGGCCTATGAAGAAGCCGGCATCAAGGACCCCAGGAAAGAAGTCTCCATGATGGAAGTTCACGACTGTTTCTCCATCACCGAGTTCGTCACCATGGAAGACCTTCATATCTCCCCGAAAGGCGGGGCCTATGAGGACGTCATGAGCGGGTTCTATGATCTGAACGGCCAGGTACCCTGCCAGGTGGACGGCGGTCTGAAATGTTACGGCCATCCCATCGGTGCGTCCGGACTGCGCATGCTTTACGCCATGTATGAACAGCTTCTGGAAAGAGTGCCGGATGAACGGCTGGTCAAAAATGATCGCCGGTTCGGATTGACCCACAACCTGGGCGGTTCTCCCGCACAGAATGTGGCGGCGGTGAGCATCATCGGAAAAGATTGATCGTAAGTATCATGGCTGCCGGTCCACGGATCGGCAGCCATATAGAATATTTATTCCCAGAGATTTCATGGTGTCCATGATGGGGCGGCCGAAGAGAAATTCCATCATCCCATCATCCAAATTGCCTTTGTCCCGGGCCAGGGACCGAATCTCCATATCATATTGAATCCGGTATCGAACTTCTTTTTCAAGAACCGGATTTTTTCTCCTGGATTCCCTGATTTGATCCGCAAAGGCTAAAATCGACCCGAAAGAACATCTCTCCTGGTGATCCGTCACAAGTTCCCACAACCCCTCAACATTCCCCACAATGTCATATCGGGTGAGTCGGTTCCGGTTGTAGATGGAACTGATTTCGGAGGTATTCCAGCATTTCATCACCCGGCACTCAATCGGCCGGTTTTCATAGATGGAGCAGCTCATCGCCTGTTCATCGTAAAAAATGCAGGCGGTCGATTCTTTCCGGCTCTTGATTTTGATAATATCCGTTGCGCAGGGCAAAATTTCCCGGGTCAAGTTATCATGGGCCGGTTCGCCCCTGCGAAGGGTGAAAAGATGTTTCAACAATATCTTCCCGCTCTCGATCATGGGCAAATCTTCCGTGTGGATGGCCGGACCACCTTTCTTGCAGCATGTCCCGCATCGTTTGCAGGCGGTGATGGTTTCGGAAGCGGCTTCCCTTTTTGCCATTTTCAACAGACCACGGCTTTTGATGTTTCAAGAATAAAGTACCGGTAGAAACGTTGCACCATAGCGAAAAAATGAGGTTCTGTCCATCATCATTCCTGCACCAATATTGACGACCCGCCGTGGTCTGCCTGTCGCCGATACGGAGATAGCGCTATTTTGGATGGACGGATTTCGCTTTATCCGGTTGACCCGAACAGTTTCCCGCCAACTTGCCGACAACTCTGGACAGTTCATTTTCGAAAACAGGTTTGGGCAGACATTCGTCCAGACCGTCGGCCATGCATTTCTCCCGGTTACGCTTCAATTCATTATCTGCCAAAGCAACGATGGGGATCCGCTTGCCCGAAGATTCTTCTTTTTTCCGGATCACCCCGGCGATATCAAATCCATTGCTGTTATACAGGTGAACATCCAGCAGAATCAAGTCAATATCACCGGATTCAATGAGATTTACGGCTGTTCCGTGGTTTTCGGTCGAAACCACGGAACAGCCAATCTTCCCCAACATTTTGGAAATCAGTTTTTGGTTCACTCCGTCGGCATCCATTAAAAGGATTTTTGTCCGGTTTAATGAAACAACCTGCCGTCTGCTTAGAGTACCGGTTAAATCTGTTTTCATTATTCCCCCAACGATCCTGATTTATTCCAATATCACCTGATTCAACCCAGGCTTTTCCTGAAAACCGATATAGGCCTGGAAAGACCTAATATCATCAATTTTCTAACTTGTATGTCGGGAGATTCTTACAGTTTTGTGGGGAAAGTTTGACTTTTTGAAAAAATATTTAAGGTCGCTATGTCTGCATATGGAAAGCATACATCCGGATAACAGGACCGCCCTGTGGCACAAAAGGTCCTGTTATCCGTGGAAGTCTATTCTTTTTCCCTGAAGGACAATTTAACCTTGGGAAGGTCCACAAATTTTCCGGGCCGTTTTTGGCTCTTGGCCATGACCGCCTCGAACATTTCGTCGGGCTGGAGCATGCTTGAATTCCAGATGCCGATGTAGTCCAGACCGTCGGCGGTATTGTGGTCCCTGGCGTAATTGATCATCCGCTTGCACCCATAAACGGCCAGGGGCGCCTTGCTTGCAATTTCACCGGCGATTTTCATCACTTCCCCGATCATCGTTTCCGGATCTGAAAATACCTGGTTGACAAATCCGTACGACCGGGCTTCTTCCGCAGGCATGGCCCTGCCGGTATAGGAAAGCTCACGGACGATGCCTTCAGGCATCAATTTGACCAGTCGGGGGAAGGTTCCTGCATCGGCCGTCATGGCGACATTGGTCTCCATGATGGTGAAAAAAGCCCCTTTGGCCGCATAGCGCATGTCGCAGGCGGACACAAAATCCACCGCTCCTCCGATAACCCCTCCCTGCACGGCGGCGATAACCGGAATGCGGCATTCTTCCAGGCAGTTAAAGGCGCCCTGCATCCGCAGGATATTCTGGTAGAAATTGATGCCGTAAAGCCGTTTTGCCTTGATTTTGGCGTCCGGATCATCCGGATCTTCCCGGTTGCCGGTCACAAAGGCGTTGAGGTCCAGACCGGCTGAGAAATGGGGGCCGGTGGAAGAGATCACGATGACCCTGGCTTTGGCATTCCGGTCGATGTCATGGATAATTTCCGGTAACTCGTCCCAGAACTCCGGAATCATGCTGTTCCTCTTTTCCGGACGTTTCATCGTAAGGTGAGCGATGCGGTCTAGTATGGCAAGATCAAAACACGTGTAACTCATTCGTAATTCCTCCTGTTAATGAATGTTGGTGGTTCAGTCCGTCGGGTTTATTTTCCCTGAAACCGGGGAGGACGTTTTTCCAGAAAGGAGCGGATGCCTTCCTCTCGGTCCTGGGTGTTGAAGCAGTAATCCTGACCGAAGAATTCCAGCCGCCCATGAACTGAAAGACTGGTTTCCATGGCCTGGTAAATCATGGCTTTGGATATGGCAATGGCCACCGGAGGTCCATCGGCGATCTGTCTGGCCATTTCGTAGGTGGCTTCTTTCAGTCCGGCGGCGGGAACGACATGGTTCACCAGCCCCATCTCTCTGGCCTCTCCCGCGCCGATCATCTTTCCGGTGAAAATAAGCTCGCAGGCTTTGGCCGGCCCGACGATCTGGGTTAACGTATATGCCCCGGCGGATTCCGGCGGAATACCCCGGCGGGTCCAGATTGCGCCCAGTGTAGCGTCTTCGGACATGATCCGGATATCGCAGGCCAAAGCCAGGCTGAAGCCCTGCCCGACGGCAAACCCGTTGATCGAGGCGATGGTGGGCTTCGTCAAATTCCTGAAACTGTCTGCAAAGCGCATTAATTCAGGAGGTATGCGGCCGAATTTGGATAACGGCGTCCATGCCTGCCGGGCCTGTTCCGAATCTCCCGGTCGCTCCTTGACATCTTCGCCGGCACAGAATGCCCTTCCCTCTCCGGTGATCACCAGGACCCGGGATTCAAAATCCTGTTTCTGCTCTTCAATGGCGTCTTTCAATTCCCGGCCCATTTCTACGGACAGGGCGTTCAGCCGCTCCGGGCGGTTGAGCGTCAATACGGCAATACCGTATTTTTTCTCAAGAACAAGTGTTTTGTAAGTCATGATAAACTGCCTCCTTTGATATCAGGTATAATATTTGCCGGGGGTCAGGGCCGATCGATTTACGCCGCCGGGACACGTATACCCTGAAGTTTCGACCACAGGCCTCGAATGCCGTCCCGATGTTCCGGAGGGATAAAAAGCATGGACAGGGGCCTGTTCCGGATAAACGGGGCCGGGCATTCTCGAACGGAATGATCGTCATAAGCCTCGAGGTTCGCTTGGGATGCAATATAGATCAGCATGTCCGTCAAGTTGGCGAAGATGCCACCGGCATCCACATGCTCGATAAACTGTAGAAAAAGATGGTTTACGGAAAGGGTAAAGGGATCCACATCGGCGTAACCGGTTTCGCAGCAATTTCGTCTGGACTGAAAACAGCGGCATCCAAATGGCCTTGCCGGGTAAACGGCGCATAAATCGTTTTCCAGCAGAGGGCACTTCCCTTCAAGGGGATAAACTTCTTCGGGCTGTTCTTCACCCCGGGCAAGGCTTTCCGTCAGGCCGTTCAGGGTGATCTCCGGGCGAAACCGCGGCTCGTGCCGCTGTTCGGCGACCTTTTCCAGGAGGTTCATCCGGTTGTTTTCATTTAAATAATGAACGATACAGGATCCTTCGAGGGATGTCAGGGTAACGTTTCGGGTGCAGCAGGCCGAGCAGCCCTTGCGGCAGGCAGAAGCCTCCGGGGTTGAGAAGTCGTCGTAAATCCGGTAAATTTCAGCCAGCAGGGTCGATGGGTTGTTCAGGTTTGTCATCAAGGAGTTCATTCTCCCGCTTCATCCCCGGGTTTGTCCGGAACGGCGGTTTCCGGGCCTCTGCATAAATTACATCGGGAGGCGGAACACTTCTGGCAGGAAAAGCAGTCCCTGCAGGGGCGTTTTTGAGGCAGGTCCGCCCCTTTGTCGGGGATGAATATTTTGCCTTTGATATGATCCGACGAAATAAAAGCCATGGATCACCCCCCCGAAGTCTGGGGGAATGCGGTATTGGTATATAAATATTCCATTTTTTCCTTGTGCCTGAGTTCCTCGCCGGCCATCTGTAACAACATTTTCCGGATTTCCTCCTGGGAGGCGATTCCGGACAGGTCCATGTAAAACCGGTAAGCATTCAACTCCCGGCGGGAGGCAATCAGAAAGACCTCAGCGCTGTCAATTTCATGTGTTATTTCAGGTTCTTTTACATTTTCCGCTATCCTGAAGTCCACAACGTCGGATAACCGCATGGACTTAAACCCGAATTTTCCGCTTCGGTAATCCACTAAAAATTTTCGGTGTCTTTTTTCTTCTTCGCCAATCCATGCAAGGGTATCCTTGACATCCGGGTCGACGACGATATCCCGAAGATCCATGTAAAAAAAATAGGAGTCCTGTTCCCGGGAAACGGCCATGTTCAGGAGTTCTGAAATGGTTATGTCATGAGTCATTGTATTTATCTCCGAATGGGGGTTTTTAAACACTTTATCAGGGGTAGATGGTCAGGCATATCCATAAGGATGTTTGTCAGGATTGCTTGTATCCAATGATCCTCAGAAGTTTTTTCCGGTCCCTGATATCTTCTTCCGTTTCCACGCCCTTAGAGGGGAACCCGTCTATAACGCCTATAATTCCGCGTCCCTGTTCGGTCTGGGCGATAATGACCTCCACGGGGTTGGCCGTGGCGCAGAAAATGCGGCAGACTTCAGGAACATTTTTAATGGCGTTCAAGACATTGATGGGATATGCGTCTTTCATGAAAATGATAAAACTGTGTCCGGCGGAGAGCGCCATGGCATTGGATTTGGCAAGTTCCACCAGGTCGGGGTCGGTTCCATCCCAGCGAACCAGGCATTTATCGGAAGCTTCGCAAAAGGCCACACCGAATTTCGCCATGGGAATCTGAGTGACCATGGTCTCGTAAATGTCCTCAACGGTCTTGATGAAATGGGAGTGGCCCAAAATCATATTGAGTTCTTGCGGGTTTTCAATAGTTACCGTTTTGAGTTCCATGTTTTCCTCCTTTTGAAAATGTGGACCGCCCTAACGTTTGAAATAATGCGTTTATGAATTTAACCGGCAATTTCCATAACGTCAATTTTCTTTTTCTTTGTCAAGCAGAGGTTGAATAAGGGTCACAGGCAGTTTCAGGGTGTTCTTCACCATGCCCAGGATACCGCCCCCCACGGCCGAGGGCGGGAGGGGGATAACATCGGGATTCGAAAAATCCCCGCTGATTCTGAAGGCAATGCTGACCAGGCCCCCTTTAAGGATGTGCTTGAGAACGGGTATCTTCTTGATAATAAAATCAACGGTTTTAAGAGGCGCCACCAGAAGGATGATGTCCAGCTTTTTTTGAGGGCGGTGGATTTCTCCCTGAAAAAAGAGATCCATGGCATCACCGTCGATATAGCCTTTGGATATGACAATCTTATCCCCGGCAATGTCGGCCTTGATGTCCATGGTGGTGTATTTAAATCCCTCCTGGACAAGGTCCGGAAGGGTGCCCCTGAAAATTTCCGTGATATTCAGTATGGAAAATATCTTGGACAGGAGCCCGAAACGGAAAATTCGTCCTTCCTCGGCCAAAAGGGTCAGATCCCCGGAAACCGAATTGGAAAAATCTTCATAGGGCCCGTTCCCACGGATATTGGCGTCAATGTTTAGGCTGCCTTCGATTAATCGTTGCTTTCCCCCGAAGCAGGCAAAGGCTGCCTCCAGGCTCTGTTTTTTCCCCTCGGGTTGAAAATCCATGGCCAGGTCGCCGGGGGTAACCGCCAAGGTTCCCGGAACGTCAAACCCGCATAGCTTCGCTTCCCTGACGGAGATGTCGATCTTTTCGGGGGACAGGGAAAGGTCCGCGGATACGGGGGACCATGTCTGTCCCCCAAAACGCAACTCGTGGACGTTGACCCCTAATTTACCTTTGACATCGCTCTCCCAAAACCGCTTTTTGGGTTTGGCTGCCCCCTGGTCTCTTATTTTTTTGATCTGGTCCAGAAAACCCGTCAAGTCAAAAGACGAAGAATCGAGTTCCAGATCAAAAGCCGCGTTAGGATTTTTTAGGGAAAAACTTCCATTTACCGTAAAGGCGTCGTTATTGTTCAAAGCAACGACACCTGAAATTATATGAAGATCTTTTCCCCATTTGACTTCGGCCGATTCAACCCTAATCGGCAAATGAAGCTCTTGACTTAAGGGAACATCGCCGATTTTTGCCCATCCTTCCAATAAGGCATCTTCAAGACGGTCAGGGTTAAAAACGGCATGAAACGAGCCTTCCAGGGAACCCATGGGAAAAGGTGATTCACTGACGACCTTGTCCAGGGTCATGCGCGACAATTTGCCCTGGAAAGAAACATCCATTATCAGCCCCTTCCTCGAGACCGCCAATACGGCATCGGAGATATCGTCCTTGATATGAAGAGAATTGATATTGAACCCTTCTGGATGATGCCGGAATTCGATGGTAATCTTCGGACCGTTCCGAAGGGCCATGACACCTAAAAAAGACAGCCCGTTTTCAGGGGACCAGTGCACTTCACCATTGCCGATAGATAAAGCTGTATTTTTGGCAAGACTGGACCTATAAACATTCATACCGGTTAAAACGAGTTTTTCGGCTTCGAGGGACGTATCGAATTCCCATTGGCCCGGTTTAAGCAGCGGCCCTTTGATCTCAAAATCGGCCAGATCGAAAAATCCCTGAATTTTCTCCATGGCCTGTGCTTTAGGATCAATACTCTTAAAGGTCATGATCCAGGGATGGATTTCATCGGAGAAAATTCTAATTTTCTCCCCTTTGCAAATCAGCCAAGGCGCTTTTTGCCAGTCCAATTGAGCCGTCACACCCTCTATGGTCGTTTTTCCCACGGCTCCGTTTACACCCTTGATCTCCATCCGGCTGTCCACATAGGAAAATTCAGCGCCGTCAAGTTGTATCGCCCAAGGAACCCTCTCGTAATCTCCTGAAAGTGAAAAGGCGTCGGCCTTCACCCGCGGTCTGATGGCTCCTTTATGCCGCTCCAGAACCAGTGTCCCTTTTCCCTTTCCCCTGACATTTTTCACAAGGTCCAGCTCTTGGTTAATGTTTTCATTTTTGATCAGTTTTTTCAGAACCGGGGGTAGCTGAGACAGATCGGCATCCACCAGGGTTTCCAGATAAAAAGGGGAATCGGGATCCTTGGTCATGCCGATAGCAAACGTCCCTTCCGTCCCGGAGGAGCCGCCGAACCGTGCCTTTAGGTTTTTCCCGTCAAGAACGCCCTTGGAAAGGGTTACATCACCGAAAACTTCGGTTAAATCGAGGTCGGATTTAGGAGTGAGAATATTCCCCCGGACCATCTTTCCCTGAATCAGGATGTTTTTCACTTTTTTAAGACCCTGATGGGAATCAGCCCGGTCCAGGAAGGAAAACCGGGGGATCTCCCCGTCCCTGATGATGTCACAGATTTTTTGCGTGGTGATGAATCTTCCCGCAACCACAAGCGCCGCTTCCCGGGCCTTGGCCACATTGCTCACGTTGCCTTCTATTTCCAGGGAAACCGATGGTGTTTTCCGGTTCAGGTAATAGCGTCCCGACACATCGGCAAAAGGCAGGACCAGCCGGTCGAAAGCGACCTCGGCATGGCTTCGGGCAAACTGAAAGGATCCTTTGAAGTTTTCGCAGGTAAAGGGAACCGGAGCGCTTTTTTCCTTATGGAGCAGGCAATCGGAAAGTATACCCTGGAATTTTCCCATGAATTCTTCCGGCCCCCTGATACTGTAGGTCAAATCAAAATCACCTTCCACATGGGAGACCCCGAAGGATGAAAACGGCATATACCCCCGGGGAAAATCTTCGACATGAAGTCCCTGAACCGAAACCCGACCATCGCTTGTGAAAGTTTTTGAATCAAACCACCCCTTGAGACGAAGTTCCTGCCATAACCCGGAGCGGCAGCGGAATTCAAACCTCGATTTACGGGGGGGAAGTTTCAGCCGGGCGTAAATGCCCGTAAAATAGCGCGTCTGCTCTTCACCATCAAATAAATCGATTTTACCATTGACGATTTCCATTGTAAGCCCGGGCAGGATTTTTTCCAGAGCCTTTATCCCCTGGTCCAGATAGGTTTTAAGAAGGGACAGGGTTGGCCTTTTTTCCGGGAAAGGGATCCGGTCCATGAGAACGGTTGAAGACGGGTTTTCCAGCTTGATCCGGAAGGGCTTTATATCGCCCCGGAAAAGGGGCCCTATTTTGGGGTAGACGCTTAATCTGTCAATACGGATATGACCCTGATCCGAAATATTAAAGTTCACCCGGCCGAGTTCAAGGCAAGGAAGGGGAAAGAGTCTGATCTTGACCGCCTCAAAGGAGACCTCGGCATTGACTTTTCGGGAAAGATTCTTGAAGGCTTTGTTCGTCGCCTGATACAGGTCGATCCTGGAAAGGGATATCAGGCCAATGACCGACGCCAAAAAAATGAAGCCGAAAAGGCATATTCCGATTAACATCATTCGTTTTTTTCTGGTTATCATATGTCGATTCGGCGCGCGCCCGGGAGCCGGGAGAAAGCCTCCCGGGAAGTTTTAATTTCCACTTGCCATTTAGCCCGTCAAGGTTTAACTGATTGGCATTACTTATTCGAAAATTGCCAAAAGTTCAACATGACTTGACATGTGAACCGTTGAGATTAAATTGTGCCGGATTTTCAACGTTCATTCAACTATAGGAGACGCTGTCATGCCCATTCATGAATTTGTTTGTGAAAGCTGCAACCATACATTTGAATACCTGATGCTGTCGGTCCATGAACCGAAGCCCCGATGCCCCGAATGCGAGAGCACAAAACTCCAAAAGCTCATGTCCGCGGGCTGTGTCAGGCCCCAGGGCATTCCCACCGGTTCAGGGGGATTTAACCTGCCCAAATGCGCTCCATCCAGGAGGTGAGGCGCATAATGCCCCCGCTCCGGTGGAGCGGATCTCAAATTCAAATTCCGTTCCCGGGAAAAAAGTCCCGGAACACATTTTAAGTGCCGGGACTTTTCTACCCGGCATTGTCAAGGAGTTTTTGCAATGCACATATTTGTCTCCGGCTCTCTGGCCTATGACCGGATCATGGATTTTCAGGGAAAGTTCGAGGACCACATTCTTCCGGATAAAATCCACGTTTTGAACGTTTCCTTTGAAGTCAACGGTCTTAAGGAAAATTTCGGCGGCACCGCCGGAAACATCGCGTATACACTTTCGCTCCTGGGAGAAAGGTCCACCCTTGTTTCAGCCGTTGGAAAAGATTTTGACCGATACCAGAAATGGCTGGAGCAAAACCGGATTGACCCATCGGGGATCAGGGTCATCGAAAATGTTTTTACTTCCGGTGCCTATATTACTACGGACTTGTCGAACAACCAGATTACCGGATTTAACCCGGGGGCCATGAAATTTACATCAGACTATGAATTTCAGGATGTTTCCCCCCAAAATGCCCTGGCCATTATTTCTCCGGGAAATGTTGATGACATGTTGATCTACAGCCGGAAATACAAGGCCCTGGGCATTGCCTACATCATCGATCCCGGCCAGCAGATTCCCGTATTGACCGGCGGAAACCTGGCCGAGATGATTTCCGGTTCATCCATGTTGATATCCAACGACTATGAACTGGATCTGATCCGGAAGAAAACCGGGCTGTCCATGGATGATCTTCTCAAGCGAACAGGCAGCGTCATCACCACTATGGGTGAAAATGGATCTTTGATCTTGACCCTTGACGGCGAAGAAAAAATTCCCGCCGTGAAAACAGGCCGGGTCCTGGACCCCACCGGAGCCGGTGACGCCTATCGGGCCGGCGTTCTTAAAGGGATGATTTTGAAAGAGACATTGGGCAGTTCAGCGCGCATGGGGGCTGTGTGTGCCGCTTACGCGGTGGAATGCCACGGGACCCAGGACCATTTTTTTTCAATGGATGAATTCCATCAACGGTACAGGGAAAATTTCGGATCAACAGGGAGCTGAAAAGAATGAGTGAAATCCGCATGACAGGGGAAATCCGCACCGATTACGACTGTGAGGCCACCGGACTTCCCGCCGAAAGATGGGGGGAGGCGGTATTCAAAATAGGAGACGAGGAACTGGTTTTCGAGGTGAGCGTTGAAAAAAGTGTGATTGTGGCCATCATGGCCGGGGAGGACGCCGTATGGAAAGGTACTCTTGAGGGATTGAAGCTCATGCTCAAAAACGCTCTGAAAAAATGATGCGGGAACAGTTCTCTTTGAGAGGCCCCTATTTCCCGATGTGGGCATGAATGATTTTTTCAAGCTCATAATGATATCCCCCGTAAAAATGGTCCGCCCCTTCAATGATTTCCAGGCAGGCGGTGGATTCGCATTCGTCCAGAACCTTACGGAGGGTTGCGGGAGGCGCATATTCATCCATGCTTCCGGTGGTCACCAGCTTAAGTGCCTTCATGGCGGGTACGCCTGAAAAATCCATCAGCCCCATGGGGGGAGAAATATAGAATAAATCCTTGATGCCGATCTCTTCAGTGTTGATACGCGAGATGATCCATGTCCCGAAGGAATATCCGGCCAGATCGATTTTTGTTAAACCCAGTTCCCTCAGATGCGCAACAGCGGCCAGAAGGTCTTCCTGTTCACCCCGGCCGTTGTCAAACCGTCCCTGGCTTTTGCCGACTCCCCTGAAATTGAATTTCAGTGTGGTGTACCCCTTTTTTAAAAATGCATTTTCCGCCGATTCAAGAACAAAATCGAACATATTTCCGCCATAGAGGGGGTGGGGATGTGCCAGCACCACGCCATTCTCCGAATCGTTTAATTGTAAAATGCCTTCAAGTTCGATTTGCCCGGCTTTAAAGTGAATTTTTTCCATCATGTCGTTTCCTGCCGCATCTGTTTCAGGAGTAAGAGGATTTCTTCTCCGAATTCTTGGATTTGCCAGTTTTTCATTTCCTTGATCCGGGTCAGATCTTCTTCTATCCATGGATCAGCCACGGCAATGGCGGAAATGAGAAGTTTGTTCAGGACAAGCGCGGGCTCAATGCCCAGTTCATCGGCTTTTTGATCTTTCCACGTTTTTAGAACCCGGATTCTTTCCTGTTCCTTTATTCTCAATTTCGGAGAGCGAAGCTTCGGATACCGGGGCAGCTCTTCCTTGGGAATCTGCTCAGCCGCCTTGATGGCATCGATGACCTGCTCTCCATACATTTCGTACTGTTTAAAGCTCAACGCTTTTATTTTCAACAGCCGTTTCAGGCTTGACGGCCTGGCCTGAACCATTTTGACGATATCGCTGTTCTGAAATATTTTAAACAGGGGCCTGTCTTTTTTTTCAGCGATGGTTTTCCTAAGCGTAAGGATGGCTTCCAGCACGGCAAGGTCTCTGGGCGGTAGAGATCCCGCGCCCTTGAAATTTAAATACAGGGGTTCATGGTGGTTGTTTGTCGGCCTCACCCGGCTTTGGAGCAGGCATTCTTCCCGGACCCATGAAAGCCTGCGGCGGAGTTTCAGCTCTTTTTCAAAGATCCGGGCAAGGGGCAGTAAATACCGGGTGTCTCCCGCCGCATAATCGATCATCTCCTCGGACAGGGGCCGCCTGGACCAATCTTTTTTCTGGAATTTTTTGTCCAGGGAAACATTGAACAATTTATTGAGCAGGGCATCGAGCCCCGTCTCCTGATAGCCTAGAAACCTGCAGGCCAGATGGGTGTCAAAAAGGTTGTTGACTTCAAATTCGTAATCCCGAAATAAAGACCGTATGTCATAGTCCGCTCCATGAAAAACTTTCCTGATCTCCGGATTGGCGAAAATGAGTTGAAGAGGAGACAAATCCTCTATTTTCAAAGGGTCTATGATAACCGTGGATGATTTTGCGGAAATCTGCATCAGGCAGATTTTCTCTTTAAAATGATACATGGAGTCGGATTCAAGATCCACGGCAATGACTTTTTCATTTGCCAGTTTCTCCGCTGCGTTTTCCAGTGCCGACGGCGTTTCAATGAGCTGGTATGCGTTATTCATGTTGATTCGGAATTTACCCCGGTGTTTTTATTCTTCTGGTTCATGGCTGCATGGGAAATCCTTAGGGATGATTTTCCCAAAAAGCAACCGGATTTACCTGATCATGCGGGAGAGAAGAGCAGGCGCCCCCGGATTGGAGATTTTGCTTGACCCCAACCGGCAATTCAACTACTTAAAAGTCTTTATTCATATGATTCAACAGCGAAAATAAGGTAAATTTCAAATGAAGACAGGTCCACCATGGTAGAGATCACTTTGTCCGATAACAGTGTCAAGCGCTTTGCGGAGCATCCCACGGGTTTGGATGTCGCCGGCAGTATTTCGGAAGGACTGGCCAGAGACTGTGTTGCGATGGAAATGAATTCAGAGCTTGTGGACCTGAACACCCGGATCACACAAGATGCCCGGATTCGCCTGATCACGGTAAAAGATCCCGAAGCGCTGGAAATTCTTCGCCACAGTGCCGCCCATGTCATGGCCCATGCCATACAGAATCTTTACCCGAATGTCAAGCTAACCATCGGCCCGGTGGTGGAAGAAGGGTTTTATTACGATATCGATATGGAGCCCATATCAAAGGATGATTTTGAAAAAATTGAAGACGAAATGAAAAAAATCATCAACTCCAGGCTCCCCCTTCACCGGCAACTCGTACCCAAGGATCAGGCGTTAAAACATTATGAGAAAGAGCCCTACAAGCTGGAAATGATATCGGATCTGGAAGACGGGACCATTTCATTTTACACCCAGGGTGATTTTACCGATTTGTGCCGGGGCCCCCATATCCCTCATACCGGATTTATCAAAGCCTTTAAACTGATGAAGGTTTCCGGCGCTTACTGGCGGGCGGACCCGAAAAATCCCCAGCTCCAGAGAATCTACGGAACGGCGTTTTTTGATAAAAAAGACCTTAAGAATTACCTGACCTTTCTCGAGGAAGCCCAGAAAAGAAACCACCGGAAAATCGGAACGGCCCTGGACCTGTTCAGTTTTCACGATGAAGCGCCGGGAATGGCCTTTTTTCATGCCAAAGGCATGGAAATCTGGAATGCCCTTCTGGATTACTGGCGCAAGGAGCACAGGGCTGCCGGATATGTTGAAACCAAGACCCCCATTCTCCTCCACCGGAAACTCTGGGAAACCAGCGGACACTGGGAAAATTACCGGGAGAATATGTATACCGCCGTTATCGATGAAGAAGACTATGCCATCAAGCCCATGAACTGCCCCGGAGGCATGCTGCTCTTCGGTTCAAAGCACCATTCCTATAAGGACCTGCCCATGCGGGTGGCGGAAATCGGCCTGGTTCACCGCCATGAATTAAGCGGCGTGCTTTCCGGTTTGTTCCGGGTCCGGGCTTTTCACCAGGATGACGCCCATATTTTTATGATGCCGGAACAGATCCAGGATGAAATCCTGGGAGTCCTTCGCCTGGTGGAACGCATATACAGCACCCTGGGATTGGACTTTCACCTGGAATTATCCACCCGGCCGGAAAAATCCATCGGCACGGATGCGCAGTGGGAAACCGCCACCCGGGGATTAAAGTCCGCAATGGACATCTACGGCGCGGATTATAAAATCAACGAAGGTGACGGCGCGTTTTACGGTCCTAAAATCGACATCCATATCAAGGACGCTCTGGGCCGGACCTGGCAGTGCGGCACCATTCAACTGGACATGAACATGCCTGAGCGGTTCGATCTTTCTTATGTCGGCAGGGACAATGAAAAACACCGCCCCGTGATGATACACCGGGTGATTTTCGGTTCCATCGAAAGGTTTTTCGGCATCCTGGTGGAGCATTTCGCGGGAAAATTCCCCCTGTGGCTGGCGCCTGTACAGATGATCGTTCTGCCGATCAACGACGAACTGATCCCCTATGCCGAAGACGTGAAACAGCAATTGATTCGGGCCGGTTTGCGGGTTGAACTGGATGGCCGCACCGAGAGCCTGAACAAAAAAATCCGGGAAGCCCAGCTCCAGCAGATTCCGTTGACCCTCACCATCGGGGCCAAGGAAAGGGAGTCCGGCACCCTTTCCGTTCGGACGCTTGACGGAAAAGTCCGCTACGGCATCAGCCATGAACGCTTTTTAACCCGCGTCAGAGAACATGTGGATGCCCGGAATCTCGATTTTGATCTTTTCGGGGAAGCGCCCTCTTAACGAAAATTACGTCCTGCGAGGTCGACTTCGGGATACGAAGGCCGGCCACGGGATGATAACCGGAACGGATATTGCGGCACACATGAACAAGCGATACGGTTCTTTTGTTAAATACTGGCTTCCGGTTCTGGGTTACGGACTGATTCTTTTTTACCTGGCGTCCAAACCGGGCCCGGATTATCTTCCGAAATTTCATTATGCGGACAAGGCTTTTCACTTTGGCGCATTCATCATCCTGGGCATTCTGTTTTTCCGGGCTTTCGGGTCCCTCAACCATGGGATGACCCCCTGGGGCGTCGTTGTCTTATCCCTCGTTTCTTCAGCTATTTTCGGTGCCTGCATAGAAGTCAACCAATTGTTTCTCCCCTACCGGCAGGCTGAAGTCTGGGATCTTGCGGCGGACATCCTCGGCAGTTTTTTCGGTATCATGGCCGTTTTTGTCACCAGGTTAACAAAGCGCGGCGCCGGGGCCGACTGAATCCATACCCCCGATTATTTCCATTAAAGGCGGTTCACCCCTAAAAAGAAAAGGAGAACGACGATGATGGACTTGTCAGCAGTAAAAACCACGGGAACGGGCCTTATGCGGCCCGAAGGCGTCATGGCTATGGGGAACCAAATGGAATGAGATATTGATTACGGCGTATTTTTGGCGGGATATGGTGGGAAATGGCGGGATCTATTGGGAATATTTATTTATCAGGTCATGTTTTGATCTGATTTTTGGTTTGAGAAATTTTGGCGGATT
This sequence comes from Desulfobacteraceae bacterium UBA5616, assembly GCA_002423615.1. Taxonomy (GTDB): domain Bacteria; phylum Desulfobacterota; class Desulfobacteria; order Desulfobacterales; family UBA5616; genus UBA5616. The sequence continues at coordinate 17,890 of DIKO01000052.1, forward strand.
CGGCCTTTTTTGTTTCAGTTGGTTTGAGAAAAACCGAGGTGATTTTGGCCCGTTTTCAAATCGATTTTGATTGCGGGTTATGGGTAATTCATTTTTCCTGTCTTATTGTATTGAACAGAGCTTTTCATAGGCAGGTAATTTAAGCCTTGGGTCAGCGATCAATATTTCTTTTCCAAAATATCTCTTTTGAGCACTGTATGAGAGGGAAAATTCAAGGATAGCAAATCTGGAATATAATTCCTTGATAGGGCCAACATTATCATATGTAACAAACCAGTATTGCTTTAGAGTTGAAATTTTTTCTGAAATTTGTTCATGATCTTTATGAGTATATGAGTTTTCATAGAGAGCCTTTCCTTTAATGTAATAAGGTGGGTCCAGGTTAATTATGGAATTCTCTGGTAATATCGCAACATCTTTTTGTATAAATTCAATTGCGTCTTTGTTATAAATTTTTATTCTCGATCGATAAAACGCTATTGATTTAATTTTATTAATTAATCCTTCCTTGTTAAACCTCGCGTCTATCTTATATTTCCCGTCTTGCAGCTTTCCGCCAATTACACCACCGGACAATATTCCAGACCTATTTGTTCTGTTTAGAAAAAGTGTTGAAACTCCCAGAGACAACAAGTCGGATTCTTTCTTCTCCTCCTGAATATTCCTCTGTTTTTTCCATTCATCCAGATTGACATGGACGTCCTTTATATACCGGCACAAATTTTCGGTTTCATTTAAAACACAATACCAAAAGGCATAAATCGATCGGTCCAGGTCGTTTAAATGTATATATCTCGCGTAACCATGCAATAACAAACTTATCGCCAAACCTGCCCCGCCAGCATAAGGCTCTATATAATGACCATCTAAAAGGTCGTTTTTAATTAAAAGGTCTGTCACATAGGAAGAAAGCTTGGTTTTTCCACCAGGGTATCTCAAAGGCGAATTAGTTACTGGCATAGAAGAGTAAACCTTATATTAAATAGATAGATGATATTCCCGTATAAACCATTAAATCAATTTTGGCCAGAATTTTTTATGATCTCCCACAAATTGTTTGCATGATATTTTCCATTCTATCCCATATTGCAATTAATTCCCTTTTCGTCGGTATGATCGATAGATGCACCATGCTACCGATTATTAACGGAGATAATAATGAATTTTCAGAACTTGCCGCAATGTTGAGCGAACGGAGATCTTTTTTCTTTATGCCATTTGACAATAAGTGGCTACTTATCACCTGTAATTTATTATGTAACATCGTATCTTTCTGTAGTTCATTCGGAAGGTTTTTTTTAAAGTAACAAACTGCCAACCCTTCTAAAAATGCACGAAATAAATAAGCCACTGCGAATTCGTGTCCATCAATCTCAAGATTTCGAATTTCCTGATATACCCGCCTCACAGTTTTATCACCTATTGGAAATGAAATCTCTTGCGGGATAAGAAATTTTCTTTTCGATGGGTCCTTCTTACTTCGCTTTTTTGCAGGTGTTTCTTTAACTTTATTCTCAGGTTCAACGGAATAATTTGTAAGAGGGTTTGATTTCGACGGTGGATCAACCACTTGTTTCGATAAAACATTTGCGTAATCTACCCAGTCTTTTTGTTTGCTTCTTGAGGAAATAATTGAATCATCCTTAGCGTCATCCAAAAATCTAATTATAAGCCTTTTAAAATCATTTTTTTCATGTCTTGAGGTTAAATTATCTCTATCTTCAAGTCCAAATACATTACGAACCACCGGGTTATTAAGATATCGTTGGAGAGTTGTAATACTGTAATCGCTTTTTTCATCATATGAAATAATACCTTGGTTTAAAGCATAATCCAATAGTTTCGTTGCCTGTATATTGGGGTTTTTGCGCCCATGTTTTTCAGCATGCCTGGCTTTTTGGTCAGCGTCCCACTTCTTTGTGCCAACCCCTTCTTGCTGGCCTTCATGTCTTAGCTGCATCCAATGGTCGGCGCTTTCTCTATCATCAAAAATGACACATTCAATTTCAGATGGAATAGATCCATTCGTTTTAATCTGACGAATTTTTTTAGCAAGATCCTTTGTGGGACAAAGGCTTGGATTGTTTAATAAAAGGCACGCACATACTCTTCTATTGCCTTCTATTACAACAAATTCATCCTTACCCATAGGAAGGACGCCAACTATTTCCAAAGGGCTTAAAGACCCTTGCTCCGCAATATCCTTCGCAAGGCTTATAATTTGTTCTTTGTCTATTAATTGTTTAATAATTTCAGGTTGATTGCTAAGAACTTCATGCCTCGGGTTTTCAGAATCGAGCAATAATTGTGAAATATGGATGTTTTTTTTTGTCATTTCCATTCCCGAATAACCTCCTGATTAATTATTGATCATAAACATCCAATCCGATACCTTTGATTTGCAACTTTATTTTCATAATAAAAGGTAAATGTCTGTGTCACATTTAATTAAGAAGCGGTGAAAATTCCTTAAATATCATGATAAAATTCTGCTATCATTTCATATGTTTGCTGTAGCTCTTCATGTGCGCCATAGGCGGCACCTTCAAGGGCATAGAGTAGACCATCAATAATTTCACAAAAATCATAAATATTGAATTCAAAATTTTTTGGTAACGATGCATCACCTTTATTATTTAATGGATATCTGAAGGCAGTTGCCTTTGTATCCATATTATGAAGTTCAATTATAATGTCTCTAAAATCTTGCAGCGTTGTAAAATGCTCTGTCCCTAAATCCCATTCCCAACCGTATGCTGAAAATATTTGTTCAATTTTTTCAGCAAGTTTTTCCAGGCTATGAGTTTTAAGGATATCTCCAGTATTAATTTTAGTATTCCCTTTCAACTCCAACATCGGGGCGCCAGTAAGTATCACTGCCTTTAAATTCAATTCAAGCGAATGCCTGTAAAGATAAACAATGGGAAAGGTAAGAAAGTCGTCAATTGGAACTCTGTGAAATCCAACATCTTGAATTTTTTTCATTTCATCGAAAGCCGCTTTAGCGACTTTATGATATGCCTCCGCATACAATGAAAAATCCTCAATAGGCGCATTGATCCAGTTTAGGATCACATTCTCATCCCGACCACCGACGTTGCTAAATAATTTTCTTTTCTTCATTAGATTTTAGGCCATCAGATCCAAGGTTTTTGAGCCCCATGCTTCAACGAACCGCCCATTGCGATCGATCCGGTAGACGGCCCTGCCATTGTTCGCCAGCCCGGAGAGGAACGGAATTATTCGTTCACCGTTTTTTTCTCCATCGCCGCCGGCCTTGATTCCCCCTGATAGTTATCCCCACGTTTTGATCCTTCGGTTTTGGCCAGCTGGATCCCGCGCACCATCCCTTTTATATAGGTTTCGATTTCCTCAAATGCAGAAGGACTTAATCTCTCTAATTCCAATAATGATTCATTGATGGATTTTGCCAGGCTTTTATTTTTGAAATTTTTAATTAATTCATAATGTTGGAATTCTACCATATTATTGTTTTTGTCCGGATTATATTCAGCAATGGATTCATTTGTGCAGGGCTGATCCGGCCCGCCAATGCCAGTCAACAACCAGTTTTTATCGCACCCATAAAACTTAATGTATTTTTCAAGGTTATTTTGTGAGGGCAATCGGCCAGACTCGTGATTTTGAAGACTTGCGTAACTAACACCAACCTTTTTTGCTGCCTCTGGTTGGGACAGTTTAAGCGATCCTCGTAATTTTTTTAGTCTGTCGCCGAAGCTGGTATCTTTCATTTCCGTACCGTTTTATGTCTCACCCAATTTTTTACGGGTGTGACGTTAGGTGGGACGCTATAAATAAGATATAATGTTAGTTAAATAACAATAAGTTATAATATTTTTAAATTAACTTTGAATCTTTTTCGGTGGGGCTCAATTTTTTTAGTTGACACATAAAATTTTTGGGTTTATAGCTTACATCAGCAACTTTGACCAAAAGCACAAAAGTGGAGGTTTAAATGTCCCCAGAAGAAATCAGACTCGAATTTTTCCACAACAGAAAGAAAATCTCACAAAGCGGTATCGGGAAGAGCCTCGATCCCCCCGTGACCCGTCAGGCGGTCGCCGGCGTCATTGATCGGCTGTTTGTATCCACCCGCATCATGCATGCGGTAGCCGACGCCATCGGCCGCGATGTCAAATACGTTTTTCCCGAGCGTTTTTTAAAAGATCGGCGTGAAAAAAAATAACTCGTTCCGTTTTGTGTTTAATCTTTAATACTTGAAAACAGGTTGCGGTGTCAATGTCTAAGTCAAGCCGGAAAATCGACACAAAACAAATGAGCATCCTGGAGTATCTGCAAGGATGCTCAGAGCCTTCCTCCACCCCCTCCACAAACGGCCGATTCGATCTGGCCGGCCAGCTCCGGGACGCCATGCGTGCGGCCATAAAGAACTGCCCGCTTTCACGTCACCAGATCGCCGGCGAGATGAGCCATCTGTGCGATGAAACCATCTCCAAGGAACAGATCGACTCCTGGACCCGGGAATCGGACGAGCTCAACGGCCACCCCCGGCGACACATCCCCGCAGAATATCTGCCGGCCTTCTGCAAGGCCACCGGGTGCAACGACCCGCTGGTGATCATGGGGCAAATCGTGGGGCTGTTCGTAATGCCCGGGCCGGAAGCGCTGCGGGCGGAGATCCAGAAGCTGGACGAGGAAATCAAGGCCAAACAGGCGAACAAACGAAAACGGATGCTGTTTCTGAAAGAGCTGGAGAGTGATTCATGACCGTCGCCACTGCCGAAACCATAACCGCTAAAGAAATTGCCGAAGTCGCCGGAATAACAAAAAGGAGCGTCCACCGCCGTTCCGAAAAAGAGCGCTGGCCTTATCAGGACGGCCCGAACCGGAGCAAGCTGTTCATTATTGCGAAACTTCCCGACGACATCCGGATCCGATTATCAAAACCTGCGGAGCCCACCTTATTATATAGCAACGACCGCCTGCCGGTACCGGTGGGATCCCCGGACCTGACCATGCGGCAAAACAAGGTCGGCCTGGCCAGGGCTGATCTGGTCCGGATGTACCTGGCTGAGAAAAAGAAGGCCCGCCTGAACAAACAGCCCGTCTGCGACGCCGCCGAAAGATTCATCGCCGGTTACAACACCGGCGCACTTTCACCGAATCTGTTTTCGATCCTCAAGACCACGTCTGTGAAAACCGTGGAGCGATGGGCGCTTACTTTCAAACGGGCAAATTTCGATTATACCGCCATTGCCGACAATTACGGCAACCGCATGGGCCAAAGGAAGATCACCCCGGACGAACTGAACACGGCACTGTCGTTTTGCCTGCATCCCAACCGGCTGAGGATTTCCGAGGCCGTTCGCATGACCAAGATCACCCTGGAGCGCCGTGGGGTTTTATCTCCATCGTCCGACTCCACGATCCGCAGGGTCATCCACGACTGGAAAAACAACCATTATGACCGGTGGGTATTCTGCCGGGAGGGCGAAAAAGCCCTCAACGACAAGGTCCTGCCCTATATCGACCGGGACGCCGGGCTGCTGGACGTCGGGGATGTTCTGGTGGCGGACGGGCACATGCTGAATTTCGAAATCCTCCATCCGTTCACCGGCAAGCCCGCCCGCATGGCAATGGTGCTGTGGTACGACTGGGCATCGAGAAAGGCGGCCGGCTGGGAGATCATGCCGACAGAAAACATCCAGTGCGTGGCATCGAGCCTCCGCCATGCCATCCTCAAGCTCGGGAAGGTCCCGAAGGTGGCGTATCTGGACAACGGCCGCGCGTTCAAGGCCAGGGTATTCACATCGACGGATATCGACTTCGAGGAAGCCGGGTTTTACGGGATGTTCGCGCGCATCGGCATCGAGGCGGTGTTCGCCTGGGCCTACCACGGGCAATCCAAACCCGTCGAACGGTTTTTCGGGACGTTTTCGGAGTTGGAACGGCTGACGCCCACTTTTTCAGGAACCTCCATCGCCGACAAGCCCGCCAGGATGATGAGAAACGAGACGCTCCACAGGAAGCTCCATGAACAACGGTACGGCGGATTCATCCCCACCATCGACCAGGCCAATCAAATGATCGCCACATGGATGGAAGAGTATGAGCAGCGCCCCCATAGCGGCCTGAAGGGCGTGGCCCCTATCGAAATATGGAATTCCGGAAAAGGCCCCGGGATCGATGAAGAACTTTTGACCCACATGATGATGCACATGAAAATCAAGACCGTCGGGCGAAACGGCGTTCGCTTCATGGGCCGCGACTATTACCATGAGGACCTGTACGGGTACCGGGAACGGGTCATGATCCGCTACGATTTTGACGACCTCAGCCGGGTGCACGTGTTCGACCAGACCGGCGCCCGGAAAATCTGCACCGCCGGATGCGTTCAGGGAGCACATCCGATGGCCAGGCTGCTGGGAACGAAAGAGGACCTGGCCCTGGTTAAAAACGAGATCGAGAAAAAACGGCGGCTGAAAAAGACGACCGAAATCGACGCCAGGCGTTATGTCGAAGATGCCCCGGCCCTGGTCCAGATTCCGGAGAAGACGGAGATCCCGGCAAATGTAAAATCCGAACCCGCACCCATGCCCAGGGGCGAGGCGGAACGGATCGAAGCCGAGGCTGCCAAAATGGAAGTGATCGAGTTCAAACCCAAGGCTCCGGAGCCCATGCCGATGAATGATCCGGACCGATACGAAATGCTGTTAAAGCGTGAATGTAAGGGCGAAGAACTTCCCTTGGATGATTTACAGTTTATGCGGTTTTTCGAAAAAACTACGGTCTATCGGGATTCGAAAAACTACTTTGAAATGATGATAGAACATTGGATTGCAGGACCGGAAACCATTGATGCTGTGAATTAGAGGAGATGCCATGAAAAAAATTTTTATTTACACCGAGAATGTCAAAAATTTTGTTGCTGCCACAAAAGAGGCCGAGGATGTCGTTAAAGACCCAGTTCTGTTGGTGTTTACCGGAACGGCAGGTTTTGGGAAAACGGATATAGCCGAGTATTTTACCGCTCAAAACGGGTGGGTATATGTCCGTGCATTAAGCAATTACACGGACCAGTGGATGATGCAGGATCTTTGCTTTGAACTGAATATCCAGCCGACACCCAAGAGGATGAAACCGGCTTTCGAGGCGGCGAGGGATGAGCTCAGGAGGAACCCGACAATCGTCGTCATCGATGAGGCGGACAAACTTTCTGACCGCCAGTTGGAGTGGGTTCGGGACCTGGCGGATCTTACTTTTGTGCCGTTTATCTTGATCGGAGAAAAACTTCTGAAGCACAAGCTGAAGCGCCACGACAGGCTGTGGAGGCGGGCTCTGATATGTATTGATCTTAAGCCCATAACGTCTGTTGAGATCCTCTATTTTGCCAAACAGGCGGCGGATCTGACATTAACCGCCCAGCAGGCGGAACTGTTGAGAGAAAAGCTCTCCGGGAATTTCGGGTTTGTCAAACGGACCCTGCACCACCTTGAAAAAGTATTTTTGGCCAATAAAAGCGACAAGGTGACGGATGAAATGGTCAAAGCGGCCATTAAAAAAGCAGAGGACGAAAAAAATGAGCGCAGCATCAGAATATAAAAAAATGCTTAATCTCCGAAATCGCCTTGCCGAAGCGCCTACTATGACGGGGCAGGTCCGAGCCGCAATGAAACACCTTGGGGTGTTTGATTACATACATCTGGAAAACCTGGTCCCCCAGCATCCGGAGCGCCGCATTCGCGGGGTCATCACCGAATTCATAAAAACCGGGGAGATCGAAAAACTCGGCAACGGGGTCTACCGCTACGCCGGGAAAACCCGACGCCGGACCCTGCTGGACGTGATCTGGCATTTAGTGCGATCGCGGAAGCGGTTTTCAACAGATGATATCGAGCGGTTGTCATCCGCAGCCCGGGATACGGTCCTGGAATACCTGCACTGCCTGGCCCACATGGGATACATCCGCCAGGCCAGACGCGGCATCTGGCAACTGGTCAACGACCCAGGGCCGGACACGCCGGTGAACACGACCAAATGCGCCCGGCTTAAACGAATCAGAAAAAAACAAGGCGATGGGCGATAGGCCATAGGCGATAGGAAAAACCCACAGCCTATAGCCTATAGCCTATAGCCTGAAACCCGAAAGGAGAGAAATCCATGAAACTGTCTGAAAGCCGTATCTGTCTGGACTGTGAAGAAGTTTTTGAAGACAACGAACACCAAGCCTGCCCGAAGTGCGCCAGCTTCGCGACCGCATCGCTTTTGTTGTGGATCGTTCCCCTGGTCAGCGTGTGCGCCCCCGTTATGATGAAAAAAGCCCTGAAAGAAAGCGGCGACGTATGCTGAGGCTTACAGATCATTTTATCAAAAACTGGGAAAAACGTGTGGGCGGCGTGCCGACGGTCGACATCGTCCAGAAGATCATCCGGGAGGCGGTGATCGTCCAGAGCTGCGCCATTTATCAGGACCGGCACGGCAAGCCCTACCGGGTGCTGGGCATCTACTGGCACACGGGCCTGGACGTGGTGATCAAGATCGATGAATTTTCCGGGAATGTCGTGACGGTTCTATCCAAGAATATTTCCGGCAACCCGATGAACAAACAACCGGTGAGGGGGTGACATGGACGGTAAAGACAAGCGTTTTTATATGAACGAGTTGAAGAGCGCCCAGTGTTTCTGCGAACAGCCGAAAAAGCCGGGCCGGGCCTTTTGTTACAACTGCTTCAAGGCCCTTCCGAGGGAACTGAAATCCGACCTGTATCTGCCCATCGGGGGCGGGTACGAGGCCGCCTATGACGAGGCGGTTGAATATTTAACCGTATAGGAGGTGGACCATGTTTAACGATTATAAATTTCTGATTTTTGCGTGTGTTCTGGTTGTGGCCGCGGCCGCCGTTTCAGCGATCCGCAGCAGGCTGAGGAAAACAGGCGAGCGAAAAGCGCTTAAAGAGCGGTTGAGGGGAATTTGAGGCCATGAAAAATCCGTGCCTGTCGTGCCGCCTGGTGAGAGCCGACAAAAACAACCCCGAATGCCGGGAGTGCGACGCCAGGGTGGCCTATGTTTACAGCATCGGGGACATGACCCATTCAATGCCCATGCCCACATTGACGAAGGAGAAAAAGCCGATGGAAACACAACCCGTAATGGAGGAGGCTGCGGAGCCTGCCAAAAAGTGCAATTTTTGCGGAGAGACAAAACCGCTCGATGGTTTTGCGAAAAACCAAACCTGCCGGGACGGCCATGAGGGCCAGTGCAAGACATGCAAGAAGGAGCGGACTAAACTCAAAGACAAGGCGAAAGCACAAAACAAAGACCAACGCCCGCTGCCGGCCGATGCCCCGAAACCACCCGCCGGCCGGGATGAAAAGAGGTTCATCGTGGTCGATTTTTCATCCCATCCGGATCTGTACGAAAAAATCAAACAGATGGCGCAGCAGGAATTCCGGAACCCCGAGCAACAGGTTCTTTTTTTAATTCAGTTGTTTGACAAACCGCCCGTCAAAATTGGAGGGACATCGGATGAAACTAGAGGATCTGGGATTTAACCCCGATACCGGGACCCACAACCGGATGCTGACCCGGACCGAGAATGTGTTCGTCGGGATACTGTGGGACCACGTAGGCCGTGAAAACCGGATTCCCGGAATCCATCTGGCCGCCGCCTATAGTTATCAGATGGAGTTCGGTCGTGCGCCCGAGGAAATATCAGCCATAATGGCGTTGTACACCAAACAGGAAAACGACGCCGCCAAACGACAGATCCGCACCCTGCACAATCACCTGCTGATGATGCACGACCAGGTCCCCATTTTAAGCGCTGCCGGCCTTATCGGGGGGTACTGGATCGCGGAAAGCGAGGAAGAGGCGGCCGCGTTTTTTGAAACATTCCGGAAACGCGGCTTGACCGGCCTGGTAAAAGCCAGCCGGGGACGGAAGGCCGCGCTTGTGGACATGATGCAGCAACTGTCCTTCGAGTTCGATGACCTGGTCGACCAGACCGACACATACGCCGGGTTTGTCCGTAGACGGGTGAGCGATCCCACGCCGATCGAGGTGGTGGATGCGTTCCTTGAGAGGATGATGGCCAACCCGGAAAAATTTTCAGATGGATTGAGAAAAATCGGGCAGAAATACGGCGGGGTGCTGTTGCCCAAGGACCAGCTCGCGGCCGTCAAGAGCAAGGCCGCCGAGCTTACCCAGCTAATGGAAGGGCTGCAAATCGCATAGGAGGCATGAAGATGGCAAAAGACCGATATAAAATCACCGCGCAGTGCGAAAATCCCCGATGCGGCTTCACTGAATTCGTCGCCTACCGAAGCAAAATCATCAAGACCGGGACCGGCGGCTGGCCTTATGAAATATCAAAGCTCGTGTGCCCGGGATGCAGGATGTGGGCGGATATAGTCGGCATTGAAAAAGAAGACACCGGAGGATGGGCCCCATGAGTCAGACAATATTGTGCAAAAAAGATTATTTGATGGAAAACGGCGCAGCGGCATTTCTGGCAGGCAGGAGATACCCCTGGAGATGGACTACGGAAGCAGAACAGGATGAATCGGGGTGCCATGTTGTAATTGATGGGGAAATCGGCAACGACCATTATCTTTCCATCGTCGATGTCATAAATTATTTTGAATCCGAGGGTGAATGAACCAAAGGGTACAGATATGGACAGGAAAAAATTAGCGGTGCTGCATGTCGCCAAGAAGCAGTTGGGCCTGGATGATGAGACCTACCGGGACGTGCTGGCGGCGCATGGCGGGGTGTCATCATCCGCAGATCTGGATGACGCCGGGTTTCTGAACGTGGTGAGGCATTTCGAATCCTGCGGGTTCGTGAGCAGGTTCAACCCGGGGGCTCAGAAAAAACAACGGGCGGGGATGGCCACTGACAAGCAGATCAAAAAAATTTACGCCCTGTGGTGGTCGATGCCCAGCTACTATCAAAAGGGAAAAGAAATCAAGGCCCTGCGGGGATTTCTGCAAAAGCGGTTCCGGGTGGACCACGAGAACTTTCTGACCTTCGGGAAGGCGCACCAGGTCATCGAGGCGCTGAAAAAAATCGGCACCCGCATGGCATGATAACGCATATGAACAGGAGGCTCCAATGCCGACTCCAGTTGAAATTGAATCAAAATTCAATCAGTTTTACGCCGTTGTTCGACATCACGGCATGGTGAAATGGCGGCAGCGGTTTGTAGCCGAAGCTGTAAAAACCGTGGTGTTCACATGGACGGTTATCGCGGTAGGTTTTGCCGCTCTACGGTTGTTGTAACATTTTGGAAGAAAGGAAAATGAAATGGCGAGGGCATCAAATAGCCCCGGTGTCACGCCGGGGCTTACGAGAGAAAAATGACTAATCGGAAATCCGGAGTAAATCCAGGGTCCCTTGAGCTGCAGGCGGGATCTCCCGGCCCTGCTCCCAACCCTGCACCGTTCGCGGGCTGCGGCCTATCCGGCTGGCCAGATCCTTTACAGTCCAATCGCGCCAGGCACGGATGGTTTTTGGCGCGGCGTCCGGGCCGAAATAGCCGTCATGGTATCCTGCGCGACGCTCGTCACGATGATGGTCACCTGACGCAGTCAACCACAGTTCATGCTCACCGGGATCCCCGAAATTGTCGCCATGATATCGGCGCCGTAATCCGCGCTGGTAGCCCATCCAATAATCTGAGCGCTCGCCCAGGCGGGCGAACGCCTGGGCTTTGCGCATTTCATGTTCAAACAGCGATTGTTTCATGCGGTCACCTCAGTCATGTCGGCGAGATCAAACGATGGTCCATAGGCGCCAATGCCGCCGATTTTGTTTTTGCAGTTCGGGAAATATGTGTCCTTAGACCGCGCCACCGTCCTGATATCATCCCAAACCAGATAGGACACCACCACATTTTCGTTTTCGTCGCAGAAATTTTTTTCGATGCGCTGCTGGAAAACGATTTCGTAGTCGTAGCCATATGCATTCCCCCCGGAAATGTCTCTCATCCAGTAGCGAAAATCGGACATGAATTTTTTCTTCAAAATTTCACGAGCGTCTTTAATTCCGATCATTTTTTCACTGACAAAATTTCTCATGGTCTTCTCCTTGGTGGATGTGATTGTTTAAATGGATTATATGCGCATGGTGCGTATATGTCAATAAAAAAAACGCATGGTGCGCATATTTTTTTATTGCCCAAAAAGAGGCGGCTGTATGGACATGACCAGCATTGAACTTGCGGAGGAACCGGCATGAGGCTGATCTGCCCGTCATGCGGGGCCATCCACAGCGCGGAGAGCTGGGCCAACGATGTCGACACCCGGCAATGCATGATCATGGTGGCCGATCTCCCCGGGGAGGTGTCGCGTCGGTGTCTCAATTACCTGGCGCTGTTCCGTCCGGGAACCAGGGCGCTGATCTGGAGCAAGGCCCTGCGGCTGTTGAAGGATTTATCCGACCTGGTGAGGGCTCCGGAGGTCATGTGGGAGAAGAAGCCGTCCCGGCCCAACACGGTCATGGTTTGGGCCCTGGCCCTGGACCGGGTCATCGAGCATCCGCCCAAGCGGCTGCCCCTGACCAGCCACGGTTATTTGCGCGCCATCGCCTGGGAAATCGCGGATGAAATGGACCGGGGAAACGAGTCCCGGATTATCCGCCGGGAACATGCCGGAGACGGCGACGGCGTCCGAAAGATGAGGGAACGCCCACCGGCGATGACTGTGGAACAGATGCGCGCGATCCGGGAGAAGGCGCTGGGGACGAAATGACGATCTTGACAAACCTTTTTTTTTCCGATAACAATGGGGGCGTCAACTACAGGAGCGCCCCCGGCCTCCTCTGCAATCCGGCAAGGAAAGGGGGATTTGTATTTCAGGGCTATTCTTTATGCCCGAGATGCCGCGTATCGTGAGGTACGTGGGCGCCTCCTGTGCGCTGACACATCTCGGGCATTTTTATTGCCCATAACCGTCAAAAACAGGAGGCAAGTCATGAACGAACACATCACAACGATCGGCCGTCCCGTGGACCCGCAAACCGGCGTTTCCCTAGTCCACATTCATCGGGATCAATGGTATCTCTTCCGCTGGCCGGATTACCAGCGCACCCCCAACATGACCCGCGTCAAGGTCATCGCCAAAGGCATCCGGGACGGCTATGAGCCCGGACCCGTCACCCTGTACGAACAGAACGGCAACCTGAACATCGTGGACGGCGGCCACCGGGTGAAGGCGTACATGCACAACATGGAGAAATTCAGCCATATCGCGCCGATTCTGGCCATCCTGTACCGGGAGAACGCCATCGAACAGAACGCCGCCTTTATCCTGGAAAACACCAAATTGCGCATGAACCCGTCCAACATCATCCGGGCGGACCACAAAAGCAAATGCTGCGGCCTGATCCGGGCAATGGGAGATCCGGGCGGCATCTTCCAAGAATACATCGACCTGGAGAATTACCCCACCCGTCCCCTCACCCTCATCAAGGCGGGCATCGTGCTGACCATGCGGGACGAGGAACTGGAGATCAACAACCAGGCTTATCTTTCCGTGGCCAACGCGGTGAAGCTTTATGACGAGGTGATGACCCGCAAGGGAGACGCTGCCTGGACCAACCTGGTGAAGCTGGTGGAAGCCATACAGGCCCTGTGGGGAGAAACCGGAAGGCACTGGCTGAACTTCGGGGTTCTGGGGTTCGCCTTCTTCCTTTCCAAAAACGCGCCCCGGTTTTTCAATAAACGGGGCGAATTGGAAATAAAATCAACCAGGCTCAGCGTTTCTGAAAAACGTCGAGCCAGAGAATTCCAGGATTCGGTAAACTCCGACTTCGGCAAACTCGCCGCCCTCCGCGAGCGCTGGGAAGAAAGGGGGGACCAGTTATGGATCGAGGCTTCCCGGAACCCGCTCCGGATCGCCGGGCAGATCAATACCCACTTCTGGAAAAACAAGCCCGTGTCCCAGCGCATCTGGCGGCCCGAATTGAGCTGGTGAGAGGAGGCGAACTATGAGAACGGATACCGACAGACAGTTCGCCAGACTGAGCGCCCGCATCGATTACTGCATGGACCGAATCGGCTACCTGAACGGCATGTGCGCGGGCATGGCGGCGGTGATCAGGGAGCTGGGGAAGAACGTGGCCGTGATCGAACAGGAAAAAGCGTCGACGCCGCCGATGGCCGTAAGGGGCGGGAAGGTGATTCCCCTGGGGAAAAGGTGATAAATTTTGGAGGGATGTCAAACGTCCCTCCAAAAATTGTTGCAAAATAAGTTGACAATACTTTTTAATTTTAGTACAGGTTCCCCTGTATTTTCAATTCTGTTATTCTCAATTGTTTGTTTTTCGTGGGCGTTTTGAAGCCCGGAAATTTTCGACTGTTGCTGTGGTTTAAACCCTGTTGCACCTGTCAAAAATTGCCGGGCTTTTTGTTTGGAGGCGCCCATGAGAAGCCTATCCGACATCACCAAGATCATCATCCACTGCTCAGACTCCGAGTTCGGAGACGTGCATCTCATCGACCAATGGCATAAGGAACGCGGCTTTCGAAGCTGCGGATACCATTATGTCATCACCAACGGCGTCATCACCCACGGCAAATCTTACAATCCGGATCTCGACGGCATCGTCCAGCCGGGCCGGCAGTTGCGGGAGATCGGCGCACACTGCAAGGGCCACAACACCGAATCCATCGGGATCTGCCTGATCGGGCGGCACGCCTTCACCGCAAAACAGCTTTACCAGGCCCTGCCCAATCTTATCCTGACCCTGGGCAATATCGGGCTGACCGCTGATGATGTTTACGGGCACCGCGATTTTTCCAGCAAGCCCTGCCCGAACATAGACACCGCACTTTTACGATTAACTCTGAGGAGCCTCCCATGAGAAGAAATTTAACGAACCACCTGGTTTTAATCCTGGCCGCGATTTTACTGCTGATCGGCGCTGCCGGTTGTTCCGGCATCAACATCGATGACGATGCAACGGCCCAGACCGCCGTTGTAATCACGGCCCGGCGCGTGGCGGTGATCTTCGCCGATAAAAACCCGGATCTGATCGTGCCTGCCACGGCATTCTGCGAAGTGATCGCCACCGGCGAACTCACCCAGGCATCCGTGGATCACATGATGGCATACCTGCAAGTCCGGCTGGGAGACGAGCCCATGCTGATGGCCGATATTAAAAGTTTAATCGAGCTGGTCAAGCTGAAGGGCACCGGCGAGTTCGACAGCGGCCTGGTGAAGGCCGCGGCTGCCGGGTTCGCCTCCGGTCTCGGCATGATTACGGCGGTGAAATGACGGATCTGTTCGCTCCATCAGCCTACTGGAAACTGCCGGAAGGCGCCAGAAAGCTGCTCTGCAACGGATGCGGCACCAAGGGGCTTTGCGGCTTCATCGTACCGGAGACCGTCTGGGGGCTGCCCATCACCCCGGCTTGCGATATCCATGACTTCATGTATCACGTCGGCGAAACCCCAGCCGACAAAGACGCTGCGGACAGGGTTTTCCTGAACAACATGCTGAGGATCATCGACGACAAAACCCGCTTCCGGGTGCTGAAGCTTTTCCGGCGGCGGCGCGCGATGACGTACTACACGGCGGTTGCGGAGCTGGGCGGCCCGGCGTTCTGGAGCGGCAAAAACGATGCCCGCGAACTGGGGAAGGCGTAATGAACATGGCGGACACAGCGTGTCGGCCCGCAGCGGAGACGGTGCATTGATGATGGAGCCGGCCGGCATCGACTACAAGGTCCTCGGATTCTGGTTTTCGGTGGCGCAATGGATGTTTAACGCTCTGGTGGCGGCCTATTTATGGGTCAGCCGGAAAAACAAGGCGGTCAACAGCCGGGTGGACGAACTGTCCTGCCGGGTCGATGAAACGGAAAAGACCGTCATCCGGGTCTCTTCGGATATCGCGCATCTCCCCAGCCATCATGAGCTGGAATCGCTCCGGCGGGAGATCACCAAATTGACTGGAGAGCTTTCGGAGGCCAGGGGCAAGCTGACGGTGATCGACAAAACATTCACGCTGATCAATGAGTTTCTGATCAATGAGGGGAGCAAAAATGGCTAATTTTTCGGAATTCGTGACCACGGACCGGCGCTTGAGCATTCTGCTGGTGCTGATGGAAGACCCCGGATACTCGGTGAATGAATACGTGCTGCAAGCCTGCCTCGAAGCAGTCGGGCACCGTGTGACCCTGGACCGCGTCAAGACTGATCTGGACTGGCTGGCCGAGCAGGGCCTTTTGATTGTCAGCTCTGTTTCCGGTGTCAAGGTGGCCAAGCTCACCGGAAGGGGCGCGGATGTTGCGTCCGGCAAGGTGGTCGTTCCAGGCGTTAAACGCCCGAGGCCGAGGGATTGATCATGGGCAAACAACCATCCACTATCGACCGTCTTCCGGATGACGTCCGGATCCAGCTTCAGGAGCTGCTCCGGGATCCCCGCGTGACCCAGTTGGAAGCCACCGCCCGGATCAACGCGATCCTCGAAGACGAAGGGCATCCGGACAGGCTCTCCAAGTCCGCGGTAAACCGCTATGCCGTTCGCATGGAAGAGGTCGGCAAGAAGCTCCGGGAGACCCGCGAAATCGCCCAGATGTGGATCGGCAAACTCGGGGCCGAACCTCAGGGGGAAGTCGGCAAGCTGTTGAACGAAATGGTCCGGACCCTGGCCTTCCGGGCGGCGATGAACGCCCATGAATCCGTAGATGAGGACATTGATCCGAAATTGCTGAAAAGCCTGGCCGTGTCCGTTTACCGGCTGGAACGGGCCGCCTCCGAAAACCAGATGCTGGAAGAAAAGATTCGGAAACAGGAACGGGAAACCACGAAAAAAGAGGCGGTGGACACGCTTTCAAACATCGCCGACGCGGACACCATCAAGGAATTCAGGAAACGGTTTTTATAAAAAAGGCCAAGGTGACGGATGGCTGGAAACGCGAAAATAAAACCCAAAAACCCGGACAGGCTGTTCCTGGAATACCAGGACGCCTGGATCGAGGACCAGAGCCGATTGAAGCTCATGGAAAAAGGCCGCCAGATCGGCCTTTCCTGGTCCACGGCCTACGGCGCGGTGGAACGGACGGCGCCCCGGGACGCGCGTTTCGATCAATGGGTGTCCTCCCGTGATGAAATCCAGGCCAGGCTTTTTATCGAAGACTGCAAGAAATTCGGGAACATGCTGGATGCCGGCATGAAGGATCTGGGCCTGATGATCATCGAAGAACGATCGAGGCTTTCCGCTTATGTGCTTCAGTTCGCCAACGGCCGCCGGATCCACTCCATGAGCTCAAACCCGGATGCCCAGGCAGGCAAGCGCGGGGGCCGGGTCCTGGACGAATTCGCCCTGCATCCGGACCCGAGAAAATTGTACACCATCGCCTACCCCGGCATCACCTGGGGCGGCCAGCTCGAAATCATCTCCACTCACCGGGGGACTCATAATTTTTTCAATGAACTGGTGGAGGAGGCCCGCCACCGGGGGAACCCCAAGGGGTTTTCGCTCCATACCGTGACCCTTCAGAACGCCCTGGACCACGGGTTCCTGTGGAAGCTGCAATCGGTGATTTCACAGGACGACCCCATCATGGGCTTGGATGAAGCCGGGTATTTCGATTTTATCAAGGCCGGATGCGCGTCTGAAGAGCAGTTTCTCCAGGAATATATGTGCCTGCCGGCGGACGATGAAGGGGCGTTTCTGTCTTATGACCTTATCGCCGGGTGCGAATACCGGGCGGCCGAAGCCTGGGAAATGGATTCAAACGGCGTGATGCCGGACGGCCGCCGGTTGTCCGAGCTGTATGTCGGGGTTGACGTCGGCCGAAAAAACGATCTCACCGTGATCTGGGTGCTGGAGCGGATCGGCTCCATGCTGTTCACCAGGGCCGTGATCTGTATTCAAAACCAGACTTTCTCCGCACAGGAGGCAGTTCTTTACGATGTGCTGGGCCTTCCCGCCATGCGCCGGTGCTGCATGGACGACACCGGCCTGGGCATGCAGCTTGCCGAGCGGGCGAAGGAGAAATTCGGGACTTACCGCGTTGAGGCAGTGCGGTTTACCGGGCCTGTGAAAGAGGCCCTGGCCTACCCTGTGAGGGCGGCGGCTGAGGATAAGTCCGTGCGGATCCCCTACAACGACAAAATCCGGGCCGATCTGCGGTCCATCCGGAAAACCACAACGGCTGCCGGGAATATCCGGTTTGACGCGGAAAGCACGTCGGACGGCCATGCAGACCGCTTCTGGGCGCTGGCCCTTGCCATTCATGCGGCGAGCAACCCGGCGTCCATGCCGGTGGTGTCCTCCTCCCCTGGTTCGCGGCGGATGGTCCGGGAAACAGAGGCGTTCATGGGCCGTGCAGCGTTTAAATTATACTGAAAATACAGGTCAACCCTATGGCGAAAAAAATCTGGATAAACGAGACGCAGGCGATCGACATCTCCGATGACCGGACACTGCTGTCCAGGGAAGTGGCGTCCCGGTCACGGTCCCTCGACTGGTTCGGGCTGTATGCGTTTCTGCCGGACCCCGACCCGGTGCTGCAAAAGATCGGGCAGGACATCAGCGTTTACCGGCAGCTTTTATCCGACGCCCATGTGGGATCGTGCTACATCAACCGTAAATCCGCCACCCTGGCCAGGGAGTGGGACATCAAGGAACCGGCCGGAAACCTGAAAAAAATGAACCGACAGGTGATGCTTCTGGCTGAACAGGCGCTGAACCGGATCGATGTGTATCAGGTGATCACCGATATTCTGGACGCCCCGTTTTACGGCATGAGCCCCATCGAAGTGATGTGGGAATCGACGGGCGGAAAGTGGATCCCGACGGATGTTGTCGGCCGCCCCCCGGAGTGGTTTCAATTCGACGTTGAAAACCGCCTCAAGTTCAAGAGCCGGGACAATATGATCGAAGGCGAACCCATACCGGATTATAAATTCCTGCTGCCCCGGCATCACAGCAGCTATTACAACCCGTACGGGGACCGGGTGATGGCCCGCTGTTTCTGGCCGGTGGTGTTCAAGAAGGGCGGGTTCAAGTACTGGGCCATTTTTACGGAAAAATACGGCATGCCCTGGGTGGTGGGCAGAGTGCCCCGGAGCACCAACGAAACAGAGCGCGCCGCCCTGCTGACCCGCCTGGCCAGCATGGTGCAGGACGCCTGCGCCGTCATCAATGACGACGAATCCGTTGAGCTCAAGGAGAGCGGCGGTAAAACGGCCAGCGCGGATGTTTACGAAAAGCTCATCGAGGCGGCGAACAAGGAGTGCTCTAAGGCGATCATGGGCCAGACGGCGACCACGGAAGGTACGCCCGGCCGCCTGGGAGGCGAGGACGCCCAGGTGGATGTGAGAAACGACCTGGCCGGCCAGGACCAGCGCATGGTGGCATCTGCTTTAAACCAGCTTTTACGATGGATAACGGACCTGAATTTCGGGTCGGAGACCGCCGCGCCGGAGTTCGGATGGCATGAGGAAGAGGACGTTCAGATGGACCTGGCCGAACGTGATAAAACGTTGACCGATCAGGGCCTCCGTCTGTCCAAAACCTATTACCAGAGACGTTACAACCTGGAAGAGGACGAATTCGAATTGACCGGCCCGACGCCTTCAAGTGACCCGATGCAGCGACAGTCTGCCGGGAATTTGTTCGCCGAAGGAGACCTTGCCGAGCGATTGGCGGTTTCCGGGCAGGACCGCCTGGACCGGCTGGCGGATCGGGCGATCGCCGAGGTTGCGCCGGTTTTTGAAGGGTATTCCAAAGCGCTGAAAAAATGGATCGATGACGCCGAATCCTTTGCGGTTGCTGAAAAACGATTGATCCCCTTGTTCGACGCGCTTGACGACGGGCCGATGGTCATACAGATGACCCGGATCCTGATGGATGCGGACCGGCTGGGCAAAGAATCCGCAGGGGCGTCCCCGGATTTTGCCGAGGCCAAGTGGGGACCCGGCAAACCCTTCGCCGAAGCCCTGGACTATTTCCGGGCACGGGCGGTCACGGTTTCCGGGATTACCAAGGCCGACCTTCTGGCCGAGATCCAGGCCGAGCTGGTGAGGGCGCAGACTGAAGGGGAATCCCTGGAGGGATTCAGGAACAAATTTGATGAAACGCTGTCCCGGCACGGGTTTGAGCCCATGCACCCCTGGCGGATCGAGACCATTTACAGGACTAATCTTCAAAGCGCCTTCCAGTTCGGGCGGTACCGGCAGATGACCGACCCGGCTGTTTTGGCATACCGGCCTTACTGGCGGTATGTGGCGGTCATGGACGGCTCGACCCGCCCGGCCCATGCGGCGATGCACGGCAAGATATTCCCGGCCGATCATGCGGTGTGGGACACCTGGTATCCGCCAAATGGGTTCAACTGCAGGTGCACGGTGACGACGGTTTCAGAGCGGGAGCTGCGCCGGAACGGCTGGAAGGTGGATTCCGAAGATCCCACAGGGGGGCTGGTTGAGCCGATCGATCCCGTGACCGGTAACACGATGCCGGCCAGGCTCCTGATGCCGGATCCGGACTGGAGCGGCAACCTGGCGGCCAAAGACTGGGCTCCGACCCTGGACGGATATTCGCAGGAATTGAAAAGCGTCCTGGAAAAGGCCGTCGGGCCGGCTCTGGAAAGGCTGAAAAATGCCGGTTGAGCTCCATATCTCCATAGACGACCAGGGCGTCAGGGATCTGCTCAAGGGGATCCAGGCGCGGTTCAACAACCTGACGCCGGCCATGAAGCTCATCGGCGAAACGGTCCAGGCCAGCATCCAGCGGAATTTCGAAGTGGGCGGACGGCCGCAGAAGTGGGCCGACCTTTCGGCACAGACCAAAGCGCGGCGGGCTAAAAAAAACAAATGGCCGGGCCAGGTCCTGGTGGTGTCCGGGATCATGAAGCGCATCACGTACCAGGCTGACCGAGACGGGGTCACGCTGACCGCAGGGTCCAAATACGCCGCCACCCATCATTTCGGGGCCAGGAAAGGCCAGTTCGGGACGGTGATGCAGACCATCAAGGCGCATGTGCGGACATTGAAATCCGGGAAGCGGATCAATGTCGGGAGCCACAAACGAAAGGCGGTGCTGCCCTGGGGCGATATCCCGGCGCGGCCGTTCATGATGGTGCAAAAAGAAGACTGGCCGGAAATACACAATGTTTTAACGCGGTTTTTAACGGCCAAGGGGGGACGATGAAATTTGCGGGTTTTGACGACTGGGTAGAGATTTTCCGGGGCGGCAAACAGACCGACTCGACCGGTTTGGAACATGACGGCGACCAGCTCATCGACCGGGCGGTGGCCACATTCAATGCGGCCCGGCACGAGCCCCCCGCCGTGATCGGCCATCCCAAAATGGATGATCCGGCCTACGGCTGGGTGTCCGGTTTGAAGTCCGAGGTGATGGACGGCACCAAGCGCCTGTACGCCAGGTTCCGGGACGTGGTTCCGGAATTCGCGGCGGCAGTTGCAGCCGGATTGTACAAAAAGCGGAGCGCCGCGTTTTACAACGACGGCAGCCTCCGGCATGTGGGGTTTCTGGGCGCACAGGCGCCCGCAGTCAAGGGGCTGGCGAACATCAAATTCGCCGATGACGACGCCCCCATGATTTTATTTCAACAGTCATATGACAAAGGAGGGCGTATGTTCGCAAATTTAAACGAATTTATGGAGTTTGTAAAATTCTGGAAAAAGGAATCCGAATTGCCCACTGGCGATCCGGGGTCCTCTGGCGGCCGGCGCACATTCTCGGAAGAGGAAGTGACGGCTGCAAAAAACGCGGCCGTCGCCAAGGCCCTGGAGGATGAAAAAAAGCGCCTTGAGGCGGAGTTCGCCGAAAAGGAAGCTGAAACCGCCAAAAAAACGCAGCGTGAGGCGCGACAGAAGGAGATCTCCAGTTTCTGCGACTCCTTAGTCGCGGAAGGCAAAATTCCGCCCTCCTGGGTCAAATCGGGGCTTACAGCGTTCATGGCCGGGCTGGATTCGGACGGCAAGCTGGCGTTTGCCGAAGGCGGGGATCAGAAAACGCCTCTGGCCTGGTTTCAGGAGTTCCTCGGCGGATTCGGCAAGGCCGATCTGTTCCGGGAGATCGCCACCAAGGAACGGGCCGGAAACACGGCGCAGTTCGCCGAGGCCAAGGCCGATGCGGATAAGGGCAAGGACATCGCCGGCCGGGTGAACCCCAAAAAGGCATAATCCAGGAACAACCTAAAAAAACAGGAGGGTTTGAAAAATGACGACCTATGGAGCCACAATAAACCTGGATACAGCGATCTCCCAACTGATCGCCCAGGACAATCCCATCATGACCGGGATCACGCTGAAAGCCAACTGCGGCGCACTGGCGCGGGGCACGGTTCTGGAAATGGTTTCGGTCGGAGGCGGCCTTTACCAGCAGCTTCAGGCCAGCAACGGGGCAAACGCCAGGGCTATTCTGGCGGAGACCGTCGAAAACGACGCGAGCAACACCCAGGACGTCCAGGCGTATTTCGTGGGCAAATACCGTGAGGCGGACATGATCTGGCCGGACGGCATCACCACCCAGCAGAAGCGGACCGCCATCGTGGGGTTGCAGGATCGCGGGATCATCATCGATCGTGGCATCCTGGCCGTGCCGACCACCACCACGACCACGACGACAACGACCACGACCACCACCAGCTCGACCACGACCACCACGACCACCGGTTAATTTCGTGGATCGTGGGGAGGGTGACAAACATTAACCGATTGATTCGATCAAGAGGAGCAGACAATGGACAATCTTTTTAAAATCAGAGTGCTGACGGCGGCGGTGAACGAGATCATGGCCCCCGCCCGAAAGGTATATAACAAATTCTTCGCCGGCAGGGAGCACATGGAGCCCAGCGACCGGCTGGCCTTCGACGTGATCACGGGCTCCCAGAAACTGCTGGGCAACATCTCTATTTTCGCGCCGGCGACCGTGACGGACAAAACCGGCCGGAAAACCATCACGCTGACGGCCCCCAGACTGGCCAACAAACGCATGATCCACACCGCTGAACTGAATGCCACACGCGCATTCGGCGACCAGGTGAGCGTGGAGATGATGAAGGACCGCATCGCCCGGGAACTGAAGGACATGCGGAACGAACACGACCGCACCCTGGAATTCTGGGCCTGCAATGCGCTGAAGGGCATCATCTACGACCGGGACATGTCGACTGTTCTGGTCAATTACAACATGGACGCGACCCACACCCCGACCCTGGAGGGCACGGACCTGTGGACGGCCGCGGCATCCGACCCCATCGCCAAGATCCGATCCTGGAAACGGCTGATCGAGGATGACAGCAATGCCGCCATCACCGGGTGGGAGGCCATCGTGGGATTCAACGCCATGTCGGCACTTCTCACCAACAGCTCCGTTCTGACCCTGCTGAAATATGAAAAGGGGCGGCGGATGGCTGAAGAGGGTGATGTGGAGCGCCTGGCTGGAGTGGCCCTGGAGGAATATTCCGGCAGCTACCTGGACGACGCCGGCGGCCGGCAGCGGTTCATCGGGGACGACTATTTCATGCTGGTCGGGATGTGCGAGGATCTCACCGACGTGCCCTATGCGCCCATCGTGGACGACGCGGCGCCTGGCGGCGTGGGCAACATCGACGCTACCGGACGCGGCGTGATGTTCTTCTCCAAATCATGGGCCAATGAAGACCCGTCCGGGAGGTGGATCAAGGCGGAAACCCGGCCCATCCCGGTTCTGCAACGCCCCGGCGCGGTTATCTACGCCAAGGTGGTGTAACATGGCCTATTGCACGTCCGAGGATATCCAGAACGCCCTGCCCTCTGCCGACGTGATCCGTCTGACGGATGACGAGGGGGCCGGCGTCATCAATACGGCCCGGCTGGATGAGGCCATTTCGTCTGCGGCGGACGAGATGGACCTCTACCTGGGCCAGAAGTACGCACTGCCCATCTCCGTGGTGCCTGCGATCCTGGCCAAATTGAACATCGATCTGGCCATATGGAACCTGTACGGCCGGGTCAAGTCGCAGATCCCGGACATGCGGGTGGAGCGGTATAAAAACGCCGTGGCCATGCT
This sequence comes from Desulfobacteraceae bacterium UBA5616, assembly GCA_002423615.1. Taxonomy (GTDB): domain Bacteria; phylum Desulfobacterota; class Desulfobacteria; order Desulfobacterales; family UBA5616; genus UBA5616. The sequence goes on from DIKO01000052.1 coordinate 41,901, forward strand.
GGATAAAATCGCCGGCGGCAAGATCTCGATAGGGTGCCAGCCGGTTCCGGATCCGCCGGTTGCCGGCGGGTATGAAAACCCGTCCAGGGTATCGGTCCGGACAAAGGATTTTGACGCCACGACAATGGAGAAATACTGATGGACCACGATTTTCAGGAGCTGGAAGACGCCACGATTTCAGCGCTGACCCCCATGACGGCCCAGGGCCTGCGCACCCTGGACGCCTATTCCGGGCAACTGGATGTCGAGGACCTGGAGGAGATCACCCTTCAGTTCCCCTGCATTTACGTCGTGGCGGCCGGCAGGAAACTGGCGCCGAACAACCGGTACGACCTGGTGGACGCCGAAATCAACCTGATCGTAGGCGACCGGAACGTGCGCGGCGCACGGGCTGCGGCCAGGGGCGACGTGTCGTCCCCGGGAGTTTACGAGTTGCTCAGGCTGGCGAAATCGAGCCTGCACAAGGTCAAGGTCCATGCCATATACAGCCCGTTTTTTTTAACCCATGAGGCGCCTCTGGTGTATGCGCCGGAACAGTCCATCTGCCTGTACACGGCCACATACGCCACCAAGGCGGTAATCGCCTAAACTATTTAACCGAGGAAAAGGAGCAAAAATATGCATCCGAGCAATCCATCAACCGAACTTTACACCCTGGGCAAGGGGACCCTCTGGATCGCGGAGTGGACGGGCGGCGCGCCCGGGGAATACCGCGATGTGGGCAACGCCCCGGAATTCAACCTGGAACTGTCCATCGAGGAACTGAATCACTTTTCCTCCCGCTCCGGAACGCGCTCGAAAGACAAGATCGCCACCCTGGAGCGGGGCTACCGCCTGAACTTTTCCTTGGACGAAAAGAGCGAGGCCAACCTGGCCCTGTTCGTCATGGGCAAGGCGGCCAACAGCCGGATTTCCGGCCTGACCGCAACCAGCAAGGAATACGCGGTTAAATTTAAATCCGACAACCCGGAAGGACCGAACGAAATCTGGGAGTTCTGGCGGTGCAAGATCCGGCCCAGCGGCGCTGCGTCTTTGATCGGCGACGACTGGATGAAGCTGCCGTATGTGGGCGAAGGTCTTTCGGACACGGCCCTGCATCCGGCCACGCCGTTCTTCGACATCTACGCGACCACGACCACGACGACCACCACCACAACCACCACGACAACCGGGGCATAAGCAAACCATGCGAAAACATAAAATCATTAAAATCGACGGGCGGGAAATCACCGTTCATGAGCTGCGGGTGGTGGATTACCTGGAGCTGTTTGAGCAGGCCCAGGACCTGGATGTGCGGTTTATCGAAAAAAACATCAGCCGGGTGACGGACCTTTCGGTAGCCGAATTCAAAGAAATGGCGCCATCCGAGATCATGCTGCTCTGGACGGAATTCAAGGAGGTGAACGCCGATTTTTTCGGATGGTCCGCTGGGGTGGGGCTGACCAGCCTGCTGACGAAAATCAAGGAAGATCTGACGGCGCGTTTTTCAGGGCTGTTTGCAGACTCATTGAGGCAGGCCATACAGAATGCTGGAATTACGGTCTCGGCTTCTTCCTCATTGCAGCGGACGAACACGCAAAAATCCGGGAACATAGGGTAAAAGAGTTCGCGTTTTACATGCGGGCCGCATACCACGCCAATGACAAAGCATGGCGGACCCTGACGGAACCCGCGACCGGGAATGAGGGCAGGAAGATCAATAGACCGGACCGAAGCCGTTTCAGACCCAAGAGAAAGAAGTAACCCGAATATGCAGGAAGACTTGAAAATCGTCATCACGGCTATGAAAAAAGGCGCTGAGGAGATCCCCAGGGTCTATAAGTCCGTTGTTGACGGCGCCAATGCCGCCCGGGCCGCAAAGGATGCGTTCAACCGCACCATGCGCGAAAGCCGGCAGGCCATGTCCGGGATTACGGGTCAGATCCGGACGCTGATCGGCGCATACGCCGGATTCTCGGCGCTGAGAAATACGGTGGAAGTGGTTCAGCGATCGGACCAGGCGATTTTCAACCTCAAGTCGAGCGTTTCCGCTGCAAACCGGGAATTCGGGGCCGGGGTGGGCACCGTGACGGGCTGGGAATCCGCCGTGAAACGACTGTCCGGCGAGCTTTTAATATATTCCGACACGGCACTGCGCAACGCCATATCCAGAACGGTCGACATGACCAAACGGCTGGGGCTTTCCCGCGATCAGATGGAAACCGTGATCAAGCGGTCAGCCGATCTGGCGGCCGGGAAAACCGATCTGGAGGGCGGCATCGAGCGGGTTACGGCGGCACTTCGAGGCGAGGCTGAAAGCGCTGAATACCTCGGTCTGACGCTGAACGAAACGTATGTCATGGCCTGGTACGAAGCCAACAAGGCCACTGAAAAAGCATGGAAGGACCTGACGGATATCGAGCGCGCCCAGGCGCGCTACAACGTTTTCCTCGCGCAATCCGAACAGTTGCAGGGCCGGGCGGCAAATAGCGCATCGACTTTCGGCGGCGCGCTGCAACTTGTCAAAAAAGAAATTGAAAATGCCATCACCAATAACCGGTCCATCAATTCGTCACTGACGGCACTTGCCGGAACGCTGAGGGATAACGCCGGTGAAATCGGCAAAATGATCTCAGGCATCGTCACGGCTGTCGGGCATGTGATTGAATTCGCCGTTGAGTACCGGAATCTGCTGGTGGTCATCGGCGGGACAGTTGTAGCCATTTCCCTGATTTCCAGAATGGTTACGGTGGTGAAGGCGCTTCATGCGGCGTGGACTGTAGCCGTGGGCCCCGGGCTTGTTCAATGGCTGACAGGGCTGATGGGTGCCATCAATGCAGTGGCATTATCCACGGGAGCCCTGGCCGTCGCCTTCCGGCTGACCCTTGCCGGAGCTGTGGTATATGCGCTTGTGCAGATCGAGCGGGTTACGGTAGCCCTGTGGGACCTGCATAAGGCCAACAAGGAGCTGAAAAAAGCTCAGGAGGATCTGGCACGGCAGAAAGCCTTCGTGGATCCACAGAACGCCATACGGCTTAAAGAAATTTCCGACGCCACCGGCCTGGTGATCGAGTCGTTTGAAGAGCTGGAAGAGCTGGAAAAGGCCGGGGCCATATTTTTCGACAACACCCTTGGCGAATGGGCCAAGTCGAAAGAAAAGCCCGCCGGCACCACGACCACCACCTCGGAAGAGGTTAAAGCCGACATTCTGAGGCTGGAAGAAGAACTGTCAAAGGAACTGATCGCCATTTCCGGCGACCGGTGGACCGTGCTCAGAAACCAGGCCAAGGCCCACTATGATGAGCAGGTGGCGATGGCCCACGGAAACAAGGCGCTGATCGCCCAGGCAGAAAAAATTTATGGAAAAGCACTGGCGGATATCGCAACGGATCAGCAGACAGAAGCAACTGAGGCTCGGCGCAAACTTGACGAGGCCGGGACCAAAGCCCAGATCGACCGGCTGAAAGCCGCGACATCAACCCAGCTTGCCGAAATGGCGAGCCTTTATGCCGCAGGCAAGTCCGCCGCCGAGAAATATTTCGCCGACCGGAAGGCCGCGATGGATCGCCAATATCAGGACGAGGCCGCCGCCATCCGGAAACTGGCGGACGCCGAAACCGACCCGGCGAAAAAAATCGATCTTGAATCCCAGCTTTATGCGTTGGAGCAACAACACCGGACCGACCTCATCCGCCTGGCTGATGAGCAGGCCGAAGCTGAAGCCCGGATCGCCGAGAACCGGCGTCAGGCTGAGGAGATCCTGGCCGATATCCGGAACCGCGCGCAACTGGCGGACGATTCCGTTCTGTCGGCCAAATTCAGCAGGGAGCTGGCTGAGATGGATCAGCGGCATGCCGAGGAAATCAAGCGGCTGACGGAATTAAAAGCCACAAAAGAGCAATTGGACGATGCTTATATTAATCATAAAATTGAAAAAGAGCGCCTTCTGGCCGACCAGGAAAAGCGAATCTGGGAATCCAAAATGGAGGCGGCGGAATTTGTGGCCGCAGGAATGTCCGAAACCTTCGCCTGGCTGTATTCGCAGACCGGCGAAAAGGTCAAGGCGTTCTTTTATCTGCAAAAAACCGCAGCGATCGCCGAAGCGGTGATCCAGACCGAACTGGCTGCGGCAAAGGCCCTGGGGCAAACCGGCATATTCGGGATCCCCATGTCCACCCTGATCCGCGCCCAGGGGATGCTGCGGGTGGCTGCCATCGCGGCTCAGCGACTGGCCGTGGGCGGCATGGTCACGGGTTCCTCGCCGCATGAAAAGGCCGACAATGTGCCGGTCATGGCCACGGCCGGAGAATTCATGCAGCCGGTATCCGCAGTTAAATATTATGGCGTGCGGGTGATGGAGGCGATCCGGGAAAAAGCGATTCCCCGGGATATTTTCGCGAACTTCGCACTGCCGGCCCCACGGATGGCCGGATCATACGCCCTGGCGGACGGCGGCCAGGTTCCCGGAGGCGGATGGAGTGTTACCGTTCCGGTGACGGTCAACGCAGAATCCGGCAACCGCCTGGCGGGACGGCTTCAATCGGAAATCGAGAGCACCGTGATCCGGGTGATGCGGGAGGAGATGCGCTGATGCCCATGCGACTGGGAAATTATGTTTTTGAATGGGACCCGGAACGCATGACCCCTCCGGAGCGGAAAAAACCGGTGGCGCGGGTGGCCACCCATTCCGGATCCGCCATATTCCAATGGAATGCGGCATGGCAGGGCACGGAAATCGAACTGAACTGGGGCTGGATGACCGAGGACCAGTACCGGGCGCTGAGGGCCAAATATCTGTCTCAAGACACCATCGAATTCAACCCGGACAGCGGCGGGGAGAGCTTTTTTGTAATCGTGACGAATTTGACCGGCTCCTATTTCGAAACGATCCTGGATGATTTCGGCTACCGCAAGGATGTTACGCTGAGCCTGGAGATCCGGTCCCAGGCCAGCACGACCACGACGACAACCACGACGACAACGACGACCACGGTTTAAAAATATATGCTGACCCTCGACCCGACATTGCAGGCCGCACAGGACGGCGTTGACCGACACCCGATTGTATCCATCTTGAGCAATCAGTTCGCCGCCGCGATCCCGTTCGACGGGCAATATCTCAACGATTCTTCTCCTGCCGAGCTGGAACCGTCGATCCTGGCGACAACGGGCGGGCGGATCGTCGGCGTGCTGGCCCGGGGCGACGACATGGTTTATCTGGCGTCGGATGATGGGCTTACGGAGTTTTCCGAGACCGCAATCAACACGACATATCCCGTCCGCAGCACGGCCATCGTGGAGCTGGCAACCGGGAATATCGGGGTGATCTGGATCGAGTCCCCGTCCGGGAGCGGCTCATATTATATCAAAATCATGACGGTCACGCCCGCCGGGGCTGTCGTTGTGGCCAAAGCGGACATCGCAAGTTATGCCAAATCAACATATCGGATAGACGATGTCGATGTGATTCGCCTGGCGGACGGTTCGTTCCTGCTGATTTACGCCCACGAAAACATCGGCACCGGCGTATATTCGCTGATGATGCGGACGTCTGCGGATTTTGCATCCTGGTCTGCGGAGGCGGCCATCAGTGTTGCGGGATTGGTGGATGCCCAACGGAAAGCGAATCCGGATCTGATCCAGGTGGCCGGCGGGGATATCCTGCTGCATTTCGATTATGTGGACGACATCCGGCCCGACGGTTCCGAGATCGTCAATATTTATCACGCCGTTTCCGGTGATAACGGCGCAACTTTTTCGGCTCCTGCGGCCATTACAGCCAACGCGGTTTACGGAGCTTCATCAAAAAACCCCGATGTGGTAGAGATGTCCGGCGGCACTATCACGCTCACCTGGCATGACGAGGTCAATGTCCTTCACATGGACTTTGATTCCGACGGATACTGCATGAGCATGAGCGGTTTTTGTTCTGATTCCCTGGTTACTGATCTCCATTTTGACCCGGCCACCCGGCTGCTCTATTTGTATAATATTTATACGGATATAGGTAACAAAGTGGTGTGCTCTATTGTTGTTGTCGATGTTGACGACTGGACGGTCGAAAAATGCTATTCATCCGTGTCTTCACCCGCGTTCAGCACCTTGTTTAACAACCTCCACTGCTGGCCTCACCGGAACAGCGGGGACGGCAAATATGCCGCAGTCGGGACCTGCAAAAATTCCAACCAGGCTCATGTTTTGGTCATCAATCACGAGTCGGAGACCATCACCGAATATCATTTCTGGGATAACGAAACATACAGCGTGCTGAAAAACATCGATGTCGACTGGCGCGGGAAAACCTATGTCTACCTTCAGGCCACCGCCGTTCACGCGGCATCTGACCGGCTTTACTGTTATTTCATTGATGGTGGCTATAAAACCCACTGGTTCGGATATATCGATTTGACCCTGGCGCCGGATGCCGTCACAGGAAAATATGCATGGAACGAAATTTTCTATGAATCACCGGCGTTTGCCGAAACCGTCGGCGCCAGCTTCGCGTCCATGTTGATCGTTCCTGAACTGGATTATGCGGTATTCGGGTATGCTACCGAGGTATCGAGCTGGAAGGGGGCGCTTCGGATATACAGCCTGTCCAGCGGAGCGCTGGTGAAAGACTATAATTTCGTTGATTACTCCGCATTCCCGTGGCGCGGGGTATCGAGTCCGGCATATTATAACGGCAAGCTGTATTGCAGCTTTCCGTATGAGAGCGGTTACGACCAGGCCGATCGGCGGGGACTGCTGGTCATCGACATCGCGACCGACACCATGACTTATGTAACGCCAACCTTTGCAGCCGGCATAGACTCTTTCGGGCTAGGCATGAAAACATCCCTGGGAGACGGGCGGATCGCGATGGTGACGGCCTCCTACGGGGTTCAGGTTTACGACAGCACGTTCGGAACATGGACGGGGTATGACAATGCGGCTCTTCCGGGGTTCACACCGGATGAGAGCGACAGCATGTCCGGCGGCGATATCGAATATGACCCTGCGAACAAAACCATATTCGCGTCCCGGGCATCCGATGGCGCTGCATGGAACGGAGTTTTGGCCTTCAGTGAACTGGGAGCGTTCAAGCAAGTCCAGTACTGCACGGGCACGTTCACAACCCAGTGGGCTTTTGACGATGCGGCGCCCCTGGTTCAGGGCAATATGGATTCTGACGGCGCCGTGGCTGTTACAACCGGCGATGTGATCTGGGCGTTCTGGACCCGGCAGGACCTGACCGAATACTCGATCAAATGGGACAAAAGTGATCCGGTTCTGGACGTTAGCGGGTATATCGTCGGGGTCGTCGAGGCCCAGTGGTCGGTCGGAGATCCCAACCGTCTGAGTTTCACGTGCAGCCACGGGCATTTGTTTGATCCGAACAATCTGCTGTCCATGCTGTCCCGGTATTTTAAACGGGGGCGCATCATCGAATTGAAATTCGGTGAGCACGTCGCCGGGGTTGACTACTGGCAGCCACAGGGGAAATTCGTCGTAACCGGCACCGCTATTTCATACGCAAAGGGGGAATACCCGGTTATCAACGTCCAGGCCGAGGACCGGACCGCCATGTGGCGCGAGGGGGTGATCACCGCCACCGAATACTACGACGACGCCCATCCGGAACAGATTTTCAAAGACCTGGTCGAAGCACACGCGGGCCTGACATCGTCCGATTACGATCTTCCGGCAGACGGCGCCATGACGGCCAGCCACAAAATATACCACCAGTGGATCGAGACCAATTTAATGGACATGATCAAGGCCCTGGCGGACCATTTCAATTATGTGCCCTTCATGGACGTCAACGGCAAATTCACCCTGCTGGAGGTGAATATGGCAAAATCCGTTGACCATGTTTATTCCGATCAAACCCAGTTGATGAAGTTCACGCCGGACGATTCGTTTTCAAACTATACGAATCGGGTGGTGGTCAAGGGCGAGGGGCGGTATTTTCTGGAAGTGCTTTATGCCGAGGAAGTGGTGGGGTCTCTGGCAGGAACCATTGGGTGGTGGGGATGCACCGAGACCAAGCGCGTGTATTACTCCGAGGACCGCGTGCGTCAGTGCCGAAGCCCCCGGATGGAGGTGGTTGAGCCGGTCAGCGTCAACGGCATTTTCAACATCAAAGGGGGAGGATCTCAGTGGATATCGGATGAAGACCTGACTGGCGAAACCTGGGTGGATGTGACCATCCAGGCGCCCAACCTGGTCGCGGCCATGCTGGCGGCCCTCACCGCCATTGCCGCCACCGGCTACAGCGCCATCGGATGCGTCACCAGTTGCGGATGGAGAATCTATCTGCTGGCGCTTGAAACCCAGATCGCAGGATACATCCTCGGCGCGATGGCCAACTACTCGTATAATATCTGGGCCAGGCCGGTGGGCCACGAAAAACAGACATTCCAGGCCCAGGCGGATGACACCCAAATGCAGTCGGATCTGGCCGGATTCATCGTAACCGAGGAGATGGACGACCCCTTCTGTTACGAGACGGCGGAATGCCTGCGCGTGGCGCAGAACGAACTGGCGGTTGTTTCCGCCCAACGAAAGCGGATCAAGTTCGACAAAATCGCCCATCTCCAGGACGAAATCCTGGACATGATCCAGATCCGGCACCCATATTCCGGGCTGACCCACAATATTCTCATCACATCCCTGAATCGCACCTATGAAAAACCCTCCGGGACGTCCGGAGACGGCGGCGTGATCGACCATATCGAGGGGTGGAGAATCGTATGAGACTCTATGGCAGGCGTTTCGCCGGGCGGTACATAGACAAACGGGTTGAGGGGAGGGCCGAGACGCGCGACGCCGTGCTGTGGGACCTGGATGAGGCGAACTACCAGGCCCGGGTGAAAATACAGGGATCGAATGAACTGGTCATCGCGCACTATCCGCGCAACTGGAAACGGCGGCCGTACTGGCTCAAACCCAATAACGCGGTGCGGATTCTGCACAGGTCCGGAGTCCGGGGTTATGTTGAGATCATCGGAGAGGGCCGGGCAATCCCCACACCGGTTTCCGGGGACGCCCTCCCGCCGCCGTCGTCAACCCTTCCGGATGAGATTCTCTACGGACTTGAAGTAACTCCTGCGGAACCTCCCAGCATGGGGGTTCTGGTCTCCGCCGGAGCGTTCCGTATGGACGGCGTGATTTATTACGTTTTCCCGGAATCGATGGATGAAATCATCATGAATGACCCGCCGCCCATGATCATGGGCAGCATGACCGTTATGGGCGGAGGCATCATCACGGTGGCCTTGAACGCAGCGCCGGCTGCCGGATATTACCGGTACGATCTGCTGGTGGTGGGCAAGGACAGCGTGATTGACTATATCCCCGGTACGCCTTCGAAAACCAGCCCGGTGAAACCGGTTGTTCCTGCGGATCATTTGCAGATCGGCGATTATATTATAGTGGGGTGGAACGATACGGTGATCACCGGCATCAACATCGGGGCCGTGTTCAGTATTCCGGTTCCTACCAGGCTGACGGTTTCGGTATCATCCAAGACGGCCGGGCTGATAGATGCAGACGGGAATTTCGCCTGGTGCGATGAAATCACCTGCGGGGATTATCCGAATCCCGAGTGTTATGTGACGGTGGCCGTTGTGGATCAATACGGCGTTACTCTGTCCAACCCGGGATTATGGCGGTTGAGCCTGGAGCTGGACCAGGGGACCGGCCAGGTGTGGTCATCAGAAACCGGGTATGCGGATACAGTTTATGCCGATTCCGCGAGCTCTTATCACTTTGTTTATCAGCGGGACCAGTCGGGGGCGGAGGTTTCAGTGGTTCTGAAAGCGACGTTGTACCGATCAACCAACATCGAAGCATGGGCGATGATCGTCCTGCTGGATATCAGTGGAGAACCTGTGTGATGGAAAATATCGAAAAACTGCTGACGGACATCCGGGACGGCATTTCCTACCAAAACAAATTGTTAGAGGGACTTTACATGATGGTGGATGAGGCCCGGAAAGAACAGGAAACCAGGGTAAAGGATTTTGACCCTATGAAACTATTGGCGCCATTATTGAATATTAATCCGGAGGTGAAGCGGCTGTTTGAAGCCCAGTTCGGGGGTGGGAAATGACGACAAATTATCATACTCCCTGGGAGGATGGCGTATCCGAATACAAAGCCGCCCATATGAATGCGCCACTGGCGGAGCTGGATGCGGGCATCACCGGCGTAGCGGCCGGTTTGGTTACGGAACAGGCGGATAAGCCGTATATCATAGGCATCTATTTTCCGGGTGTCCCGACCGCAGGCCAGATCATTCTGGCCCATGTCTTCAGCGATGAAGGGGCGACGTATCCGGCAGGGCTCCCCCACTGCAAGGCCAGAAGCAAGGATGCGGCCTCCGCCGAGACGGTCATCACCATCAAGAAAAATGCAACCAGCATCGGCACCATCACCTGGTCGGCCAGCGGGACTGTCGGCGTTTTTTCTTTTTCCTCACAGGTTTCCTTCAGCGAAAACGATGAATTGAGTTTCGTCGGGCCGGATCCTGCAGATGCCACACTGGGTCGGATCATTATCACCATGAGGGGCACCCGATCGCCGAACGCAACGACGACTACTACCACGACGACGACCACGACAACAACCACGACGACAACAAGCAGTTCAACCACGACCACGGCGGCGTAATTGAGTGATGATAAATGTCTTATAAAGTGACGATCACCATCCCATCCGGCACAGTATCTGGCGACTTGACAGGTTATCCGGTTATGGTGCGCTTATCAGATATGCCAGCTGGGTTCTGGTCTCATGTAAAGACTGACGGCGGCGACATTCGGATAAAAACAACAGCCGGGGTACAAATTCCCCACGACCTCGTTCGATTTGATTTTTATACACAGGACGGAGTGATTTTTTTTAAAGATGACATTGCGAGCGGTTCCAATAATTCTTGGGACATTCATTACGGTGATGCCGGTTTAAGCGCGTTGGCTGTTGATGACGCTAATGGTAGAAATGCGGTTTGGGCGGATTATGAAGCCGTATTTCTCATGGGCGAATCTGGCGGAGATGATCGAACAGGAGGCGCAATGGCCCTCATTGATGGTGATCCTGAATCTTTTGAGATTATTGAAACATCATCGACTGATTTAAATTCTCATCAAGGTGTTTGCTGGGACGGAACTTATTATTATACTTTTGATACCAATGCGATCCGAAAATGGAACTCATCATGGATTTTGGTTGATGAAAATACTGATCTTATAGGTGATGCTGGTCTTTCTTCTCCGGTCAATCATTGTGCCGCTGGGGATTATCATGGGGGGAAACTTTATTTACCAATACAAGAATGGCCTGAATATGACGAATATAACCAATATATTGCGGTTTTCGATGCTTCAGATTTGAGTTTTATAGAGAAATTTGACATTTCAGCTCAAATTATTGATGCCAGCAGCCTATGTTATTGTGATAAGGATGGTCTTTTATACGTTACGCACTATGCGACAACATCAGACGTTAAGGCCGGTTACCTTTATAAATATGATCCGAGCGATGGATCTTATAAAGGCACATTAGAAATGAATGATTTTGAGGAAAGCACTACAATTATTCGTATGATTCAGGGAATAACATGGTGGAGAAATAATTTTTGGATTTCAATGGATGATTTTGATGAAGTTTTCAGGGTATCCTATATGGGTCTTGTCTCTGCCGGTGATACCTTATATTCCGGAAGAATCGGTGCCCTGTTTGGTCTTCCAACGACTGGTAATTTTGAAGGTATCGGGAAAAAATATGAAGAATTAATGGTATTGATAGATCCCGGTGACACCGAACGAGTTGATATTTACCGACCTATCGACATGGATCTTGGCGCTGGCGGTGGTGTTGCGTTTAACAATTCATCAGCTCAAAAATATACCGCTAATGGAAGAAGCTCCGTTACGGTTTTTACAGTTGGCGTGTCTGCATCGGTGGCATCAAAGGGTAAAAATCGGGTGCCTATATCGTATTGGGACGAAAGCGCTGGAACAACCAACACCCGTGTAACATTGGCCTACCGCAATTCGACTTCAATTGGATGGGGTGTTTGGGATCCTAACAATTTATGGTTAATGTCCAGTCCATTAATAGATCCTACGCTGGATCAGGCATACAGGCTCCATGCGGTTTATAACGGCACGACCTATAGAAAAATGTATGTGAATGGAGTAGAGGTGGCGCAAAATTCGATCACTGCCGCGCCGGCTGCACTTGATACGGTTCTAATTGGGCAGGAGGACGCCAGCGCTGCTGAATATTTTGATGGGTTGGTGGGTTTTGCATACCTTTATCCCGGGGTGCTATCCGCAGACTGGATTGCGGCGGAATACGACAATTTGAACGCACCTGGGGATTTTTATTCTGTCGGGGCGGAAGCCTACATCCCCCCAGACGATCCTTCAGAGGTCTATGCGATATGCTTCATCGTCACATGATTTACCTCGGAAGGAGGTTATCAATGAAATAAGTTATAGAAACCGAGCGCGACCAGTAATTTAACCACGAACCCGTGTCCAACAAAATATTTCAGGCTGTGCTTACCAAAATGCGAAAAAAAAGTATTTTTAACAGGGATAAGGGAAAAAAATGCCAGACAAAGCAGACTCGATATCATGTAAATTATGGATCTGATAATTATTCCTGCTGGCCAATGTGTGCCGATCGAGCCGTAGGAAAAGCTGGCGCGTAACCATCGGGTGTTGATTGACTGAAATATAGTAAAAGAAATAACCAGCCCACAAAGGATAATGATCAACCCGGGATAGAGAAATCGTTTAAATTCCTCACCGGAAAGCGGTTTGTGTAATGAGAAAGAATAGCCGGCAAAAAAGAAAGGAGCGAAAACGAATGTCCTTGACAACGACAACTCTTCGCCAACCTGATCAACCAAGCCTATCAAAAGGCCTATGGGGAACGATATGATTGAAAAAATAAATACCCGGTCATCAGATATAAAACGAGCCATAATACGCCAAATAATCAGACTGACCAGATACCAGATGATCCATGAGGGGACAGCAATGTTGTCCAAGGGATTTGTATCGAAAATCACAAAGAAATATATTCTATAGGCTGTTTCAAAGACCAGAAGGTAAATAAACAGGCGCTTCAGGCTGGATCGTTTGTGAGTAAAATACCCGGACACGAAAACGAAGGCCGGCATGTGGAAAAGATAAATAAAAGTATAAAACGATCGTATGACTGGAAACTTGAAGATGAGAGGTTGTATGGCGTGCCCAAAGATTACCAATAAAATGAGCAGCCCCTTCAGGTTGTCAAAATATGGATTTCTGGATGGTTCGGAATCGTCCATTTCACCCTCTATTTGTAAGCTATATCAGGCAAAGCGCCGATGTCAACACTGATATTATCTAATTTGGGAGAAGATTTATGAAAATAGCCATTTTGACAAATTTTATGGAACTGAATCCAGGGTACAGCCTGACCGGGATAGTGCTGGACCAGATTGCCATGCTCCACCGCTACGGGCATGATGTTCATCTGTATGTGAATGAGCAGTTCAATGGGGAGTTGGGGATCGATGGAGCCCAAATTCATAAAAAAATTCCGTTCGCCCACCTGATTGACTATCAATCGGTTAATGATCTATCGGATGAGCACCGAAAGACCGTAACAAATACTGCGGCCATGCTGGAAACCGAGCTGGCGGATTTTGACGCGGCCTTCACTCACGATTTTGTGTTTATCGGGTGGTTTCTGCCCTACGGCATGGGGTGCATCGAGGCCTCCGGGAACCTGCCACGACTGCGCTGGCTGCACTGGATCCATTCCATACCGTCCGGTTTCAGGGACTGGTGGCGTGTTCAGGACTGGGGCCCCAGGCATAAGCTGATATTCCCCAATGAAACGGATCGCCTGCATGTGGCCGAACAATACCGGGGATGGCTGGATAATGTGCGGGTGATCCGGCATATCAAGGACCTGCGCAGTTATTACGATTTTTCTCCGGAAACCTGTGAAATCATCGACCACGTGCCGGGCATCATGACCGCCGACATTGTTCAACTGCTGCCCGCCAGTGTGGACCGCCTGGAATCCAAGCGAGTGCGTGAGGTGATGACCATTTTTTCCAAATTCAAAGGCCTCGGTAGGAGCGTTTGCCTGATCATCGCGAACCAGTGGGCCACCACCAAAACCCACAAGGAAAACATACAGAAATATAAAGACGCCGCCGCCGCGATGGGTGTTGTGCCGGGATCAGAGGTGGTGTTCACGTCCGAACTGCGGCCGGACTGGGAAACGGGGATTTCAAAACGGATGATCCGGGAGCTCTTTCAGTGCTCCAACCTGTTCATATTTCCAACCTTTTGTGAAAGTTTCGGGCTGGTGGTGCCGGAGGCGGCTCTGGCCGGGGTTTTAATGGTCCTGAACAAATCTCTCCGCATGCAGTTGGAGGTGGCCGGGAACAACGCACTGTTTTTCGATTTCGGCAGCTTTCAGCAGAATTTTCAGCCTCCCAATCCGGATCATTATTACCGCGACCTCGCACTGATCATCCTTTCCAGGATGATCGAGAACGAATCCATCAGGGCTAAAACATTCGCCCGGCAGCATTACAACTGGGACTATCTGTACAATGCCGAATACGCTCCGGTGCTGGCTGAAAGCCGCATATGGGGCAAAGACCTGGCGGCGGCATGAATTTAAACGTCGTCATACCGGTTATCCGGCACGATTTTGTAAAACTGCTGATGCAGGATCTGGCCGACCAGGTCCTGCCTCCGGACAGAGTGATCATCATCGATAATTCATGCGGGCCTGAATCGTTGCAAGTATCCGACATGCCGTTTCCGGTGGAATTGATCTGCACAGGCAAAAACGCAGGAGTGAACGGATCGTGGAATATCGGCATATCCAGATCCAGAGGGTGCGACGTTGTCAGTATTTTGAATGACGACATCCGGGTGGGGAAACGTTTTCTGGAGTATGCCTGGCGGACCTTGAAGTCCAATGAGAACAGCGCTGCCGCGTGCCCTCGAACGGCCAACAGAAGAAATCTGGATGAACGGCCGCCTGATCCTGCCGGGCCGTGTTTTCCAGAAAAACCCTATGTTGAATCGATGAGCCGCCGCGAGGGCTGGGCCATGACGTTTAAAAGGTCTGCCTTGGACAGGATCCCGCCGATACCGGATGACCGCATCAAAACATTTTGCGGGGATGACTGGCTCTGGCACTGGTCCATGAGGCTCGGGATGAGATGGTATAAGTTCACGGATATCTTGATTTATCATCATGTTGGCGCAAGCATGCTGGAAAACCCGGAAATCCGCCAAACCCTGAATACCGAAAAGGCGGAATTCAGAAAAATCCTGGAGGAATTGTCCTGATGCGG
This sequence comes from Desulfobacteraceae bacterium UBA5616, assembly GCA_002423615.1. Classification (GTDB taxonomy): domain Bacteria; phylum Desulfobacterota; class Desulfobacteria; order Desulfobacterales; family UBA5616; genus UBA5616. The sequence continues at coordinate 57,250 of DIKO01000052.1, forward strand.
CTGGTCTTTTTGTTCACCAGGGATAAGGACTCCAGCGCCTGGTCTTTTGCAACCGAGGGTCTCTATTGCCTGTTTAAACGGATGATCGCTGACAGAGTAGTAGACCAGATCGATGTGATCATTGAGTCGTTTCGGCATAACGGCGTGGTTCAATATGCTCCGGGGTATCAGTGCCGCATGGTAAATGCCGTAACTCCCGCGATGGCCGACGAAATGCTGGCTCCGGGGGACCTTGTGTGGGTGCGCGGCGGATTCAAGCCCTGGCTGGCGTTCATCGACCACTGCCGCAAAACATCCAGGTGGCTGATGTTTTATGGGGCCAACACAGGCAATGAACGGTGGCCGTTCTGGGACATCGTGCTGGATGACCTTTCCGGCAAGGCCCCCCATATTGATGGATTATCAAGGCTGTGGCTGGACTACCGGAAACCGGTCAATCCGGAAATCTTCAAGCCGGTTAAAACAAAGCCGTCATTTGATCTGTGCATTGGCGCCAGCCACATACACGACAAAAAAGGGCAGTGGCGCGGGGTTAAAGCCGTTCGGGCTTACCGGGAACGGTTTGGTAAAAACCTGCGCTGCATCCTGCCGGGCGGGCTGCACCGGGGAGTCATGACCAACGGTATTTGCGCGGAGATCAAATCGGCCGGACTTGATATCAGTATGCCGGGAATGGTTTCAAGGCCGGAACTCGCCAATATATTCAACCTGTCATCGGTTTTTTGCCATCTCGGATCAGGGGGCCAGGGAGACCGTGGACCGATGGAGGCGATGGCCTGCGGCCGCTCGCTGATAATCGGTTTCCCCAATTACCATGCAAATTGGATTTCGAAATCCCCGAATGTCCTGGTGCCTAACAATCCTGATGATTTCAATGAAATCGCGGATCTGATCCACAGTCAAATCAAGATGCCGTCAGTCTGTGAAAAGATGGCCGGACACTACTCGGATCAAGGCGGCATTGATAAAAACGGCCTGCCCATGATGCGGCGGATCTGCGAATTTGTCCAGCGGCACCCGGTTGCAGATCGGGCGGTGCTTGTGGAGCTTTTAAAATGAAAAGTGTTTATGGCGCCCATTCCTATGGGGAAATCAAAATTATCGGAAGCGGAGGCGATGTCCATGTCGGAAATTATTGTTCCATCGCCTCCGGAGTGCTGGTGATTATGGTCGGACATCGGCCGGACTGGATCACTACCTACCCGTTTTCCGACCGTCGCAAGGCCTCTCAATGGCCCGAAGCATCAGGAATCACCGGGCATCCTCTTAAATATGGCAATCTGAATGTAGGCAATGATGTCTGGATCGGCCTGGGCGTAACCTTGATCGGCGGCATCACTATCGGCGATGGAGCGATTATCGCCGCCGGCGCAGTTGTGGCAAAGGACGTTAAGCCCTTCAGCATTGTGGCGGGCTGCCCTGCGAAGCTGGTGCGGTTCAGATTCACGGAAGATCAGATATCAGCCCTGCTGGATATTGGATGGTGGAACTGGCCGGAAAGCAGAATACGAGAAAATCTGCCGCTGATGTGCAGCGACAGGATTGACCAATTTATATCCATTCACAGAGGGGGATTATGAGGCCTTGGAGAAATACCGAACACCGTGACCTTATCGTTGAGCTGGCGAGGCTTTTTCAGCCGCACACCTACGTCGAGATCGGAGTTAAACGCGGATATGTGTTCAATTCGGTTTCACCTCATGTAAAACGCGCTGTGGCGGTAGATATCGCGCCGATGGATCGTGTTGTGCGGCTCCCCCATGTGGAGATTCATCAGTGCATGTCGGCTGAATTCTCAAGGCAATGGCGGGATCCCATAGACCTTTTATTTATCGATGCGGATCACCGGAAAGAGGCGGTTCTGGAAGATTTTGACAATTTTTCGGCCTGTGTTCGTGAGGGATCCGGACTGATATTGCTTCATGATACCCATCCTGTAAAAGACGAACTGATGAGTGACGGGTATTGCGGCAACGCATGGGAAGCTGCTGCGGAGATCCATTCCGCCGTATATTATTCAGATTTCGAAATCGTGACGCTGCCGGGTCCCTGGGCCGGTTTATCCATATGCCGCAAAGTCACCGGCGGCCATCTATCTGTAAGGATTTAAATGATTCATTTGCTTATATGCGCAACTAGACGATCCGGGCTGTCTGATAGAACATTCAGGTCTTTCAGGAAAAATCTGTTTAAAAGGCACCAGGTCAACGCCATTTTGAACGTTGATCCAGTCGGTCCGGATCCGGATCCGCTGGGTGTTGTCGCTGCGGTTGAACGATATTTTAACCTTGTGCAGTGGCATTCTCCAGACCAACCATCGTTTCCTGAGGCGTTTAAGCGATTATGGTCCGCTCAGATTCCCGGAGATTATGTCTTTTGGCTGGAGGATGACTGGGAGATGGTTGTGAGCGGCGATCTGTCGTCCATGATCCGGATTATGGACGACAACCCGGATCTCGCTTTTTTGCGCCTACCCTGGAAACCGACCGGTTCGATTGGGATGAAAAACTGGAAATATATTTTCCCGTTTACTGGTCTATTTTTCGAATGCCCTGCATCTCTTCGCAGGGAGGTCGGATTCTGCGGGCACCCGAGCCTGATCCGGGCAGAGTTTGTTCGGAACTGCGCCCCCTGGATAGATGGAACAAAAAACCCTGAAAAGCAATTCCATTATGGGCGGCCAGAGCTTCTTCAGGAAGTCGACCGATGGCGGTTTGGTGTTTTCGGGTTTCCGAATCAGCCGGCTGCGATCTTGGACATAGGCCGAGACTGGATGATTAAAAACGGATACCGCAAGGCCGGCAGTAAAGCATTTTTCACACAGTGGGAGAATATAAATGCCTGAATTGAGCGTAATTGTACCCTTCTGCAACGAACACCCACAGGTGTTGTTTACAATTCAATCCATAGCCCAGGAGCTGATCGGCCGCGTGGATTTCGAAATCCTGGCTGTGGATAATTATTGTGACCAGGTGAAGGCCCAGGGCCGCGATCCGGATGGGGGCGGGACTTCCGTTGAAGCATGCTCCAAAGGAAATCCCTGGTTGAAATACCTCAAATATACGGACAAACTTTCTCACTGGCAGGCCAAAAACCATGCCGTTCATAATTCATCAGGATCTATCCTGTGGTTTTGCGATGCCCATTGCGTGGTGAGCCGGGATTCTCTCTATAACATGCTCCAATATTATCGGGCTAACCATGACGAGTTAAATGGGACTATCCACCTCCCCCTGACATATAAGATCCTGGAGTGGCGCCGCCTGATTTACAAACTGGTCAATAATCTGAATCGCGGAGAAATTGCGTATAGTTTTACGGGATTTCCCGGTGCCGCCAGAGAGCCGTTTTCGGTAGCGTGTATGTCAACCTGCGGGATGATGATGACCCGAGAGCTTTATGACGAACTGGGCGGGTGGCCTGTGGAACTGGGTATTTACGGCGGTGGCGAGCATTTTATCAATTTTGCCCTGGCTGTAATGGGCAAAACCAAAACCATCTATCCGTCCGGGCCTTTGTTTCATCATGGAGACAAACGCGGATATGAGTGGAATTATAACGACTACACCAGGAACCGGACTATCGCGTCCTATATGTTCGGCGGCAAGACCCTGGCAGAGAAATTTATTGATCATCGAAAGGGCAATCCTGATGTTTTGCAATCCATCCTTTCCGACGTTCTTTCAAAATGCAGAGAACATCGAGAGCGAATCAAAAAACATCAGGTGATCCGCATCGAGGAGTGGGCGGAAAAGGCATAAACATGAACAATAAAAGGGGGCGCCTTATGTAAAAAATCAACCAAAACTGAAGGATAAAAAACCTGGCCAAATTAACAATGTGATTCGGACAGGTTTTTTGCGTCTAAAGGTTGACTGCTCCGATCTTTCTCAAACCATTTGTGTTCTTTTCTCAAACCATTTGGCTAACTATAATGGCCCTGGACGGCGGCATCCTTTACACCGCCGATGCCCGGGGACGATGCGCCGGAATCGACGCCGGCGGCGATGTGACTTTTTTCGGCGATGTCGGCGGCGCTCCCAACGGGATATGCGTTGATCCCAGGGGAAACTGCATCATCGCCAATATCGGGAACGGAGAGGTCCAGTCCCTTTCCCCCGACGGTTCCCATGAGGTTCTTCTCACCGAAGCGGATGGCAGGAATTTGCCTGCACCGAATTTTCCCTACCTGGATTTCAAGGGCCGCCTCTGGGTTTCCAATTCCACGGAAAAAGAAGACCTCAATGCAGCGCTTCAGAATCCTGCCCCGGACGGCTGTGTGGTGGTGATGGAAAAGGGAAAGGCCCGTATCGTAGCGGACGGGATTTATTTCAGCAATGGATTGACCCTGGACCGCAACGAGGAATACCTCTACGTGGCCCAGACGATGAAACAGAACATCCTCCGCTATAAAATCAATCCCGACGGGTCTCTGGGAAATGCGGAAACCTACGGCCCCAAGACCCTGGGCGACCTCGGATTTCCCGACGGGATAGCCTTTGACGAAGCGGGGAACCTGTGGGTGACATTGCCGGCATGGAACGCGGTGGGGTATATTTCACCCAACGGGGAGTTCCAGCTGGTTCTTGAGGACAAGAGCGGAAATGTCCTGAAACGCCCCACCAACATCTGTTTCGGCGGAAAAGACCGGAAAACGGCATTTCTGGGAAGCCTGGACGGTGACTCCATTCCTTATTTCACCGTTCCCCACCCGGGGATGCGACTCGTTCATCAAAAGCCTTAGTATATGACCGCATAAGTATAAGGACGTAATTATTCCCAATAACTTTGTGTACTTGTAGGATGGGTGGAGCTTGCGGAACCCATCATTGTTGAAAGCACGTCACCGAATTTATGACCCAGATCACTCAGGCAAAGAATATTTAAGGATTTAATGGGCTATCCGTCAAGCTTCGACAATAAAAACGAATCATCAATGACACCGGAGGAGCAGAGATGAACCGGGAAGAAATGTTGGAACGCATCGGCGACAAATCCGCGAAATGGGATTTTATCGTTATCGGCGGCGGCGCAACGGGCATCGGCATCGCCGTGGAGGCGGCTTCCAGGGGTTACCGGGTGGCATTGCTGGAACAAAGCGATTTTTCCGCCGGCACATCCAGCAGAAGCACCAAGCTGATTCACGGGGGGGTCCGTTATCTGCAGCAGGGAAACGTGTCCCTGGTCCTGGAGGCCCTGAAAGAGCGGGGCATTCTTCGGCGAAACGCCCCTCACCTGGTCCACGACCTTCCCTTCATCGTTCCGGTTTACGACTGGTGGGAAGGCCCTTTTTACGGCGTGGGGCTGAAGATTTACGACATGCTGGCCGGCAAGGCGGGTTTCGGGCCGTCCCAACTTCTATCCAAAAAAGATACCCTCGAAAAAATTCCCACGGTGGAAACCAGGGGCTTGAGAGGAGGGGTGATTTACCACGACGGTCAATTCGACGATTCCCGCCTGGTGATCAACCTGGCCCAAACAGCCGCCGAACAGGGCGGCACCCTGGTCAATTACATGAAAGTCGTCGGGCTCCTGAAGAAAAACGATATTGTCTACGGGGTCATCGCCCGGGATATGGAAGATGAACGGGAATATGAAATCAAGGCCAGGGCCGTAATCAATGCCACCGGGGTTTTCAGCGACCAAATCCGTCAGATGGACGATCCCTCCTGTGATCCCTTCATGAGGCCCAGCCAGGGGGTCCACATCGTTCTGGACAAGTCCTTTTTACCGGGAAAAACTGCCATCATGGTTCCCCACACCGATGACGGGCGGGTGCTTTTCGCCATCCCCTGGCACGACTCGGTTCTGGTGGGCACCACCGACACCCCGGTTACCGATATCAGCATGGCGCCGCTGCCCATGGCGGAGGAAATTGAATTTCTGCTGAAACATGCGGGCCGCTACCTGACCCAGGATCCCGGTCCCGGCGATGTGTTGAGCGTGTTTGCCGGCCTTCGACCCCTTGTCGGGGCATCCCACATGGAAACCGCTACCATCAGCCGGGAGCATGCCATATCCATCTCCAGAACGGGCCTTGTCACCATTGCCGGCGGCAAATGGACCACATACCGGAAAATGGCCGAAGAAACCCTTGACCATGCCATTGAAATCGCCCATCTGGGCTATCGCCTGCCCGTGACCCGGCACCTCCGGATTCATGGTTATCACAATCATGCCGACGAATTCGGCGACCTCAAAGCATACGGATCAGATGCCCTTGAGATTCAGGCTCTGGTGAAAAAAAACCGCCGCCTGGGGGAGACCCTGCCCGATACCTCCATATTGAAGGCCGAGGTCGTATGGTCGGTGCGGCATGAAATGGCCCGGACCGTGGAGGATTTTCTGGGCCGCCGCCGCCGGACCCTGTTTTTGAATGCCCGGGCAGCCCTGGATGCGGCCCCGGAGGTTGCCAAAATTATGGCCAGGGAACTCGGCAGGGGAATTTTCTGGAAAAAGCAGCAGCTCCGGGCCTTCCAGAAAACGGTGGAAGCATTTTCCATCCATCGGCCGTAAATTCAGGGGTCAGACTCAGATCCAGACGATCAGCATCAACAGGGATATCAGGGTAACGGGGACGCCGATGACGGCATGGTCGCGGAAACCGATGCGGATCCCGAAATGGGAGGCCTGTTCCGCCACGATGAGATTGGCGATGCTCCCCAGGAGAAAGAGGTTGCCGGCAAAGGTGCTGGACAGGGCCAGGGTGTACCACTGGGCCGGCGCATGGGGGTCCAGGAACTGAATCAGGAGCATGACGGCCGGAACATTGCTGACCATGTTGCTTAAAATGGTGGAGACCCCCGTCAGAACCCACAGCCTTTGGAGGTCCACCCCGTTTTCGGCCAACGCGTAAACCGCGTTGCTGAGCATCTCTCCCTGTGAAACGCCTTCTACGATGATAAACAATGCGCAGAACAGGGTGATGAGATGCCAGTCCACAAGTCCCAGAATGTCCCGTGTTTTCATTTTTCGGCTGCACAAAAGGATCCCGGCGATGGCGATGGCCGAAATTTCCCTGGGAATGGGAGAGAAAAACAGCGCCACAAGGATCAACACGGCGGCTATCCCCTTGGCGGTCTGCCAGGGATTGAATGCGGGCCAGCCTTCCAGGGGTTTTTCGGGGAGTATCCGGTCCTGGATAAAAAATTTTTTCCGGTACATCAGCCGGATAAACGCATACGCCGCAACAAGGGCCAGGATCGACGGGGGTGCGCACCATAATATGAAATCCCCGAAATCCAGATGCCCGACCTGGCCGATGAGCATGTTCTGGGGATTGCCGATAATGGTGGCCGCGGATCCGATGTTGCTGGCGACTGCCAGTCCGATGAGAAAGGGCAAAGGGTTCATCCTCACATCGATCAACGCCAGGGCCAGCACCGGCGTAAAGGCGAAGCAGACGATGTCATTGGCCAGAACCGCGGATAGAACAGCGGCCACCATCATCAGCACGAAAAGAAAAAGCCCCGGACGGGACAGAAACACGGTGATTCCGGCGGCAAGCCGGGTGTAAAATCCGCCGAGCCGGAGCTGGGCGGAGATGATCATCAGGGAATAGAGCAGGAGGATGGTGGCCAGATCGATGGAATGGGCCGCACCGGCCGGTGGTAAGGTCCCGGAAACAACCATGGCGATGGCCCCCATAAGGGCGAGGCCCACGCGGTCAAGGGCAAGCCCGGGAATCTTTCCCAGAGCGATGCCCAGATAGGTCAAACTGAAAATCACCAATGCCGTCATGGGATATCCCCAGGTCCGATGCCCTGTTTGCCGCTGACTTCTTTTGTTCAGACGGATGAAGCCCCTTTTCAGGACTTCAGCCTGGATGAAAGAGCTGCTATCATAATCGGTTGATTCTGTAAAGGCGGTTGACAGGTCAAAAAGAGGTCCGGGCATAAATCAACTGTGGCCGAAAAAGGGGGAATCATGGTATGAAGCCTGAAAAAATCCCTGACCGATCACCTGAAATCGAGAATCATTTTTTACACGAAAGGGGAACGCCATGCCGTTTGTCACCGTGAGAGTATTCAAAGGGTCCTTGACCGATGAACAGAAAGCGAAGATCCAAAACGGTATCACCGATGTGATGACCGAGGTGGAAGGTTGCGGCAAACCTGAGTTCCGCCCGCATGTCTGGGTGGCCATTGAGGAAATCGAGGACAAAAACTGGTCATTCGGAGGTGTGCCGGGATCGCTTGAACTGCTGAATGCATTTGTTAAATCATAGCAGGCCCTTTATCAGATAATTCGACCATCCGGGGCCAGGTCAAAAATTTATCCAATCAGGCCTGACCAGTGAACAGCCTGTGAAAACCTTTTGAATAAAAAAAGAAAGTGCCCTATTGTCGTTAAGATTTCCCGATCAAGACGATCGTGTGGGCACTTTCTTTAAAATTTGCCAAGCCCGAGTCGTGAGGGAGAAGAAGGCGGTAAAAGGAGGCCGGCAATCCGGAAACTCTGAAATGAAGGGCGATAAATTGCAAGGGACTAAGCATAAACTGAGTTTAGAACTGGAAAACCGGTTGCAATTCGAAAGAATTTTGACCAATATTTCCACTCGTTTTATTGACATGCCCGCTGAACAAATAGATGCCGAGATCGAAGATTCCTTGCGTTGTGTATGCGAATTCCTTAACATCGATCAGGCGAGTCTATTCCAAAAACTGGAGACGAACTCGGATATCCTTTCTTTAACGCATTTGTATCAAATACCGGGAGGTCCGGAGCGTCCGGAGCGGTTAGACGCAAAGGCTTCGTTTCCCTGGGTGGTTCAGAAACTTTTTAACGGCGAGACAGTCGTAATTTCCCCGGAGGATCTTCCCCGGGAAGCTGCCACTGACAAGAAGACCTACACTCATTTCGGCATCAAGTCTACCATAGCTATCCCTATCTCGTTGGGCAAGAAAGAACCCATGGGAATTTTAGGGTACGATATGTTGACTGAAAAACGGTGTTGGACAGATGAGACCAAAAACCAGCTTGAACTGGTGTCAAAAATATTCACCAATGCGCTTTCCAGGAAAAACTGGGAATTTGAGCTGCGTGAAAAAGAAGAACGTTTGAATCTGGCCTTAGATGCTGCGGAAGCCGGGGTGTGGATTTTTTATATTGATTCCGGCCAATATTATGCGTCACCGAGAGCCCGCGAGCTTTATGGGTTCGGCCCGGATGATATCGTGAAGTATGAGGATGTATATGGTAAAGGTCATCCCGATGATCGTGACTCGGCGTACCGGGCTGTGCAGCATGCGATTCAATCCGGAGAACTTTACAGGGCGGAATACCGGGTCGCCCTTCCCGACAAAAGCCTGAGGTGGTTATTGGCGATCGGGAAACCGCAACTTAATGCAAACGGTGTTGCGGACCGGTTGCTGGGTATTACAATTGACATTACCGGTCGTAAGCAAATGGAATCCGAGCTCAAGGAGCGGTTGAAGCAGATCGAAGAACTCAAACTTCGGATTGAAAACGAGAATCTTTACCTCCGTAAAGAACTCAGACAGGTAAAGGGTTTCGATAAAATCGTGGGGGAAAGCAAGGCGTTCAGTTCCGTAATTTTTTCGGCTGACCAGGTCGCTTCAACCGAAGCTGCAGTGCTGATTCTCGGCGAGACCGGAACCGGCAAGGGGATGGTGGCCAATGCCATCCACCAGATGAGCGTCCGCAAGGACCGTCCTCTCGTCACGGTGAACTGCCTGGCCTTGCCGAAAAACCTTATTGAAAGCGAGCTTTTCGGACGGGAAAAAGGCGCTTTCACAGGCGCTCATATGAAGCAGATAGGACGCTTCGAAGTGGCCAACGGAGGGACGATCTTTCTGGATGAAATCGGCGAAATGCCGTTGGAGCTCCAGTCAAAGCTCCTTCGGGTGCTTCAGGATGGGGAGTTTGAAAGGCTTGGCAGTGCGAAGACGGTTAAAGTGAATGCCAGAGTCATTGCCGCAACCCACCGCGACCTCAGGGAAGAGGTCCGCGAAAGGCGTTTCCGTGAGGACCTGTTTTACCGGCTGAATGTTTTCCCCATATTTATCCCCCCACTCAGGCAGAGAACCGATGATATCCCCCTGCTCGTTGAATTTTTCATAGAAAAATATTGCCGCAAGATGGGAAAACAAATCGACAGCATACCCAAAGCCACGATGAAAATGTTTATGGAATACGATTGGCCGGGCAATGTAAGGGAGCTGGAGCACGTGATCGAGCGAAGCGTGATCATCACTTCCGGGCCTTCGCTGGAAGTGGCCAGCCGGCTTACAAACTCCCTGGCGATCGACTCAAAAGGCGAACCCCTGATGGATCTGGTCACTCTGGAGCGTGAGCATATTCTGAGGGTTCTTCAAGAGACAGGCTGGAGAATCGAGGGGTCTTCCGGAGCCGCATCGATCCTTAAAATCCACCCCAGCACCCTCCGCTTCCGGATCAAAAAACTGAATATCCACCGCCCCGAATAAATTGATTGCCACAAGTACCTCTGCCTCAGCATTCTGCAGAACCGCAATATGCTGAGGGTTAAAATTCCCATTTCCCCTGATTCGATTCCGACATAAAAAAAATAATACCTCATTATTCCGATCAGTTGTTTGTTATCCAGAGTTATCCATCATCTAGGCATGGTTGTTGCTTAAGGGTACGTAAATTTGCAGTCAATCTGCTTATGGACAAAATCGTGGACCATTCTGAACCATTTTTCCACTCAATTGTGAGGTAAAAGGTGAAAGCAACCCGAAAGCTGGATGACTTTGCGCAGCGTATCTGGATTGACAACATCACTCGGGATCAACTGAACTCCGGGTTGCTCGGGCTCGCCATCAAAGAATGGTCGGTGACGGGACTTTGTTTCAATCCGTCCGCCTTCAAGCAGGCGATCATGAACAGCGCGGTCTACGATGCCGCCATTCTTGAAAAGCTCAGAGATGAATTCGTGGGAGAAGAATTGTTTTTTGAGCTGGCGCTGGAAGATCTCCGTCAAGCAGCCGACCTTTTCCGGCCGGTATACGATAAGACAAAAGGCATGGACGGATGGGTATCCATGGATATATCACCTCTGATGGCGCATGATACGACCCAAATCCTCACGTTCACCAAGGACCTGTATGTTCGCGCCCAACGCCCCAACTTTTTCATTTCAATTCCAGGCACGGAAAAAAACCTCACGGTTATCGAGGAGGCCATCCTGGCGGGCGTGCCGGTGAACGTGACCCTCCTCTTTTCAAGCGAGCATTATCTGGCTGCGGCCGAGGCTTTTCTATGCGGCATTGAGAGACGCATTAAAGCCGGAATCAGGCCCAATGTCGGCTCAGTCGTCTCTTTTCCGATCAGTCAGTGGGACACCCAGGTCAATGGAAGGGTACCGGAAACGCTGGAAAACCAGCTCGGCATTGCCATGGCCGGACGGATCTATAAAGCCTATCAGGAATTTCTGAGTACGCCGCGCTGGAAACGCGCTTATGACGCCGGAGCCCTGCCCCAGCGGATCTTATGGGCCGGCACGGAGAGGAGTGATCCAACAGTATCGAACCTATTTTACATGAAAGCGCTGGCGGCGCCGTTAACGGTTTGTGCCCTTGCCGAAAGCACTTTAGAGGCTTTTTCCGATCAGGAAAAAATAGACACGCGGATGCCCGCGAACGGCGGCGATTGCGACACCGTGCTGCGCCGAATCACCCAGGCCGGAATCAATATCGATGGCCTGGCAGCCGAGCTCCAGAAAGAAGCCGTCACATCATTCCTCAAATCCTGGGTTGAGTTAATGATGGCAATTGCTTCAAAGAGCGCATCGCTGACTCAGGAAAACAGTTTGAAAGGAGAATAAACATGAAAGGGTATAAAGAATTTATTATTACCGTTCTGGTGTTCATGGCAACCCTGTCTTTTACCGCCGATTCGGTTGTTGTTGCCTCGGATGATCCGGGCTGGCCGCGGCTGATCGAAAAAAACGGCAAACAACTGACCATCTATCAGCCCCAGATCGACTCCTGGCAGGACTACACAAACCTTCATTTTCGGTGCGCCATCTCCGTCAAAACCGGCGCTTCCAAAAAGGAGATGTTCGGCGTCGCGGAAGTGGAGGCTGAGACGGTGACGGACCATGCGGCCCGTGTCGTGGCCTTTATGCCGAAGAAACGCGAATTACGATTTCCGAACGTTTCGGAATCGGAAGAAGCGAAGTTACAGAAGGCTGCAAATGAATTGTATCCGCCGGGCCAGGCACTGACGATTTCCCTGGACCGGATACTGCCCTATCTTGATCCTGATAAGCATCAGCAGCAAGCCCCCGTTGAATTAAATCTTGATCCGCCGAATTTTTTTTACAGCAATAAACCGGCCATTCTCGTGATGTTCCTGGGGGAACCCCAGTTAAAACCCGTTGCAGCCGATAAGGTCGATCTGATGTTTGCCCTGAACACGAACTGGGACGTCTTTTACGATACAACCGGCCAGCATTACTATTTACTGAACCAGGACAACTGGCTGACAACCGGCGATGCGATCAAAGGAACATGGGCGGCTGCGCAAACTTTGCCGGTTGGGCTTTCCTCCCTTCCGGCCGACGACAACTGGGCTGATGTACGCCGACAGGTGCCTGGAAAGCGCGACAACAATCCACCTGCCGTGCTGGTGAGCACGGAGCCGGCGGAACTCATCCTGACAAACGGTGAGCCGAACTACACCCCCATCCCCGGAACAAAGCTGATGCGCGTAACGAATACCGAGACCACCCTGTTCCTCAACTCCGGTGAGGGGAAATATTATATTCTCACCGCAGGCAGATGGTTCCGAACCGCCACTCTGGAAGGGCCCTGGTCCTCGGCCAGCAAAGACCTTCCCGAAGACTTTGCACGGATTCCGGACGATGATCCGGCCGCTTTTGTCAAGGCTTCTGTTCCGGGTACGACCGAGGCAAAGGATGCCGTGCTCCTGGCCTCCATACCCGCCAGCACCGCTGTGGATGTGACAAAACCCCCGGTAGTGGAAGTCGCCTACAGCGGAGAGCCGAAATTCCAGGCCATACCCGATACAACGGTTCAATACGCTGCAAACTCTTCCAACGCTGTATTTCTCGTCGATGGCGGCTATTATTGCTGCGACCAGGGCGTTTGGTATTGCGGCGGCACGGCAACCGGACCGTGGTCCTATTGCAAGAGCGTTCCCCAGGCGATTTACACCATTCCCGCTTCCCATCCGGCTCACAACGTGACCTATGTCACTGTTCAAAACACCACTCCGGATACGGTGGTCTATACACAGACGGCCGGTTACAGCGGAGAATACGTCGCAGCGACCGGTGTACTGATGTTCGGGGCCGGAATGATCATCGGCGCGATGATCGCCGCCGACCATGACGATTATTATTACCCGCCGTATCCGGTTCCCTATTCTTACGGCTGCGGGGCCCGATATAACTATGCCTACGGGGGTTATTACCGAGCCGCCGGAGTCGCCTATGGACCCTACGGAGGAGCGGGGGCCGGAGCAGCCTACAATCCGGCGACGGGAACATACTCGCGCGGCGCTTATGCTTACGGGCCTGCAGGGAGCGCGTCGGTCCGGCAGGCATACAACCCTTATACGGGTGCCCGTGGCAGTGCCGCCAGAGTCGATACCGCTTATGGGTCGGCCGGGAGAGGTGCGGCCTACAACCCGACCACCGGAACGGCTGTGCGGGGTGGTTACCGGAGCAGCGATTACGGTACAGTCGCCGGGGTTCAGACGAACAGGGGCACCGGCGCCATTGCCTGGGACACAGAACAGGGGCAAGGCGCGGTTGTTAAAGGCAAAGGGGAAAACGTTTATGCCGGCAAAGACGGCACGGTATATAAAAAGGACAGCTCGGGCAACTGGACCACCAACAGCGGGAGCGGTTGGGAGACGGTAAACAAACCGCAGCCTGCGGCCGGTAAAACCACATCGACCGCTTCGGCATCCACGACCCGCAGCCGTACCCCATCTTCCGCTCCACAAACTCAGAATCAAACTGCGAAACAGAAAACTCAGAAACAAACTGCGCAACCGACACGGCAGACAACTACAGCGCAGACACGGCAACCGTCAAGCGTTTCATCAAACCAGCGATCACGGGAATCCGTACAAAGCCTGGAATCCCAGGCTCAGGCGAGGCAGCGCGGCAACCAGTTAAGCCGGAATGCCGGCCAAGGAAGGTCGTCCGCTTCAGCCACCGGCGGCGGCGGAAGATCTCGAAGAGGACGGTGATCGAAAATGCCTGTGAGGGAAACGATAACCTTATCTTTAAAGTGGGTATGCAGTTAACTAAACCACCATTAAAAGGAGAAATGAAAATGAAAAAAAGTATTAAGGGACCGTAAATTAATTAGTGT
>DIKO01000103.1 GCA_002423615.1 Desulfobacteraceae bacterium UBA5616
ATAGATCTTTTGACTGTCAAGTTAATAAAAACTCACCCGATTTTTTCAGTCCAGGGCGTCAGGATGCTTTTTTTGAAGATTTCTTCGCCGAAAATTTCGTTCACGGTTCCTGTCTTTCTGATTTTTCCTTCAAACAGGACACTTACATTGGATGCCAGATAGGGGATTTCCGTGTAATCATGGGTCACAAACAAAGTGGTCATGTTCATGTGCTTCAGAATCTGTCCCATTTCCTCCAGAAGCGCCATGCGGGTGGGATAATCCAGCGCGGAAAAGGGCTCGTCCAGAAAAAGAACTTCGGGATTCAACGCAAAGGCCCTGGCAAGATTGGCACGCTGCCCTTCGCCGCCGGAGAGCTTTCTCGCGGGTCGCCGGGCAAGATGGGGAATGCCGAAACGGTCAAGCCATTCTTCGGCCCTGGCAGATGCTTCTTTACCGCTGATCCCACGGATTCGCAGGGCGATCATGATGTTGCGATACACGGTGGTGTCGAGCAGGAGGGTCTCCTGGAACACCATGACCATTCGCCTGCGGGCGGCCAGCAGGTTGCCGTTGGGGTACACCTGCTCGCCGTTAAAATGTATCATCCCGGAAGTGGGCCGGTCAATCAACGCCAAAGTCTTCAGCAGGGTGGATTTTCCAGACCCGTTCGGCCCGGTGAGCGCCACGGCCTCTCCCTTTTTCAGGATGAAATCATCGATATTTAAAATCTCGCGCCCGGAAAGGACCAGTTTTATGTTTTTTGCATCGAGCATGGGGATCACGGGTTCTTTCCCCTCTGCTGCAGGTAACTCAGCACCCACATGATGGTGAAGGTCAGGATGAGCAGAATTATGCTCAATGCGCAGGCCAGTTCGAACTTCCCCTTGGAGACTTCCAGAACCGTGGCCGTGGTCAGAACCCGGGTATACCCCCGCACATTCCCGCCCACCATCATGGAGGCCCCGACCTCGCTGATCACTCCCCCGAAACCGGCGATAACCGCCGACAGAATGCCAAGTCTTGCCTCCCACAGGAGAAGCAAAAGGTACTGAATCCTGTTCGCGCCCAGCGCGATGATCTGAAGCTTCAATTTCGGGTTTACCGATTGAATGGCCGCCAACGTAAGCCCAGCGACGATCGGGGACGCAATAATCGCCTGGGCTATGATCATGGCTGTGGGCGAGTACAAAAGGTTGAGCATGCCCAGGGGGCCGTACCGGGTGAGCGTCAGCCATGTGGCAAGGCCCACCACCACCGGCGGCAGGCCCATCCCGAAATTCACCAGGCTGACCAGAAACCCCCGGCCGAAAAATGTTTTCAACGCTAAAAAAGCACCGGTTGGGATCCCGATCAACACACTGATAAAAGTCCCTGTGCCGGAGACCTGAATCGTTCTCAGGGTAATCTCCATGACTTCAGGGTCAAGCGTCACCAGAAGCCTTACAGCTTCCTTCAGACCTTCGGTCATCACCGGCATGGGCAATACTCCGGTTGATCCGTTGTAGCGTTTTTGGCTGTTTTCAAAAACAATCCTATCACTTTTTCCCCGCATCCGGAAAAAATAACGGCTCGCCGAATTTGTCCATGCCGAAACTGCCGATTACTTTCTGGGTTCTCGGATCGACCATAAACTCGACGAACGCCTTGGCGCCGTCCGCATTCACTTTGGCGAACTTCGCGACATTGACCTCCATGGCATGATAAATGTTCAGCAGCGACGGATCGCCCTGGGAAAGGATTTCCAGTTTGATGTTTGCTTTCTGGGCAAGATAGGTTGCTCTGTCGGTGAGGGTATAGGCCTTCTTTTCAGAAGCCATCAGCACCGTCGCCCCCATTCCCTGACCGGTTTCCTGGTACCATTCAGCGCCGGCCGGCGTCACTTCAGCCTTCTTCCAGATGGAAAGCTCTTTCTTATGTGTCCCGGAATCGTCCCCGCGTGAAATGAAAAGCGCCTTTTTTGCCGCAATGGCCTTGAGGGATTCAATGCTTGTTTTTCCTTTGATGCCCGCAGGATCTTCCGCCGGACCCACAAGGATAAAATCATTGTGCATGACCAGCTGGTAATTGGTTACTGCGCCAGTGTCGACGAGCTTTTTTTCCGACGCCGGGGCATGAGTCAGCAGTACATCGGCTTCTCCTTTTTCGCCCATGGCCAGGGCCTGGCCCGTACCCACCGAAATGGTCTTCACGCGATATCCCGTCAGTTTTTCAAAAACAGGCAGCAAAACATCAAGCAGCCCGGAGTCAACCGTTGACGTGGTGGTAGCAAGGATGATGTCCTTATTTTTGGGTTCCCCGGCAAAACCAATGCCGATGAATCCATTCATTATAAAAAAACAGAAAACCGCAATCGAAACCCTATAACGTTTTCCGAACATGCTCCTGCCTCCTTTTAGAGTTTATAATTTGAACAAAACGGATGATACGGAATACCTGCTCGTTTATCATTTAAACAGAAATCTCGTAAACAACGGGGCTTTTGATATCTTAAAGCCCTTTTTTTGTCAATATGAAGTTTTAATAATAACCAATTATTACCTGAAATTACAATTCCATCGCCCCGCAAATTTCGCGGCGCCTTTATTTCCGGGCAGCGGTTTTCTCAGGTGCGTCCTGATTCAGGCCCACCGGAGAACCCATTTCAGAACCGGGGTGACGTCGCCAATCTTTTCCTTTATCTGCCGTTTATTCATGGAAATACCGCCTTCCGACATTAGCTTGATTATCTGCCTATGCCTCCACCGCCCATTGCCTGATAAAATGCGGCGCTATCGACAAGGCGTTGAGCCTGGGCCTCTATCAGATTGATACGTGTCTGTTGCGATTGCTGTTGGGCAACGAGCAGTTCAAAATAGCTGACCGCTCCCAAAGCGTAGCGACGCTGCATCGATTCCAGAGATTTTTGCGCGGCGTCGCTTGCAGCCGACAGTGCGGCCAGTCGCTGGGCGTCGTTGTCCAATGCGCGTAGTACATCGGCCACATTGCGCAGGGATTCCAATACAACGTATCCATAATTTGCTGCTGCCGCATCCAATGCGGCCAGTGCGGCACGCTTTTCCGCCGGCAGTCCGGGATTGAACAAGGGTTGTGTTAATTGCCCAATCAAACTCCACACCGCCGAACCGCTTCCGAACAGCCCACCCGTGGTTAAGGCCTGTGAGCCCAGATCGGCGCTGAGATTCAGTTGAGGATACAGTTTGGATATCGCCACCCCGTATTCGGCATTGGCCGCATGCAGCAGGGCTTCGGCCGCCTGGATGTCGGGGCGTGCCCGTGCCAGCTCGGAGGGCACGACCAGCGGCAGATCGTCCGGCAGGGTGAACTCCTCCAGGGAAAACGATGGCAAGACACCCGAGCCCGGTGCTCGGCCCGCGAGCACGGCCAGCAGGTGCTGGTTCTGCTCGAGCCGGTTGCGCAGCAGCGGTATGCCGGCACGCGTTTGCTCCGCCTGAGTTTCCAAAGCCAGCACATCGTCCGGAACACCTTGGCCGAGGCGCACCCGTTCCCGTGTCAGTCCAATCTGTTCCTCCTGGGATCGCAGAATGCCCTCCGTGACCTGGATTTGCCTTGCTATCCCTGCCAGGGTTACGGCGGTGGTGACCATGTTTCCCGCCAGCGTCAACTGCGCGCCTTCCAGTTGGTAGCGCTGATAATCGACACGGGCGACCAGCCCTTCCAGGGCACGCCTGTTGCCGCCGGCCAGGTCGAGCGTATACCGGATACCAACGCCGGCGTTGTAAAGACTGAATTCTCCGGGGTCACCCGCCTGACCCAAGGAGCTGGGACTGGCCCGCCGGTCGGCTCGATTACCGCGCCCAGGCACTTGAGGAGCGTGGTCTTGCCGGATCCTGAAGGTCCGATCAGGCCGACCACTTCACCAGGGGCCACCTGCATATCCACTTTCTTCAGGGCCTCAACGGCAGTGTCTCCGCTGCCGTAGCGTTTTTTCAAACCTTGGATAAGGATTCCTTTACCGGCCACATCAGCCTCCTATAGCCTCGGCCGGATCGACCTTGAGGGCTGCACGAATGGCGATGACGCTCGATAATACGCAGATCACAACGACGGCGACGAACCCGCGCAGGGAATCGAGTGGTTCGAGCAACACATATTTGGGGAAAATCGGCGCCATCAACAGGGTAGCGGTGATCTTCCCCACGACAAAGCCGATCATACCCAGAGCGATGGCCTGTTGCATGATCATGGCGGCAATGGTCCGGTTGCGTGTGCCGATCAACTTGAGCACCGCGATCTCACGGATCTTGCCGAGGGTCAAGGTGTAGATGATGAAGGCGACGATGGCCGCGCTGACAATCGATAGGATTACCAGGAACATGGCAATCTGTCTTGCTGATGTGGCGATCAGCTTGTCGAGGAGGATATCCTCCATCTGACTGCGGGTGTAGACCGTCAATCGCTTCCAGCGGCGGATCGATTCGGCCACCTCGTCAGCGTCATGACCCGGTTCAATCTGTACCAGAACCGCGTTGACGTAAGGATTGGTGCCTTGCGAAGCGATGACGGCTTCGAGTAAACCCGGAACCTGTGGTCGATTAAACGCCGGGTTTGCAGCGGTGCGGCGACGCTGCTGTCGGATGGCGTCGTTGTCCTTGAGAAACTGGGCTTCCTGTGCATCCTTGAGCGGAATGAATATCATCGGATCACCGCCGGAAGAGACCATCCGCCGGGTCAGGCCGACCACGGTATACCCGTTGCGGCGGATTTGGAGACGGTCGCCGAGTTTGAAGCCGCCGGCGATGTCGGCCACCGCCTCGTAANNTGGCGCCCGGCGACGAGATACGGCGGCCAGCCGGGTGTGCCGGGTAGGCCTGCGGTGATGCCTGTGACCATCGTCCGCACGTCTCGCTCGCCATGACGCACCTGCATGGTGAGATATGTGATGCTGGCCGCCCGCGCCACCCCCGGCATGCTGCGGATGCCGCGCCAGGCATCGTCGTAAATACTCGAAGGTTCGGCATAGGGGCCGAGGGTCTCCTTTTGCACCACCCAGAGATCTGCGCCGCTGTTGTCGAGCAATGCCTTGCCGTCATCCACCATACCCCGGTAGATGCCGGCCATGGAGAGCGTCACTCCGATTAGCAGCCCAAGGCCAACGCCGGTAAAAACGAACTTGCCCCAGGCATGCAGGATATCGCGACCGGCCAGGCTGATCATCGCCCCACTCCCGGAATCTGTTCGACCACATGAATGCGGCTGCCTGCATTCAGGGCTGTGGCACTATAAACGATCACCTGATCGCCGACATTCAGCCCTTCACGGACCTGCACCTGACCCTCCAGATCGGCAATACCCAAAGTGACCGGCGCAAAGTGCAGGTCGCCATTTTTGACCTGCCATACGCCCAATTTACCATCGATGCGCTGGATGGCTGCATTGGGGAGGACCGGTCCGGCCGGAAGCGTGGGCAAAACAACGGTGACCTCGGCCAGTTCACCGATGGGCGGCAGCGTCTCGGGCAGTTGGTCGAATACCACTTTGGCCAGCACTTCCTCGGTCACTGCGTCGGCCAATGGCTCTACCCATAACACACGACCGGTCCCAGATCGGCCTGCTTGCGAACGCAGTACGATCTTGGCCGGCAGATTTGCGGCAAGTCCACGCGCATGGATTTGATCGAAACGTACGTTGATCCATAAACTTACAGGGTCGATCAACTCCACCACCGCCTGGCCTGCCACAATCGTTGTACCCGGATCGGCATCCCGCGCTACGACCAGGCCATCAAACGGAGCGATCAGCCGCAAATTGCCATGCTGCGCAACCAGGGCATCGCGTTCAGCCCGGACGCGGGCGATTTCTTCACGCGCTGCGTTCAGACCTGCATCGGCGACCTGCAGGTCGTGACGTTTGGCAGCGTCCGTCTCCTCACTCGTTGAGTGCACTTCCAACAACTGCTCATAACGCCGTGCCTGTGTTACCGCATACTTTCGGCGTGACTGTGCCTCGTCGAATTGTGCTTTTGCCCGTTTCAGGGCGGCGTCCTGGGCGTGGATGCGTTCGTCGAGATCAACCGGGTCCATTTCGCCAAGCACCTGCCCCGCTTTGACCCGATCTCCCACATCAACGACAAGCCTTTTGAGACGTCCGGCGAAGGTTGGACCGATTTTGTAGGTGTATCGAGCCTCGACAGTGCCGATGCCGAACAGCCCAGGTGAAACAGATGTGTTCTCCACGGCAGCCAAGGTCACGGTCACCGGTGCAAGCGGTCCGGAGCGCAGGGCAACATAGACAAAAAGCACCAGCAGCGGGATGAGTACCGCAAGTATGGCCAGGGTGCTCTTTTGTATCGGCAGCTTTTTCATGACACCCCCCTGGTCGCTTCCTGCGACTCTTTCATGTCTCCTCACAAGTTTTCATGTAACTTTTGATATTATGTTCCTCGGTCGAAATACATCTTACAAAAGCAGGCCAGGCATTTTCCGCATGTGCGTTCATGTCAAAGTTACCCTCGGAGACATTCCAAAGAACCGCAGCAGGCAGAATCATGCCAAGGAACATAACGGATGCCGTAACCGGGACGACGTCCTTGCGGATCGAACCGTCTTGTATTCCTTCCTCAACAATATGTTGAATTTTACTTAGATAACCTGTTATAATTGCAGCTACTTTAGCTTTTCGTTCGGGGCGTCCGGCATAAATTCCATCCGAAAACACGACGAGCGGGATGGCCCGGTTTTCGCTCAGCATACGGGCATGTCGCATCAACAGGGATTTGAGTCGCGGCAAGGCTCCGGGTGTTTCCTTCCTGACTTGAGTGACGTTGCTCAATAAACGGGCTTTGAGCAGATCCAGCACTGCGTCCAGCACGTCATCCTTGCATTTGAAATGACGGTACAGAGCCGATGGCACGATACCGACCCGTTCGGCGATTCCGGCAATACTGAGGGCGTTGACGCCTTGAGCGCCGATCAGTTCGAGGGCCGCCGTAACAATCTGTTCCTGCCTTACTTCTGTTTCGGTTTTTTGAGCTCTCATTTTTCGGTTCCAATCTAACGAATTGTGATTCACTATTCACAATTATATGGCTCAACTTTTCCCTGTCAAGTAAAAAAATCATAGCCGTGCTATTCCATTGTAATAATATGAACTAACGATATTTATGCGTTTTTATTGTTTCTCGACCTTTTGATTGCCTTTTCACACTCCACCGCCAGAAACACTACGGATGAGAGCAGAATCGTAACGACAAGTTCCCCGGCGGTAAGCGGTTCGGTCTTGAATATGGGGTTCAGAAACGGCACATAGACAGTGGCCATCTGAAGGGCGAAGGTCAACAAGACGGCACCGAGAAGTGGTTTATTGGTTTTCTGTCTGAAGAAAGATTCCTGTTCGGATCGAATGGCCAGCACGTGTCCCATCTGACTGAGGCAGAGGACGGTGAATACCATGGTTTGCCAGTGGGTCTGGTGGCTTTGGTCGATGAACAAAGACTGGGTCAGGATGGTAACGGCGCCCATGAGCAGTCCAACCCAGATGATGTGGGCTCCGAGACCTTTCCCGAAAATGCTTTCTTTCGGGTGCCGGGGAGGGCGGCTCATGATGTCTCGCTCTCCCGGCTCTGCGGCTAGGGCAAGTCCGGGAACGCCGTCGGTCACCAGGTTGATCCACAGAATGTGGATCGGCAGCAGGGGGATGGGCAGTCCAAGGAAGGGGGCGAGAAAAATGGTATAGATCTCGCCTGCATTGCTGGTCATGGTGTACTTGATAAACTTGCGGATGTTGTCGAAGATGCGCCGGCCTTCCCTGACGGCCTTGACGATGGTGGCAAAGTTGTCGTCGAGCAGAATCATGTGGGAAGCTTCCTTGGACACATCGGTCCCGGTAATTCCCATAGCCACACCGATATCGGCCCGTTTTAAAGCCGGAGCATCGTTGACCCCATCCCCGGTCATCGCCACAAAATGCCCCTTATCCTGCAGGGCACTGACGATCTTGAGCTTCTGTTCGGGGGCGACCCTGGCGTAGACCCTAATCTTTTCCACCTTGTCTTCGAATTCCTCCAGGGTAAGCTGCGCCAGCTCCCGGCCGGTCATGACGGGTTTCCCCTCCCCGACGATAATCCCGACCCGTCTGGCAATCACCTCGGCTGTTAGCGGGTGGTCCCCGGTGATCATCACCGGCCGGATGCCTGCAGACCGACACAAGGCAACCGACTCCATTGCCTCGGGCCGAGGCGGGTCCATCATGCCGACGATCCCGATCAGGACCAATTCCATTTCCGCTTGTTCCGAGGTCGGCGGATCGGGAAGCTTCTCCCAGACCCGCATGGCAAAACCCAATGCTCTCAGACCGTCTCCGGTGATGTGTTCAGCTGTTTCCAGAATTTTGGAGCGGTCGATTTCTTCCAGACCTTGTTGGACAAGGGCCTTTTCGGAGCGCTCCACTATTTCTTCAACCGCCCCCTTGGTCAAAGAAATAATCCGGCCGTTTTCCCAGGGATGAAACGTGGTCATGAGCTTCCGGTCCGAGTCAAAGGGGATTTCGGCCAGCCTGGGGTATTTTTCGTCCAGTTTTTCCCGAAAATAGCCTTTTTCGCGAGCCAGA
Source organism: Desulfobacteraceae bacterium UBA5616 (assembly GCA_002423615.1). Classification (GTDB taxonomy): domain Bacteria; phylum Desulfobacterota; class Desulfobacteria; order Desulfobacterales; family UBA5616; genus UBA5616. The sequence continues at coordinate 8,548 of DIKO01000103.1, forward strand.
TCGAAGAGTGCCGTTTCGGTCGGATCACCGATCACGCCGCCGGCGGCATCCAGACGGGTGTCGTTGCAAAGGGCCATGGCGCTGAGAAGCAGGTCGAGGGGGTTTGTGTCGGACAGCGAAGAGCCCTGGGCTTTTTCCTGGCCCGAGGGGGGAAGTTCGTCGGACCCTTGAAGCCGGCCACTTGTATAGACTTTTTCAACGGTCATGCGGTTCAACGTCAGGGTTCCGGTCTTGTCCGAGCAGATATAGGTAACCGATCCCAGAGTCTCCACCGCCGGCAGTTTTCGAATCAATGCCTGCTGTTTCACCAGCTTCTTGGCCCCCAGGGCCAGTGAAATGGTAATGACGGCCGGCAGGGCTTCCGGAATGGCGGCCACCGCCAGAGAGATGGCCGTGAGCAGGATCAACAGCGGCGGTTCCCCCCGATGGAGCCCGGCCAGAAAAACGATGGCACAAATGCCCAGCACCGCATAGGTGAGCTTTTTTCCGAAGGAGGTCAGCCGTTTCTGAAGGGGCGTGCGTCCTTCGTCCTGGTCTTGAAGCAGGGCTGCGATCCGTCCGAGTTCCGTGCGCATCCCGGTAGCTGCCGTAAAGCCCCGCCCTCGGCCGTAGGTGACGATGGTTCCTTTGTAGGCCATGTTTTTCCGGTCACCGATCGACAGGTCCCTTTCCCCGATCGCGGAGGTATCTTTTTCAACCGGCACGGACTCACCGGTCAAAGCCGCTTCATCGATTCGAAGCTGGACCGCCTCCATCAACCGGATGTCGGCGGGTACCACGTTGCCGGCCTCCAGAATCACCATGTCACCTGGAACAAGCCGTTCCGCGGGGATCGTTTCGGCCCGCCCGTCCCGAATGACGGTCGCCGAAGGGGCTGCGAGCTTTTTCAGCGCGGCCATGGCCTTTTCCGCCCGATATTCCTGAACGAACCCAAGCACGGCATTCAGCATCACAATAACGGCGATGGCGATGGTATCCACAGGATCACCGATCACGCCGGCCACCACGGCTGCGGCGATCAGCACCAGGATCATGAAATCCTTGAACTGATTCAGAAACATCATCCACAACGATTTACGTTTTTTTTCAACCAGTTGGTTGGGACCGTAGCGCTCCAGGCGACGATCGGCCTCCTCTGATGCAAGGCCCTTATCGGACGACTGCAATTCCGCCGACACCTCTTTTGGATCAAGTCGGTGCCAGTTGTTCGGTCTCTTTCCTTGGGCTTTAGTTGGTTCCATGGTCCTCTCTATTATTGATCAGGATGTTCATTATCCCACGCTCCGGTCCTGGTCACTTGTATCCCAATAAACCAGGACAAACAGGATTACACCATATCAGACGGATTTCCACAGTCAATTGGTTCGTCGGGGTATTTTTGATATTTGACCGAGTGTGACCGAGTCAAGGCTCCCTTCTGGATGAACACATCGAGGTCCTTCCCCCGAAACTCGCCGACCGCCATTGGTGGTGAGAAGTCGATGCCATGGGCGTGCAATACGGCCACGGCCTTTTGCTCGTACCGGGCGATATCGCAGGAGAAGGGCAGCTCATTAATGTCGTTCAGGAGGAAGACTTCCTTGAGTTTCAGGGCGATCTGAAACCATGATCCTTGTGCTTTTCCGCAATCGCTTCGGCCAGTTTATCCAGAGCGTTATAATCGGTCTCCGAGGGAACCCCTTTGCACGGAACAGGCGCCAGCACATCGACTTTCAAATTGGGGATCATTCCGGCAAGTGTTTCCACAGTCTTTCCGCCCCATCCGTAAGAACCGATGATGGAAAGAAATTTCGCTTTGGGCCGCAAGGCGTTCGCCGGAGGTTGCGGGCCACGGTTTCGTCCATCATTTCCACGCGCACCATCCAGTACCAGGCCCCAAGGGCCAAGACCCCGATAGTCAGTCCCGAGACAATGGTCTGCCAGACCATCTGGGGGTCGAAAATCGTTTCCTCGGGCCTTCGAGGCCTTCGTTTCATGGCGCCCGGCTCCCCGCCTTCGAAGGCCAGAGCCACGTCCTGAATGCCGTTGGTGACCAGGTTGAGCCACAGCAACTGCACCGCTAACAGCGGAATGGGCAGGCCCGCGAATATCGCCGTGACAAACATCAACACTTCCGCTGCGCCGGTGGAGATAAGCAGGTAAATCACCTTGCGCACGTTGTCGTAGGCAAAACGCCCTTCTTCGACGCCGGCTACGATGGAGGCGAAATTGTCGTCCACAACGATCATGGAACCCACTTCCTTGGCTACATCCGTACCCGAACCCATGGCCACGCCGATGTTGGCCCGCCGCAGGGCCGGGGCGTCGTTGACCCCGTCACCGGTGACGGCGACAAATTCCCCCCGGCGGATCAGCACATCGACGATTTCCAGCTTCTGCGTGGGGGACACACGGGCAAATACATGTGTGGATGAAACCAATTTTTCAAAGGCCGGACTGTTCGGGGTGCCTGCCTCGCTCAATTGCGTTCCGGTGACTACCGGTTCATCGCGATCGGACAGACGCAGTTCTCCAGCGATGGCTCCGGCGGTGGCGGGGTGATCTCCGGTGATCATCAAAACCTGGATGCCGGCGGTTTTGCATGTTTTCACGGATTGGACGGCTTCGGGGCGAAGGGGATCGATGAATCCCACCAGTCCGTAAAAAAGCAGACTGGTAAGGGGTTTTGCTTCACCGGAACCGCCCGATTGGACGCTTTCGGTTTCGCCCCCGGCAACGGCCAATACACGAAACCCTTTTTTCGCCATGGCTTCAGCTTGCTTCTCAACGCCTTCCCGGTCGAGTTCCGCCGGGTTGGCGCCCCGATCCATGCTGCTGCAAAATTCTAAGATCGTTTCCACGGCTCCCTTTGCAGCCACATGCCCCGTGCCGTCTTTTTCAAAAAAGACCGCCGAGTATTTCTGCTCGGATTCATATGGAACTTCCCGGGTAACTCGGACCTGATTCCTTACCTTTTCCGGATTCAGGCCCAGCTTGTACCCCATCGCCAGAAAGGCCACATCCATGGCGTCCCCGCGATGTTTCCAGCCGTTTTCTTCCTGGACGAGGGATCCCTCGTTGGCCAGAATCGCCGATTCGGCCAATCGGTTAAGCTGCTCCTCGTCGCCAGGGAATATCTTTTTGCCGCGGCCGCTCTCCCAAACTTCACCTTCGCCGTTATAGCCTTCACCGGAAAATTCGAAGGCCCGACCATCCCCCAAAACCACGGTACGGACGGTCTGCTGGTTGACGGTAAGGGTGCCTGTCTTGTCGCTGGCGATCACGGTGCAGCTCCCCAGGCTTTCAACCGCGGTGAGCTTGCGGACGATGACCTTTCGGTCGGACATTCGTTTGGTCGCGATGGAGAGCGCAACCGTGAGCGCAACGGGAAGTCCTTCGGGAATGGCCGAAACCGCCAGGGCCACTACAAAGAAGAAAATCGCAGATAGATTCTGGCCCCGGGTCCACAGAAGAAGTGATAGACCGGCACTGATGACCAGCACCAGAATGCTGATGTGTTTGACAAACCGTTCCATCCGCAGCACCAGAGGCGGTTTGCCGCTTTCCGACACGGTCACGGTTTGGGCGATGATGCCCACCTGGGTCTCGGTGCCTGTGCCGACGACGATCCCAATTCCCCTCCCGGAGGTGATGGTCGATCCGGCAAAGGCCATATTTTTGCGGTCCCCTACAGCGGTGTCGTCGGGCATGGGTCCGGTGGTCTTCTCCGAAGCGATGGATTCGCCGGTCAGAAAACTTTCATCGGCCGCAAGGCTGTTGACCTGTACCAGTCGCAGGTCGGCCGGCACCTTGTTGCCGGATTCCAGCAGTACGATATCGCCCGGCACCACCTCTTCGGCCTGAATGTCCATCTCCCTCGACCTTCTCCGCACCCGCGCCGCAATCCTGAGCAGGCGCTGAAGGCCGGCCGCGCTCTTTTCAGATTGATACTCCTGGTAGGTCCCCAGACCGGTGTTCAAGGCAATGACGATGAAAATAAACACGGCGTCCGCGCCTTCGCCGATGGCCACAGACGCAATGGCGGCGGTCAGCAGGATGAAGATGAGGGGATTGAGAACTTGATGCAGGAGGATAGCCCGGATCGTGGGTGGTTCCTTGACGGGCAGCTTGTTGGGGCCGTAATACGCAAGCCGCCTGCCCGCCTCCCGTTCGTCCAGCCCATCCACTCCGGACTGAAGCTCTTCGTAAACATCCTCATCTTCAAAGGCGTACCATTTCTCCTCGCACATCCGGCAGGCGTGTTCCTTTTGTTTCATAGAATCGTCTCTCTGATGTCGGCAAGGCCCGCCGGAAATCGGCATGGTAACCATATAACGCCTTGTTTCTGTTTGTAAAATTCTTTCATGTTCGGTTCTTTCGGTTCGCAAAAGTGTCGAAACCGGGCCTGAGGCAGGCTAGGGTTCAAGTTCGACCTTCAATTCGAAAAATTTCATCATGTCCTTTAAACTGATGATACCCGCCAGCCGGTTGCCTTCTGTAACCATAAGTCGACTGGAACCGGTCCGGGTCATAAGGGCCAGGGCCTCCATGGTATCGGATTGTAAATCGATACTGTTTTCCGGGGAGCATCCGACGGCGATATCGCCGGCCGTCTTGCTTTGCCATTTCTCTCTTGGGATTTCTTTCACCTGTCTCATGGTGACGCAGCCACGAAGCAGGTTCCCTTCCTCAACGACCGGGAACAGCTTATACTGATGGCGGTAAATGAAGTCTTCCACAAGTTCTTCGACAGTGGTGGAAGGCGACACCGTCACCGGGTCTTTCTTCATGAAACGCCCAACCGCCTCCCCTTCCAGCGCCTTACGCACAAGAATCTGACTGTAAGACATCTTTGCGGCACTTCGGAGAAACATTCCAATAAAAAACCACCACATTCCACCTATATAGTTTCCGCCCAAGAACTGGAGAATTCCCATAAAAATGAGAAACAAGCCGAATCCGGACCCGATTCCGGCGGCAACCCGGGTGGCCCACCGCAGATTTTTCTTCCAGCCCCACAAGACAGCCCGGAGAATGCGGCCTCCGTCCAGCGGGAAGGCGGGAACGATGTTGAAGACGGCGAGGATACCGTTGATCCAGGCCAGGTTTGCGTCGAAAGACCCTCATAGCGGAATGGAAAGAGTCCCGCCGAAAGTGACCATGCGACCAGGATTGCCAGGACCACCCAGCTCAGGTCGATTCTGATCTCAAAGCCAAAAAGTTTGAATAAATCAATACGCTTTCCAAACATAACAACCTCCTGTTCACCGTCAGGGTCGTGACCACCCTGGCGCCCATGGTAACGGCATGGGCATTGTTTAAGGTCACACCCCGACGTCTCCAAAGGCCGGCACCATCGATGAGACATCGGTAGTGTTCAGCAGCACCTCCGTGCTGAAAAGGCCGGCGCACAAGGACTTGGCGGGTTGCCGGTAAACCGCCGGATCAAGGATTATAGCAAACGAACGGCCAGCAGACTGATGGATTCTTCCGCAATGAACAAGCTGAATAAAAAGAGCCTCAACCCGGCCAGAAATTTTTACCCGTCAAACATTTCCTGCATTGCCAATCACCTTGAACCCAACGACGCGTTGACCTGGTTGTTTTTATAAACCACCCGCTAGTCAGGCGGTGATTTGCTCTGTCCCGCGATCAGCCAGTAAGTGATGCCCAGGGATAGAACCACCACGCCGGTGGCCACCACGTGTTCGGAACTGATCTTGTTGAAATCTAAGACGATCACCTTTCGGGCGATGGCCATCAAGGCCCTGGCGACCACCACCAACTTTGAATTATTTCGGACAGACGTGGTAAAATATAGCATACCAGCAGCACGATGACTGCCGCAATGATATTTTTTTTGTTAAACTATTCATAAACCTTCCCCTTCTCAGGAATTTCTAAGGCATTTAGTGATTGTGCGTTTCATGATGATGCTCCTTTAAATTGATGTTTTAAAAACCCGGAAAATTAATTTATTGTCATGGTGACTTCTCCGCACGTGAGCATGGATTTCCCGAAATAAGGGTTTATGATTTCCTTATCCAAACTTAACCAGTCCGCGCCTTTGTTATTATCCACCATGGGACAGTGCTGTACATACAGGGTTTGATCAAGAGGGGTGAATGCCAGCGTCAATGCGATCATGGCTTCTGAAACATGCTGAAAGGTTTTTCTCAGTTCCTCGATGGTTTTTAAATGCGGCAGGTGTTGGAGGCGGTTTTCCATGTCCCTGCTGTGCTGCATCCACGCATCGTGGGATTTGCCTGTAAACAGCGCCATATCGATTTCCGAAAGCCTGGACTGCAACAGTGATGCTGCTTCAAATGCCTGCTCCAAATTGTCCGCCGCCAGGGCATCCTTGTAATTCAGGTATTGGGAATAAACGGGTTGAAGCGCATCTTTGGCTTTTTGACCGATGACCTGGGATGTTATCGCCGGTTGTTCCGGTTCCGGTTCCGGATGTGAAGCAGGTTTATCCCCACCGCCATGATCGTGCCCGGTCATTTCAGGTCCGCCTTCGGGACGCATCATGCTTGGTTTTCCGGCCAACTGTGCGGCGGCATCAATGCTGAATGTTCCGTGAACGGCGATTTCCTCTCCTTTGCGCAACCCTTGTTCAACGATATAATGCTCTCCCAAAAACGGCCCCAGTGTTACCTCACGCATTTTAAAATGCACCCCTTTGTCTGATTCGGTTTTAACATGGACAATTGACCGCTTGCCCGTCCACATGACGGCGGTTGCCGGAACGGCAATGACGTCGGCCTGTTTGTGCAATTCGGCTTTAACCGTACCGGAAACAAACATTTCCGGTTTGAGTCGTAATTCATGGTTGGTTATTTCCACCCTTGCTTTTGAAACACGGGTTTTCGGATCAATAACCGGGTCAAGATAAATAATCGGGCCCTGAAAACGTTCTCCGGGCAGAGACGGAATGATAAATTCAACCACGTCGCCTTTTTTGATCCACGGCATATCGGATTCGTAGACATCAAACAATACCCAGACTTTTGAAAGATCGGTGATCTGATAAACGGCTTTTCCTTTTTGAATATAATCCCCATGATTCACCAGTTTATCGGTTACATAGCCAGCAACATCCGCGCGGATAGCAAAGTTGGTTTGAATTTTACCTGATTTCAGAATTTCTTCCACCTGATGATCAGACAGTTTCCAGTTTTTAAGCTTTTGTTTTGCGGCACTGAACAATTGCGGCTGACGGTCTTTCATTTTGAAAGCTTCAAACAATTCTTCCTGGGCGGTTACCAATTCAGGTGAATAAACAAGGGCTATGGTTTGTCCCTTGTTTACAAACTCACCCGTAAAATTCACCATAAGATTTTCAATTCTGCCGGGGATATGCGATGACTGGGAAAAAACCAGCCGCTGATCCGCCTGTACTTTTCCGTTCAGCCTGACGGTTTTTACCGGCGCCATTTCACCAACCAGTGCCGTGCGGACACTGGCTAACTGCATGGCTGTCGGGGACATACGGATGGCCATGGGGTCGGTATCTTCACCTTCTTCGCTTTCCAGGGGAATTAATTCCATGCCGCAGATGGGACAATTTCCCGGTTCGTTCCTGCGGATTTGGGGATGCATGGAACAGGTCCAGATGATTTGATCTGTCCGTTCCAGGCCGTGTTCATGCTCATCAACAATCTTATGGCCAGAACCACCGAAAAGAAACCAGCCGGCCAGCAACCCTATGATCAGGGCGCCGATACCTGTGATCATTGCTTTTTTATTCATTTTCATTTGAATATACTCTCCCGGTAAGGGCTTTTAGTTTGGCCAGGGCAATGAGATATTGAACTTCGGCCGTAATTTTCATTTTGTCATAGCTGAGAAGCTGCTGCTGCATGTTTAATACGTCCTCAAATTCTTTTCCGGAATTGCCGTAGGCGGACAGAAGCAGGTTCAGGGCTTGCCGCGATGTCTGTTCTTGCTGTTCGTAAAGCGCGAGGAGCCGGCGTTGCTGCTGAATTTCAAACCGCGCCATTTCATAACGGGAGGTCAGTGTGTTGGCAAATTCTTCTTTTTGAAGCGAATAGCCTTTCTGCATCAATTGGGCTTCTTTTACGGATGCCCGGTATTTTGACCGAAAAATTGGAATGCTCACCGTTACCATGGCCACCACTGCATCTTTCCCGTTATCCGGCATCGTCACGTCGTTGCGTTTGTCCACCATTACATAATCCAGGCCCACACCGAATTTAGGTGATGGTTGCTGCGAGCATGCCGCCGAACTGAGGGATGGCCATGGGAACCATGATATCCGATCCACGTCCGGTGGAAGTCAGCACCGGCAGCAGGGCAATGATGGTTGTGGCGGATGTCATGACGGCCGGCTTTATCCTTTGTTGACCGGCCTCTGTCACCGCTTCTCTTACTTCTTTTATGGTAGTGGGGTGATGTCTTAAAAAGCTTTGGTCAATATACGTACCCATCAACACGCCGTCATCCGTAGCCAGGCCGAACAGGGCGATGAACCCAACCCAGACCGCCACACTCAGATTCACCGTGTGCATGTTGAAAAGGCTTCTGATATTTGCACCGAATACTGAAAAATCGGCAAACCATGCCTGGTCATAGAGCCAGAGCATCAAAAATCCACCGGAAAATGCCATGGCGATTCCGGAGAAGACCATCAGGGATGTTGTGACGGATTTGAACTGGAAATAGAGAATAAAAAAAATAATCACCAAAACCAGGGGGATGATCACGGACAGGCGCTTTTCCGCCCGTATCTGATTTTCGTAGCTGCCGGAAAATTTATAGCTTACCCCGGCGGGAACGATTAATTCTCCCCTGTCTATTTTGTCCCGGATGGCTTTCTGGGCATCCTGGACCACATTGACTTCGGCATGGCCGTCCTTTTTATCAAAAAGCACGTAGCTTACCAGAAAGGTTTCTTCACTTTTAATCATCTGGGGACCGCGCAAATATTCCATGTCAACCACTTGTGCCAGGGGTATCTGTGATCCCGTGGGCGGTGGGTATCCATATTTTGCCCAGGGACTCCGGATCATTGCGCAGTTCCCTTGGATACCGCACCCGGACCGGAAACCGCTCTCGGCCTTCTACGGTTGAGGTGATTTCCATCCCTCCGATGGCGGTTTCAATCACCTGATGCACATCCTCAATGGTGAGGCCGTAGCGTGAGATTGTCTCGCGGTTGATGTTTAAGTGAAGGTAGGGCTTGCCGATGACCCGGTCGGCAAAAACAGCTTCGGCTTTTACCGATGGTACTTGTTTGAGTATACCTTCCAGGGCAAACCCGAAGTTTTCTATGGACTTAAGGTCCGGCCCATAAACTTTGATGCCCATGGGGGCCCGCATTCCGGTTTGCAGCATGACCAGCCGTGTTTCAATGGGTTGCAGTTTGGGTGCCGGGTCCAGAGCGGATTCCACCCGCCCGAGTTTTCCCACGGTGAGGGCCACTTCGGGGATGCCGGTAAGGGCCATATCCAGTTGAGCCAGTACGTTACGGTTGTATTCAATACCGGAATGAGCCATGGACGTCGGCATGAGCAGGAAGCTGCCTTCATTCAGGGAAGGCATGAACTCTTTTCCGATGCCGGGGAAAGCATGGTCCGGGCCTGACCATGCTTTGGTTGTCCTTATATTCCATCCCACCAGATCACATCCTTTGGCAACAAACCCAAAAATCGTGTTAAATCCCATCCAGATGGTAAGGCCGAACAGAATAAAAAATGAGGGAATGAGAAGAAACTTCACCCTGTTTTCCAGGCACCACCCGAGAACATGGGTGTAAAAATATTCCAGAATTGAAAAAAAACCTAAAATCAGGGCAACCAGCAAAGCGACAAACACAATGTTTGAAACAATGCTTCTGCCGGGCCCCAGGGGAAGCCAGTACCCGGCCAGCAGCCACACAACCGCCACAACGGAAATGATAAGTTCCGCGTGTTGCAACAACCAATGGTGCCGTCTTCGCGATTCCTTTTCCGGAATATTCACCACCTGCTTAAGAAACCGGGATACGGCCATCAGAATCAATACCGTGCCGCCCCATATGGCTCCGGCAAACACAAAAACAATACCGGCCGTCAGCATGAGGATACTGACCCATTGCCCGACCTTTTTGGATTTGATGCGAAAACCGAAAAACCAGTCGGCAAACATGGGCAAAATGAAAAGCGCTACCATCAGGGCGGCGATCAATGCAAAGGTCTTGGTAAAGGCAAGCGGGCCGAACAGTTTGCCTTCGGCGGCTTCCAGGGAAAAGACGGGAATGAAACTCACAATGGTGGTGGACACCGCGGTGAGAATGGCTGAGGATACTTCCGATGCGCCTTTGTAAACAGATTCCGTCAGTTTTTGTCCGGAAGGGGCTTCATTGATGTGCCTGATGACGTTTTCAGACAGTATGATCCCCAAGTCCACCATGGTGCCGATGGCAATGGCAATGCCGGACAAGGCGACGATATTGGCATCAACACCGGCATAGCGCATGGCGATGAACACCATGAGCACGGCAATGGGCAACAGACCGGAAATCATTATCGATGCCCGCAGGTTATAGATCATCACGATGATGACCAAAAGCGTAATGAGAATTTGCAGGGAAAGAGCTTCTTCCAGGGTGCCCAGGGTTTCGTGAATCAATTCGGAGCGGTCGTAAAACGGCACGATGGTCAGTTGACTTTCCACTCCGCCGACCAGTGTTTTTTTGGGCAAACCCGGGGAAATTTCCTGGATTTTTGCTTTCACACTGTTGATGACCTGCAGGGGGTTGGCGCCATAGCGGGCCACCACAACTCCGCCTGCCGTTTCCGCACCGTCTTTATCCAATGCGCCCCTGCGTGTGGCGGGCCCCAGTGAAACGATCCCGATATCCCTGATACGGATCGGCACATTATCCTGTACGGCTACCACGGCCTTCTCAATGTCCTGTACATTTTTTACATACCCGAGGCCCCGGACAAGGTATTCGGCCTGATTGATTTCAATGGTTTTTGCCCCCACATCACGGTTGGATTTGCCGATCGCCATCATCACTTTATACAAAGGAATATTATAGGCTTTAAGGGCATCAGGATTTACATCAATCTGGTATTCCTTTACAAATCCACCGATGGAAGCCACCTCTGAAACACCCTCAACGGCATTTAAACCGTATTTGACATAGAAATCCTGAACCGAGCGGATTTCGTGCAAGTCCCAACCCCCTGTAGGGTTTCCGCCTTTGTCCCTTCCTTCCAATGTGTACCAGTAAACCTGGCCCAGTGCTGTTGCGTCCGGTCCCAAAGCCGGCTGGGCACCGTCGGGCAAAAACCCGGGTGGTATGGAGTTCATTTTTTCAAGGATACGGGAGCGTGACCAGTAAAATTCAATATCTTCATTGAAAATGATGTAAATGCTGGAGAAGCCGAAAACAGATGAGCTTCGGATGCTCTTGACCCCCGGTATGCCGAGCAGATAGGTGGTTAGGGGGTAGGATATCTGGTCTTCGATGTCCTGGGGGGAACGCCCCATCCATTCGGTGAAAACAATCTGCTGGTTTTCACCGATATCGGGGATGGCGTCCACAGGCACAGGATCAGACGGCAGTACGCCGATCTGCCAGCCGAATGGAGCCGTTGCAATGCCCCAGGCGATAAGGGCAGTGAGGATGATAACCGTGACGAGTTTGTTTTCAAGAAAATATTTAATAAGTTTATTAAGCATAACGATACGCCCTGCTATAATGAATGCGTGAGGATAAGGGTTGAGAGGTTGCGTTTTATAAATATGACTTTATATTAAAGAAACTTTTGAGTCAAATTTTTATGCCGTAACACTCCTGCCCAAAAATGCCGACCTTTTGTTCACTTGTTATTCAAAGTCACACCCCGAACAGGATCATAATATTACAAATCATCAACCCAGGTTATTGCCTCATCCTATGCCAGACATATAGACAAAAGGAGGAAAACATCAGGGTACCGGCGATGGGGTGGCGAAATCCGTTGGCGGAAATGGAACGCATGGCGCGGCAGATGGACTTTTTGTCCAACGCCGTGTTGGGCAGGCCTGGTTTGAGTTGGCTGTCTGCCAATGTGTTTCTTTGAGGGCGGCGGCTTGGTTACATTGGTTGTCGCTCGCCGAATAGAGAAGGGTGACACGTCCTTTTGCCGCAAGGTCGCAAAGCCGATTCACCATTTCTGGTTTATCTCCCAATTCGGAAAAATAACGGTTCTTGAATTCCTCCCATCTGGAGCGATCATGATTGAACCATTTCCGGAGATCCGTGCCGGGCGCGACATCTTTTAGCCACAGATCGGCTTTCAACCCCGCCTTGGTCATGCCCCGAGGCCAAATTCTGTGTCGTAATATGTGATTTTAGAGGGGTATGATTCAAATTCTGACCAGGCGGATTGAAGTGCGTCTCCCGGACGACCGAGCTTTGCCGTTAGTGCCCGTTTTATCTCGCATAATTCGTATTCTTCATAGGATTTTCGGCTGTCCGTCTGGGCAATCTTCAAGCCTCGCTCGACCCAGGAGAGCGCCTCTTCATGACGTCTCCGGCTTTTGTATATTTTTGCGATGGCCATGCAGTCTTTGGCTTCAAGCTCAGTCTGATCGCAAAGCGCGATATATGCGTTAACGTTTCGCTGTGCTGCGAGCAGGGTCTTCAGTGCTCCGCCCCATCTCCGGCATGCGTATCCGGGAAAGTGCTTCTCCTTGCCATCCTGGGTTAAAGAGGATTCGAATTTCGTTCGAATTTGCTGAACAAATGCGTCCAGGCCCTTCTTGTCGAGCACTTTGGCAGCATCACGAACAAGACCATAACAAAATCCGCAGGGATCGTCCTCCATCCAGGAAAGCAGAAACATCGCGGTTTCATCCGGATCACCATTGTCTGCCTGGCGGGCTTTTATCCAATCACTGAACAACTCCTCAACCAGCATGCCGAAATCACCGTCCGAATCGTCAATTTCATCGGCTTTTTCGTGGCAAGCGGCGATGAAGATCTCATACAGGCGTGTTGCTCGTTCCGGTTCCTTATGGATAATGTTCCCGATGTCTACAGCGACATCGGAAACATTATCCACAAACGGCCATGCAGCATCATAGGAAATGAACTGTCCGGGAGCCAACACTGTTTCGATGGCCGTCTCAAGCGGATCAACACATTTCCCTTTACCGGAACGTACAGCGCTTCTCTGGACTTTACTCATTTTCACGATCCTCCCAGGCTGTTTTAGATTTCACATCATCGATGAGAAACCGTATGCCCTGATTGTCCGACGGATTCAGCCAAAGCATCCGGTGAAAGATGCGTTCCGCTTCGTCAAAACGCCCAAGCCGCCAGAGACATAATCCATAGCCATGCATACAGCGCAGAAATGGACGGTTGTCAGTAAGGCCCCATGGCAGCACGCCGATAAAATCGTTTCCCAGGAACAGTTCGCCGATACGCAAACCGACCTCGTAGTGCCTTATGGCATCTTGTGGATGGTGCTTGAAGACGAAATTGCCCAGATGCGAATGAGCATCGAGGCAGCGTAGATCTGTCTTACACAGCTCCCTTAAAATCTTTTTCGCCTCTGTTCGTTCACCGGCATCTATGAGATCGTTTGATTTCGTGATGGGATCATTAAATGGATCGTCAGGGTCTTCGCCGGGCAGCACCTGCTCCATCTCCAACATGGGGCGGGGGCCGTAAGCGATGATCGGCTTGGCCCATTCGTCGATGGGCTCGTTTTCTTCCCCCCAATACTCTTCCTTGGGATCCCACATACCCATATCCGTCAGCCTCAGGGGCATTAAATTGAGGGCCTTTACGTCGATTCGAGCCGATTGTATCTCGCCGGAAAGATATGGATGCCCGGCATAACGCCATTGTTTTTTTGGCATAACCGTAACAATTGAACCTGGCACGACTTCTCCAACCCGGCTTGCGCGCAGTGTAATGACCCGATCATTTCCCAACAAACGGCATTGAGCGGTCCGCTCCTTGACCGAGAGGACCGCCAGTTCGATAGCTTTGCTAAGATCGATGTCATCGCCCTCTGCCTTGTGCGACTTATCGCCCCGAGAAGGTTTCCGACTTTTGTCAGGGTAGGGATCGAGGTTGAGCCACCTGCGATAGGCGGCGATGTACCGTGCTCCTATGGAGGACTGTGGCAAAACGACTTCGGAGAGCCCAACCACGTATTGAGAATCGTCTTCCCGCCGAACCTTTACCGTCAGTCCCCGTCTTTCGTTGCCGTCGTAGTCAACCGCAGTCACTGAAACCGGCTCCCCGATGACAAAACCGTCAGCCGGAAGCAAGACATCGTCCTCAAAGGCTTGTCGAAAGGCCCATAACTGTTCATCATCATCGTATGCGTCGACAGTGATTTCTTCGATCATTTGGTCCAACGCTTCAAGGTCCATATCGCCAGAATTTTGATTGCTCATTTTTTATTGATCCCCCCAGATACCGGCCTTTACCAAGCGTTGAATCAGCGCTTTCCGACGCATGTAACCGGCCATAAACTGTTTCAATTCTTTTTGAAATTGCTTCTTGGTCGAAAAAAGGGCATAGGCTTCGGCGATGTCCAAAAGAGCGCGACAGGCCTCGTCATACCCCAGGCCCGATCCGCGCTCGACGGATTCTCGAACCGACGCCCAGGCCTTGGGAAAATTTTTGGACAGGTTCTCCAGATATGCTTTGCGTTTCTTGCGGCGCTGGATCTCCCGTTGCTTGCGGTCGTGTTTTTCCTTTTCCAATCTGATTTGGCGGGCCTTTTCGGCATTCTGCCGTAGTTCTCCCACCGTACGCCGAAACGGTCGTAGTTTTCCGACTCCTCCAGACGCCAGGTAATGATCCAATGGGTTTTAACCGCCTTGATATCCAACGTATAAGGAACGGCCATGGCTTTCACCATTTCTTCGGGCAATGCTTCAATGGGCAGGCGAAGCATGAATATGGCCGTCATCCAATTGGCCACATAGACATGGGCGTCGAAATACCGTTGCATCAGTTTTTCGGGGTCGCCCTTGAAACCGCCCCAATTATACTCATTGGTGAAACTCACAGGCGTAATTGTGGCCCGCGACGAAAGCGCGCGCAGCTCTCCTACTTGGTTCTCTGTCAGTGGTCGGTCGACGGCGAGAAATTCGTAATACTGATATTCACTCATGATTCTGTTTTCCAAACCTATTCTTCTGAATCCTTGGCATTTTTACTTCGTAAATTATAAATTCCGTAACAGTTTAGTTCTTTGAAAA